>JBEKPF010000031.1:0-136011 GCA_049521035.1 Occallatibacter sp. | reverse complement strand
CCGGCGTGGGAAGCCAAGATCGACGAGCTGATGGAAGCGGTTGACACGTTTGTGCCGCGGCCTGATCGCGCGGTCGACAAGCCCTTCCTGATGCCGATCGAAGATATCTTCTCGATCTCTGGACGTGGAACCGTGGTGACGGGCCGCATCGAGCGCGGCAAGGTAAAGGTTGGCGAGGAAACTGAAATCGTCGGCTTCCGCGAGACGCGCAAGACGGTTGTGACGGGCGTTGAAATGTTCAAGAAGCAGCTGGATGAAGGCATGGCGGGCGACAACGCCGGTCTTCTTCTGCGCGGCATCCCGAAGGAAGACGTTGAGCGCGGGATGGTTCTGGCCAAGACCGGATCGATTACGCCTCACACGGTATTCAAGGGCGAAGTTTACGTATTGAGCAAGGAAGAAGGCGGCCGTCATACGCCGTTCTTCAAGGGCTACAGGCCGCAGTTCTACTTCCGCACGACGGACGTGACGGGCGTTGCGGAGTTGCCGGCGGGTGTGGAGATGGTGATGCCTGGCGACAACGTGCAGTTGCAGATTGAGCTGATCACGCCGGTGGCCATGGAAAAGGGCCTTCGGTTCGCGATCCGCGAAGGCGGACGCACGGTGGGCGCGGGTACGATTTCGGAGATTGTTAAGTAAGAGCAGATGACAGATTGCAGATGACAGATGACAGTAGAGTTTCGAAACTGAAAACTGTCATCTGTACCCTGTAACCTGACGGTGCAGTTCAAGGACGGACAGGCATGGTAGGACAGAGAATTCGCATCCGGTTGAAGGCATACGACTATCGCGTGCTGGACACCTCGACCGGCGAGATTGTGGAAACGGCCAAGCGTACCGGAGCAACGGTGGCCGGCCCCATTCCCTTGCCGACAATGAAGAACAAGTATTGCGTGCTGCGTTCGCCGCACGTGGACAAGAAGTCGCGCGAGGCATTTGAGATCCGCACGCACAAGCGGCTGATCGATATTCTCGAACCGACCCAGCAGACGGTGGACGCGCTGATGAAGCTCGACCTGCCGGCCGGCGTTGATGTAGAGATCAAGGCTTTCGAGAAGTGAGCCAGCCGTTCAGGCAGACGTGCCTTATTGCGCAGGTCGGCCGGCAGCGGCACAAAACTTAGAACGTCCGCAGCCCGCGAAGGGCCCGGCAGTGCGATGAAATTCTTGATCGCATGATGAGGCGAGGGAGACATGGCAGTTACGGGGATTCTAGGAAAGAAGATCGGCATGACGCAGGTCTTCGACGAAAAGGGCGATGTGCACCCGATTACGGTGCTGCAGGCTGGCCCTTGCGTGATTACGCAGTTGAAAACGCTCGCCGCGGATGGTTACGAAGCCGCGCAGATCGGTCTGGTCGAGTTCGTGAAGAACAAGAACGTGACCAAGCCGCAGGCTGGCCACTTCGCCAAGACGGAAGCACCGCCGGTCAAGGTGATCAAGGAAGTTGCCTTGGAAGCCGACGCCGAAGGCACCGTCAACACCAAGGCGGGCGACCGCGTTCTGGTGGATATCTTCACTGACGCCAAGTTCGTCGACGTGATTGGTACTTCCAAGGGGCGTGGTTTTGCGGGCGTCGTGCGCAGGCATGGATTCGGCGGCGGTCCCAAGTCGCACGGACATATGTTCCAGGTGCAAGGTTCGATCGGCGCCTCCAGCTTTCCGTCGCGCGTGTTTCCTGGGCAGCGCATGCCCGGTCACATGGGCGACAAGCAGATTACGGTCCGCAATCTGCGCATTCGCGGAATCGACCTGGATGAGAACCTGTTGATGGTCGAAGGCGCGGTGCCCGGAGCACGCGAGGGTTATGTATTGATCTCCAAGGCCAAGGCTCCGCCGCGCGAGCGCCGTGGCTTTGCCGGATCCGGTACGGTCGATCCGTTGAAGGCTTCAAAGAAGGCCAGCGCAAAACGCAAGTAGGCACCTGCTGGGACTGGCCGTCCAGGCGTACGTGCCCTTTGGGCACAAAGAGATTCAAGCCGGCAATAAGCTGGCGGAAGAAGAAGACGATGGCAAACGTGGATGTATTGAATCTGAACGGGGACAAGGTAGGCACGATCGAGTTGGTCGATGCGCTCTTTGCGCCCGACCAGGTGAACGAGGCTCTGCTGTGGGAGGCGGTCAAGCAATACCGCGCCTCGCTGCGCCAGGGCACGCACAAGACCAAGAGCCGTACCGAAGTTGCCGGATCCGGCAAGAAGCTGTGGAAGCAAAAGGGCACAGGCCGAGCGCGTATCGGCTCGGTGCGTTCGCCCCTCTGGCGCCATGGCTACACGGTGCACGGGCCGCAGCCGCGCAGCTACGATTACGCTTTCCCGCGCAAGAAACTGTTGGGCGCACTCCGCTCGGCCATTGCTTCGAAGTTGGCGGATGGCAAGCTGACGGTGGTCGACACGCTCGAGATCAAGGAAGCCAAGACCAAGCTCTATCGCGCAGCGCTGGACAAGCTCGGTGTCACGCGCACGGTTCTGCTCGTTGAAAACTTCAAGACTCTCACCGATGCAGTGAGGTTGGGCACGCGCAACCTGGCCGGTGTGGAACTGGTGCTCAATAACGAAGTTCACCCTTACGATCTGCTGCGCTATGAGCGGGCCATCTTCTCGACGGCGGCCATTGAGCAGTTGACTGAGGTGCTTGAGAAGAATGCGTCGAAGCGCAAGCTCGCCGAAACGGAGGCTGCGTAATGCCGACTCTATATACCGTGATTCGCCGCCCGCTCATTACTGAAAAAGGTTTGAGCGTGAAGGAAACCGAGGGGACGTTGGTGTTTGACGTCGCTCCCGATGCCACCAAGATTGAAGTCAAGCAGGCTGTCGAGGCGCTCTTCAAGGTGAAGGTCTCTGCGGTTCGCACTGCGAATGTAGTTGGCAAGGAACGCCGCCGCGGCAAGTTCGCGGGCTTCCGTCCGGACTGGAAGAAGGCTTATGTTCGGCTGAAGGCCGGCGAAAAGCTGCCAGAGTATGTGAGCAACCTGTAAGAACTCCGGATCAGGAATCTGTTGGGCCTGACCATGAAGGATTATCGGAACTCGCAAGGAAACTGAGTTCCGGAGAAACGGGGAGAGCGGCGCTTGAGAGTTTTTAAGCCCTAGCACTCCAGGACAAAGACGATGCCTATCAAAACATACAGACCGGTAACGCCGACGCTGCGCTTCCAGACTTCGCTGGTCAACGACGACCTGACGACGGATACGCCGCACAAGCCGCTCCTGGTGGTCAAGCAGCGCACGGGCGGACGCCGCAACTCGGGCGACCTGACCATTCGCCACCACGGCGGCGGACATAAGCAAAAGCTTCGCTTGATCGACTTCAAGCGCGACAAGTATGGAGTACCGGGCAAGGTGGCGACCATCGAGTACGATCCAAACCGCTCGGCGCGCATTGCGCTGGTTCATTATGCGGACGGCGAGAAGCGTTACATCCTGCAGCCGGTTGGCCTCAAAGTCGGCTCGACCGTGACTTCAGGCCCAGAAGCGGACATCCTGGTTGGCAACGCGTTGCCGCTCAAGAACATTCCTGCCGGTACCACGGTGCATGCCATCGAGTTGCGGCCAGGCAAGGGTGCGCAGATGGCTCGTTCGGCTGGCGCGCAGGCGCAATTGGTTGCCAAAGAGGGCGATTACGCTCTGCTCAAGCTGCCTTCCGGCGAAACGCGCAAGGTGCTTGTTGAGTGCCTCGCTACTATCGGCCAGGTGGGCAACACAGACCACGAAAATGTGGCCATCGGCAAGGCGGGTCGCAACCGTTGGAAGGGCATTCGTCCCACCAACCGCGGCGTGACCATGAACCCTGTGGACCACCCGCACGGCGGCGGCGAAGGCAAGACTTCAGGCGGCCGTCATCCGGTGACCCCGTGGGGCCAGCCGACGCGCGGCTACAAGACACGTAACAACAAGCGGACCGACGCGTTTATCGTCAGCCGCCGGGCGAAGTAGAGGAGCGGAAGATTTATGGCACGTTCGACAAAGAAGGGCCCGTTTGTGGATGCGCACCTGACCGTGAAGATCGAGGTGTTGAACCAGGCGAACGACAAGAAGGTAGTCAAGACCTGGTCGCGGCGTTCGACGATCTTTCCCGAGTTTGTGGGCCACACCATCGCCGTACACAACGGCAAGAAGTTTGTTCCGGTGTACGTGACGGAAAACATGGTGGGACACAAGCTGGGCGAATTCGCACCCACCCGCACCTTCAAGGGACACACCGGCGGGAGCAAGGCCGCTGAAACCAGCGCCAAGCCGCGGTAGTCAAGAGATTCCGCGCGCGGGCCCAGGTTGGCCTCGGGCGCAAAAAGATTGAGGAAGACACAATGGCAGTCGAGACAAAGGAATACCGGGCCGAGGCCAAGTTCCAGCGCGTATCGCCGCAAAAGGCGCGCCTGGTCCTCGACCTGATCAAGGGCCGGGGGGTCGAGGAGGCGCTGGCGACAGCAGCCTTCACAAAAAAGCGCATCGCCCCGGTGATTCATAAGCTGTTGACCTCGGCGGTGGATAACGCCAAGTATGTCTCCGGCGAGCAGGGCACCGATCTGGACGTGGACAACCTGTACGTCAAGACGGCTCTGGCTAATGACGGACCGCGCATGAAGCGCGTTCGCCCCGCGCCGATGGGACGGGCATTCCGGTACCAGCGTCGCCTGACGCACATTGTGCTCGCCGTGGCCGAGCGCGAGGCACCCAAGGGTTTGGTGACCAAGGTAGAAGAGCCGGCAACTAAGGCGCCCAAGGCAACCAAGGCGGCTGCGACCAAGAAAGCAGCGCCGAAAGCAGCAGCCAAGACGGCTGGGGCAACGAAGAATAAGGCCGCTAAGTAGGCCTAGAGGGTTTGAGAGGAAACATATGGGACAGAAAGTCCATCCTTACGGATTCCGGCTCGGAGTGAACAAGCCGTGGCGTTCGCGCTGGTTCTCTGAGCGCGACTACTCGAAGCTCCTGGTCGAGGACGTGAAGCTCAAGGCTGAGCTGCGCGAAAAGCTGAAGGCCGCGGGCGTCAGCTCGGTTGAGATCGAGCGCCCAGGCAACAAGCTGCGCTTTTTGATCCGCACCGCCCGGCCGGGCATCGTGATCGGTCGCAAGGGTGCGGAGATCGAGAAGCTCAAGACCGAGCTCGGCAAGCGTACCAGCCGTGACGTGTTCATCGACATCATCGAGGTGAACAAGCCGGAGTTGGACGCGCAATTGGTTTCGGAGAACATCGCGCTGCAACTCGAGAAGCGCGTCAGCTTCCGTCGCGCCATGCGCAAGAGTGTTGACTCCGCGCTCCGCTTCGGCTGCAAGGGAATCAAGGTCCGCGTTTCTGGTCGCTTGAACGGAAACGAAATTGCCCGTTCAGAGTGGTATCTGCAGGGTCGTTTGCCGCTGCACACGCTGCGCGCGGACATCGACTACGGCTTTACTGAAGCGCATACGACGTATGGTGTTATCGGCGTGAAGACTTGGATCTACCGCGGAGACATCTACGAGCAGAAGCGCCGCCAGGCCCCCGCAGTCGGGACATCAGTGTTTTAAAGGCAGGTCACAGCTGACAGCAAACAGCTGACAGTTGATGGGTTGCTGAGAAAAGGAACTGTTAGCTGGCAGCTGCAAGCTGTCCGCTGGTTTGAAGAGGGTTTCGTTATGTTGATGCCAAAGAAGGTGAAGTTCCGCAAGCAGCAAAAGGGCAAGCGCCGTGGCAAGGCGTGGCGCGGGTCCTCGCTGTCGTTCGGTGAATACGGGTTGAAGGTGCTGGAGTGCGGTTACATTACCGACCGCCAGATCGAAGCCAGCCGTATCGCCATGACCCGCTTCATCAAGCGCGGCGGCAAGATCTGGCTGCGGCTGTTCCCGGATAAGCCAATCACCAAGAAGCCGGCCGAAGTTCGAATGGGCTCGGGCAAGGGCGCGCTGGATCATTGGGTAGCCGTGGTGCGGCCGGGCAAGATCCTCTTTGAGATGGAAGGGGTAGCCCCGGACGTCGCACAGGAAGCTATGCGGCTGGCATCGAACAAGCTGCCGTTGAGGACCAAGTTCGTCATGCGCCCGGGCGCCGAAAAGGTTGTTGCCGCGGCCAAGTAAACCCGGTACCCAATTTTGACGCGCTGCGCAGACCGGTAAGGGAGCGCTAAGCGCCGGAGAGAGAAGTAAAGAGATGGAACTCGCAAAGATTCGCAGTTTGAGCAACGACGAGCTGGCGCACCAGGAGAAGACAGCCTCCGAGCAGCTTTTCCGGCTTCGGTTTCAGGTTTCGCTGGGGCAGAACGACGGAGTGAAAAAGCTTCGCCAGTTGCGCCGGGAGATCGCGCAGATCAAGACCGTGGCCAAAGAGCGCGAGCTGGGCATCCGCGGCGCAACTGCGGACGATTCGGCAGCCAAGGACACCAAGGTTGCAACAGGGAAGGGAGCCCGCTAAATGACGGCGACGACAGAAGCAACACAGGCGCCGACAACCGGCGCGCGGCGTAACGAGAAGGTTGGCCAGGTGGTTTCGACCAAGATGCAGAAGACCATCGTGGTCGAGGTCGAAATGCGCAAGGCTCACAACAAGTACAAGCGCATTGTGCGTTCGACCAAGAAGTTCTATGCCCACGACGAGCAGAGTTCCGCGCGTATGGGCGATGTTGTGCGCATCCGGGAAACGCGACCGCTGAGCAAGCTCAAGCGGTGGGCGCTTGAAGAAATTGTCCGTCGTTCATCGCTCGCGCAGATTGAGGACGCGGCGGTCCCGGCCGAAATCAAGGCTGCCAACTAGAGCTGGCGGGTAAGGAGAACAACCATGGCAGTGCAAATGAGAACCATGCTCGCGGTGGCCGATAACTCCGGCGCGCGCAAGCTGCAAGTGATTCTGCCGCTCGGCGGCGGATTGGGCAAGAAGGCCGGCCTCGGCGACATCGTGACCGCTGCGGTGAAGGAAGCTTCGCCGGACGGCACCGTGAAAAAGGGCAAAGTGGTCAAGGCGGTCATCGTCCGCACCCGCAAGGAATACCGGCGCCGCGACGGCACCTACATTCGCTTCGACGAAAATGCGGCGGTGGTGATCAGTGACGACCATGAGCCAGTTGGCACGCGTGTCTTTGGGCCGGTAGCTCGTGAGCTGCGCGAGAAGAAGTTTTTGAAGATCGTTTCGCTGGCTCCCGAAGTCGTTTAAGGGCAGTCCGCTGGTTTTGGAGAAGAAATGCAGAGCTTGAATATTCATCGCAACGATACAGTCAAGGTGCTCACTGGCTCCGACCGCGGCAAGACGGGCCGCGTGCTGCGCGTCTTCCCCGACAAGGGTACGGTTCTTGTGGAGCACGTACGCGTGGTCAAGAAGACGGTTTCCAGTAAGCAAGGACAGCGGACCAAGGGCGGCATCGCGGAGCAGGAATCGCCGATCAATGTTTCGAACGTAATGATTGTCTGCCCCAACTGCGGACCGGTCCGTGTGGGCTTCAAGGTTGAGGGCGACACCAAGGTTCGTGTCTGCAAGAAGTGCGGACAGACACTGCCGACGAAGAAGTAGTGAGACAGGGGTCAGGTTTCAGGAGGCAGTGAGTTCTTGATTGAGACGCACTGCATGCTGAGAGCTGATTCAAACATTTGAAGGCTAAACGGGAAATGCGCGAAGCGCGGTTGCCTGAACGGCCAGTCCCCTTCCGCAACGGTAAACGGTCGCCGAGACGACTACTCCGAGGGCCGGGAGAAAGAGAGTAAGGAACATGGCAGCAAGGTTGAAAGAGAAGTACCAGAAAGAGATCAAGCAGGCTCTCAAAAAGGAGCTGGGGCTTGACAATGCGATGGCGGTACCGAAGTTGGAAAAGATCGTGATCAATATGGGCTTGGGTGAGGCAACGCAGAACACCAAGCTGCTTGATCCGCTGGTGGCCGACTTGACCCAGATCACCGGGCAGAAGCCGGTGACCACCAAGGCAAAGAAGTCGATCGCGGCCTTCAAGGTGCGCGCCGGCATGTCGATCGGCGCCATGGTTACATTGCGCAATGAGAAGGCCTACGAGTTTCTCGATCGCCTGATCTCGACCGCGCTGCCCAGGGTTCGCGATTTTCGCGGCGTTTCGACCAAGAGTTTTGACGGGCGCGGCAATTACACGCTCGGCCTGCGCGATCAGCTGATCTTTCCGGAGATTGACTACTCCAAGGTGGAGAAGCTGAAGGGCATGAACATCACCATTGTGACCACGGCCAAGGACGACAACCAGGCGCGGGCGCTGTTGCGCTCCTTCGGGATGCCGTTCCGCCAGGGAGCGTAAGTTCGGCGCGTAGGGTAAGCGCAAGGGGATTTGAGGATTTATGGCAACTACTGCAAAGAGAGTGAAAGACGCGCGGAAGCCGAAGTTTAGCTGCCGCAAGCACAACCGGTGCCAACTCTGCGGGCGGCCGCGCGGTTTTCTGCGCAAGTTCGGCGTCTGCCGCTTGTGTTTTCGTGCGCTGGCGCTCAAGGGCGAAATCCCAGGCGTCGTCAAGTCGAGCTGGTAGCAAGATAGTTGAACACTGTAGTACGCATTCCCGCTGGTTCTCCTGATGAAGTGAGACCGGGAGCGAACGGGGAATGAAGGAGAATGAATGAGTCTGACCGACCCAGTAGCAGATTTTCTGGCGCGGATCCGGAATGCAATCCGGGCGCGTCATCAGAAGCTGGATGTACCAGCTTCGAAGCTGAAGACCGAGATTGCCCGCATCCTCAAGGAGGAGGGCTATATCTCGAACTACAAGACCCAGGAAGAGGAAGGCAAGCTGGTGCTGCGCGTGTACCTGAAGTACGGCGGCACTGAAGCGGCTATCCGCGATCTGGCCCGCATCTCGCGTCCCGGCTGCCGCGTCTACATCGGCCGCGACGAGATCAAGCGCGTCCAGGGCGGACTTGGCATCGCCATCCTCACCACGCCGAAGGGCGTGATGACCGGCCGCCAGGCACGCCGCGAAGGCGTGGGCGGCGAGCTGCTCTGCGAAGTTTGGTAGTTAGCCGGCTGCAGTGGAACGACGGTGCGTTGAAACTGATCACTGACAACTGATCACTGACAACTGCTTCTCGGGACTCGCAAGCCACAAGAAGGATTGAATCAATGTCGCGCATTGGAAAAAAGCCGATCCCGCTGCCCGCGGGCGTCAAGTATAAGGTTGAGGGTAATACGGTTCTGGTCGAAGGCCCCAAGGGCAAAGTTTCGGCGCTGATCGCCGAGGGCATTTCGCTCGAAGCCAAGGACGGGCTCCTGCATGTCAATCGGGATACCGACAAGCATGCCGCGGTGCACGGCCTGACCCGCGCGCTGGTATTCAACGCCGTTCATGGTGTCACGGCGGGCTGGAAGAAGGAACTGGATATCGTTGGCATCGGCTATCGCGCCGAGCTGAAGGGGAAGGGCACAGTGGTTTTCACGCTGGGCTACTCGCACCCGATCGAGTTCCCGCTGCCCACGGGCATTGAGGCGGCAGTCGACCCGAAGCAGACCCACCTGACCATCACCGGCATTGACCGGCAGAAAGTGGGTCAGGTAGCCGCAGATATGCGTTCGCTCCGCAAGCCCGATCCATACAAGAACAAGGGCGTGCGCTACTCGGACGAGAAACTGAAGAAGAAGGCCGGCAAGACTGGCTCGAAGTAGGAACCTGAAATATCAACCGAACGGGGTCGCAAGGCGGCTCCGCTGATAGGAACGAGAGACCATGATTACGCAGACCAAGAGAAATGCAATTCGCCAGCGCATTCACGACCGCATCCGCCGCAAGCTCGCAGGTACCGCGGAACGGCCAAGGCTGAATGTGTACCGCTCGCTGAATCACATCTATGCGCAGGTCATTGACGACCAGACAGGGCAGACGCTGGTTTCCGCCTCAACGATCAAGCTCAAGACCGGCGGCAATGTGGCAGCTGCAAAAGAAATTGGTAAGGCAGTGGCCGAGAAGGCTGTCGAGAAGGGCATCAAGAAGGTGGTCTTCGATCGTGGCGGCTATCTTTATCACGGGCGCATCAAGGCATTGGCCGACGCTGCCCGCGAAGCCGGCCTGGAGTTTTAAGCGCCGCTCTTTAGCGTTTTGGTTGAGTTTTCCGGAACAAGGATTTCCAGGGCGTATTGAAAATCGCCCGGAAGGACAGACGAGAGAAAAATGACGATTTTGAAGAAGAAACTCGATGCCAACCAGTACAACCTGAAGGATCAGGTGGTGGCCATCAATCGCGTGACCAAGGTGGTCAAAGGTGGCAAGAACATGTCGTTTGCCGCGTTGGTGGTGGTCGGCGACGCCGCTTCGGGCGTGGTGGGTTACGGTTCAGGCAAGGCCAAGGAGGTTCCCCAAGCCATTCGCAAGGGAATCGAGTCGGCCAAGAAGAACCTGTTCCGCATCAACTTGACTGAAACTACGATTCCGCACCAGGTGCTGGGCCGTTACGGTTCCGGCCAGGTGCTTTTGAAGCCGGCTCCTGAAGGTACCGGCGTCATCGCCGGCGGCGCAGTGCGTGCGGTCATGACCTCGGCCGGCGTGCAGAACGTACTTACCAAGAGCCTCGGCTCGCCGAATCCGCACAACGTCATCAAGGCCACCTTCGACGCCCTGACGCAGTTGCGTGACCGGGCAGAAGTGGCCACCATGCGCGGCAAGACTGCGGAGGAGATGTAATCCATGGCAGACCCGAAGAAGATTCGCATTCAGTATTACCGCTCGAAGAACTCCACGCCCGCCCATCACAAGGCGGTTGTGAAGGGACTGGGCTTTACGCGCCTCAACCAGATTGTCGAGCGCGTGGACAACGAATCAGTTCGTGGCATGGTGAAGACCATTCCGCACCTGGTCCGGATTTTGGAAAGCTAGCTAGACATCATTCGCAACCAATAAGGGTTGCCACAACGCGAGTCGGACGACTGGACACCCAGTCTCCGGCGCTATAGCGAGGAAAATCATGGCAAAGAATCTTTCGAATTTGCGTGCACCCAAGAAAGCCAACACCGGGCGCAAGCGTGTGGGCCGGGGTATGGGATCCGGCATGGGCAAGACCTCGACCCGCGGCCATAAGGGCCAGGGTTCCCGCACGGGCTCAAGCCTGATGCGTGGTTTTGAAGGCGGCCAGATGCCGCTTCACCGCCGTCTGCCTAAGCGCGGTTTTACAAACATCTTCCGCACCGAGTACACGGTCGTCAATCTGGATCGGATTGCCGAGCAGACCGAGGGCCTGAAGATCACTGAGATCGCCCTGGATGACTACAAGAAGCTTGGCCTCTCCTCCAGCAAGAAGGCGCTCATCAAGGTTCTCGGTTCCGGCGAGCTCACGGCAGCCCTTACCATTCACGCGCACAAGTTTTCCAAGTCGGCCGTCGAGAAAATCGAAAAGGCTGGCGGGAAGGCCGTTGTTCTGGGCGGCGCACCTGCTCCGGCAGCAGCCTAACCTGCGGGCCGACACGACACGGCGGGTGTCTGGCCGGTAAGATGGTCTGTCAGAAAGATTCAAGTGGCGCAAAACGCCCCGAAGCGGATGAATCAATATGCTTGAGAAGTTTCTGAATATTTTCCGGATCCCCGACCTGCGCAAGCGGGTCCTCTTCACGTTCGGCGTTCTCGCTGTTTACCGGCTGGGCTCGCATATTCCAACGCCGGGCGTAGACGCCCACCAATTGGAACTGCTCTTCAGCGCGCAGAACGGCTCTGCCCTCGGTCTGATGGACCTTTTCGGCGGTGGCAACCTGCGCCGCATGACCGTCTTTGCCTTGGGCATCATGCCCTATATCACGGCCTCCATCATCTTCCAGCTGCTCACCGTGGTCTATGAGCCATTGGCGCGCATCCAGAAGGAAGGGGAGTTGGGCCGTCGCAAGATCACCCAGTGGACTCGTTACATGACCGTGGTCCTGGGAGCTCTCCAGTCTATCGGCATAGCGGCCATCCTTACCCGACAGCCCGGTTTGGTGCTCAACCCCGGCATCGGCTTTAACCTGATGACCATCCTCACACTTACCACCGGCACGGCCTTCATCATGTGGTTGGGAGAGCAGATTACCGATCGTGGTATTGGCAACGGCATGAGCCTGCTGATCTTTGCAGGCATCGTCGCCGGCCTGCCCCGCGGCGTGGCGGAATTGGTACAGAAGATTCAAACCGACGCCTGGGGTTCCTTCACCATGATCGCGGTCCTGCTTCTGCTGGCCGGGATGATCGCAGTGGTAGCATTCATCGTTTTTGTCGAGCGCAGCGAGCGCCGCATTCCCATTCAGAGCGCGCGTCGCATTGTCGGCCGGCGCATGATGGGTGGCCAGTCCAGCCATCTGCCCCTCAAGGTCAATTCCGGCGGCGTGATGCCGGTCATCTTCGCCAGTTCCATCCTCTCGGCCCCCATGCTCTTGAGCCAGACCGAATGGGCGCAGAATAGCCGCTTCCTCCAGCCTATCTTTCGCGCCATCGCGCCCGGTGAGCCGTGGTACGAAGCGCTCTACATGCTGGGCATTATCTTCTTCGCCTACTTCTACATCTCTATCGTGATGAAGCCAGACGACATTGCCGACAACTTCCGCAAATCCGGATCGTTCATCCCCGGCATCCGGCCCGGCAAGCGCACCTCAGATTTCATTAACGACATCCTTACCCGCATTACGCTGGTGGGCGCGATCTACCTGATTATCATCTCGCTGGTGCCAACCTTCCTCCTCACAGGCATCCGGCTGGATCATCTCTTCCTGGTCGGCCGATTCTTTGAGAGTCTGCCCGCTTGGACAACGCATGGTATGGGGGTCAGTTTCTACTTTGGCGGCACTTCACTTCTCATCGTGGTGGGTGTGGCCATGGATACGGTCAACCAGATCGAATCGCAGCTGATCATGCGGCATTATGACGGCTTTTCCCCGCGCTCCGGTCGCATTCGCGGAAGGAAAACCTGGTAATGGCTTCATCTGTGACGGATACCGAACATGGCCGGGAAATAGGTCGAAAGACCTTTCCCGGCCCAATTCTTTTGATGGGCGCGCCAGGCTCGGGTAAAGGAACCCAGGCCAAGGAACTGGTAAAGCTGTGGGGAATTCCACAGATTTCCACTGGTGACCTATTGCGCGCCAATGTGGCCCAGGGTACTCAATTGGGCCGTACTGCCAAAGAAATCATGGGACGCGGGGAACTGGTACCCGATTCTCTGGTCAATGAGATGGTCGCGGTCAGGCTCCAACAGCCCGATACCGCCAATGGGTATATCCTCGATGGGTTTCCGCGGACGCTGCCGCAAGCGGGTTGGCTGGATGGCCGCCTGGCCGGACAGCCCGATGCACTGCCGGTGATTGCCGTCAGCATCCACGTGGACTATAATCAATTATTGCGCCGGATTACCGGGCGCAGAAGTTGTCCTGTCTGCCAGACCATCTACAACGTCTACTCAAATCCGCCCAAAAGGGATGGATTTTGCGACATTGAAGGTGCGGCACTGGTCCAGCGAGCTGACGACACGGAAGAGGTCTTCAAGGAGCGCATGCGCGCTTATGAAGCTATGACCGCTCCGGTTGTCGAGCACTACCGGGGCCTTGGACGTTTTGCGGAAGTGGATGGAGACCGGGCAATCGGGTTGATTGCTTCCGGAATCGTTGCCGCCGTTGAGCGGTTACGCAAATAGCGTAGCCGAGCGGCGGGTTTGTGCGCGTGTACACGCTGGAAGGTTGAGTGAGCTAGTTGGCTGTGATCGTTAAGTCTTCCCAGGAGATCGAAAAGATGCGCCGCGCGGGCCGAGTGGTCCGCGAGGTGCTCGAGTTGGTGCGCAGCCACGTTAAGCCGGGCGCTACCACCCTCGATCTGGAGAAGGCTGCGGAAGCGCGGCTGACTGAACTGGGCGTCAAGGCCGCATTCAAGGGCTACCACGGATTTCCCTGTGTGCTTTGTACCTCGGTCAATAGTGAGGTGGTGCACGGTATTCCGTCGTCGAAGCGAGTCCTGAAAGAAGGGGACATCGTCTCGGTTGACTTTGGTGCCGTTGTGGACGGGTATTTCGGCGATGCGGCCATCACAGTGCCGGTGGGCGAAAAGATCGATCCGGACACGGCACGCCTGCTTGCCGTAACGGAGAAGTCGCTCCACGCGGGTATTGCGGCGGTTCGTCCAGGGGCGACCCTGGGCGATGTAGGTGCTGCGGTGCAGGGCGTGGTCGAGGCCGAAGGATTCTCAGTGGTGCGGGATTTTGTGGGCCACGGCATCGGCGCTCACATGCACGAAGATCCGCAGGTGCCGAACTTTGGCGAACCAGGCCGGGGCATGAAATTGAAGGCGGGCATGGTCATCGCCATTGAGCCGATGGTGAACGCCGGCAAGGCGGATGTCCAGGTATTAGGCGACGGATGGACGGCAGTTGCCAGAGATGGAAGCATGAGCGCTCATTTTGAGCACACGGTAGCGGTGACGGCTACCGGAGCGAGAGTCTTAACCGAGTAGCACGCTCGGTATAACAGGCCGCTTGCGCAAAACGCAGCGGCGGAACTGGGACACGGTTTGTCGAAGGAAGATGCGATTGAGGTAATGGCGGTGGTCACCGAGACGCTGCCCAACGCCATGTTCAAGGTCAAACTCGAGAATAATCACGAGGTGTTGACCCATGTTTCCGGAAGGATGCGCAAGAACTTCATTCGCATTCTGCCCGGCGACCGCGTGGCTGTAGAGCTAAGTCCCTACGACCTGAATCGCGGACGCATCGTGTACCGCTACAAGTAGATTTTTCTTGATACCCCGCGCCTTATTTGGATGCGCGGAGAAGGGCAGCAACAAATGAAGGTTCGTGCATCGGTAAAGAAGATTTGCGTAAAGTGCAAGGTCATCACCCGCAAAGGAGTGGTCAGGGTGATCTGCGAGAACGCAAAGCACAAGCAGCGCCAGGGCTAGAGCGAGCTTGGCACCACGCGGAACCCTCCACGCAACGAGGCTAGTTAGCTGGAATCAAGGCTTGCGATGAACCTCTGGAGACATTCCGTATAACCCGTGCGAACCGGCTGAGGCCGGAGGCACACAACCGCTGTAAAAAGGAATCAGAATGGCACGTATTGCTGGCGTCGATCTGCCCCGCAACAAGCAGGCACGGATCGCGCTCACATACATCTTTGGCATCGGGGATCCCCGCGCCGCAAAGATTCTGGAGAAGGCGAATGTCGATCCCTTCAAGAAAATCCAGGACCTGGGCGAGGACGAGGTTAACCGCATCCGTCAGGTGATCGAAGACGAAGGAAACGTTGAAGGCGATCTGCGCAAGGACGTCTCAATGCACATCAAGCGTCTCATCGACATCCAGAGCTATCGCGGCACGCGGCATCGGCGTTCGTTGCCGGTTCGTGGACAGCGTACGCACACCAACGCCCGCACTCGCAAAGGCCCGCGCAAGGGCACAGTTGCAGGCAAGAAGAAAGCGACGGGTAAAACCTAAATGGCGAAACCAGAACAAAAATCCGGAGCAGGCAAGCCGGCAGCCGGCAAGGCCGCCAAGAACAAGAAGTTCAAGAAGCGCGAACGCAAGAATGTGCCATTCGGCATTGCGCACATTCAGGCCTCGTTCAACAACACCATCGTCACCATCACCGACCCGGTGGGCAACACGTTGAGCTGGAAGAGCTCGGGTTCACTGGGATTCCGTGGTTCGCGCAAGGGGACGCCCTTCGCGGCACAGCAGGCAGCTTCAAACGCCGCCAGCTTGGCACGCGATCACGGTCTGCGCGCGGTCGATGTTCGGGTCGCCGGTCCGGGTTCGGGCCGCGAGTCTGCCATCCGCGCACTGGCTGCGGCCGGCGTGGAAGTCCGCTCTATTCGCGATGTGACGCCCGTGCCGCATAACGGCTGCCGTCCGCCGAAGCGTCGCAGAGTCTAAGAAGCAGTTCGCAGTTCTTAGTTCACAGCGCGGCCTTCGGCCGAACAAAATGTGAACTACGAACTCTGAACCACGAACTAAGAACAATGGGCCGGGATGAAGCGCACAGCGTGTAAACCGGCCGTCATCCGAAGTCAGGAGAAAAAATGGCTCGTTATACCGGAGCAGTATGCCGCCTTTGCCGTCGCGAAGGCACCAAGCTCTTTTTGAAGGGCACCAAATGCACCTCTGATCGCTGCCCGCTGGAAAAGCGCAACTTCGCGCCCGGCCAGCACGGCAAGGACCGCAAGGCCAAGATCGTCGGCTACGGCCTCCAACTGCATGAAAAGCAGAAGGCCAAGCGCATGTACTTCACCCTGGAAGGCCAGTTCCGTGAGTACTACGAAAAGGCCAACCGCGCCACCGGCGTTACCGGCGAGTTGCTCATTCAGCAGCTGGAGCGCCGTCTGGACAACGTTGCCTTCCGTCTCGGCTTTGCCATCTCTCGCCGTCAGGCTCGCCAGGTCGTGCGCCACGGTCATGTCACCGTCAACGGACGCAAGGTCAACATTCCTTCCTATCAGGTGCAGGTGGGCGACGAAATCGCCATCCGCGAGAACGCAAAGAAGCTTTTGATCGTGGAGCAGGGCGCGCAGTACGCCGCGCAGAACCCGGTTCCAACATGGCTCGAAGTAAGCTTCGAGAACCTTTCCGGCCGTGTGCTGTCGCTGCCGAAACGCAAAGACGTGAACTTGCCCATCAACGAGCAGCTGATCGTCGAACTGTACAGCAAGTAGTAAGACAGATTACAGATTTCAGGTTACAGATGACAGTCGGTACCTCCGGGTTTTTGACTGTCATCTGCAATTTGCCACCTGTCATCTGAAATTCAACCGAAGGAGAACTTGCGCGGCCGCCGCAAAATGCATCGCGACGTACTTGCCGCGCGGGAAATGAGACCACGATATGCTTTGGAGAGGATTCCAGAAACCGAAGCGCCTGGCAGTCGATGCCGAGACGCTTACCGACACATTTGGCAAGTTCAGCGCACAGCCGTTTGAGCGCGGCTTCGGCACCACCATCGGCAACGCCCTGCGCCGTACCCTGCTCAGCTCCATCGAGGGCGCCGCGGTCACCGCGATTCGCATCGAAGGCGTGCTGCACGAGTTCCAGTCCATCACCGGCGTCGTCGAAGATGCCACCGACATCATCCTGAACCTCAAGCAGGTTCCCTTCAAGCTTTCGGGCGACGGCCCCAAGGCCCTCTATCTGCGCGCCGACCAGCCGGGTGTGGTCACCTCCGGCATGATAGAAGCCGACGGCGACGTGGAAGTGCTCGACAAGAACGTCTATCTGGCCACAGTCTCTGAAGGCGGCAAGCTCGACATGGAAATGCGCCTCAAGCGTGGTCGCGGATACATCTCCGCCGACAAGAACTTCGATGCCGACCTGGGCCTGGGCTTCATTCCCGTCGACTCCGTTCATTCGCCCGTCCGCCGCGTCAACTACGTGGTTGAAGCCGCTCGTCTGGGACAGATCACCGACTACGACAAGCTCACTCTCGAAGTGTGGACCAACGGAGCTGTTCTACCCGCCGACGCTGTCGGCCTGGCCGCCAAGCTGCTCAAGGACCACATGAACATCTTCATCAACTTCGAGGAGGAAATCGAAGCCGAAGCACGCGGCGAAGAAGGCCGCGTTCTGCTCCGCAACGACAACCTCAATCGCTCGGTTGAAGAGCTGGAGCTGTCGGTTCGCAGCTACAACTGCCTCAAGAACGCCAACATTCAGTCCATCGGCGAACTCGTCCAGAAGACTGAAGCTGAGATGCTCAAGACCAAGAACTTCGGCCGCAAGAGCCTGAACGAGATCAAGGAAATCCTCGCGCAGATGGGCCTCTCACTGGGCATGAAGATCGACGAAAACGGTAATGCAGTCCCCGGACCCACCAGCATCCCGCCCGCCGCCGCACTGGCCGCAAGCTACAGCCACTACGACGACGAAGACGAGCCTTTGGATTCGGTCGACATGCAATTGCCCACCGAGACCGAGAACTTCTAACGAAGTTCATCTCGGGCAGTACACAAATCCGGGTACCCCATCCTTGGGGCTCAAATGCTTTCGCACCAAGGATGGGATGAAACAAAAAGCTATTTTCCGCCTGCCCCACCGCAGGTGGTTCGAAAGAGAGTTTCGTCATGCGCCATCGCAATGCAGGATTCAAGCTCGGACGCAACACCAGTCACCGCCGCGCGCTGCTGCGCAATCTGGTCACGTCCGTTATCGTGGAAGACCGCGTAGAGACCACCGTGGCCAAGGCCAAGGCTGTCCGTCCCCACGTGGAAAAGATGATCACCCTGGGCAAGAAGGGCGATCTCGCTTCGCGCCGCCTGGCCCTAAGCTTTCTTATGACCGACCAGGCCGTTGAGCGGCTGTTTGAAACTGTGGCTCCGCGCTACGGCGACCGCCAAGGCGGCTACTTGCGCATCGTTCGCACTGGATTCCAGAAAGGCGATGGTGCCGAAAAGGCCTTCATCGAACTCTTGGGCGCCGAAAAGCAGTTGGACGCCAAGCGCCAGAAGCGCGATGCGGTCAAAGCCAAGAAGCGCGCCGATCTGGAAAAGCAATTGGAAGAAAGCAAGAAGGACGAAGAAAAGGGCGGCGAAGAGGCCGCGTAGAGCCAAGCGTTCCCTTGCTGCTTCAAAGGACCAACGGGCGCATCCCCTCGTGGGATACGCCCGTTGGTCCTTTGTGCGTCTATCCATTCTCTGCAGCCTAAGCGGCTCTGGCCAGCCTCTTCGGCCTGAAAGTCCGCATGAAGGCGTAGACGACTATTTGCAGAACAATCGCCCCGCTGCAGTCGAGAAGCACGTCCCACGGGGTTCCAGTGCGATTGGGAAGATACGACTGGTGCCATTCATCGCAACTGGCCACCAAAGCTGTACCCAGCAGACCAAGAAGCGCGTCCGGAAGAAAGTGGGATTGTGGAAGCGTAAACCACCAGGCCCGCAGCCACGCTAGCCCCATGAACCCATAGAAGAAAAAGTGGCCTGACTTGCGAATGTAATGATGGATCACATCCCAACTAGTGTCACCGACGCTTCCAAAGATTGCCTGGAACAGCCAACGGAAAGGACCGCTGGTGTGATCCGCTCCCATGAACTCCTGCGACTCGATCGCGATGATGCATATTCCCAGAAATACTGGAAACCACACGCGGATCCAGAACTCTAGGTCGCGACGGCTACTCCACATGGTAGTTGGGCGCCTCTCGGGTGATGATCACGTCGTGAACGTGACTCTCGCGCAGGCCGGCTCCTGAGATGCGCACAAATTCCGCCTTTTCCTGCAATTCCTGAATCGTCCCGCACCCCACGTAGCCCATCCCGGATCTCAGGCCGCCCACAAGCTGAAAGACCATGGCCTCAAGCGGCCCTCGGTAGGGCACGCGGCCTTCAATGCCCTCGGGGACAAACTTGGCTAGCCGGTTCTGGCTGGCTCGCTCGCGCTGTACTACACCTTCGGTGCCCATCTCCGCGGTGGCCAGATCGGCAGTGCTTTGGAAATAGCGCTCCCCGGAACCCTGGCTCATGGCGGTCAGTGAACCCATGCCGCGATAGCTCTTGAAGCTGCGTCCCTGGTAGAGAATCGTCTCGCCGGGGCTCTCGTCCACGCCTGCAAACAGAGAGCCAATCATCACCGAGCTGGCGCCTGCGGCGATGGCCTTCGTTACCTCGCCGGAATACTTGATACCACCATCTGCAATCACCGGGATGCCATGCTCGCGGCCCGCGCGTCCAGCCTCGGCAATGGCGGTAATCTGCGGCATTCCCGCGCCCGTCACCATGCGTGTGGTGCAGATGGATCCGGGCCCGATGCCCACCTTCACCGCATCTGCTCCTGCCTCAATCAGCGCCAGTGCGCCTTCATAGGTAGCCACGTTTCCGGCCAGCAATCCCACTGCTGGAAAGCGCTTCTTCACTTCGCGCACAGCGTCCAGCACCCGCGACGAGTGTCCGTGCGCCGAGTCAATAGCCAGCACATCCACGCGGGCGCGAATCAATTCGGCGGCGCGCTCCATATAATCGCCCGTCGCCCCGATCGCTCCGCCCACTCGCAGACGCCCCTGGTCGTCCTTGCTGGCCATGGGGTACTTCAATTTCTTCTGGATGTCCTTGACTGTGATCAAGCCCTTCAGCTCGTACTGATCGTTGACCACCAGCAGCTTCTCCACGCGATGCTCGTGTAAAATCAGCTCGGCTTCTTCCAGAGTGGTGCCTACGGGAACTGTGATGAGGTTCTTGCTGGTCATCACCTCGCCAATGGGAATGTCAGTGCGCGTTTCAAAACGCAGGTCACGGTTGGTGAGAATTCCAACCAGCCTTTTGCCTTGCGTAACAGGTACGCCGGAAATTTTGTAGCGCCGCATCACTTCAAGGGCATCGCCGATCATCTGATCCGGCCCAATGGTCACCGGGTCCACAATCATGCCGCTTTCTGACCGCTTCACCTTATCGATTTCGCCCGCTTGGTCGGAGATCGTCAGATTGCGGTGCACAATCCCGATGCCGCCCTGCTGCGCCATCGCAATGGCCATGCGCGACTCGGTCACCGTGTCCATAGCGGATGAGATCAGCGGCGTGTTCAGTGTGATGTCGCGGGTCAGCTGAGTCTGTGTGCTCACCTGTACTGGCACAACATCGCTGTAAGCAGGCACAAGCAAAACATCATCGAAGGTAAGGGCTTCTGGCAGATTTTTCGTTAGCATATGCTTTGATGCGCCTGGCAGGCCGGGATTCGAGCCTCCGGCGCGGCAGGCGCTATATCTATTGTAGCGGAGCAGGCAAGGGCCGAATGTAAATCAGCCGAGTCAGCGCGGTCAGCTTAAACATGTCTGCCGACTTCTTCGCGTAACCGCACGTTCACACACCCACTGGATAGGGCTTCGGGCTCGACTCGTCGGTGTTCGCGTCGGGGTTGCGCCAGCGTTCAAACCGTCCCTGCAGCAGGCTCATCAGCCCTGTATACCAATAGCCCACCACAAACAGAATCAGAAACGGTGCCGTGAAGTAGTTATGATTCGAAAAAGTGTAGAGAATCGCCAGCAGGAAGTAAGCGCCTAAAATCAGCTCGATCCACGGCGCAAGCACCAGCCGCTTGCGGTATTTTGCGGCCTGCGACTTCTCGCCCTTCTTGGCCACGCGATATTTCGGCGTGCGCACAAACGCGCTTTTCATACCGAAAAGCGCCTCCATCACCGCCTTGGTATTGGTCACCGTCAACCCGATTCCCAGGGCCATCAGGAACGGCAGATAGAGGAATGTCTTCAGCCACGTCTTGGGAAAAAGCTCGCGCTGGCTGATCACGTAAAACACCGCGATGGAAAAACTGGAGGCGGTGAAGAGCGGAAAATCGATCAGTAGCATCTGGAACCAGCCCTGGTAAAAGCGGCAGATCATGGCGGGAAGCAGCAGCGCCGACATGATTACCATGAGCGGATAGCTGAGGTTGGCCGTGAGGTGATATACGGCTTCCACCTTGATGCGTCGCGGCACATCCGACTTGAACATCATGGGCAGCACTTTAATGCTGGTTTGAATCAGCCCTTTGGCCCACCGCGCCTGCTGCGTCTTGAAGGCGGTCATCTCGATGGGCAGCTCGGAAGGACATTCCACGTCTGGCAGGTACTTGAACCTCCATCCGGCCAGCTGCGAGCGATAACTCAGGTCAGTGTCTTCGGTGAGCGTATCGTGCTGCCAGCCGCCGCCATCGGAGATGGCTTTGATTCGCCACATGCCGGCTGTGCCGTTGAAGTTGAAAAAATCGCCGGAACGAACGCGAGCACCATGCTCAAGTACAAAATGGCCATCCAGCAAAATGGCCTCTATCTGCGTCAACATGCTGTAATCGCGGTTCAGGTGCGTCCAGCGGGTCTGAACCATGCCAATTTCCGGCTCAGCAAAGTGGTGAATCACTTTCATCAGCCAATCCGCAGGCGGCACGAAGTCCGCGTCGAAGATAGCCACAAATTCGCCCTTCGCCACTTTGAGTCCCGCATCCAACGCTCCCGCCTTGTACCCATAGCGATTGGTCCGATGAATGTAAACAATCGGATGGCCCAGCGCCGCATAGCGATCCACAATGGCCGCAGCCACCTGCTGCGTCTCATCGGTCGAGTCGTCCAGCACCTGAATCTGGAGCTTCTCGCGGGGGTACTCCATTGCGCAAACGGCTTCAACCAGCCGGTCAATCACGAACTGCTCATTGAAGATGGGAAGCTGGACGGTTACGCGCGGCAACTCATCAAAATGAAGCGGCGCGCCCGGCTTGTAATTCTTGCGGTATTTGTAATAGAGGTAAACCATCGTGTAGCGATGTACGCCATACAGGGCAAGCAAAATCATTACCGCGAAGTATGGCAGCAGCAGTGCCGCGTCGAATGGATTCCAGTGGTAGAGGCCCTTGAAGGTCTGGTCGGTTTGCTGCATCGCCTTCAGATACTGGCGAAACCCGTTTTGCGGTGCAAATGCCAGATACTCGGCCAGCCGCATTGGGAACATGCGGAGAATGCTGGCGGCGGGTTTCAGGCTGGTCACAAGCGCGGTGAACAGAGGCGAGCCTCCCCGATCGAGATATTCTTCATTGTATGCGATGGCGGCTGACGGGAACGGGTGGCTCCCATAGGGTTGCAGTCCGGTCAACCTCTGGCGTAATGTGTCCTTGCCGAAGGAGGTTGGCCCTTTTATGTCTACTTCTACCGTCTCTCCCGTAATCCCCGCTGCGGGTGGCAGTTTTCTCATTGAGACCCGCACCCCCGCCGAAGTTTTTACCCCCGAAGATCTCAACGAGGAGCAGCGCCAGATCGCCGCGACCGCTGCGCAATTTGCCCGCGACGAGATTCTCCCCCTAACCGAGGCCATCGAGGCCAAGGAGCCCGGCGTTCTGAAGCCGCTGCTTCAGAAGGCCGCTGCACTGGGGTTCACCTCCGTCGATATCCCCGATGAATACGGTGGTGTGGGGATGGACAAGATCACCTCGACGCTGGTTACCGATCGTCTCTCTGTCCTCGCCAGCGTCTCCACCGCCTTTGGCGCTCACACTGGAATCGCCACTCTGCCCCTGGTCTGGTACGGCACTGAAGAGCAGAAGCAGCGCTATCTTCCCAAGCTCGCCACAGCCGAGTGGATCGGTTCCTACGGTCTCTCTGAAGCCAGTTCCGGCTCCGACGCCATGAACGTCCGCACCCGCGCCACGCTTTCGGCAGACGGCGCCCACTACATCCTCAACGGCGAGAAGATGTGGATCACCAACTGCGGCATCGCCAGCCTCTATACCGTCTTCGCCAAAATCGACGGCGAGAAATTCTCTGCCTTCCTCATTGAACGTGACTCGCCCGGCCTCACCGTCGGCGCAGAGGAACACAAGCTCGGCATTCGCGGCTCATCTACCTGTCCTCTGGTCCTTCAGGACTGCAAAGTGCCGGTTGAAAACTTGCTGGGCGAAGCCGGCAAAGGCCATCACATCGCGTTCAACGTACTCAACGTTGGTCGATTCAAGCTAGGTGTGGCCTGCGTTGGCGGGGCTCGCCATGCATTGGCCCACATGATTCGTTACGCCAAAGAGCGCGTCGCCTTCGGCAAGCCCATCGCCGAGTTCGGCCTAATCCAGCGCAAGATTTCCGCTTCGGCCACCCGTCTATACGCCGCCGAAAGTATGGCCTACCGCACCGTCGGCATGATCGATGCATCTCTGGCTCAATTGACATCCGAGACCGCGCACAACCAACGCGAGACGCAACGCCGCATCGAGGAGTACGCCGTCGAGTGCTCTATCCTCAAGGTCTATGGCTCTGAAATGCTGAGCCTGGTTGCCGACGAATTGGTAGCAACGATGGGCGGATACGGCTACGTCGAGGAGTATCCGGCCGAGCGCTTCTATCGCGACGCCCGCATCAATGAGATCTTCGAGGGCACCAACGAAATCAACCGGCTGATTATCACCGGTTGGCTGATGAAGCGGGCGCTCAGCGGTCAGCTTCCGCTCCTCGGCGCAATCAAGAAGCTGATGGATGAAGTCACCCAACCGCCGTCTTTCGATTCCGGCTCTGACGGCGATGAACCGCTGGCGCGTGAGTCCGAGATACTCGCATCCGTAAAGAAAATCGCGCTGTTTGCTGCCGGCGTCGCAAGTCAGCGCTTCATGAACGCCCTTCAGGATCAACAGGAAGTGATGGCGGACTTGGCCGACATCATCATGCAGGTCTACGCGTTTGAGTCGGCGCTGTTGAGAGCCCGCAAGCTCGCGTCCGGGACAGTGACCCAGTCTGACGCAGTAAAAGTAACTGCCGCCATGTCGGCATTGCTGGCCGATGAAACCATGAGTCTGGCTGAACAGGCAGCTCGCCGTGTGTTGGCAGCCTGCGCGGAAGGCGATCTTCTGCGTACTCAGCTCGCGATTCTGCGCAGGCTGGGGCGTTTCACTCCAGCCGACGCAGTGGCCCTCAGCCGTACTGTGGCTTGGCATTGCATTCAACTGGAGCGGTATCCTCTCTAGACATTCGAATCTAAGCCGCTGCGCGTTGAGGACCGCGCGCAACAGACTCGATGACCGCTTTGTTGAAAGCGGGAATGTCATCCGGCTTGCGGCTGGTCACGAACTGGCCGTCGACAACAACCTCATCGTCAACCCAATTGGCCCCCGCATTCTTCAAATCCGTCTTCAAGGATGGCCACGAAGTCACCGTCTTGCCCCTCAACGTCCCAGTCTCAATCAGCGTCCACGGTCCATGGCAGATTGCGGCCACTGTCTTGCCCGTTGAAACAAACTGGTGCACAAAGTTCACTGCACTCGCATCCATGCGCAGATGGTCAGGGTTGATCACACCGCCGGGCAAAATCAGTCCATCGTAATCATGAGGATTCACATTCTCCAGCGTCGTATCTACTTTCACTTCCTCACCCCAGTCCTTGATGTCCCACCCTCTGATCTTTCCGCTCCTGGGTGCAATCACCTCTGTCTTTGCACCTGCCTCGTCCAGGGCCTTGCGAGGCTCGAGCAATTCTGCCTGCTCGAATCCATCAGTAGCCAATATTGCGATTCTCTTGCCTTTGAGATTTGAAGCCATTGTGATTCCTCCTCGGTATCGTGTATCCCCACTAGGACGCCGTTGTGGTGCCGCGAGGTTGCCAGAGAGATCAAAAGCACGACCTAGCCGGAACCTCAGAAGAGCGGTCCCACTCCTTCGTAAAAATGAAGGATCCCTCACCTGGGGGCAAAGCCGCCAGAATGAGGGATCGATGTTTACAGGGGATTGCAGCTCGATGCTGCGGAGAGTCTTAGTGCTTGACCACTACGTTCAAGTCGATGGAAAGGGGAATCGCCTGGTTGTCGAGCTTGGCAGGTGTGAAACGGAGCTTGCTGACTGCGCTAACCACACGAGCATCCAGATCGGCGGTCATGGGCTTGATCACCTGGATATCTCGAGCGTTGCCCTGCTCGTCAATGTTCACTTTCAGTCCGACTTCGGCATCCGGGGGAAGCATGGCATCGAAGGCATCGGTGGGAATATTGAGGCTGGCGGACTTGAGGATCTGAGGAGCAACCACCCCGGTGCTGACCCGGGTAGTCTTGATGGTGGCGGCAGCGTCGTCGGTCGCGGGCTGGCTTGCGACTGCCGATGCAGTAAATAGCGTGGGGGAGAGCAGAAGGCTAGCTACGATAATACGGCGCATATAAATCCTCCAACGGTCGAATGTGACCTTCACCAGAATAACCTTAAAAAGGTACAATTGTCAAAAACTCTTTTCTTGGAACATTTTTTCAACAACTTACCAAGGCAATCCATCTCAAAATAGACACACAGCGTGAAAATCATGACAATTCTGGCGCAAATTTGGGGAATGAATCTAGAGGCCTTTTAAGGGGAATTCGACAGGTTCCGGTCTCGACGCGTATGCGAATCTGAAACTCCCTAGCTCCGCGGACTGGTTCCAAACCCACGGGGGTGAGGGGAGCTGGGCGAAGGCCTTCTTCACCGTTAGTCGAAGGCGAAGCGCGTTAGTTGGCGAGCGAAATGGCCGCTTTCCCTATAAGTCTCTGGCTGATGTGTCGGCCAACGCGGTCGGCGAAGCTGCCAGTGTTGGTGATTGAAGTGTTCAGCAACACTACGGCAGCATAGTCGCCTTTGGGATTGAAGAAGGCGTAGGAGCTATAACCGCCGGTCGCGCCATTGTGCCAGTAATTTCCGGATTCACTTTCAAACAGCCATGCGAGAGCGATACGCGTCCCGGGGCCCGCATCAGCGCGCAGTTCGTGTTGCTGTGTCAGAGCAGATGCCAAGGTGTGTGCGGCAGCGGAATTGCTCGTGGGATTGAGAGACTCAGGATGCAGGTTGGCTTCGAGGTAAGTAAGCATGTCGGATACGGTCGAGCGGATCGCCCCTGCGCCGGCCAAGGCGTTCAGATCCCATGCGTGTGCCGGCTGATGTTTGCCGTCGTGGCCAGAAATAAAGCGCGCCCGTTGTTCGGGTGTGAGAGAAATTGTTGTGTCTCTAAGGCCCAGCGGATCGGTAACCTCATCTTTCAAGAGAGCAGGGTAGGTGAGGCCGGAACGCACAGCGAGCGCTTGTCCCAACAAGCCGAAGCCAAGATTGCTGTAAACAAATCCTGTCTTGGCCGGCTTGGCGACCGTTCGCTTCGCAAGGTAGGCGTAGAGATTCGCAGCGGCATAATCCGCGTAGGGGTTCCCTGGGTCGGCAGGTTTGAAGTTATCTGGCAAGCGTGGAAGCCCGGAGTGCTGCGTAGCCAAATCCAGCAAAGTGATTTCGTCGCCGGCCGGCTTGGCCACCGTTCCGGGCGGCAATAACTCACGCACCGGCTCATCGAACTTGACCTTACCCTGCTCGACTAACTGAGAAAGAATCAGGCCGGTGAAGGTCTTGGTAATGGAACCAATTTCAAAGATTGAGTCAGTCTTTGCTGCACCGTAGCTGAATACGCGGCGAACTCCGTGATCGACAACCGCAATGGAGATTCCAGCGCCGGTCGAGGGAGCGAGCTGGCCACCCTTAAGCGCCTCGGCAAGATCCTTGTCGAGAACAGACTGGAGATCTGCGAGGGAGACAGGCGGCATTGCAGGATCGTACGTTGGCGGAGGTACGGACGCCGCGGTAAGGGCTGCGAGTTTGCGGATCAAGTTCAAAGGCATCGGGCTTCCCTGGCTCCATGTGCCGTTGAGAGCGGTCGAGTCTCCTGAGAGCTTTCCGCTAAAGGTACCCTGGACAACCGGGACTTCGAATGAGAAGTTGGGGGCGTTGAAGATTACCTTATCGCATTGCAGGCCCATGGCGCCCTGATCAAGGCTGTCAAGTGAACAGAGTTGGTGACCTGTGCTGTCACTCTTAACATGAATCTGGATACGGAGTGACTGCGGGCCGGCTTGCAGAGTGCCCAGCCAGATGCCATCGACAGGCGATGGTTTCTCGGCAGGCACGAATGTGTCACGGACGAAGTTGAGAGATTGCGGCGCTCCCTGATCCCATGTGCCTGGAAGGCCATCAGCGGTGACGGTACCCTTCCATGTGCCGTGAACCGCGGGAACGCTGAAGGTGAGCGCTTGACCGTCAAGCTTGAAATCGGTGCACGGGATTCCTAATGCGCCCTGATCGGTGCTGTCGAGCGTCCCGGTGATCGCTCCGGCTGCATCGATCTTGATGTGGAGTTTTACGTGAAGTACGCCACCCAGGACACCGGCATAATCTCCCACAACCCCGGGTCTCTCTTGCGCGCGACTCGGTGCGAGGATGAATGTGCTTATCAAGACCACGAGGGCCAGCCACAAAAATGACTGAAGGAACATTCTGACGGGTGACGCAAATGGACAAATGGATAACTCGTGAATCTTCTGCATGGCAAATCTTCGCTTTCTGGCCGGATGGCCAAAGGTTGCTTAACTCATCGCTGCGCGGCTTACGCGAGTTACTGGGACTGTGAATCATTGCAGAAATGGGTTAGCTCGGAGGCAGCTTGAGAGCATCGAGCTGGTCGATCTGCCGCTTCAGTTTCTTTGCCGCCCAGTGGTTCACCATTCCCAGAACGATAAAGGTTCCGGCACAGACAGCAAAGGCCACGCAATAATCAGTCGCGATCTCGTGATAGTGCATGCGGGCACCAGCTCTGGCCAGGGCTATCCGCAACAGTCCAATCAGGAACAAAATCAACCCGGGAGTGAATGGAAGCAGATACCAAGTCCAGATCGTGGACAGGAGATCGTATTGGCGTTTGAGTTCCGAGCGGCGGAAATCGATACAGCTTTGTGCGTCGATCTCCTCCGGCATCTTCCTGGGGCGGCCCTTCTTGTAGATCCGCCAGGATATCCAAATTGCGGCTGCAACCACGAGTCCCGATCCGATGCGCACCAGCGTGCTGTCGAATTTGTAGATGTAATACCCGTACCAGATCGTCACGATGACCGCTGCCACATATTCCCGGATGTTCCGCCAGAAGATCTTTCTCGCAAACTTGTTTGCGGCCTTGCGCAGTTCTTCCACCGGCATGGTGAAAGACTCCGGCTGCTGGCTTTGCCACAGGTTTCGCAATTCGTCTGGAGAGTTATCGTTTGTCATCGTTTCCTCCCTCTCGAAAGCGATCGGTGAGAATTGCCTTGATGCGGTGAATCTTGGTGGCTGTGTAGCCGGAAGAGATGCCGGTAACTTCGCCAATTGCGGCTGCATCCAGACCTTCGAGATAAAGCAGGATCACTTGCCTGTCGAGCGGATTCAGGCGCTGAATCAGCGCGAATAACTGCTCAAGAATCTGAATTCGCTCGACCGAATCACCGGTATCGACCTTCGTCGCAATGCTTCCCTGTTCCTCGACCTCTTCGAGGCTCACAAGTCTCTTCGATTTCAGTCTGCTGCTGCGCTCCACGTGTGAAGCAGCAGCATTGTGCGCCACGCGATAGACCCAGGTACGAATCGAACAGCGCGCGTTGAAAGTCCTGAAGCTTCGCCACAGGGCGAGATGAATCTCCTGCAGCAAGTCCCGGCGATCTTCTGAATCCGCTTCGTAGGCGCGCGCCAGACGGTCGAGCGCAGGGCCGTGCGCAGACACCGCATCCCGGTACATCTCGTCTTGCAGATTCTCTGCGCTCGCCATCGCTAAAGATGCTCTCTTGATTAAGGTAGTCAATGTGTACGAGAGTTTCTTACACGAGGAGCCGAAAATCGCCCGTGCGCGCCCCTTCGACAACCCTTCCAGAGAAGGTAGCCGAGGGGTGCGCAACTGTGTAGGGATCGTGGGCTGGTAGTAGAAGGAAGGTTAAAACTTCGTGCCGTTGTTGTAATCGGTGGTAACAGCGGTGTAGATTCCCGCCATGCAACCTGGATCGTTGAAGATCAACCCGAGCTCGCGATTCTTGTTCAACGAATCTGTGGAGAAGTTCTCGCTGCCCACAAAAAGGCTGGCTTGTGGGGTGCCATAATCCGCCAATACGGTTTTGGCGTGGATGTAGTAGCCCGTGCGGGAGCTGTAGGTGGCGATCTGTGCGCCATCGGCCTTAAGTGTGTTCAGCGCGGCGGAGTATTCGCCCTTGAGATTCTCCTGGACCAGCGTGAGGACCACACCGCGCTTCAGTGCGGATTCCAGCGCACCTTCAATGCCACTGTCGTCCATCTCCTCTTGCGCAATGAGCAGCGATTTGGTAGCTCCATTGATCAGCGCGAGTAGCGCGCTGCGTGAGTTGGTGGGACTCCAGACCAGGTTATCTCCGGTAGGAGGAGTAATGGTGGCATTCGTGAAGTCAGCGTTGAACGTAGTCTCGATCGCGGCCACATCTGCAGGATCGTTGGTGATGACGGCAAAATCGCGTGTCGTTGTGTAGTCTTGCGGCGTCAGGTTGAGCGTCATGATGGCCGAAGTGGCAGCGTCGATAGTGATAGTCTTCTGGTGGGTACAGGCATAGGTCGGGTTGGCCCAGTGAACGGTGACCTTTCCGGCCGTAAGGGTGTTGTATGCGGTTGTGTTGTTGGCCTTCTCATTGTTCTGGTCGAGGATGACGCGGACTGTAATGCCCTTGGCTGCGGCGCTGGTCAGCAGACCGGCGACGGTATTGTCGGAGAGTTCGTACATCGTCATGTCGATGGATTTCTTTGCCGAAGAAAGCAGGGTATAGATCGGCTGCAGGCCTTGGTCGGGCTCAGTGAGGAGCGTATAGGTTACCGCGCCCGGTGCTGAGGTCGGTGCGGGCGTGGGTGAGGGAGTCGGTTGGGAAACGGGAGCTGGCACAGGAGTGGGCTGGGTCTTCTTGTGTTCGGGGCTTTCGAGGTGATGTGGCTTTTCGGGGGACATGCTTTCTCCTTTATGGAAACTGATGGGGATCAGGTTCTGGCGGGCCTTTGTGGATACAGCGGAAATAATAACGCCACGGTCGTTCCCTTCACAGAGGGATTCCGTGAAGTTGCAGTGAATTGTCCACCACTCAATCGCCGGTTGGCAATTCTTCTCTGGCACGAAGCCACGCAAAGTAAAGCGGCCTGCACCTCGTGATGAGGAGCGGGCCGACTTACTTCATTCAGCTGGGTTGACTTATGCCTTGGCCGTAGTCAGAGCGCCCAGGTCGGCGGCCAGTTTCTCCGTAGAGAAGGCTTCGATGATATCGCCTTCCTTGAGATCGCTGAAGCCGGAGAGGCCAATGCCGCATTCCATGCCGTTGGTTACCTCGCGGGCATCGTCCTTGAAGCGCTTCAAGGAATTGATCTTGCCCTTGAAGACCTGTTCGTCTCCTCGCATTACCTTCACTTCCGCATCGCGGCGGATGACGCCGTCCTGCACTCGGCAACCGGCGATTGTGCCCACCTTTGGAATCCTGAAGATATTGAGCACTTCGGCCCGGCCTGCATAGTTTTCCTTGAAGGTCGGATCCAGAAGACCAAGCATGGCGAGCCGAATTTCGTCTTGCAACTCGTAAATGATGGAGTGCAGGCGAATCTCGATGCCTTCCTGTTGTGCCAGTTCGGCGGCTTTACGTTCCGGTCGGACGTTGAAGCCGATGATGATCGTGTTCGATGCCGTGGCCAGCAGAACGTCGCTTTCCGTGATGGAACCCACGCCCGAGTGGATGACCTTGATGCGCACCTTTTCCGTGGACATCTTCACTAGCGAGTCGGCCAGCACTTCCACCGAACCCGTCACGTCACCCTTGATGATCAGCGGCAGATCTTTCACACCGGCGGTGCGAATCTGTTCCGCCAGACCTTCAAGCGAGACGCGCGAACTCTTGGCCAGTTGCGCCTCGCGCTCCTTCATCTTGCGGTACTGCGCAATGCCTTTGGCCTTGTCGCGATCGGCTACCACGAGGAAGGTGTCGCCCGAGTCAGGCATGGATTCGAGCCCCAGCACTTCCACTGGAGTCGAAGGACCGGCTTCTTCCAACGCACGACCGCGATCATCGAACATGGCGCGGACCTTACCAAAAGTGTTGCCCACGATGTAGCTGTCATTCAGGCGTAGCGTTCCGTCCTGCACTAGGACTGTAGCCACCGCGCCGCGGCCGCGATCGAGCTTGGCTTCGATCACCGAGCCAACGGCCTTGCGTCCCGGTGTTGCCTTGGGAGCGCGAATGTCGGAGACCAGGCAGATCATTTCCAGAAGCTCGTCCAGTTTGATCCCCTTCTTCGCGGATACCTCGACAAATACGGTCCCCTCCTGCCCTGCGCCTGCCCACTCTTCCGGAATCAAGCCGCGATCGGCAAGCTGCTTCTTCACTCGGTCGGGATTCGCTTCAGGTTTGTCGATCTTGTTCACTGCCACAATGATCGGCACACCCGCCGCCTTAGCGTGGTCGATGGCCTCAAGCGTCTGAGGCATCACGCCATCGTCCGCGGCCACCACGATCACCACAATATCCGTGACCTTGGCACCGCGAGCTCTCATGCGCGTGAAGGCTTCATGGCCCGGTGTATCGAGGAAGACAATCTCTCGGCCATAAGCCGGAGAGCCTTCCTTGGCGAACCGAACTTTGTATGCACCGATGTGCTGCGTAATGCCGCCAGCCTCGCCCGCTGCCACATCGGTCTTGCGGATCGCATCGAGCAGCGATGTCTTGCCGTGATCTACGTGGCCCATGACGGTGACCACAGGGGAACGCGGAACTTCGAGTTCCTCCGTATTGTCGGCTTCGAGAACTTCTTCGATGGCCTGGTTTGCAATCTCCTCTTCGTAACTGATCACGGTTGCGGCCGCGCCGAACTTGGCGGCTACGTCCTTCACCATCTCCGCGTCGAGAGACTGGTTCACAGTGACGAAGATTCCGCTCATCAGAAGGCTGGCGATCAGGTCCTTGGCGCGCACATCCAACTTCTCGGCCAGGTCCTTAACGCTGATGCCTTCAGTCACCGTGATCTCGCGAGTGATGGGTAGAGGCTCGCTGCCGTATTGCACCCCGCTGTAGCGTGGCGGCGGCACAAACCCCTTCATTGGGCCTTCCTTGGTCTTCGGGTATTGCTGACGTCCGCCGCGACCCTTTGATGGGGCACGCTGTGGACGAGGAGCCTCGCCGGTCGGCGGTGGAGCGCCTCCAGGTCCGGGGCGTGGACCGCCAAAGCCGCCCGGGCGGGGTGGCCCGCCAAAACCCGGACGAGCACCAAATCCAGGCCGTGCTCCAGGGCCACCGGCTCCGGGACCGCCAGGACCTGCATAGCCGGGAGTGGTGCGTGTGGGATGCTTGGGCCGGGGACCGCCGGGGAATTGACCAGAAGCCGAAGAGGGTCCGCTGGAGGCGCGTTGCGGATAGCTGCCTGGTCCACCGGAGGGCCGGCGATCAAAGATCGGTTTGCCGCGTTGAATGCCGGCTCCAGGCGCCTGGTTGCCTGTACCTACCGCCGCCGGAGCGGATGCAGCCACAATAGGCGCCTTGTAGACCGGACGGGGCCCGGTTTGCGGCATCACCACGCGCCGCGCGGGCAGGGCAGCGGTTGGCGAAGGGGTATGCGTATGACCCTGAGCCCGTGGGGCTGGGGCAGTGGCCGAATCGGCAGGTGCCGCGACTTCCGGCTCTTCAGTGAGGGTTGGCGTGCTCTTCTCCAGTACGGCGGTGGGGGCTTCATTAGTAGTCGGAGCGGCGACTGTAACGGCGGTCGGACCAGCCTCAACCGCAGTAGCGGCGTGTGCTGTCGGTGCAACTGCCACTGGAGTTGGTGTGACAGGGGTAGCAACTGGCTGATCCGCAGAAATTGCAGGAGGTGCGGACGGCGGAACAGTCACGACCGGTGGCTTGGCAACGATGATTGGCTGCTCGGCTGTGCGAGGATGGTCCTCGCGGGGTGCGGGAGCGACGGGCGGCTTCGCGACCACGGCTACCGGTGGCGCCACCACAACCACTGGCCGTGATGCGGCAACAGACCCTGGAGGAGCCTTGGCCACCACCGGACCGGTTGGCGGGCGAGAGGCAATAGCCGGAGGCGCCGGAGGTGCGGCAACAATAGGCGGCGCACTCCGCGGTTGGGGAACAATCTTGCGCGGTTCCGGGCGGCTGGGCGGCGGTGGCGCGACCACTGCGGCGGGTGGCGTCGGCTTAGCTATCGCGGGCGGAGGTGTTTGCGGACGCGCCGGCGCATGACTCTTCCGGGCCTCATCCTCCTCTTTCTGCTTGTTGGCCAGAATGGCCTTCATTACATCGCCGGGCTTGGATACATGCGAGAGATCGATCTTCGGCGTGATACCCTGCGGGGCGCGAGTGGACGCAGGACTCCCGTGACCGCGCGATCCGCGGTCCAAATGCACGCGAACCTTCTCCGCCTCGTAATCCTCCAGCGAACTGGAATGGGTCTTCCCGTTAGCCAGGCCGAGTTCCGCCAATATGTCAAGAATTTGCCGGCTCTTGACTTCCATCTCGCGTGCGAGATCATTGATACGAACCTTACTCATCCGCCTCTTTTCAGATTGTGCTACCCAAAGCCCTTAGTCGCTCATAGCTACCTCATGGCATTGGCTGCTCTTTGAAATCCCCTGTTTGCCCGATTGGCCTTGAAGAGATCGGCGCATCTTACGCGCCGTCTCCTCTGGCCGCCTGCTCCTACTCAATCCTGCTTGCTCTCTCGTCCACGTCCAGCTCAAGCCTCATCGGCATCCGCTACGTTTTCGATTGCATCTTCAATGGCGGGCAGCGTCTCCGTGTCTTGTTCCGCCGCTTCCACGCCTTCCATTTCTTCCAGAACTTCTGCTGCGTTTTCGGCCTCAGCCTCTGCGCCTGCTTCCACTGCTGCCGCGTTCTCGATTTCCGCCTCACCGGATTTACCAACGGCCTCTTCCACGGAGACACTTTCGTCTTCCGCAGCCCCGGCTTCGGCATGCTCGGCATCGATCAATTCGCCCTCTGCCGATTCCGGCACATGACCTTCTTCGCCCTCTTCAAAATGGCCGAAGTAGTGGCGGACCGCGACGCTGATCTTTTCCAGTGTCTTCTCGCCGATTCCTGGAATCTCTTCCAGTTGTTCGGGGGTCATATCCGCCAGTCCTTCCACAGTCGTGATGCCTGCAGCCACCAGCTTCTGGATAATGCCCTCGCCCAGTTCGGCAACTTGTTCGATCGGTGTCGAAGGGCCGCCGGAGAGAGCCTGCATCTGCTGCTCCACTTCCTGCCGCTTTTCCTCTTCGCTCTTGATGTCGATCTTCCAGCCCAGTAGCTTCGCCGCAAGGCGCACGTTCTGACCCTTCTTGCCGATCGCCAGCGAAAGCTGCGTGTCGTCCACAATCACTTCGAGCTGCTTGTCGGTTAGATCCGAAATCGAAACTCGGCTTACCTTGGCAGGCTGCAGCGCCTTCTCGGCGAAGGTGGTGATCTCGTCGCTGAATTCAATGATGTCGATCTTCTCGCCGCGCAACTCTCTAATGATGGACTGAACGCGCATGCCCTTCATGCCCACGCAGGCGCCAACCGGGTCCACGTCTTTGTCACGGCTCTGTACGGCAATCTTGGTGCGTTCGCCGGCCTCGCGTGCAATCGCCTTGATCACCACAGTGTTGTCGTAAATCTCAGGTACTTCCGACTGAAACAGATTCGAAACCAGCTCCGGCGCGGCTCTCGAGACGATCACCTGCGGTCCCTTGGCGGCGCGGTCAACCTTTAACAGCACCACGCGCACCCGCTCTCCAATCGAGAACTGCTCCAGCCGCGACTGCTCACGCCGTGGGCAGCGCGCTTCCGCCTTGCCCAGGTCGTAAATAACGTCCTGACCCTCGATCCGCTTCACCGTGGCATTCAGCACTTCCTTTTCGCGGTGAGCGTATTCGTTGAAGATCGTATCCCGCTCGGCTTCGCGCACCTTCTGGAAGATGACCTGCTTAGCCAGTTGCGCGGCAATGCGGCCCAGCGGACTCGTGTCGCGATAGAGCCGGATCTCGCTGCCTACCTCAACGCCAGGAGCCAATTCATTGGCTTCTTCCAGCGTGATCTGGTTCAGCGGGTCTTCCACCTGGTCTGCGTCGGCCACTACAGTCTTGAAGATATAGGCCGTAATCTCACCGGTCTCTTTGTTGAGCTCCCCGCGCATGTTTTCCTGGGTTTTGTAGTACTTGCGCGTCGCAAGCGCAATAGCCTCTTCCACGGCGCCAACAACAACGCCGGGTTCAATACCCTTTTCGCGGCTCAGAAGCTCGATACTCTGATACAAAACGCTGGTGCCCATACTTTGTTACTCTCTCGGTTTTTTGCTCTCAGCGAAACCCGCTTGCGGTCCACGCTGGTTGGGTTGAAGTTGATGTCCACGAGGTGTTGGATGTCTCATCCTTCTCGCGCTCTTTTAGAAAAGGTTGGAGACCTCAAATCTTTAGATTTCCGGAACCAGCTGCGCCTTTTCGATGTTGTCCAGCGCTATCTCCACTACGCTCACGCCGGCCTTCCGGCTCTTGCTATTCTGCTTCACCGCGTTCAGGTCCAGCGTGATCGTTTTGCCGGGTGCTCCGGCTCCCGACCCTGAAACCACCAGCCGTCCCTGCCAGTGCCGATTGTTGCGAATCGGCTCAAAAGTCTGCACCTTTACCAAACTGCCCATAAACCTTCGAAACTCTTCCGCCTTAGTCAGTTTGCGATCCAAACCCGGTGAACTTGCTTCCAGCGTGTACTCCGCTCCCGGGATCAGATCTTCCACGTCCAGCAGTACACCAAAATCCCGGCTGAACTCGGCGCAATCCTCATGCGTGATGCCTGAAAGCTGCTCCAAGCTCAGCTTGCCCTCACGCAGCCGCTCCGGCAGTGCTTCAATTCCTTCTCCGGCAGTTCCAGCCTCAATCGCCGCTTTCAGTTGTGACCGCCCCGCGGCATCTTTCTCCAGCGTCACGCGCAAAATGCGGTCTTTCACAGGCCCAATGAACTCTACGTCCACCACGTCCAGCCCATGCGAGGCAGCCACTCTTGCCGCCGCCAACCGAATTTCTTCCAGCTTGACTGCCATTTTTCTCAACACCCAAGCCGTCAAAGTTCGCTGGCAAGGGGCCCCGTTTCCGCGCCACCTCTATGGCGGTTTTCCTGCCGGAGTGTTTGCCCCGGGTTGTGCTTTTGAATCGGGGCGGCCCCGCCCCAAATAAAAAGTGGGCTGTAAGCCCACTCATCTCTCCGCCAGCCGGCCTACCCACGACAATTATGACGGACAAATTCGTCTGCATAGCTATCATACGGCGATTTGCAAGGAATTTCAATGAGCAAACGGAGCGGACGAATTTGATTTCATCGCCCGAATCGCGGTGGCCAGTCCAGCATGCCTTCCTTTCTTTCAGTAACTCGCTTCAGCCCAGTCTGGCTCGAATCACCCCCGGTGCTAGACTCAGCACTATCTATGGCTGCCCCACATTCTCCCCATTCGTCCATTCCCTCTGCCCCTGTCTCCGATGCCCGCACAGCCTTGCTCAAGCGCGCCGCCCGCGATGCCATGGACTACCTGGAAGCCGCGAATTCCCGTCCCGTCGCACCAACCCCGCAGGCGGTTGCCGCTCTCAGCGCCTTGCGCGGCCCGCTGCCACCCGGTCCCACCAGTCCGGAAACGGTCCTGCACCTGCTCCATGAGTATGGCTCCCCCGCCACGGTGGCCAAGACTTCCGGACGCTACTTCGGCTTTGTCACCGGCGACTGCGTGCCGGCAGCCCTCGCTGCTTCGTGGCTGGTCAGCGCATGGGACCAGAATGCCGCCCACCACGTGCAGTCTCCCGTGGCCGCGCAATTGGAAGAAACCGCGCTCGACTGGGTCCGGCAGTTGTTTGGTTTGCCCGAGGGAATTGGAGGCGCTGTGGTCACTGGCGCCACAATGGCCAACTTCTCAGGGCTGGCCGCGGCCCGCCACGCGCTCCTCACACGTGCGGGCTGGGATGTTGAATCCGACGGTCTCTTTGGCGCGCCGCCTATCACAGTGGTGGTGGGCGAGGAGGTGCATCAGTCGGTTATCAAGGCCCTGGGGATGCTCGGTCTGGGCCGCAAGCGAGTCATTCGCGTCCCAGTCGATAGCCAGGGCCGGATGCGCGCCGATGCGCTGCCGCACCTTGACGCAATGACTATCCTCTGCCTGCAGGCCGGCAACGTGAACACCGGCGCATTCGACCCTGCGGCAGCCATCTGTCCCGCAGCCCGCGCTGCCGGAGCCTGGATTCATGTGGACGGTGCCTTCGGTCTGTGGGCCGCCACATCAGCTGAATACCGCCGTTGGACAAAAGGTTTCGAGCAAGCCGACTCCTGGGCTACCGACGCCCACAAGTGGCCTAATATCGGCTACGACTGTGGCATCGTTCTGGTGCGCGATCCGCAGATACTGCGCGCAGCCATGTCCATCCAGGCGGCATACCTTGTTCACACGGAAGATCGCGATCCCTCCAACTATGGCCCGGAACTCTCCCGTCGTGCGCGCGGCGTGGAACTGTGGGCTGGGCTGCGCTCCCTTGGCTGCTCCGGGATGGCTGAGATTGTGGAGCGGACCTCGAGCCACGCACGCCAGTTCGCTGCGGCACTCAAGGCCGCTGGCTATGAGGTCCTGAACGAGGTGGTCCTCAATCAGGTCCTGGTCTCGTTCGGCTCCCCGGAGAAGACTCTGCGAGCCATTGCCCGCCTCCAGGCCGAGGGAACATGCTGGTGCGGTTCAACCGTCTGGCAGGGCCGCACCGCAATGCGCATCAGCATCTCCTCGTGGGCCACTACGAAAGAGGACGTGAACCGCAGCCTCGCCGCAATGCTCGCAGCCGCCACCGTCTGAGGTAGTGTCAAAAGGCCCTGATACTTTCGGTATTCGCGCTTGCACATGTTGGCTCAGATTAGCCTTGTTTGCGTCGGGAAAATAGGGGACCATTGGGTGATTTGACAAAGCCCCTTTTCAAACAGCGAGTCTTGGCTACAATCACGGTTGCCGTGGTCTTTGCGGCATGCGGCACCCTCGTTGGATATGTACTGGGCTTTGCCCTCATGTTAAGGCACACCACTCTCAGGCTTGAGCAACATGCGGCAAACATCCTGGCTGAAGGAGAAACGTCCGCCGGCGAGGCGCGTGCGGTTCTGGCAGCCATGAATGCTTCCCCATTTCCCTACTGCTCGGATGCGGAAATCACCTTCTTTCGCAACCTGATTTTCAAGTCGCAGTACCTCAGAGAGGGTGGCCGCATGCGCAAGGATATTATCGACTGCTCCTCGACGCTTGGCCGCCTGAATCCGCCACTGGGGCCTTTCAAGCCCAACATCACCCGCGACGACGGTACAAGAGTCTTCACAAATATTCTCCCTTTCCAGGTGCCTGGCCAGACGGTGATCAGTGTGCAGGCAGGTGATTCCTACATCGTGTACAACCCCTATAACCGGAAGAACCTGGCCGCTCCTCCCATGCACTTCGCCGTGACGGAACTCGGAGGTGCCACACAGCAGGCTTTTCGTTTGCTGGGCGAGTCGCCTCAGGTCAGCAGCGAGATTTTCACCAGGGAAGGTCAAACTCGTGTAGGAGAGGCTCTGTTCGCCACTCGCTGTTCCGCCCGCTTCTCCAGTTGCATGACGGCCTATATCTCCATCCCTGAGGCTCTGCAGGCAAACCGGGGCGAACTCATGGCTTTTCTGGCTCTTGGCGGGGTTCCCGGCGCCCTGTTCGGCCTTGTCTTCTCGCTTTTCCACCGCCGCAACAAAAGTCTTGAGCAGCAGCTGCGTCGAGCCATTCGCCGCGACGCGCTGCGGGTGGTCTACCAACCCATCGTGAATCTTGCCACCCGCCGCATCGTGGGTGCCGAAGCATTGGCGCGTTGGGCTGACGACGATGGTCTAGCGGTCGGCCCCGATGTCTTCATCAAGATTGCCGAGGACCGCGGCTTCGTGGGAGCCATCACTGAGCTGGTGGTCCGGCACGCGCTGCGCAGCTTCGCTGATACCCTCCGTGACCATCCGCAGTTTCGGCTCAGCGTCAACATCGCAGCCGCCGATTTGAATGACCCCGGGTTTCTGCCCATGCTTGAGCGATCCCTTACTCAAGCGGGAGTTCAGTCGCAGAGCCTTGGCCTTGAGATCACGGAGAGTTCAACGGCGCGCCAACAAGAGGCCATGGCTGCGATCCGGCAACTGCGAGGGAGGGGGCACAGCGTCGACATCGACGATTTTGGGACCGGGTATTCCAGCTTGTCCTACTTGCATTCGCTGTCGATCGACGCAATCAAAATCGATCGGTCATTTACCCAGGCCATCGGCACTGAGGCAGTCACGCTGGGCATTCTCCCCCAGATCCTCGCCATGGCGACGGCGCTCAAGTTGCAGGTGATTGTGGAGGGAATCGAAACTGAGCAGCAAGCCGATTACTTTGCTTCCTCCGATCAATCCATCCTGGCCCAGGGTTGGCTTTTCGGGCGTCCTGTGACAGCCGAGGCATTCATTCGCCAGCTGGCCGATGCGGAGTCGAAAGTGTTGGTCTCCTGATCAGGCGAGAATAAATCAGCGACGCAGAAGTGTCGGCGAGGAGCTTTGTGGACCCCCAAGATGAAATAGAACCCAGACAATTAGAGCTGATCTCGCAGGCCTTTCGCGACCAGCTCATGGCTTGCCTAGAGGAGTGCGCCCAGGGCCGTAACGGACTGTTTTCCGCTCACGAGCATCTTGCCGTCCCGGAACATGATGCGTGGCCTGAAGCGGAGCGCCTGCGTGAGCTGGCCTTGGCGCTGCAAAATATCCTTGCCCAGCAGGAGGAACCGAATCCGCTGTGTGACGAGTTCCTTGGCCTGTGCACTATCCATGGCGAGAGCAATCCAGGAGAGCGGAAACTGGCGCGGGCCTTCCTGGCCCGAATCGAGAAAGGTGAAGTGGGAACACCCACACAAGAGGCGAGAAAGCCGTGGTGACTTTTCGCTGGGCGTTCGCGGCGTTTGAAGTTCGTGAGAGCTGTCGGCGGAGACTCACCGACCCGATAAGCAAGTATCAGGATCAGGGAGCCTCCGTATCTTCCGGTGAGCTGAATCTAGAAACGTAACCCGAGCGTCACCGGAAGCAGTTCTGTGGTGCCCAGCCCATTTGTCTCGGTGATCGCCGGAGTGTGGATGTAGGTGTAGCGCGCCTCGGCGAAGAGCTTCATCTTGCCATCGCCGTAAACCCCACCTAGCCGGTGGCTAATGCCAAGACCGATGTTGGTGCCGAGTTGGTTCGACGTGAAGCTGTTCGCCGTCACGTTGACCGGGTACCCATAGAAGTCGCAGCATTCTTCAACGGTGAAGTTTGTGGACTTGTGGTAATACCCAAAGCCACCGGTCGCGTAGATGCTGGTGACGTGTGCCGGGAACAGGTCGATTACCGGGTCCGCAGTCAGCGAAATGATGTGCGCGTTCCCTCCCTGCCCGCCACCGGCGGCAACAAAGGCGCCAGGAAGCTTGTTATCCATGAACTGGAACTCGCCAAGCAGTGAGAAGCGCTTATTGAAGTTCAGTCCGCCGCCGGCGGTGAAGTTGCCGCCCCAGGTAATGTAGGGAGTGTCGTTGCCGATCGGTGCATTGAAACCGCCCCCCGCCTCGAACGCGAGGTGGTTGACGCTGAACGTTCCAGTCTTTCTTTCGTACTGAGCCGCGCCGGCACCGCCACCTGAGCCAAGCGCGGCTGCCGCGCCGCTCAGTGCTGACGCATCGCCGAAAGCGCCATCCGACACATACTGAAGCGAGCTCGACTCGTTCGTCGAGAATGTGCTGGGGTTGCTGGAGGATACAGACTGGGCGCTCGCGAAACCAGCCGCAATCATTGCTGCGCCACACAAAAAACCAACACGCTGCATCAGCGATTTCCAATGGGAAGATGACATGGCATAAACCTCAACGTTTTATTTGTTTTACCTGCGTCTGGAGTCGTGCAAACCTCCGGCCAAATGATTAGACACAATTCTATGTTGAAAGGTTGCGGTCAGGAACATAAACAGGAAAGGCCGGGGAATTGCCCCGGCCTTTCCTGTGTTGATTCACTGTTTTTCTATCCCTGGATGTCGAACTGCTCCGGGTGCAGCGTTGCATCGCTCTTTACCAGGATATTCTTGCCCACCAACTCCTCGAATTCCGTGAGCCAGCTGGCGTTGTTTTGCTTCAGCACCTTTACTGTCTCGGGATTCACGCGCAACAGGACATCCGCCCCTTCAAAGTGCTTCTTCATCTTGCGCAACTCGGTGTAAATCTCATTGCACACCGTGGTCGGGCTCTTCACCATGCCGGTAGCCTGGCATGTGGGGCAGGGCACGCTGAGCGTCCGTTCCAGCGATTGCTTGACGCGCTTGCGTGTAATGGCAACCAGCCCAAAATCGTTGAACTGAAGCACCTTGGTCGGAGCGCGATCAGCCTTGAGCGCTTCTTCCAGTGCGGCCAGAACCTTGAAGCGATTCTTGCGCTCGTCCATGTCGATGAAGTCGATGACGATAATCCCGCCCAGGTCCCGCAGCCGGATCTGGCGCACGATCTCCGGCACCGCGTCCAGGTTGGTCTTGACGATGGTGTCCTCAAGCCGCGCCGACTTGCCTACGTACTTGCCTGTGTTGATGTCGATGGCCACCAGCGCCTCAGTTTGATTGATGACGATGGAGCCACCCGACTTGAGCCACACCTTGGAGCGGAGCGCCTTGGAAATCTCGTCCTGAATACCAAAGTGCTCAAAAAGTGGCGTCTCCTTGGTGTAGAGCTTCACGCGTCGCACCAGCGAAGGTGAGAAGCGATTGAGGAAACGCACAATGCGCTCGTAGTCCGACTCTGAATCCACCCAGATCGAAGAGAAGTTTGTGCTGACCTGGTCGCGCAATATGCGCTCGATCAATCCCAAATCGTGATAGATGAGGGCTGGCGACTTGGATTCTTCCGAGCGCTTCTTAATATCGGCCCACAAGTTCAGTAGCATCCGCAGGTCGGAGCGGAGTTCGTCTTCTGATGCACCCTCGGCAGCAGTCCGGACAATGAACCCACCCGAAGCTTCGCCGCGTTCGTGCACCAGAATTCTCTTCAACCGCTGACGCTCCTCGTCGCTCGCAATCTTGCGGCTGACTCCAATGTGCGAAACCGTGGGCATGAAAACCAGAAAACGTCCCGGCAGCGCGATGTGGCTGGTAATGCGGGCACCCTTCTTGGCAATCGGCTCTTTCGCAATCTGGACCAGAATTTCCTGACCTGGCTTCAGAAGATCGCTGATGATCGGCAGGTCTGAGGTCTGTGCCGTGCGCCGTGATGGTCCGCCGCGATGGTCGCCCTGGCCCCTTTGTCTCCCCCGGTCACCTTGACCTCCCCGCCCGCGACGTCCCCGGCCACTGTGATCGCGGTGCTGCTCGGCTGAGCCCGGCTCTGCAGCTGCTGGCTGAACTCCAACCGCGGGCTCGCCCTCATCATCGTCTTCATCGAAGGTCTCATCGCCTTCGTCCTCGCCGTTTTTATCATCGAAGTTCAACTGGATGCGGTGGTCGAGGTGCGCTTCCTGCAGCAGTTCGCCCAGATCTCCCGTGCGAATCTGATTCTGAAGCGTCTCCTCTTCAAAGTCCTCCAGGTCGTGTTCTTCCGTCTTGGTATGGTGATGATGAGGAGCGTCAAACTCCTCTTCTTCAATCACCTCTTCCTCAATCAAACCGCTCCCCGGGGCATACGAGGAAGCCGCGACCGCTTGTGCAGGCTTAGGCTCGGGCGGTGGCGCCGGTTCTTCGGTCTTTTTCTTTCCGCCAAGTCCAAACAGCCTGAAGCCGGTGGGCGGCAGCGGGTCAATATTGTGCGAAGCGGAGGCATCGTGCTCGTGCGGAGAAGAGGTGTCGTGTTTCTCTTCCTCGGCTGCAGCAACAGGCCCCCCGTTTTCCCCGCCCTCAGGGCCCGGGGAGTTGTCCGCACCAAACGCGATGGGGGTTTCATCCCGCCGAAGAACCGCCGAAGCCACTGGATCGTGCTCCGACCCCTCTTCAACAATTGTTTCAACCGAAGATTCACCTGCCCCAGCCGGGCCGAGTCTTCCTTCAGCCGGCTCTGCCGGTGACGTCCCGGGAGCAATCTCAGACGTCTCCTCGAACTCATATTCGTTGGAAACTTGGATCGCTGGCGCTGGTTCGTGTCGCGCCTCCGTCATCGCCTCCACGAATTCCTTCTCTTCAATCGCATCCGCCGCTGAAGTGGTATCTTGGGCCTCGTTGACCTGGATCGCGTCGGAGAAAACCCCGTACGGTTCGGGTGCTAACTCCACGTTGGGTTTGGCTCCGCGGCTGCGATGCTTCGAAAGCGACTCGCCAGGAAGCAGGCCGCTGCCATCCCATTCGAGTGGCGCTTCAATCAGCGTTGAGGGCTTGTAGGTGCTGGTAGGCCGGGCCGGTGTGGCTGAGCCTGATGTCGCTGTGGACGTGGAAGCATCGCCTCCAGGCGCCGCCCCGTACTTCGAAAGCGATTCACCAGGCAAAACGAAAGGTGCCGGGGTTTGCCCGCGTGGCGCTGGTCCAGGTACTGCAAAACCGGCTGCCGCCTGAATGTCCGGCGCAACTTCTCGTTCCGTGCCTCCCTCGGTATCCAGCTTCTCGGTCTCTTCAATCTCTGTGTGTTGGGTCTGGCTCTCAGCAGACCCAGCGGGGCCGCGGCCGCCGCGCCGACGCCTGCGTCCGCGCCAGCGCCGAGCGCCAGTCGCTTCGGTATCATCCTGCAACCCGCCCGTTTGATCGGATGTGGTCGGAACTTCGGAGGCCCCAGAATCCGCTTCTGCGGACTCGGGAACGGCCTCTACTGAAAACTTGCGTTCCCTTGGTTGCCGGTCCTGTCCGGTCTGTCGGTCCTGCCCCGGCCGGCCTTCCTGTCTTTGTCCCTGGCGCGAGCCCTGTTGACGTCCGCCGTTGCGGCCACCCTGAGCGGTCTGTTCCTGCCCGTTTGTATGCCGGATCTCGCGGGGAGGTTGAGCCCCTCCACTCGCCGCGGCCTTTTCTAGTTCGTCGGACTCTTCCGGCTCTTCGAGTTCCAGAAAGTCGGTTACATACAGGAATGCGTCCCGCTCCAGACCCACATCCACAAATGCAGACTGCATGCCGGGGAGAACACGCGTGACGCGTCCGTTGTAAATCGAGCCCGCTAGGGTGTACTCGTTTTCGCGTTCGTAGTAGATTTCCGCGAGCTGATCGTCTTCAAGAATTGCAAGCCGCGTCTCATGCGGCGTGCTGGAGATGCATATCTCTTTTGCCATCTTACCTTTCCGTCCAGCGGCATTTGCCTGCCGGGTTTACGGCAAGGCCGGAGAGAGATGCGCGAAACCGGAAGGAGCGGGGATGTGCAGGAGGGATAACCTTAGAGTCGCTGGTATGCCTCTGTTCGTGTGGTCGCTGGGGATTGGGGACTGCGAACTACGCGAACTGAGGCGAATGCCCTCGCGGGCAAGCCGAACAAACCGAACGAACTGCGTGGTGTGGTAATCCATTTGCAGAGAGTTTGTGGCCACCCGTACCGTGCACAGCGGTTTCGCTGCTTTCGGAGGGGCCGTTCCAACCTTGGCGATCGCACGAACGAACCACGCCAGGAAGATGGGCCAGATTTGCCCCAATCCTTCCCAGCGTTTCGTGCAACTTCTACACTGCCTAAGGTCTTCCCGTCTCTGCGTGCTCATGAACCCTTGTCCTGCCGGGCTCGAGATCCATCCGGACCTGGCCAGCTATCGCACCCCTCCAATCCGGAAGGGCGCCTTTATTACTTTGAGAATCTCCTCCTGCACTCCGGACAACTCCGGGAAATGCAGCAGAATAAACTTGTCAATCTCAGTCCGGGCCCAATTGGCCCAGGACCCTCAGTTCACGAACCGTCGCATGCGGACATTCATCGCCACGCCCAGCGACAGGAACGTAAACAACACCGAAGATCCGCCGTAACTCATTAACGGTAAAGGAATTCCGGTGACCGGCATGAAACCGATGACCATGCCCACGTTGACCGCTATCTGAAAGGTCAACACAGCCACTATCCCCATAATAATCAGAGAACCGGACAGGTCAGCGGCTGTTTGAGCGTTTTGAATCAAACGCATCAATATCAGGAAGTATAGCAGCAGCACTAAAAGTGCGCCCACAAAGCCATGTTCCTCACTGAAAGCGGCAAAAATGAAGTCGGCATGCGGAATCGGCAGGAAGTCCCCCTGCGTCTGACTGCCCTTTTCCGCGCCTTTGCCCCAGATCCCACCCGAGCCCACGGCGATCTTCGATTGCAACAGCTGGTACCCGGAGCCTCTAGGATCGTTGTCCGGGTTGATGAAACTGGTCAGCCGCGCCTTTTGATACGGCTTGAGTAATTTGCCGCTGCTCCATGCGGCGCCCACCAGTACCACCCCGCAAGTCGACAATATCAGCGCCTGCCGGAAATTGATTCCTCCCAGAAAAAGGCCAGCGATCAGAATCGGCGTGTAAGTGAGCGAAGTTCCAAGGTCGGGCTGCTTCAACACCAGCAGCAAAGGCACTCCAACCAGAGCAAATGCCTTGAAGATGTCCCTCCACGTCAGACTGCGCCCGCCCAGATTGGCAAAATACCTTGCCACCGCAATAATCAGCACCAGCTTTACCCACTCCGAAGGCTGGAATTGCATGTGGCCGACCTTCACCCAGCGCCGTGCACCTAGCACCTTTTGCCCCACCGCCAACACCGCTAACAAGGCCAACAGGCACACGCCGTAAGCCCATGAAACGAAATCGATCAGCTTGTGATAGTCGATTTTGGAGAAGGCAAACATGGCCGCCAGACCGCCCACGATATACAGCAACTGCTTGGTGTGGAAGCCCATATGACCGGCGACCCAGACCTTCTGATCGTTGAAATAGCCGGGAGCGGCAGCGTACTTGGTGTGCAGAGTGGCCGAATAGATCTCGAAGACTGAAATGGTGCAAAGCAGGATCACCATCCCCAGCAGCGTCCAGTCGAAGTCGCGAAAACTCATGAATCGACGCATCGGGGTTATTGTCCCTTCCCGGAGCTTGCGGATTGTGCTGTGCCCCGTTGCGCCGAGCCCGGCAACGTTCGCGCCCCGCTTGAAGATACAGGAGCAACTTGGGGATTGTGCTCCGGTCCGGTTTTGGACTGCGTCTTTGCATTGGTCTGGGCCACGATCTTCCCGTTCTGCACTAGGAAGCGCCCAGCTTGAATCTTGTCTTGCTGGACGTCTTGTTTGGCAGATTTGGTCCCCTCGGTCTTGGTCTCGGAGGCGGATGCTCCACCGGAAGAGCTCCACACCGCGGCCATCTCCGCTGGAACCGGTGTCTTCACGGGCACTAGATTGTGAGCCAACCGGCGCTGCTTCTCCACGTAAGCGGCGACCACCTTTGCGCCGATTCGCGCAGGAAACCAGCTGTGGTCACCGTTCTGCCAGAGCACAGCGACCACAAGCTCAGGATTCTTGGTCGGCGTTACACCCACGAACCACACGTTAGGATTCGTATTCCGTCCTTTAGCAGTTTTGTCCAGAGCTTCGTGACTCATCACCTGCGCGGTGCCCGTCTTGCCGCCGAAGTCGATGCCTTCAAGGTGTTCCCCGCCTGCGGTGTGAAACGCGCCAGGCTGTGTCACCTGGTACATTCCGTCCGTCACGATCTGCCAGTTCTCCGGATCGATGGGAACGTTGGCATCTCCGGCTCCTGGAAAGCTCTCCAACAACGCCTTGCGAAAGTCTGGCGATAGTTCATCAGGGAATACTGTATGGGGTCTCACTAAATGTCCGCCCGAGGCAATGCCACCGATGATGCGGGCCAGTTGAATCGGTGTAGCTTCCACAGCGCCCTGGCCGATGGCCACATCCAGTGTTTCGTCCGGATACCAGCGCGCGTGGTAGTTCTTCATCTTCCACTGCGCTGACGGCATCAATCCTGCCTGTTCACCGGGAAGATCGATACCGGTCTTCTGACCATAGCCGAACTCAGTGGCGTATTTCACGATCCGGTCGATGCCCAACCTATCGCCCAGTTGATAGTAGTAGGTGTCGCAAGAGTAAGGAATTGCGTTGTGAATATCGACCGCGCCGTGCTTTTCGTCGCAATGGTGGTAGAACCCGTAAGGACCCCAACCGCCCGAGCAGTTCACCTTGAGATCCTGCGCAATTCCTTCCTGCAGACCGGCCACCGACATCATGATCTTGAAAGTCGAGCCCGGCGCAAGCTGTGCTTGCAGCCCCTTGTTCATCAGCGGACGGTCAGGATCAGTGATCAACTTGTTCCAGTCGTTGCGGTTGATGCGCACCGCGAAAGCATTCGGATCGAAGCTCGGTCGCGAGACCATGGCTAGAATTTCGCCGTTGCGTGGGTCCATCGCCACAATCGCGCCATTGCGATTTCCCAACGCCAACTCCGCCGCCCGCTGCAGGTCGTTGTCGATCGTCAGCCGCAGGTCCTGCCCCGGAATTGCGTGCTGGATGCCCAGGTAGCCCACCTCGCGGCCGTGGCTGTCCACAATCACGTCCCGCGAACCGTCCTGACCCCTCAGCAACTGGTCGTAGGTCTCCTCAACCCCAGCCTTTCCCACCACGTCGCCCGGCTCGTAATAGGCAAACCGCGGATTGTTCAGGTCGTCCTCGCTCACCTCGCCCACATACCCAATGAGGTGGGCAGCAAACCCGTCGCGGGGATAGAGTCTCCGCTCTTCGTCAATCGTCTCCAACTCCGGCAACTCGTTGCGTCGCGCCTCGATAAACGCTTGCTCGTCGGCTGTAATGTCCTGTTTGATCGGGATTGGCTGGTAGCCCGGTGAGGCCCTGTAGTGGCGCAGCGTCGCACGCAGTTGGTCCAGATCCAGATTTAGCCCCTTCGCAATCAGCGGCAGATCGGCATCCACATTGTGGTTCATCTCTCGCACCAGGAAGCAGGACACCGAGGGGTAATTGTCGACAATAATTCGGTTTTCCCGGTCGAAGAGCTTGCCGCGCGGGGCCATAACCGGCACTTTGCGGATGCGGTTCTGTTCAGCCAGCAAGCGGAAGTTGTTCGCGCCCAGTACCTGCAGACGCCACAGCCCAGCAAGCAGAGCCAGCATCATGAACAAGATGCCGTACTGTACCGCCGTCAGCTTCAAGGCAGAGAGTTTTTCATCGCGGTTGGCCCTGCTCGAATACATACTTCTACGCCTTAGGATACTGCCGTTCTTGATTGCCTGCGGAGATTCGTTTCACTTCCATCGAGCGAAACTCCACACCATTCGCCATGATTAGGTCGCTAGTACTTGAACCCTGTCTCTTCACTCTCTGATCTGCAGACGGTCCAGCGCCGGAAACAGCACCAGCGCAATGAATGTGTTGCCGATCGCCTTGAACAGCTCAGTCAGCCAACTCCATTCTTGACTTAGTCCCAGCACTCCCCGGTACACAAATAGATAGATCACACTCGATAACAGCGAAAGAAAAAAGGTGAGCCCCAGGCGGATTGTGTGGTTCTCCACGTCGATGCGGATGCCCATCGACGACGCCAGAAACCCCACCACGGTCTTCGCAATCCCGTTCACTCCGATCGGGTGGCTGGTAAGGGCGTCTTCGAACAGTCCCATGCCCGCTCCCATCAACGAACCCTGAATCGGAACGCGGTGAACCAGCGAGAAATACACCGTAATCACCAATGGCAAGTCGAACCATGCGTAGCTCTTGAAAAACCGGGGCAGCCAGGCCTGCAGCACCAACGCCACCAGCGGTGCCAATGCGTAAACCAGAATGGGGTACCGGCGAACTTCCAGGTCGCGGCGAAATTCTCCGCTGAGTGTCGTCATGGCTGAGGATTCCTCGGCGGAGTGGCTGGCGTGGCGGGCTTTGCTTCTGTGTTGTCCGCGGAGGGTTGGTCTGCTTTAGGTTGCGGTATTCCTCCCGGGGTGAACCGGTCCGGATGCAGCGCCATCGGTGGATGCGTCAACGTGGTGGGACTCGAACTGTCCAGAAGAGGCTGTTGGTCCGGAGGCAAGTTGGGGTCGATTAGTCCTGGCAACCGTTCAGCCATGATCGCCGACGCTTTCTTCTGTTCAGCAATCGCTGCGGCCTCTGGTCCTTTAAGCGCTTCGCTGGTGGCCAGATCCTTTTCCTGCTCAGGCGGGAAGCGCGACTCAGTTGAGGTAATCACCAGCACCTCGTCCAATTGATCCAGATGCGCTGCCGGCTTTACGATCACGTCAATGAAACCGTCGCGGTCGGGTTCCGGATCGCGAACGATCTTCTCCACCACACCGACCGGCAGCCCCCGCGGGAAGATCAGGTCGCCTCCGGCCGTGAGCACTTTCTCGCCCGGCTGGATGCGCTGATCGGCTAGAATTCCCACGATCTGCGGCTGGCCAAGTGCATTGCCCCTGAGAATTCCCCGGATCCGCGTAGTCTCCAGGATCACCCCGGCGCCACTGGTCTGATCGTTAATGGCCAGAACCTGGGCCGTGTGCGGAAACACGTCGCGGATTTTGCCGACGATTCCGTCAGGCGTAATCACCGCCATGTCGCGGTCGAGGCCGTCGGCCGATCCCTTGTCCAGATAGAACACTTTCGATTGGTCGCTGCCGCTGGCGCCGATGGCCTGTGCGGCCACCGTTTTGTATATATATTTTTCCCGGAAGTTCACCAGCGCCTGCAATCGTTGGCCCTGCTTCGCATCTTCCAGCAGCGCCGCCTGCTCCAGCCGCATCCGGTCGATAGTCTTTTGTAATTCTTGGTTTTCAGCTTGGGTGTGGCGCAGGTCGATATAGCCCTGCCACATTCCCACGATGCCCATTTTCGATTGGTGGATCAGTCGTTCCGGTGGTGTCACCACCGCATCCGCCCACAAACGGATCAGCCGCACGCTCGCCCCATCCTGAGGGTCGAGGCTATTGCGGCCCGCCCCCGTTCGGCGCACCTGCACGGCCAGACCCACGATCTGCACCACCAGCAGCGTGAGCAGTACTACAAGATTCCGATAGCGGATGAAGAATGAGTCCATTGCCAACACTCAGGCCAGGCAGAAGCGCTACAAGGAAAGCAGAAGCAGATTTTAGTGTGAGTGCCTGCCCAAGCGCAGGTCATCGGTGAAAAAACCTTCAAGCCCAACCCTTCGTAGCCGCCAACCCCGGCGGCCCCAAAAGAACCTGACTTCTGATAAGTAAAGGCAGACCGCTGTCGTCAATCGATCTTGATCTTGCGCAACAGCCGGAAGTCGGAGAGCATCTTTCCCGTGCCCAGCACCACCGAGGCCAGCGGATCGTCTGCCACTGAAACCGGCAAGCCCGTCTCTTCGCGAATGCGCTTGTCAAGGTTCTTGATCAGCGCGCCGCCTCCCGTCAGCACAATGCCGCGGTCTGAAATATCGGCGGAAAGCTCCGGTGGCGTCCGTTCCAATGCCACACGTATGGCGTTCATGATGACTGCAATGCACTCGCCCAGCGCCTCACGCACCTCACTGTCATCAATAGTGATGGTCTTGGGCACGCCCTCAATCAGGTTGCGTCCTTTAATCTCCAGGGTCATCGGTCGGTCCAAAGGATAAGCCGACCCAATTTCAATCTTGATCGCCTCGGCCGTGCGTTCGCCGATCAGCAGGTTATACTTCCGCTTCAGGTAGTTGGTGATGGCCTCGTCCATCTGATTTCCGGCCATACGTACTGAGCGCGAATAAACAATCCCCGACAGCGAAATCACGGCAATATCCGTCGTCCCGCCGCCAATGTCTACAACCATGTTGCCGCAGGGATCGGTAATCGGCAACCCCGCGCCAATAGCCGCCACCATGGCCTGTTCCACCAGGTAAACTTCGCTGGCCTTCGCCCGGTAAGCAGAGTCTTCCACCGCCCGCTTTTCCACCTGCGTAATTTCTGAAGGCACGCCGATCACAATCCGCGGATGCACCAGCATCTTGCGGTTGTGCGCCTTCTGGATGAAGTAGTTCAGCATCTTCTCGGTGACTTTGAAGTCGGCAATCACGCCATCCTTCATGGGTTTGATGGCCACGATGTTGCCGGGCGTACGGCCCAGCATTTCTTTGGCCTCTTTGCCCACGGCTTCCACCTCACCGGTGTTTTTGTTGATGGCCACAATGGAGGGCTCGTTGACAACAATGCCCTTTCCGGCCGCGAAGACCAGCGTGTTTGCGGTGCCCAGATCGATGGCCAGATCGCTTGAAAACATGCTGAAGAGCGAGCGAAGCCCGTGCGAGCGCGTGGAGCGCGAAGGATAGCCGTTCAATGACATTTGGAAACCAGGTTTACCTCAACGCTTATTGTACGGCCATTGAGCCGCATCCGTATCGTCATTGCGCAAACACATCGCGATCATGCTCCAACAGCCCAGCGATACGATAAACTCAGGTGTTTGCCGGTTCGGCTGGCCGCGACCTTGGTTCTTGCACCCTGATAACTGACAACTGACCACAGACAACTGTCTTTCGAGGTTTTCCCCATGGCTCATCCTCAATATGAAAATCTGATCGGCGGCCGGTGGATCCCCGCTCGCAGCGGCAAGACCATCCTGAATTTGAATCCGGCCGACCATTCTGACGTGGTTGGCGAATTTCCCGCCTCCGATGGGGACGACGTGGCGCTCGCCGTCGCTGCCGCAAAAGAGGCTTTCGCCACCTGGCGTCTGGTCCCGGCCCCCAAACGGGCTGAGATCCTCATACGAGCTGGCAATAGTCTCATCCAAAACAAAGAAAAATACGCCCATGACATGACCCGCGAAATGGGCAAAGTCCTCGCTGAGACCCGCGGCGACGTGCAGGAAGCAATCGATGAAGCTTTCTACGTAGCCGGTGAAGGCCGTCGTCTCTTCGGCCAGACCACCCCCAGTGAGTTGCAGAACAAATTCGCCATGAGCGTCCGCATGCCGGTCGGAGTGGTGGGCCTGATCACCCCTTGGAACTTCCCCATGGCTATCCCCTCGTGGAAGCTCTTCCCCGCGTTGGTTTGCGGCAACACCTGCGTCATCAAACCGGCGGAAGATACCCCGCTCTCGACTTATAACCTGGTGCAATCGCTGATGGACGCCGGTTTGCCCCCGGGTGTCGTCAATATCGTCACAGGCTTCGGACCCGACGCCGGAGCGCCGCTGGTCGAGCATCCTGACGTCCGCGCCATCAGCTTTACCGGCTCCAGCGAAGTCGGGTCTCAAGTTGCCCAGCGCGCCGCGGTTCTCTTCAAGCCCATCTCGCTTGAAATGGGCGGGAAGAATGCGCAGATAGTGCTCGACGACGCCAATCTTGAACTCGCTCTTGAAGGCGCTCTCTGGGGAGCCTTCGGAACCACCGGCCAGCGTTGCACCGCCACCAGCCGCATCCTTCTACAAAAGGGAATCGCGGCCCGATTCACTTCCGAGCTGGTATTGCGCGTCAAAAAACTCGCAGTAGGCAACGGTCTCGCGCAGGGCGTCGATGTCGGCCCTCAAATCAACGCTGCCCAGGTAGAAACCTCGAAAAAGTACGTGGCTATTGCCCTGGCCGAAGGAGCAAAGTTACTCACCGGCGGCCAACCGCTCACGGAAGGCATTTACGCCTCAGGGACATTCTTTGCGCCCACCGTTCTGGGCGCCGTCAAACCCTGCATGCGCATTGCTCGCGAAGAGGTCTTCGGCCCTGTGGTTAGCCTCATCGAGTTCTCAACCTTCGAGGAGGCTATCCAGATCGCCAACTCCATCGACTACGGTCTTTCGACGGCGCTCTATACAAAGGATGTGAACCTCGCCTTCACCGCCATTCGCGACCTCGAGGCGGGCATCACCTACATCAACGCCCCCACCATCGGAGCTGAGGTGCATCTGCCTTTCGGCGGCGTCAAACAAACTGGCAATGGCCACCGCGAAGGCCTCGGCTCCATAGACTTCTACACCACTTGGAAATCTGTTTACATCGATTACTCTGACAAACTCCAGCGCGCTCAGATCGATAACGCGGAGTGATTTTCCCTCAAAGCCAATCCCGTGGGTGAGCCGGCCTGACTAAATCGCTATCCCTGCCGGAAACGGCCAAGGTTATCTCCTCAACCGCGTATGCAACACACCCGCGCCCTGGGTCATCAGGGCGCAGTTTTCATTCTGGTCACAGCGGTAATGGACCCTCATGGGTAAGTCGCCCCCTCTGAGTGAAGCGGCTTCCGCGCTCGCCCTGTCGATCAAAAATGTCTTTCTTCCGCGGGTCGAAATGACTCCCGAGTAGGGGTCGAAATCGACGATCATATCGTCCCCCTCAATGTAAAACACGACCGTATTGGGAGCGGGTTTCTTGGTTTTCTTAACAGGGTTTGCAGCTCTGCGCGCAAGCTCTTCCGTGTACGCCTGTCGTTCCTTCAGGTTCTTCAGCAAATCTTTCTGTTCGGCAACGGATGGAAACTGGGGTTCAAAGCTCCAGGCAACAGCGTTCTCATAGGCGCTTTGTGAGCAGGGCAAACTCCCCTGCGCATTAATCGATACAATCTGTCCGCTCGGCCCAGCCTGAAGTTCGAAGATGTCCTTGCCTTTTTCCCGCGCAGCCTCTTCCGCATCCGCCTCCGCACGGTTGGCTGCTTCTGCTGCCAATCTGTCTGAGTCAGTCTCCTTTTCTTCCTCAAAACCATGGGGCACAGGGGCAAGCGCCTCGGCACGCTTGGCATCGTATCTCAGCAGAATCTCTTTGGAGCACAATTCAAAACCCTGAACATCCCGGAGTTGGATGGCGACGGAATACGGCCGAGGTGGATTGCCCGCCGCAAGCGAGAATCCCGGAATTCGTTCCGGGTAGGTCGGCTCAATCCCCAGTCGGTAGTGAAGCTGGTCTTCCCATTTCACATAAAGGCGGCCTTTCAAACCAGCCGCATCGGAAATCACCGGGCCCAGATCGTATCGCCCGCTTGGGTTACTCCCGTACCAGGTAAACGCAGCAACCGCTACCCCAACCACGATCCCCAATCCCACGCCTATCGATGCATAGCGGTTGGTTGGGTTTTCAAGAAACTTCAATATCCGTGGAATCCACACCTCGTGGAGAGGTTTCTCGGCAACGAACGCATCGACCCCGGGGAGTTGCTGATTCGCTGCCTGATTTGTACTAGGGGGAGGAGTCTGGCCGGGATCGGAGGCTTCTTCTGCGGGAGGTTCAGCTTTCACCCCTACCGGTTCTGGCGCCTCAGTAAACATCTCTTTCTGGTCTTCATGATTTATTTTCTGTTGCCATTGCTCGCCTTCGACTTCGAGCTCTTCATCTTCGAACTCTATCATTGGAACGCACCTCTTCGGGTTGCTTGGCCTGAATCTTCAGGGAATGAACCTCTATTAAAGCACTCAGAAACCAGCGCGACAATCTGCTCGACGACGGAATGCGTCCGTTGTAAATCGATTCGTTCGCCCACAGCTTTTCTGCGTGGGATCGATATGCCTTCACCTGGGCGACTCCAGAGTTTCACCGGAAAGTGGGTCGATCTATTGGTTCAACTTCGCGTGCGCTATCACCACGCCCCCGTGGGTGAGCGTGCACGCCGAGGACTGATCGCATATGTAACGGAACGTCACAGGAAGATCGTACCCCTGGATCGCATGGGCTTCCGCGCCTGCTTTGTCAATGAAAAAGACTTTCCCCGCTCCCGTCCCAATGCGTCCTGCCGAGGCGTCATACTCCACAATGGCGTCATCTCCGGCGATCGAAGAGGTTCCCGGCACTGCCACGGATTTGTCCATTATTCGCCTGCGTGCCGCAGACCCGTTTGGCTCGCTCACCTCAGTCTCTTCTGCGTTCGCCTGCTGGTTAGCCCATGCGATCTGCTCGTCAGGAGTTGGGAAGTCGGGCAGAAAACTCCAGTAACCCATGCTTTGATACGCCGACTGAGGACACGCGATCTCTCCCTGGGAACTGATGGACTCGATCCTTCCGTTGCGACCGGCATTGACCTGGAAAATGCTCTTGTCCTGTTCCCGTTCAGTTTCTGCTGCGACCTCACTATCGAGCTCGGCACCTTTCGTTCCGAGCGGCTTCTTGGGCTGTTGATCCGCAGTTCCTCCGTTGATCGTCGCAACTTTTCTGGGGTAGAACCGCAACAAAACATCATGGGAGCACAACACCACACCGTCGGAGCTCTTGATCTGGATCGTAACCGATGAAGCGCGTGGAGGATTGGTAACGTTCATGGCGAAAGCGGTCTGGAGCGCCGTTTTGTCCGGCTCAACGACGAAACTGTACGCGAGCGATCCATCCCATTTTGTTGTGAGATGGCCTTTCAAACCAACCGCACTGGAATCCACGGTTCCTAAATCCCTGGCGTCCGTCGGCGAGGCTGGTTGCGCAGTCTGGGTCGAATCAGCCGTTGGAGTTGAATTCCATTGTTGCCAATAAATAGCCACAAACACGCCAACGATCAAAATCAAGATTGCAATCGCCGCCGCTGCAAATACAAATGCAGGGTTCGATCGTGGCTTTTCAGGCTCGGCGGGTCCAGCAGGTGGACTCGCCTCGGTAACGGTAGCAGGTGGCTCGGTTTCTTCTTCGTCTGGCTCTGCGGCTTCTGGCTGAGGCTCCTCTGCGGCCATCTTCTCCGCAGGTTCGTCGCGCTCGCTGACCTCTGCACTCAAGCCATATAGCGCGTTCATCTTCGTGTAAAGAGCGTCGTGCTCGTGAATCTCCGCTTCCCTACTCGGCTCCAGAAGCGAACTCGTCTCAGCAGGTACCGCGTCCTCTGAGCTAATCTCCGTTTCCGCGCCTGATGTCAGCAGGGAATCCGACTCAGGGTGAACTGCCTCCTCGGGGTGAGCTTCCGTCGTCGTACTCGATTCAATCAGTGAACTCGCCTCTGCCGGTACCGCCTCCCCTACTAGGCTAGTTTCTGTCTCTGTACTGGGCTCCAGAAGCGAACTCGTCTCTGCAGGTAACGCTTCTTGCTCTGGACTGATCTCCATTTCCGCAATCGATGCCCGCAGAGAACCGGTCTCAACGTGAACTGCATCCTCGGGGTAATTTTCCGCCGTCGCATCGGATTCAATCGGCCAACTCGCTCCATCTGGAGCTGCTTCCTCCCGCTGAATATCAGTTTCCTTACTCGACTCCAGAACCGAACTCATTTCTGCGGGTACTTCCTCCTCTGGACCGATCTCCGTTTCCGCGCTTGATGCAAGCACGGGACCATCCTCAAACAGGGAACCTGTCTCAGCGTGAACGTGAACTGCATCCTGCGGCTGAGTCTCCATCGTCGCGCTCGATCCCATCAGCGAACTCGCCTCAGACGGGACTACATCCGGTTCCTGAGTCTCCATTTCCGAACTCGTCTCCAGAAGCGAACTCGCTTCTGCGGGTACCGCTTCGTCTGGCCTGACCTCAGTTTCCACACTTGATGCAAGCAGAGAACTGGGCTCGAGTAGGGAACTCGTTTCTGGGGCAACCGTCTCCTGCTGTTGAATCTCCGTTTCCTTACTTGGCTCAATCAGCGAACTCGTCTCTTCAGGTACCGTCTCCTCTGCGCTAGTCTCCGATTCCGCGCTCGATGCAAACAGCGAACCCGTTCTAGCGGCAACCGCTTCCTGTGAGTGACTCTCCGTTGCGATACTCGGCTCAATCAGCGAACCCGTCGCTGCGGGCGCCGCTGCCTCTGTGCTAGTCTCCGTTCCGGCAATTGACTCAAGCAGAGAACGTGCTTCAGTCGAAGGCGCTCCCTGAGAGGGGATCTCTCCTGCCGCACTCGATTGAATCGGCGACGTTGTCTCAGTCGGAGCAACTTCCTGATGGCCAATCTCCGTTTCCGCACTGGACGGAACCGAGGTACTCGGTTCAAACAGGGAAGCCATCACAGCGTGAACTGCTTCCTCGGCGTGAGTCTCCGCCCCTGCGCTCGGCTCAATTGGCGAACTCATCTCGGCGGGAATCGACCCCTCTCGACCGATCTCCGGTCTTGTATCTGGCGTAAACAATGAACGCGGCTCAATCAATGGACTCGTCTCTGCGTCTACAGCCCCTTGCGATTGAATTCCCGTCACCGTACTTGGCTCAGACAGTACGTCCGACTGCGCGTGCACAGCTTCCTGTGGTGGAAGCTCCAACTCCGCAATCGCCTCCGACAGCCAACGCGCCTTAGCTGGAACAGCCTCCTGCAGTTGAATCTCCGTATTGCCGCTCGGCTCAAATAGGGAGCCCATCTCTACCTCGCTCGCAGAACCATCTGGCTGGTGTACAGCTACAACTCCGCCGACCGCATCCGCCAGATGCCCACTGGGCAACTCGTTCTTATCGTTCTTGTTGTTCTCGGGTTCGTTCTGGTCTGAGTCCGCCATCAGGCAACGCTCCCCTTTTTCAGTGTCCAAAATTCTGAAGAATTGGCTCATTGAAATTGAATCACGCATCGCCCCTTGTGGATACATGAATCTCTCATAACAAACATCTTGAGTAACCTTTCCTGCTACCCGCATTTTGTCTATACTATGAGCGCAATCATCAACATTGGCCACTCCTTGGGCACTCGCGCTTCAAGTGTTCGGGCGCCCCACCTCCAGCACGTCTCTCAACGCAAAGCTCGTTTCCAACCTCGTGACCCCTGGTAACCGCGAAAGCTCGTTCTGGTGGAGCCGTCCATAGTCGTCGATATCCGCAACCCGCACCACCAGCATGTAATCGTATTGCCCGGCCATCAGATGACAGCTCACAATCGCCTGTGACCGTCGCACTGCCGCCTCAAACGCAGCCAGCACCGGAGCCGATTGACGTTCCAGAGTGATGCGGATGATGACCGTCATGCGCTTGCCCAGAAGCCGGTCGTCAATCAGGGCGCGGTAGCCCCGGATCGCGCCTGAAGCCTCCAGAGCCTGTATGCGGCGTGAGGCCGCCGAAGCCGAAAGTCCCGCCACTTCACCCACCTCGTAATTGGTCGCCCTCCCGTTCCCCTCCAAAAAACGCAAAATCGCGTCGTCCAACTCGTCGAGCAGCGCCGGCTTAACGCCATATAGTCCTGCATTTCTGTCTACGACGCTAGATTTGCGCGCAGATTGTGCATTGCCATCACGTTTCGTTCTCATTATGTCCTTCTATCACGAACTTTGCACACATCGAAAGCAATTCGCCTCGTACGATGGTTGTCAGCGCCGCGGGGATACATTTCCGGACCGCCAGTAGCCCTCCCCCATAAACCGAAAAAGGCTAAACTGAACCCGGCGCAACCGTTCTCGCCAGTTCCAATCCAGCTTCGTCACAGGTCATCCAGTCCAACCAGGAGCAAACCATGATCATCGGCGTTCCCAAAGAGATCAAGGATCAAGAGTCCCGCGTGGGTGTTACCCCTGCGGGCGTCAAGGCCCTTACTGAAGCCGGCCACACCGTGCTAGTCGAAACCCAGGCAGGCGCACTTTCCAGTTTTCCTGACGACGAATACCAGCATGCGGGAGCGGAGATTGTGGGCGAGGCAGGCTACGTCTGGGGCAAGTCTGAAATGGTAGTCAAGGTCAAGGAGCCCGTTGAATCGGAATATGTCTTCTTTCGCGAGGGCCTGGTTCTGTTCACCTACCTGCATCTGGCACCAATTCGCGGTCTAACCGACAAACTCCTTGAGTCCAAGGTCATCGGCATCGCCTATGAGACGGTCCGCGACCGCCAGAACAGCCTGCCGCTGCTTACACCCATGAGTGAAGTAGCGGGCCGCATGAGCGTCCAGGTGGGCGCCACCTATTTGGAAAAAGAGCGTGGCGGCCGTGGCATCCTGCTTGGCGGCGTTCCCGGCGTGCCGCCGGCCCAGGTTTGCATCGTGGGTGGAGGCGTCGTCGGTACAAATGCGGCCAAAGTCGCCCTTGGCTTCGGCGCACGTGTCACGCTGGTCGATGTGAACCTCAACCGCCTTCGCGAACTCGACGACATCTTCAGTGGCCGCCTCTACACCCTGGCCTCAAACAGCTACAACCTGGCTCATGCCACGCGTGAAGCCGATCTGGTCATCGGCGGCGTACTCATCCCCGGCGCGACAGCTCCCAAAATCGTCACCCGCCACATGGTTTCTCGTATGAAGAAGGGTGCGGTCATCGTGGATGTAGCCATTGACCAGGGTGGTTGCGTAGAAACTGCCAAGCCAACCTCCCACTCTAATCCCAGTTACGTCGTGGATGGTGTGGTGCACTACTGTGTCACCAACATGCCCGGTGCTGTGCCGCACACCTCCACGCTGGCCCTCACCAATTCGACATTCCCTTATCTGCTCCGTCTCGCCAACCTGGGCGCACGCGAAGCGCTCAAGCAGGACCCGGGCCTTGCCGAAGGATTGAACACCTGGCTCGGAACGCTCGCTCATCGCGGCGTTGCGGAGAGCCAGCACCGGCCATGGACCGCCGCCGCCAGCTTGATTGCGTAGAGGCTCACTTACTCCGATTCGTTCGACACGTAGTAGTCGCGGACCGTTCCATCAGGGAACAGAAACTCGTAGGTGCGCAGATACTCGTAGGGGTGTTTGGTTTCTTCCTTGAGCGTCTTCGCCTTGTAGTCACCCACCCGCAGAAGGTCCGCGCTTCTTGATGTGCCGTTCAGCTCGAATTTCTTTCCGTCGATCAGTACCTTGAGTTGCTGCACCCAGCCGCACACGCTGTTTCCGCCGGTCACGTCGCTGCAGTCCACCGCCAGGCGTGAAGACTGAACATGAATCGCCACCGTATATTCGGCCGGGTTCGGAGCCAGCTTCTCAGTCCAGCTCGGCACAGCGGCTATCAAAAGCGCAACCCCAAGTGCAAACACGAATCTTTTCATCGTTCTCTCCAGACTTGTTCCAGTAAACCGGCGAAAAGGAATTTTAGACCTTCTGCGCCTGTATGGTTGCAGAATCAGGGCCCTCAAGGAGAAAATCGCCGGATGACGACGAGAGTCTCTCTGTTCATGCGCGCGGTCCTGCTGTCGGCAGCAGCCGTAACTTTTGCCTCATTTGCTGCGTCGCGGGCAGCGCCCACCCCGCCCCGCCAAAGACGGCATAAGCACTGACAAGGATGATGCTCTTGACGAAACCGCGGACGCGTACAGTTTTCTCTTCGCTCAGTTGGGAATTCAGATGCTGCCAAGTCAATGGCGAGAAATGCAGAGCCGGTCATCGCTTGCCAATCGCGAGCTTCTCGTCCAGGCCTTTTTCGACATAGAGGGCGCGATCGCAACTCAGCAGCAGCTCTTTCCACCCCTCCGCGGCGTCGTTCAGTTGCCCCACGCCAAAGCTGGCAGTAGCGGAGACCTCGTTCCGCTCATATTGGATCCGCAGTTGTTCAATTGCGGATCGCACGCGCCCCGCAATTATATTGGCCCCCTCAATATCCGTTTCATTGAGCAGGATCACGAACTCGTCCCCACCCAGCCGTGCAAGCATATCCCCAGGGCGAAGATTCTCTTCAATGCATCGCGAAACGGCAATGAGCATGTTGTCGCCGCAAAGATGTCCAAATGAGTCGTTGATGCGTTTGAAGTCGTCCAGATCAACCAGAATCGCCGCAACCGGTTGTGAACCTCGTGCTCTGGAGGCGATCGTCCGCTTCGCAAACATCTCGATGGCGCGGCGATTCAACAATCCGGTGAGTGGATCGGTCAGCGCCTGCACCTCCAGGTCGTGATGCAGACGCGCAGCCGTCATCCAGACAAATGCAACCAGCACGCCGCCCTGCAGAATGGTGGTATTCAGCACGGTCCAGGCCAGCATTCCGCCACCGCGCAGATAATTCGTTGGAGCGGGCTGAATCAACAACCCACCCAGGCGCGCCACGTTTCCGAGACTGAGCAATGCCAGCAGGATGCCCATCAACCATCCCGCCGCACGCATATACGCCGGCGTATGCCGCACCACAAAATACGCGGTCATCGCCAGTTGTGCAGACAGGATGATGCTGAGAGCAATCAGTCGGTAAGTCGTATCGGGGTGGCGCAAGCCAAATTGGATCTGCGCCAAGCCCTGCAGTACCACAAGGCTTGCCTGTGCTCGCCATTGCCACGCGCCGCTGCCGAAAAACCTCGTCATTGAGTGATGCAGGCAAAGGTAACCGGTCGAAAACATCACGTTGCCCAGGGCATAGGAAACCACCTCTGGGATATAGGTTCGCAATGCAACCAGTACCGCTCCCGCACAGATGCACGAACCAAATCCAGCGAACCAGATGAGGCCCGCAACATTGCGATGCAGCCTGAGGTTGATCAACGTCAGCAGCATGAATAGCGTGAGCAGCGCCGCGTGTTCGACGTGAAGTGTGTGAAGATCCAACTCTCGCTCTGCTCCTGAAAACCAAGTTGAAATCCTGCAATGCGCGCCGCTGCCTGAATGACGTGTGAGTCAATTCTCAGTCTTCAGGTCAAACCGATGGCTTCCTATAGAAACTGAATGGAAACTGCCGTCAGAACTTGTGCCTGGCAAAAAATGTACTGTGTGCAAACAGTCTACAACCGCGCGGCCTTCTAGTAACGCCACAAACTCGGTAAATTCCCTCGGTGGCTTCGACGGTTCATCTCCTCGTCAGCCTATTCCTCTTCGGCAATCGCTTCAAATTTGCGTTTAGACCAGTCTGCGAGCACGACATCGAACTTCCGAAGATACTCCCCGCAGCCCTGCGGAGCGTCTTCAACCACCATCCCCTAGTAGTCGCCTACCCGCATCAGATAGTCGTCAATGCCACCGTCAAGCTCAAGCTTCTTTCCATCGATCGCTGCGTTCAGATTCAGTTTCTTTGCGCATGCCACTCGGCTCGGTGTCGAATCGCATTCGTTCTCAAGATGTGACGCAGTGACGTGAATGTCAACCGTGTACTCCGCCGTCTTCGGTGCGGCCCATACTAACCCAGGGCTTAACAACATGATTGCGAGAGTGAGTTCTTTCATCGTGCTCTCCAGTGTTCTTAACGTGAATCGGCGGTCAGAGCCTTCTGATGTCTCGATCAGCCACGAGGCGTACCATAAAGCGAGGGCATCTGAGCGGCACTGGTCCGGTAGTAATTGAGGACGCCCGCTTGCTCCTGAAAGTCCCTTGGTGCGTTGATCCCTCAATCCCCCGTGCTGCGCCACGTGCCGTAATATGGAGCTTTCCAAAAGGAGGTCTTCGTGGAGCGCCGCCAATTCCTCGCAGCATCGATTGCAAGTTCATCCCTCGCCCTCGCCGGCTCTGCGGCGGCACAGGCCCCGTCCTCCGCTTCCCGGGAGTTCTACCAGGTCCGCCGCTATGATTTGCTGCGGAACTCCCAGCCAAAATTGACCGAAGCCTATTTCACCGATGCGCTCATCCCTGCTCTCGCACGGTTGGGCCTCGGGTCCATCGGAGCATTTAGTCTCGACTTTGGCCCCGAAACCCCGACCTTCTATCTGCTAATTCCGGGCCCTTCCGTCGAAGCCCTTGCCGAGTTGGATCTGCATCTCGCTCAGGATGCCGTTTTCCTCAAGACTGCCGATCCATTCTGGAATGCAACCGCCACCGCTCCTTCGTTTCAGCGCGTAGAAACGTCTCTTCTGGCCGCCTTCCAAGGCTGGCCAAAACTGACGCCGCCTGCCTCCGCCACCACCAAGGGCAAGCGCGTCTTTCAACTGCGCACCTACGAGAGCCCCAGCAATGGCGACCACGTGCGCAAGGTTGAAATGTTTCACTCCGGCGAGTTCGAGATATTTCTCAATGCTGGATTTCATCCCGTCTTCTTCGGTGACACGCTTTTCGGCTCGCGTATGCCCAGCCTGACTTACATGCTCGGCTTCGCCAACCAGCAGGAGCTCGAAGCCAAGTGGGATCTCTTCCGTAACGATCCGGCGTGGAAGAAGCTTTCCACCAGCCCGCGCTACAGTTCCGATCAGCTTGTCACCAACATCACCAACCTGATCCTGAGCCCGCTCGATTGCTCACAGATTTGAGAGATGGAAAAGGGTTACAGTGGTTTGCGAGAGGTCAAAGACGTTGCAGTCCATCGACGATTTTCCTGAGTTCATGAAGCATCCCGCGAACCGGATAGCGACTTCCAATCAAGCCACCCCGGGCGTTGAAGGTTATGTATTTGACGGAGCGGACGGAAGCCAGATGGCGTTTTGGATCTGCCGCGAAACAGCACCATCCACGGAACATACTCACGACTACGACGAATACATGATCGTGGTACAAGGCTGTTACACCTTGATCGTTCAAGGTGAGCGAATTCCTTTGAACGCCGGTCAGGAACATCTCATTCCGCGCGGCGTACCGCATTCAGGGGAAGTACTTGCCGGTACCAGAACTATCCATGCCTTCGGAGGGCCGCGGGCCCAACGGGCTCAGATCTCCTGACAAAACTTCCAATATTTTCAATCGCTTAAGTACATGGCGTGAAGACTAGAACGTCGCCGAGAAGATTTCTGTTGACATAAATATCTAATAGATATATGGCTATTAGCGATATGGCGAAACGCTCAAGCTCAACCATGGAAATGCTTCTCGGCCTCCTGACTATCCAGCCCATGTCCGGCTACGACCTGGGACAGACCATCCGCGGGTCAGTCGGTCACTTCTGGAGTGAGAGCTACGGGCAAATTTATCCAAGCCTGAAGAAGCTGGCAGGCGGCGGTTTCGTCACCTTCAAGACAGAGCGGCAAAAAGGTAAGCCCGACCGCCACGTCTACTCCATTACAAAAAAAGGACGCGAGCGCCTGACGAACTGGCTGGCCGTTCCGCCGCAACCCGAGATCCCACGTAATGAGCTGCTCCTGAAGCTCTTCTTTGGCGCGCAGACGTCCCCAAAAATCCTGATCGGATATCTGGAGCGCATGCTCGCGAATGAGCGCGCGGTGCTTCAGGAGCTCGCGCGCATAGAACACGAAGTCCTCGCCCAGAACCAGCAGTATCCCGACGTTCCGTACTGGAAGATAGCGGCTCGCTTTGGAGAGTACGAACTGGAAGCACATGTTCGCTGGGCGGAAGAGACCCTGGCCGAACTGAACCGGATTGCCGGCGAACAGCAGTCCAAGCTCTCCACCCGATAGGAGAAAAACCATGCATGCACATGAAGCGCTCGCCGCAACGGATCCTGAATCGCGCCAACGCCCCCAACAGATTGCCTCCTGGGGATGGCTCATCGGCTTCCTCCTCATCGGTGCAGGCGTGGTCGCGATGGGCTTTCTCGCTCAGCATGCGCCCACGGCGGGCTCCGATGCAGCGTCCAGCAGTCAACTTGCTGGTCATGGTCAGGCGATTCAGATCTACCTGACCGTGGCAGCAATGGACTGGGCTCTCCTTTACTTCTGCTGGGCCGGCGTCCATCGTTATGGCGGCAATCTTGAAACACTTTCAGGCGGTCACTGGACTTCATGGAAGAGCGTTGCCGTCGATCTCGCAATCGCGGTGCCCTTCTGGGTGGTTTGGGAGGGCGCCGCATTTGGAGTTCACCGGATGCTGGATTCCAATCTGATCGGTCCCAACACCGCGAAAACTGTCAATAGTCTTCTACCCCAGACCCCCGTCGAGATTCTCGTCTGGATTGGGGTCTCGATAACCGCCGGAATCTGCGAGGAACTGGCGTTTCGTGGGTTTCTGCAGCGCCAGCTTCATGCGCTCACCGGGAATGTTGTCGTAGCCGTCCTGGCGCAAGGCCTGGTCTTTGGCCTGTTTCACGCCTATCAGGGCTGGAGGAACGTCGTCGTGATCAGCATCCTTGGGGTTCTCTTTGGAGCTCTCGCTGCCTCGCGCAGGAATCTCCGCGCAAACGTCATCACCCATGCATGGTCCGATGTCTGGGGAGGCTGGCTGCAAATGCTGGTCTTGAAGTAAAGAGGGCCTCGAGCGAATATCCCATCCCAGCGTCCAGTCGCTCCGTCCCTGGTCCCTTCTCAGTTCTATAATCGCCGCATGCCACTGAGCGGCGATCCACGACGCAGGACCATTGCTCTGTTAGGGAGCGCATTCCTGCTGCTCCTCGCGTTGTTGGGCGCGCTGCAGGCATTCAACACCTCTAACATTCACTTCCTTAATCCTGAAACCTCCGGCGAGACGCTGGTCTTCACGAGCCTCACGGTGGTTGTATTCCTGCTGCTTATCGCGCTCTTAATGCTGCTCCTCAGGAACATCCTTAAGCTCTATGCCGACCAGAGCAGCAGCGCACTGGGCGCGCGCCTGCGCACGCGCATGGTGTTGGGAGCGGCGCTGATTGCGCTCACCCCCGCGGTCTTCATGTTCCTGTTCAGTTTTCAGCTCATGAACCGCTCCATCGACCGCTGGTTCTCCCAGCCCACCTCCGAACTGCGTGAGGACTCCACACGTGTGGCGTTGGAATTGGCCCAATATGTCACCAACAATGCTCGTGTTGAAGCGGAATCGATCGCGCAATCCGGCGCACCTGACCTCGACCAGCTTCAGCTCGAGGATCAGTTAAGTTCGCATCGCACAACGCTTGCTGGCGGCTTCGCCATGGTCTACGACAAAGGCGCCAAAATGCTGGCCAGCTTCCAAGCCCCACCGGAATCGAGCCCGGCAACCCTGCTTCCCTGGTTAGACCAGGGTGAGGAAGAATCCGCAGTACGCCTCCATGGGCCTCTCTCGGCCAACCTGATTTCTCTTTCCCAACGCAGGGACGAGCCAATGGTCGCAGTGGCAGGTCAGGAATACGCCCTCGGAGTGGGGACAACCGCTTCCGGCAAAGTAGTCGTAGTGGCGCTACCCATGCCCCAGGGGCTCAGCCAGACTGTGATCCGCATCCGCTCCGGCGCGGCCGACTATTGGCAGCTGTTCCGCTCCCGTAACCAGATTCGCACTATGTTTTTCGTGCTTCTCTTGGTCATCACGGCATTTGTCTTCTTTGCCAGCGTCTGGCTCGCTCTGTTTCTCTCCAAGCAAATCACTCGGCCCGTCGAAGCCCTTGCCGACGCGATGGACGAGATCGCCGCTGGCAAGTACGACCATCGTGTAGCCGTTATCGCTACGGGCGAAATGGGCGACCTGGTCCGCGCCTTCAACCACATGGCTACCGATCTCGACACCAGCCGCCAGTTAGCAGAGACTTCCTCGGCGCAGCTCACTGCGGCCAATCAGGCGATTGAAGAGCGCCGTCGCGAGCTCGAAACCATCGTCGAAACCATCCCTTCCGGCGTAGTTACCCTTGATGGTGTCGGGATAGTGCTTCAATCCAACCGCGCCTTTGCCGCCCTGATGGGGCTGCGCGAAGATATCAGTCTGAGCGGCGAACGATTCGAATCCCTGCTGCCCGTCGATTGCGCCGACGATATCGCCGGGGTGATCCGGCGTGGACAGCGTATGGGTGCGGCTTCCACAGAAATTGAGCTGCATGCCCGCGGGCGTACGATGCATCTGGCCATCACCAGCGCACGCCTTGAACTTGCTCACGGCCAGCCCGGAACGGTGCTCGTCGTCGAAGACACCACCGAGCTTTTGCGCGCGCAGCGCCAGTTGGCCTGGAAAGAAGTGGCGCAGCGCGTAGCCCACGAGATCAAAAACCCGCTGACCCCCATCGCCCTCTCCGCCGAGCGCATCGGCAGGCATCTGGACCGCGGTCAGATCGATTCGCCCACCGTCATTCGCAAGTGCAGCGAAGTCATCCTCGGCTGCGTGGGTACACTGCGCACCCTCGTCGACCAGTTCTCCGCACTCGCCCAGTTTCCCGCTCCCCAACCGCGCGCCTGTGACATGAACAAGGTGGCAGAGGAAGCGCTCGCCATGTTTGCCGGACGCCTCAACGGCATCACCGTCAAGTGGGACCTGGAGCCCGATTTGCCCACTGTGCTCGCCGATCCCGAGGCCATCCGTCGCGCCCTTGCCAACCTGATTGACAACGCCGCTGAAGCCATGCAGGGCAGCCTGCTCTGCGTGCTCGGCGTTCACAGTTCACTTAGTGAAGATGGCGCCGCTGTTGAGGTAGCCGTTTCTGACACCGGCCACGGCCTTACCGATGAAATTCGCGAGCGCCTGTTTCTGCCCTTCTACTCCACCAAACATCGTGGAACCGGCCTCGGACTCTCCATTGCCGCCAAGATCGTACAAGAACACGGCGGCTCTTTACGCGCTGAGTCCAATACTCCCAAGGGAGCGCGCTTTCTGCTTCGTCTGCCGTTGATGGAACCTGCCAACGGCGCGCCTTCCTCTCCGGTCAGCATCGAGGGCAACGTTCCCGCGGCGCTCAAGGGAATCAACGCATGAACCACATTCTCGTGGTGGACGACGAAGCGGAAATCCGTACGTCGCTGGAGGAAATTCTGCGCGAAGAAGGCTACGGAGTGGCCAGTGCCGCTACTGCGACCGAGGCGCTCGTGCTATTGCAGGATGCGCCCTATGACGTGGTTTTGCTCGACATCTGGCTTCCTGACCGGGATGGTCTCGACGTCCTCGCCGAGATGCACGCGATGACTGTCGAGATGCGGCCAGAAGTCGTAATCATAAGCGGCCACGGCACCATTGAAGCTGCCGTCAAAGCCACCAAGCTCGGCGCATACGACTTCCTCGAGAAGCCTCTTTCGCTCGATCGCACCCTCATCGTTCTTAAGAATGCCGTGGAAGCGCGCCGCCTGCGTACGGAGAATCTCGAGTTCAAGCGCCAGTTCAACGTGGGTTCGGTGCTCACTGGCGAAAGCGTTCCTGTCAAGGCGCTACGCCAGCAGATCAAGCTCATGGCGCCTACCAATGGCCGGGTGCTCATCTACGGCGAATCAGGCACTGGCAAGGAACTCATTGCCCGCGCCATTCACGCAGAAAGCCTCCGTCGCGACGGCGTTTTTGTCGAACTGAACTGCGCGGCCATCCCAGAAGCGCATATTGAAGCCGAGCTTTTCGGCTACCGGCACGGAGCGCAACCCGGCGGTCCCACCGAGCAGCGCGGTACCCTCGAGCGCGCCGATGGCGGCACTCTCTTTCTCGACGAGGTGGGCGACATGAGCCTCAAGACGCAGGCCAAGGTTCTCTCCGCGCTTGACGACCAGCTCTTTACACCTGTTGGCGGCACGCAACCCCTTCGCGTCGATGTCCGCCTCATAGCCTCCACGAACAAGGACCTGGAAGAAGAAATTGCCAAGGGCAACTTCCGCGAGGACCTCTTCTATCGGCTGAATGTTGTTCCTTTCGCCGTCCCGCCCCTCCGTGAACGCAAGCAGGACATCCCCCTTCTCGCCCGTGAATTTCTTGCCGAGTTTGGCCGCCAGTACGGTCGTCCGCGCATGGAGATCGGCGACGAGGCGCTGCAAGTTCTGGCGCAATATCACTGGCCCGGCAATGTACGCGAGCTGAAAAACGTAATCGAGCGCGTTCTCATCCTTAACCCGCGAACCCTGCGTATTGAGCGCAAGCATCTGCCGCCGCTCACTCACAAAGCCGCATCGCGTTCCACGGAGGAATTCTCGTCGCTCCAACAGGCCCGCGACGCCTACGAGCGCGAATACATCCTCAAGAAGATCGAAGAAGCCCGCAACAACATCAGCCACGCCGCTGAGTTGTTGGGTCTGGAGCGCAGCCATCTCTACCGCAAAATGAAAACTCTCGGCATTGGCGTCCGCGAATAGCAAATTGGAGGAACAGCTGCGCGCATTGGCGGCGATATCTTACTTTTCAATCCTGGTGGCAAATTTCTCCAGGTGGGCGTATCCCACTTGATAATAATTCCCACCTGTGTTAACATCCCACCATGCCGACGTCCACTATCATCAAGAGCCCCGATTTCGAGCTGGTCTCGGAGTTCGCGCAGCCCGATGCGAAAAAGCGCGTGTCACTGGGAGCGGCTTTAAGCGGCGCTACAGCGTACAACATCTATCGCAATCCCCTTGGCCAACTCATTCTCGATCCTGTAAAGACCGTCCCAGCCTCCGAAATGTGGCTCTACGAGAATGCGGAAGAGCTGGCCCGCGTGAAACAGGGGCTGAAAGAGTCGGCAGAAGGAAAGGCTGTCTATCGCGGCTCGTTTGCAAAGTACACCAAGGGTTAATTTCAAGAGCTGGATAAGTTAAAGAGCAGAAAGGTATATTTATGGTACGGAAGATCAAGTTCACTCCCACTGCCGATGCTCAGTTGACGGCGCTGGAAGCGGTGCCGTCGAGTGCCGCGCTCTTAGATCAAGTTCGGAAGGCTCTCGGATACTTGGAAGTTGACCCGCACCATCCCAACCTCCATACTCACGAATTCACCTCGCTTTCTGGCGCGAACGGCGAAAAAGTCTTCGAAGCCTATGCCCAGAACAACACCCCCGGCGCATATCGAATCTTCTGGCATTATGGCCCCGATGAAACAACGGGGAAGAAGCGAACTCCCGTTATTACCATTGTTGCAATCACACGCCATCTATAGCGAACAACAGCTAAGGGGAACCATCCAGAATCACAGGTTCTGGAAAACGGACAGTCATCAACTATTGAATCAATTCAAATGGGTGCTATCGAGCCCGATCCGAGAATCGGGTTTTCCCCGGAGTTACAGTCCCGGTGGAGCTCTGAGCCCCCGGAGCCACAAGCGCCTGCACATCCCCTACCAGCAGTTGCACCGATTCCGTAAAGCTGGCATCGCGATGCTTCTTGAAGAATGCGGGATCGATCTGTTCCACAAAGCCCCACAGGGCCACACCCGTCTTGCCGTCTGAAATTCCCACCCTGATCTGCGGCAGCGGTAACCCCGGCGAATCGACAAATCGAATTGCGAACACAACATCCGCCTCGCTCGGATCCATTACCAGTTCATACCGGCCCCACGCCCTCATTTGCGTAAAGAATTCGCTGTATGCCCGCTCCGGCCCGCCGCTGTAGGCAGAGGGAAATGCTGTCACGTCTCCAAGTTCATACGAGACAAACGCCCGCTTGCCGTTGAGCAGCGGTGTTGGCACAGGCGCGGCCAGGCGATTGACTCCCTTGGCCGCTGAACTCCTCTGCTGTGCACAAACCGAGATCGCGCAACATAAGCAAAGACCAACCAAAGCAGCAAATTGTTTTGAACAAAGCAACATGATTCCTCCCTTGCGCGGAATTTCTCGTCCCGCTGAACAGCACAGTTTTGAGCCCTCATTCCTCAATGAAGTTAGCAAATTAATCCTGTCTCTCATGATCGAGGGGAGGTCTCCCGCAGCCCTCGGATGTGAGCGTAGGTATGCCATTGCGGAAATCCGTCAGCATCGTCGCACTATTTGTCGATCTTGCCGACTTTCTAGCTCCCTGACCTTTTGCCTTGTCCCACCAGCAACATTTGAATCTCGTCGAGCGGTAGCGGCCGGCTAAACAAGTAGCCTTGGTACGAATCGCAGCCAAGATCGACAAGGAACCCACGTTGTTCCTCGGTTTCTACCCCCTCGGCGATGACAGAAAGTCGCATCGTCCGGCTAAGAGAGATGATGGTTTGTGCGATGGCCGCGCCACTTGGATCTGTCAGGATATCCCGCACAAACGACCGATCGATCTTCAATTGATCAAGGGGTAGGCGCTTCAGGTAAGTCAGCGACGAATAGCCGGTGCCAAAATCGTCTAGCGAGAAACGTATGCCGTGCGACTTGAGCTTCGCCATCTTGGTGATGATGTCTTCAACATTGTCCAGCAGCATGCTCTCAGTAAGTTCCAGGTTGAGACTGTGAGGATCGGCGCCCGTGGTGTCCAATGTCTTCAGCACCGATTCCACAAAACCAGGCTGACGCAGCTGACGGGCACTGATATTCACACCAACCGTTATACGAGCGGTCTCATTCTCAACAGCCCAAGCGGCAATTTGCCGGCAGGCCGATTCCAACACCCAATTTCCCAGAGGCAGAATCAGCCCCGTCTCCTCGGCCGCGGGAATGAAGCTCCCTGGCGCAAGGAGTCCCCGCTTCGGATGGTTCCAGCGGATCAGTGCCTCGACGCCAGTCAGGCGCCCGCTTTCCACTTGAGGCTGATAATAAAGCACGAACTGGTTCTCGCGAATCCCCTGGCGAAGGTCTTCTTCCATTTCCGCGCGGGCATTCACAGCGGCCTGCAACGATGGAGCGAAGAAACTGATGGTATTCTTGCCCGCCGCCTTGGCCTTATACATGGCAATGTCGGCCTGTTGAAGGAGCTTGTTCGTTCCCTCCCGTTGGCCTCCAAAGACGGTAATGCCAATACTCGCGGTACTTCGGTATTCGTGGCCTGAAAGCAGGTAAGGTTGACAAATCGTGTTGAGGAGTTTTTCGCCCGCACTTTTCGCCTGTGCTGCGGCCTCCTCGGGGCCCTCACTCAGGTCTTCGAGCATCACCACGAATTCGTCTCCGCCTAACCGCGCGACGGTGTCCGATTCGCGGACGCACTTGGTGAGTCGCCGCGCCACTTCTTGTAGCAGAAGATCGCCCGTCTGATGACCCAGCGTGTCGTTCAATGTTTTGAAATTGTCCAGATCGACGAACAGCAGGGCCCGCTTGCGGCTGTTTCGGGTGCTCGCGGCGAGGGTTTGCTGCAGCCTGTTCAATAGCAGACGGCGATTTGGAAGACTCGTCAAAGGATCGTAGAAGGCAAGACTCCTGATCTCATCGTGAGCAACCTTCAACTGCTGGTGCTCGCGCTCTCTTCTTTGGGCAACCAGGAACCGCAGTCGCATCATACTTCCGGCTCCGGAAACAGGAACCGCAACGCACAGGCCGATAAACCACCACGACGCATACCACGGAGTCAGGATCCTGAATGAGAACTTGGCAGCATTGTCGCTCCATATTCCATCACCTTCCTGCGCCTCAATCTCAAGCCGATACGTTCCAGGAGCCAATTGCGCAAACTGAAGTTCTCTTTCCGACGTCTCGGTCCAGGTCGAATTCGCACCCACGAGCCTGTAGCGAAAAAGGGCTCCGTTTGCCCTGGAAGCATTCAACGCGGAGAAACGTGCCAGGAGCGATTTGGCATGAACGCCTGACGAAGGCGGGTTCAGCGCCGAAATCTCCGTTTGACCCATCACGAGCTTGGTGAAGACCACCTCCGGCGGTCCCGCAGAAGCCGCGTTCGGTCGCGGTCGGAACAGGGATAGTCCACCGCTGGTTCCGATCCAGACTGTTCCATCTGCTTCTGAGGCGAATGCATTCAGGTCGCAGTCGTTCCACGCCAACCCGTCCTCTGCGTCGTAGTGGCTCCAGTGCGAACCGTCCCAAACATCCACTCCCCACTCGGTGCCCACCCACAAGTGTCCCGCGGCGTCGGACTTCAGGAAGTACACCATCCCATTGCTGCCCCGTCTTTGCACTCCCTTTTCAACAACCAGTCCGCCAGATTGCATGTGAACGCGATCGATTCCACCGCCGAAGCGATAGCCGATCCAGATGGTCCCGTTCGTTCCCGGTCCTAATGAGAGTATTTGCTGATTACTTAGCCCATCGCTGCGATTCCAATGCGACCATTTCCCATCTGCATATCGGAACAACCCCCCAGAGCCGTCCCTCGCGATCGACCTGCAGAATGTATCCCGCCTTGCCCACAAGACCCTGTGACTCGCCAAACCAGTGAACATGGCCGGACTTCACTTCGAAGCGTCCCACACCTCGCATCTCGGTTCCTATCCACAAATCTCCATTCGGAGCCTCGCGAACAGCATGAACCGGAAATCCGGTCAACTCTGGGATCTTTGTCCACTGGATGCCCGACTTCTCCCGCTGTCCACGCAGCAATCCTCCTTCGGTGCCAACCCACATTGTTCCATCCGGCCGCGGCAGAATCTCGTACACGACGTCGCTTGCCAGCCCGCTGCTCGTCGAGTAAGTCTCCCATTCCTGATAGCCCCGCCATTGGACCAAACCTCGTCCCGCGAGGCCGATCCAGAGCGAGCGTTGCCGATCTTCGAAAGCTGAATAGACATCTCCGCGTAGTCCTGCGGAGCGGTCAACCTTCTGCCAGCCCGTCTTACCATGAATGAGCAAGCCGTTTGCGGTGGGCAGCAGCATCCTCCCATCGGTGTCAGTTTGCGGAACTCCCCCCATCGTGCTCCCTGGAACCGGCGAGTCCGGTCGTTGAAACCGCTTTTGTCCGGCCTGCAACACGAAGACGCCCTCGCTCTTCGCCCGCACCCAAATATTGCCAGAGACGTCCTTCCGAATCACCACTATCGCGAGTTTCGGGAGACCGCTTTCCTCTCCAAAGACTCGAGTTCCGTCCTGGTCCATTTGGCAGAGTTGCAGCCCACATCCATACCAAAGAACATCGCCATCCGCCAGGACGCCGTAGGCGCCGGCCTCCGAGACTCCGGCCACTCGAGGAAGCACACGCATTTGAAATCCAGTCTTACCGGCGGTGGAAATGAGTTCGACCAGCCCAACATCTGTTCCAAGGAATGTGTGCCCTTTTCCGTCCGACTCAATGCCCTGCGCCCAGTCGACCGTCTTGAATGTGCCGGAGACTCTTTCAAAGTGATTGCCCCGTAGGTCATAGAGGCCAAAGTCTCCTCCAACCAGCAGCGTTCCATCCGGAGCGTCACCAAATGCAGACCCGGAAATCGCAGGAAGCCCCTGAGCGGGGCCAAATGCCTCAAAGCGGTCTCCGTCGTACCGGTAGATTCCATTTTCCGTGCTCACCCAAAGGAAGCCTATGTGGTCCTGATAAATCTGCCGCACCGCGAGGTTGTTGAGGCCTTCCGCATTGCCGAAACTACGGAAGCTGTATTCCTGGGCGCAAAGGGTCCCGGCTGTCAGCAGCAGTAATGTAAATGCACGTACGTGGGTCGAGCAGTCCACAGAAGGTTCTTATCGGCATTTCCACTGAGCATCTCCAACTCAAACTCTCCGCTCCCCATTCTTCCCGCTCCCGACTCGCAAATGAACCTGCCTCCATAGTGGTCTGTTCAGAATTGGACGCGATTTTGCAATTGTGGACAGACTAAAGGAACAATGTGGGGTAAGTCCTACGACTAACTCCTTGCTGAATTGCCACTTGAGCTACTTGCCGCATGCTATATCTTTGGCCCCCAAATTGCTCTTCATATCCCCGGAACAAAACCTTTCGGAGACAGACCATGGCGTATTTTGAGCGTGTTCGAGATGTAATTTCCGGGCCCTTCAGCCCCGACATCATCCAGCAGCGCACCAAATCCGGTTGGCAGTTGGTTTCAATCGAGTGGCGCCGCGAACTCCCTGACGCCGAAGCCCCCACCGAAGGCGCATTCAACGAAGAGATCCCCTACGGCCTTCGAATCTCTGACGACTGCAGCCGCCTCGAAGTTCATCCCCAGGAGCACCAGATCCTCATGCTCATGATGGAGCTGCTGGTTCAGGACTTCTCCTATTCCGCCATCGTAAGCGACCTGAACGAGAAGGGCTTCCGCATGCGCAACGGCCGTCCCTGGAGCCGAATAGCTGTCTTCAACATGGTTCCGCGTCTCATCGAGGTGGGTCCGCGTTTCTTCAACTCAGAAGAGTGGGAAATGCGCCGGCGCAAATTCGCGCGCGTCAAAGCGCCAGACCTCTCCTAGGTCGTCCTTTGGAATTAGCGTCGCGGTACCGTTTAGCTGACCTGCCGACTCACTATTTATAGATCGGCCCCAGCGACCCCGCGTTATCTCCCAACTGCGGGTCCACGCGAAAATCCCACACCGACTGGTTGATATCTGAAGCCGACAGGATCTCCACCAGCGCATATTCGCCAATCGTCAGCGGTTTCTGCGGCACAATCTTCACCCAGTGCTTGCCGGCCAGCACTTCCACCTTCGCCGGAATCACATCTTCTTCCTGGGTCACTGTCCCATCTGGGCGCATGTGGATTGCGCCTACAATCCGTAGCGCCCGCCGCTCATCCACGTGGACAATGGCGAAACCAGATGTCGCCGAATGCGCGCCATGTTTGCGGTCGGCGACTTCCTTTGCGCCGCTGGTGCTCACCGTCATGGCGTGGGAAATCACCTGCTCCGTGTGGTCATTCGCATCCAACGAAAGGTAGATCGCCGGATCGTTCACGTGCAGATGAACTTTGGCGTGCGCACCGTCCAGTTCAAGGCTGGCCTTTTGCCCGGCCAGTGGATTCAGCGTGCTCAACCCCTTCTTCGTTTTTGCGTTCGCGTTCAGCTCCGTCGGCAACAGCTCCACCAGCTCCGGCTTGCCCTCAAAGGTGTCCAGCACAAACACGCCGTCCTCATTAGGCAGTTCCAGTCCATTGGCCACTTCCGGCATCCGCGCTTTTTCCTCGTCGCGTTCGGCGGTCTCTTCTTTGTCCAAGGCTTCCGCCTCTTTCATCGCCGGCGAAACGTCATTTGCCGAGGCATCCACAGAAGGCACCGTATGATCCCGCTCCCATTTGCGGGTCGCCTCCCAGTCCACCAGCTCCAGGGGCAACTCTTCCCATTCACCGCCGCGCTCAACCGAAATGTAACGCACGCGGTCGCCCACAATCTCATACTTCCTTACAAGCTGGTACGTCCCGTCTTTCAGGATCAGCCGGTGGTTCGCGCCCGTATTAGGCAGGTCCGGCTTCAGCGGAAGCGGCGTCTGAGTTTGCGCCATCGCAGTCCCGCCCGCCAGCAACCCAAGCGCCAGCCAGCAAGCCAAAATGACTCGAAAATAAGGGACCCGGATCATCTGCACCAAGTTTAGACGAGCCAGCCTCGCTCACGTTTGCCGTTACCAAAGGTCCAAATTGAAGCGGCGCGCGTATCCACGGCCCGCTCCTCGCATCCGATTTTGTGTATCCTTAAAGGTAGAGGTCGTCGTTTGGCAGCATTTCAGACACATTCCCGCGGGAAAAGCCGCGCAAAGCCGCATGCTTTGTCTGTCGTTACTCTCGTGTGTCTTGTCCTGCTGGCGCTGCTTACCGTAGTCCAGGTGGCGCACGTGCATCCAGTCGACACCGATGCCGACCACTGCCCCCTCTGTATCCTCCTTCATTCGGCTGCCCCTGTTGCCGTCGCAGCTTCCATTATCGTCTTGATGCAGATCGAGACCCGCGCTCCCGTCTTTGAGGCGCGTACAATTACTCGCTATTGGCATCCCCAGCTCTTTACCCGCCCGCCTCCCGCTGGTTGCTAGGGCAGATTTCCGATTCCTCTCGCTTCAGCTTGATCACTTTTGCTCATTGCCTGCTACAGCAGGCAAGCCACAGACGCATCTCCACAGCTGAAGTACCGAATCGGTGAAAGCCCCGCCAACGCTCACGAGGATGCCGCGCGTTTCCCCCGCGGCCGATATCCCGCAGCATTCAGCCATTATTTGGAGGCTTCATATGCCGTTCAATCGCGGCACCATTCTTCGCATCTTTCCTGCCCTCGTCTTTTTCATCGCGGCGCTATCCGCGCCTGCACAGGGCGGCAACGCCGGTATCGTGCGTGGCACGGTCACCGACCCATCAGGCGCTGTCATTCCGGGCGCAACGGTCCATCTCACCAATCCAGCCAGTGGGGTGGACCGAAGCGCTGTCACCGACGATGCCGGCCAGTTCGCATTTCCTAACGTCACATTCAACAATTACCAGCTCACCGTAGCCGCAAACGGATTTGCTGCTTTGCGCAAGGCCATTCAGATCCAATCGGTGGTGGGAACCACACTCAAGCTCGTGATGCAGATTGCCACTGCCGACTCCACCGTCACCGTTGAGGCCGGCGGCGACCTGGTAGAAAACGATCCCACCTTCCATACAGATGTGGATCGCGATTTGTTTGTCAAAGTGCCGATGGAGAGCGTTTCCTCGTCGCTTAGTTCTCTAGTTACCGAAACTACGCCCGGCGTTGCCTCTGACTCCAATGGCCTTTTCCATGGTCTTGGCGATCACGCCTCCAACTCGTTTTCTGTAGACGGTCAGTCCATCACCGACCAGCAGAGCAAGGTTTTCTCCAACCAGATTCCCTCAGACTCCATTCAGTCCATCCAAGTCATTTCGGGCGCACCTCCGGCCGAATACGGCGGCAAGACCAGTCTGGTCATCGTGGCCACAACCCGCTCCGGTCAGGGAATTACCAGGCCCACGGGCAGCATCAGCAGTTCCTATGGCGCCTTCGGGTCAGCGTCGGCAGGTTTTGATTTGTCCTACGGTGGAAAGAAGTGGGGAAATTTCATCGAAGCCGATGGCCTCAACTCCGGACGCTTTCTCGACCCTCCTGAGTTCGCGGTCTTCCACGACAAAGGCAACGAGCAGAACGTCTTCGACCGTGTGGACTACACATTCTCCGCCGTCAATTCGGTGCACCTCGACCTCAATTACAGCCGTTCCTGGTTTCAGACGCCTAACTCGTATGACAGCCTGAATGTTCAGAACGTAGTCAGCGGTGGCACCAGTGCCGACCCCGTATTCGCCACAGTTGGCGATGCCGACCAGCACTCCAAGATCGGGACCATCAATATCTCGCCCACTTACACGCGAGTCATCGGCCAAAACTCCGTCTTGAACGTCGGCGCTTTTGTCCGCCGCGATGAGTATAACTACTATCCCAGCGGAAACCCGCTGGCCGACCTGGGACCGTCAAACCTGCAGACGTCATCCATTTCCCAGTACCGCACGCTCACCAACTCTGCTGTACATGCCGACTTTTCCTATGTCAAAGGGATGCACACTTTCAAGGCGGGTGCGCAATACGGGCAGACTTTTCTGAACGAGAACGACACGCTTGGTGTAGTGGAGTCAACCTATGACTCACCTTGCATGGACGTGAACGGCAATCCCCTGCCAGGGTATTCGGACCCAACGGCCTGCGACGGTGTCGTGGCGCTTCAGAATCCCAACTACAACCCCGTTCTTGCGCCCTACGACCTGACCCGTGGTGGCGGCTTATTCAACTTCGCGGGTCACACCGATGTAAAAGAGCTGGCCATGTTTGTCGAGGATCAAATCAAGGCTGGCAACTGGCTCTTCAACCTTGGGTTGCGCGAGGACGTGTACAACGGTCTTACAGAAGCAAACCAGGCTGAGCCGCGCTTGGGAGTCGCATACAACATCAAGCCCAGCGGAACAGACCTGCGCATCTCTTATGCTCGGACTTTGGAAACACCTTTTAATGAGAACCTCATCCTGTCCAGCGAAGGGTGCACCAATGCAGTGCTGGCACCGCTGCTCAACTGCACTCCAGGCGTCTCGGGTATATTGCACCCCGGCTTCCGAAACGAGTTTCATGCGGGTTTCCAGCAGGCTTTCGGCAAACGCGTAGTGGTCAGCGGCGAGTACATTTGGAAGTACACCCACAATGCCTTCGACTTCAGTGTCCTTGGCAACACCCCGATTACCTTCCCCATTGACTGGCATAACTCGAAGATCCCAGGCTATGCGTTGAACGTGGAGGTCCCGCAATACCACAATTTCAGCGCTTATCTCGTCACGTCTTCGGTCGCCGCCCGCTTTTACCCGCCGCAGGTCGCCGGAGCCGGAGCCACTGTTGGTCAGACCGGCCTGCCCTTCCGCATAGACCATGATGAAAAATTCAACGAAACCACGCACGTTCAATACACACTCCCTCGCGGAGGTAAGTTCGTGACCGGGATTTGGGGCGGCTTCAACTGGCGCTACGACAGCGGTCTGGTCGCTGGTTCAACACCTTGCTATGGGATTACCGACCCAAATACTCCCTGCGGAAACAGTTCAACCTCGCTGAATGGTCAGCCGGCCATCGCGATGGTGGATACAAACATACCGCCAACAACCAACCCCGTGACCGGAGCAAGCGTTGCCCTGCCATTGACTGCCGACGAAGAGTTTCAGGCCGGCTTTGCCTGCAATGGTGTGAAGGCTACACCCACCCAGGCCTTGCCAGCAGTCTGCCCGGCCTCGGAATTCACTTCCAGCCTGATCAACATTCCGGCGCCCGGCACTGGCGATAACGATCACAACCCGCAGCGTATTTCCCCGCGCGACCTCTTCGACGCCTCCATCGGCAAGAACAACATCTTCCACAAGGAGCACTACAAGGTAGACCTCGACCTGACTGCGATCAACGTCACCAGCAAATACGCCTTGTATAACTTCCTCTCCACTTTCAGTGGTACGCACTATGTAACTCCACGCGCCATGACTGCAAAAATCACGTTAAATTTCTAACTCAAACTCCTAAATTCTGGTTACTGGTATGAGCCGCGGGGATTGACCTTTCCGCGGCTCATTCGTCAGAATCCTAAATAGGGTTCTGCGCGGCCCTGCGCAAGGTCCTCAGGATCGGGGATCTAAGAAAGAAGGATCCATGAAGAGCTCTTGTACTTCTCTGCCAGCCATCCTTGCAGTCTCCGTCTTTCTCTTAACCATATCCTCCACATTTTCTCTCGCTCAGTCCACGACACCAGCACCTGCGCAGTCCCCGGCTCCAGTTCAGTCCACCACTCCAACACCCGGACAAGCCACCGCACCTGCTCAAACCGGCGCTCCCGTACTTGCCGCGAAATTGGCCAGCAGCCTGAATACCAAAACAGCAAAAGTCGGTGATGTTGTCACGGCAAAGACCATCACCACCTTGAAATTGAAAGATGGCGTCGAGATTCCCAAGGGATCCAGGATTGTCGGCACCGTGGCTGCCGTTCAATCCGCGCAGGCTGGAAACGGCACTTCCTCGCTGGCCATCAAGATCGACCAGGTTGAGATGAAGGACGGCAAATTCATGCGCGTTGCTGGCCTCATCACTGCCATCGGCCCATTCCCTGACACGGTCGGTCTAGGCTACGATTCGGTTCTCGGTCGTGGCGGAGTCGGTTCCTCTGTCGGTCTCGACCCCGCAATCGGAGCCGGGCCCGCCGTCAATCGTGGCGACCCGGACATTCCGCGTGGAAGCACGCTGGAAGGTATCAGGCTAGGTGCGCGCCTGGATGCCAGTCAGGCCACGGAACTTCGTGGAGAAAAGCGGGAAATCAAACTCGATTCAACGGTGATGATTAAAGTGGCGCTCTTTCGGCCAAGCGGAGCATAGCTGACCACGGACCCCGGCCGGGTCCCGTCTAGCTCAGTGCCTTCAGAAGAAGAATCTCATCGAATCGTCAATTCCTCATACGACGATCCTAGCGCCATTTCCTTCAGAATTCCTGTTTGACTTTCCCAGGTCTTCTCCAGAAAATGGCTATCTGGTCGTCCGCGGTATTGCGCAGCGGCTCTGACCTGTGCAATCCATAAACGAGGAAATCATGATCAGTCTTCGTAAGGAATTTACTGGCATCACGGCAATTGCAGCCGCTCTCCTTTTGACCGTTTGCCCGCTTTTTGCTCAGGCTCCAGCAACCGCCCCCACGCAGTCCGATGCCTTGGTCATGGTTGCCAAAATCGACAACAAGCTAAGCACCAAGAATGCGAAGGTGGGCGACGTCCTCTCCGCAAAGATTCTCAAATCCTGGAAACTGACTGACGGCACCACAATCCCCAAGGGGTCGAAAATTACTGGCAAGGTGTCCTTGGTCAAGTCTAAGAAGGATGGAGATGGCACCGCAATGCTCTCCTTCAGGCTCGACACAATCGAGGTGAAAGGTGGCGCTCCGATCCCTGTTCACGGCGTAGTGGTCGCCATCGGTCCCTCCATGGCTCCCAAGGACGGCCTGGGCGCGAACTCCGTACTGGGGCGCAGTTCGGGCGTTTCAAATGATACTTCGAGCACAGGTCGCGGTGTAGGTTCCACGCCAGGGTTGAACCCGAATGCCGGTCTGGGTGGCGTAGCTCCCAAAGACGAAGACGACATCCCGCTCGGAAGCACGCAGCCAGGCGTCAGTCTGGGCCGTCACCTTGATGCCGATTGGACCACAATTCTCCAGGGAATTCATCAGGACATCGACCTCGACTCCGAAGTCTTGATCAAGGTCCAATTGAAGTAGGAAATGACTCGATGCGAATGAGGGATAGTGCTCGGTGGCCATCCCGTCTCGCGTTTCAGGCACCCAGGCTCGACTCCTGCTGCTTCGAAAATTCGCGCTGATACGACCGATACACCACATCGTCGAAGCAAGCGAAGATCACCTTCTCAATCGCATCGTTTGCGTTCAGCTCCTTGACCGTCTCCCGAATCGCAATCTCAACGGCGAGATTGATGGGGAAGCGGTAAACACCGCAGCTGATTGCCGGAAACGCCAGGCGCCGCAAGCCATGCCTCCGTGCAATTTCAAAACAGGAGACGTAGCAGCTAGCCAGCAACTCGCGCTCACCATGCTCTCCGCCGTTCCACACCGGACCAACGGTATGGATAATGTGTTTCGCCGGCAGATGATAGCCCTTCGTAATCTTCGCCTGTCCTGTCTTGCACCCGCCAAGCAGTCGGCATTCATGCAGCAGTTCCGGCCCCGCAGCACGATGAATTGCCCCGTCAACCCCTCCGCCGCCCAGCAGGGAACTGTTCGCCGCGTTCACAATCGCATCCACCGCCAGCGTCGTAATATCCGTGCTGACAATCTCGATCCGATAAGTTTCAAGCCCGTGCCCCTTCTCGCGCGCTCCACTTGTCATCCCGGTCTCCTTTCACGCCAAACTCTGACCTCGCAGCCCCTGCATCGCAAGTCTCGACTTCGCCCGCCCAGAGCTCAAGATTCTCGTAGCCGCGAAGTGCCTTCCCACGCTCCCTAGCCGTCTTAGCTAATAGATTCAAGATAAAGAATCTAAAACAGTTGCTCTGGATTGCGTCCGTGTTTTCCTCGTTGATCCGATTTTCCATTTCCATTGAAACTCCATCTCTGTCATACTTATTTGTGCCCACCAGGTACGTCCAATCACAACAATCCAACAGTGAGGTTGCACCGATGTCGGCAAAGTATGTCTTTGTGACGGGCGGAGTCGTGTCCAGTTTAGGAAAAGGTCTTGCGGCCGCCTCCATCGGCTGCCTGCTTGAGAGTCGCGGCCTCCGCGTGAACCTGATGAAGTTCGATCCCTACCTCAACGTCGATCCAGGAACCATGTCGCCCTTCCAGCACGGCGAAGTCTTCGTCACCGACGACGGTGCGGAGACCGACCTTGACCTGGGCCACTACGAGCGATTTACCCACGCCCCGCTCTCCCGCGACAACAACCTTACCACCGGCCGCATCTACGAGCAGATCATTCTCAAAGAGCGTCGTGGCGACTACCTGGGCAAAACCGTTCAGGTCATTCCCCACGTCACCAACGAAATCAAAAACGCCATGCGCAAGGTCTCAGCCAATGGCGCAGACGTGACCATCGTCGAAATCGGTGGCACCGTGGGTGACATCGAATCGCTGCCGTTCCTTGAAGCCATTCGCCAAATGCGCCAGGAGCTAGGCCGCGAAAGCACCGTCTTTGTTCACCTCACACTGGTCCCATGGATCGTCGCCGCCCAGGAACTGAAAACCAAGCCCACGCAGCATTCGGTCAAAGAGTTGCTTTCCATCGGGATTCAGGCCGACATCCTGCTCTGCCGTTCTGACCGCAACCTGGGCCGCGAAATCAAGCAGAAGATTGCAGCGTTCTGCAACGTAGAAGAGCGCGCCGTCATCGGAGCCACCACCGTTCCCTCCATCTATGAAGTTCCTCTCCGCTTCGCCGAGGAAGGCCTCGACACCCTCATCCTCAAATATCTTCACAAGGATGCGCCCGACGCCGACCTAACCAAATGGAAGGACTTGGTCGACCGCTGCTACCACCCCAAAGACGATGTCAACATCGCCATCGTCGGCAAGTATGTCGAGTACGAAGATAGTTATAAGTCGCTCAAGGAAGCGCTGACCCACGGAGCCGTCTCTCAAAATCTCAAACTCAACGTAACCTGGATTGAGGCCGAAGGGCTGGAATCGAAAACTCCCGAAGATCGAAGCTATGAGGACCAGCTAGCTGGGTTCGACGGCATCCTTGTCCCCGGCGGCTTTGGCAAGCGAGGCATCGAGGGCATGTTAAACGCCATCCGCTATGCTCGCGAACATAAAGTGCCGTACTTCGGTATCTGCCTTGGTATGCAGACTGCCTGCATTGAATTTGCCCGCAATGTTTGCGGCCTCAAGGATGCCAACTCCAGCGAATTTGATCCCGCCAGCCAGCATCGCATCATCTACAAACTGCGCGAGTTGCTAGGTGTCGAAGAGATGGGCGGCACCATGCGGTTAGGCGCCTGGACCTGCGTCCTGCAGGAGGATTCGCTAGCTGCCAAAGCCTACGGCGGTGCAACAGAAATCAGTGAGCGCCATCGTCATCGCTATGAGTTCAACCGCGAATACGAGGCCCTGCTTACCGGCGGCGGCCTGCGTCTCAGTGGCACCACCCCCGATCAGACCTATGTCGAGATCGTCGAGTTACCCGATCATCCCTATTTCTTAGGTTGCCAGTTCCACCCTGAATTTAAGTCCAAACCTCTCGAGCCCCACCCCCTCTTCCGCGAATTCATCACCGCGAGCTACAAAAACCGGCGAGAACGCCACCCAAAAAACCCTTATGAGGATTCCGAAGTAACCACCACTTTGTCGAAGTAGGCGAGCTATCCGTCCGGCCCAAATACAAGTCCAGTTACGCTGGTACCGAGGGTGTATTCTGCGCCATTGACAAAGGTGTTTGCCCGGCCTATCGTTTGGTCGTTTGTTGAAAGGAAAACTGAAAGTTATGGCGTACTTTGAGCTTCAACCCGCGGAAGCGGACCTGCAGCAATTGGCAGAGCAGTATTGGCAGAAAATAGGCGAAAAGGAGCAGCAGCTTGAGCAAGCAGCCTTTGAAGCCGGTGAATCAATTCGAAACGGCGACTACTCCCTTGCCAACCTCGAAACCATCGTTCGCTGGAAATCCGAACGCGTGGTGCATTACCTAATCGCAAACAGCGAAGCGCAGATAAGGAAGGTTCTCGCCGTTGCAGCTTCACCGGAGACCTCAACCAGCGATGCCATCAACGCGCTTACCAGTCTGCGCGGCATTGACCTGCCCATCGCCTCTGCAATTCTGGCTGCAATCGAACCGGAGCGCTACACGGTGTTGGACTTCCGAGCGCTGGAAGCCCTTGGCCACGCTCGCCACAATGTCGAGTTTTATGTGGAGTACGTCGCATTTTGCAAGCATCTGGCCGACTGCGGCGTGATCCAGCCGCAACCCAACCTGCCCGGTCCCACCACCCTCCACGCCCTGGAGCGGGCGCTTTGGGAGTACTCGAGGAGCCGTTCGGAGCAGGAGGAGGTTCCGGAGTCGCCCTTCGTTGCTCATCTAGCGGCAAGGTAGAATTGCCTTCGTGAGCAACTCCTTTGAAATTGGGCCGGTCCACGTAGGGGATGGCCGGCTCTTCCTCATCGCAGGTCCCTGCGTCATCGAGTCTGAACCGCACGTCCGCATCATGGCGGAAGCCATCCAGCGCGTCGCGGCCGACCTGGGAGTCCCGCTCATCTTCAAGGCCAGCTACGACAAAGCCAACCGCACCAGTGTCAAGAGCTTTCGCGGTCCCGGCCTTGTTGAAGGCACACGCATCCTCGGCCGCCTCGCCAAAGATACCGGCTTGCCCGTCCTCACCGACGTCCATGAGCCATCCCACTGCGAAGTTGCCGCTGAATTTGTCGACGTCCTCCAGATTCCCGCCTTCCTCTGTCGCCAGACAGACCTCCTCGTTGCGGCAGGCAAGACCGGCCGAGCCGTCAACATCAAAAAGGGGCAGTTCGTCGCCCCCTGGGACATGAACCACCCGGTCGAAAAGGTCCGCTCCACCGGCAACGACCGCGTGTTTCTTACCGAGCGTGGCGCCAGTTTCGGTTACAACACGCTGGTAGTCGATTACCGCTCACTCCCCGTCATGCGCCGTCTCGCTCCGGTGGTCTTTGACGGCACTCACTCTGTGCAGCAACCATCCGCCGCCAACGGCGTAAGCGGCGGTCAGCCGGAGTTCATACCGCTCCTCGCACGCGCTGCCGTTGCCGCCGGTGTCGACGGCCTCTTCCTCGAAGTCCACGACGACCCAGCCAACGCCAAATCCGACGGCGCCAACGCCCTGGACCTGAAGCTGCTCAAGCCGCTGTTGGAAACGCTCCTGGCCATCCACGCGGCCGCGGGCAATTGAGGCTGGGAACCTCCCAGCCTTAACCCGCCTGATAGCATTTCCCCATGCGTTTTCTCTCTTGCCTCCACCCCCTCCGCTCTGCCTTCATTGCCTGCACCGCCCTGATCTTCTGTTCGGCCTTCAGCCTTCCCCGCGCCATCGCGCAGGACGCGACATCGACGAAGACACCCGACCGCGCCCGCATCGAAGAGGCTCTCAAAGGTCTGAACCGCGGCCGCACCGTTGGCCAGGTCGCGGTCTCGCCCGATGGCAAGCATCTGGCCTGGATACAGATGGCGAAAGAGGGAATCGAGATTCGCGTTTCGCTCTTCGATGACCTCACCAAAAGCGAACGCGTCACCGCAGCAATCAAGCCGGATCAGCACTGCCGCGAGGGCCAAATCATCTGGGCGCCGAACTCGAAGGATCTCGCGTTTTTCTCCGACTGCGCCAAGCCCGGCGAACAGACCGACCTCTACCTCGCACCACTCGATGGCAAACCTGCCGTCCGGCTCACTGAGTTGAAGGGTTACGTCGAGGCTCCAGCGTTTTCTCCGGATGGAACAAAGGTGGCTTTCCTCTATGTGGAAGGCGCAACCCGCCCAGCCGGAGCGCTAGCCGCCATGAAGCCCCCGTCTGGGGTCATCGGCGAAGATGGTGTGGAAATTCAGCGTGTCGCGATCGCCTCAGCCGACGAGCCCAAACCTGCAGTTCCTGCGCAGGTCACGCCCACCAATCTTCATGTCTACGAATTCGACTGGTCGCCCGATTCCAATTCACTCGCCTATGTGGCTGCCGATCCGCCTGGAGAAAACAACTGGTGGGTCGCGAAGCTCTACACTCAGCAATTGGGCGCCGCTTCCACCGCCATTCTCGCCCCTTCACAGGTCTCCGGCCCGCTTCACGGCCTGCAAATCGCCGTCCCCCGCTGGTCGCCTGACGGCAAGGCCATCGCCTTCATCGGTGGCTTGATGAGCGACCAGGGAGTAACCGGTGGCGATGTCTGGATCGTTTCCTCTTCTGGCGGTCAGCCCGTCGACCTCACTCCGAACCGGCCTACTTCGCCCGCTTGGATCGAATGGGAAGGCAACGAACACATCTATGTCAGCGAACTCGCTGGCGGTAACTGCCAACTGGTGCGCTTCCGCCTTCAAGGCGACCGCACCAGTGAGAGCGTTGCCACCAGCTTCGGTGCTCCCATTTTCAGCATCCCCGGCACGGTGGGAGACGGACGCATGGAGTTGAGTCTTTCCGCCACCAAAGATCACTCCCTCTTTGTCTTTCGCGCCAGCACCTTTGATCACCCCGTAGAAATCTATGCGGCGAAACCCGGTACTGTCATGAGTTCCGGACTCGAGGGTGTTATCCAGCTCACACACATGAACGAAGGCGTGGAACCTGCATGGGGCAAGTCCGTCTCACTCTCCTGGACCAGCGGCAAATTCCATGTGCAGGGCTGGCTCATGCTCCCCAAAGATTACGATTCCTCCAAAAAGTATCCGCTCATAGTCGATGTACACGGTGGACCCGCTGCAGCGGTCATTGCGCATTGGGGCGATAGAGGCGGCCTGAGTTCAACTGCCTTTTCAACGCTAGGCTACTTCGTCTTGCAGCCCAATCCCCGCGGCAGCTACGGCCAGGGGGAAGAGTTCACTCAGGCCAATCGCAAAGACTTCGGCTATGGAGACCTTCAGGACATCCTGGCCGGTGTGGATGCTGTCGAAGCCAAGTATTCCGTCGACCCCAACCGCGTCGGCCTCACAGGCTGGAGCTATGGCGGATTCATGACCATGTTTGCCGTCACTCAAACCCAGCGATTCAAGGCCGCAGTCGCCGGCGCAGGCATCTCTGACTGGAAAAGCTATTACGGCGAGAACTCCATCGATCAATGGATGACACCGTACTTCGGCGCCTCCGTTTACGACGACCCGGCCGTTTACGCGAAGAGCTCAGCCATCGACTTCATCAAGAAGGCCCATACCCCGACGCTGGTGGTAGTCGGCGACCGCGACGGCGAGTGTCCTGCGCCGCAGTCCTACGAGTTCTGGCATGCGCTCCGAGACCAGCATGTAACAACGCAGCTCGTCATCTACCCCAATGAAGGCCACGGCTTTGTCGATCCGGCCCATCGCCGCGATGTCATGGATCGAGCAGTCGAATGGTTCGCACACTACATGCCCGCAGGCGACTAAGAGCTGAGCACGCAACAACGCCCAGTTCCTACCGCTTCACCTGTGCCCGTAACTCGTGAAAACATAATCTGTTGACTTCACCGCCGTGTGGCATGCGAACCCACACTTGGCGTCGTTCCCTTGCGGTGGTTTGTCTTTCAAGTCGCCGGGCCTGAACATATCAGATGCCGCGTCGTACTCAAACACGCCGTAACCCCATCCGCCGCTGTCCGCGAACCTCTTGCTGTCCTTCACCATTAAATCAACGTCATGCTGGGGGCCCGGCACCGTCGGTGCACCAGGTTCACCGGGATTTACTTTCGCAATCCAATGGACCTTCACCATCTTGGCGCCATCCGGAAATGGCTTGCCGTTGCCGGGGATTCCCGCTTTATAGGCACTCATCATCGCAGGATTCCCGAGAATCGCAGCCAGCGTATTCCCGTTATGGCTGATGGCGATCACCGGCCAGCTTTCGTATCCCTTGAATTCTGAGAACGCGAGCCCGCCCCGGATTTTGAGGGTGTACTTGTCTTGTGTCGAAATGACTGCTTGTGCCGGTGACGCGGCTCCTGTCGGGGCGGGGGCAGCGTTGTGGCTGGGAATGCTGTGGATGAAACGTGCGAGCTTCCAGGTGTCGCTATCGGAAATGCTCGACTTCCAGGCAGGCATGCCTGTCAGGCGAACCCCGTTCTGTATGATCCAAAACAGCTCCGCGTCGCTCCAGTGCTGTACATGCGCCGAGCTCAGGTCCATGGCCGGCGGGTTCATGCTGCGTCCGAGCGATGTGTCTCCGCGTGCATCCGCACCGTGGCACGGGGCGCATGACCCAAGAAACACTTCCTGGCCCTGGCTCACCACCTCATCCGTCTTAGGCAGCGGGTTCTGCATCTTCCCCGCCTCTAATGGAATGCTGACGTCTTTAGCCGCATTGGCCAGGTTAGCTTCGTCCTGCGAAGGAGGTTTGTCCGCTGAACAACCTTGAAGCAAAACACACAGCATTACACTGATCACAGAAAGCACTAGTTTGTGTTTTAGCGTCACGCTGCGGTAGCTTCCACCCCACCCGTCAATCTGCCGCAGACCAACAAATCCCCTCGTAAGTTCAGGCATTGCGTGTTCTCCTTCACCAGGCGAGTCTTTCCAAGCCGATCTAGCCTGCGTCCAGAACTATTCCGATTAGGCCCGAGGCGACGGGAGCAAACAATTGGTCAATGGTATTGACCGATACCTTCGTATCAAGCATGCGTGAAGGGTGTCAGAGCATACCGTATCAAAGTGCGTAGGACCAAAGCTCCAAGCCCAAGCATGTTAAGACCGCTTCGCCGTAAGGCACGTCCTTGGACTGTTTTGTAGTGCAAGCGCAAGCACGCTCGGACCTTTTCTCCAGTCCGTGTGTCCGGTTGCTCGCCATCCCGGTTCGCGGCAGTCTATCAATGTGGGGAACGGGGTGCTGCGCCTTAGCTCGCCTTACGTCCCGGGCCACCCCGTCCTGATACACTTTTGATTGAAGTGTTCAGAGCGAGTTTTACCAACCGGCTGCATGGAAAGCCTGGCGCCGAGAGCCGTTCGTGCAGGTGGAATCTACAGTCTGCATGCCAGCTTTGGGACAGGTTGACGGGCCGGAATAGAGGATTTTCGGAAAGCGTCGTGGTACTCGGATCGGTCGCAATGCCCCCGTTCCGGACCGCAGGATTTCTGAAGATGCTATAACCCATTTTTACGGATTCGGAGAGACCGTTCCGCAGTTTGATTAGGCGGGGCGGGGAGGATTCATGCGGCGGTTTTTGACGCTTGTCTGCTTGTTGTGCCTGGCCGTTCCTGCAGGGATTTCGATTTCCGGTTGCACCCGCAACCCGGACGCGAATTACTGCAATGGACTAGGCTACGGGTTGAAGATTACCGACGTGCAGTCGATCACGATGACGCCAGCGACCGGTGGCATCTCTCTTGCCTATGGCCAGACGCAACAAGCCTCCGCGCCGTCGGCCAAGACCTGCAAAGGCACCACGGCGAGTGTCGCCTCATATAACTATGGCACCACCAACAACCAGTTAGTGGATATTTCGCCATCTGGCAACATGTGCGCCGGTACCTGGAACCGGAACACAGGTGGCGGCATCGCCAACTACACCATATGCAGCGCGCCGAATCCAGCGCCTTCCAGCGGAGGCTTGCCATACGGTAGCGCATTCATCACTGCTTCAGCTCAGGGTGTCAGCTCCAATCCGGTGCAGGTCTTCGTGCATGCGCAGGTCACATCGGTCACTCTCGTTGGTCCGCAATCGTGTGTCTCCCAGGCCGCGCCTCCCATTCAGCTCGACTCTCAAGCCTGCTTTGCCGGATCGAACAACCAGCAGCAGTTGCTCTGTGCTCCGTCAAATGTCACAAACTATGCCTGCCCGCTGCCTCCTGGCGTGACTTCGGTACCTGACTGCTCGGCCGCCATCGGTACGCTTAGCTATCAGGTCGGCACATCCTCCATCGCTTCCATCAACAGTCTCACCAACCAGATTACCGCGGAGCTTCCCGGAACCACCGTCATTACCGCTTCCATTGCCGGTTCCGGTTCGTCGGCGGGTTATTTCACCACCTGCCCGCCGCAATCCATCAATGTGACTCTGGCAAACGGATCCACCTCCGGCACTGTCACTCAGGGTGTCACTCAGAACCTGACCACCACCGTGCTTGACACCAACAACAACCCCATCACCGGTCTTTCGCTGGAATACCAGTCCACTGATCCCATCAACATCACTGCAGGCGCCTCGGGTGCCATCACCACCACCTTCCCAGGGGTGGCTTCTATCACAGCTATCTGCCAGCCATCTGTTTGCAATCCAGCTCCCATCAACGAGATTGGTCTGTCTGGGACTGGCCTTCCCATTTCTTCAAATCCAGTCGTTGTCACCACCCCCGGCACCGCCAGTGACTTTCTCTGGTTCGGTGCGCCTGGCCAGTCACAGTATTTCTCTACGGTCGAGTTGCTTACCGGCACACCTGCCTCAACGGTTCGTCTGCCCTACGTGCCCAATTCCATGGTCATGGACCAGCTCGGCACGAATCTCTACTTCGGTTCAACTCATGAGCTGATGTACTACTCTACCTTCTCTAACTCGCTCACGAAACAGGACACCAGCGTGCCCGGCGTTGTGCTGGCCGCCTCGCCCAACAACAGCCAACTACTCATCAACGACCAGGTGCGGCAGGTCTTCTATCTCTACAACGTCTCTGGCGGCACATCCTCCACGTTCGGAGGCATGGGGACCGCGGCATCCTGGACCCCCGATTCGCAAACGCTTTACGTAACCGACAGCGCCTCTGCAGGTCCCGGACATACGGACACGCTCTACGTTTACAACAGCAACACTGGTTGGACCACCAGCGCGTTGGCTGCCTCCGGCACAGGAACCACGAATCCAGGCGCCACGAATGTGGCTGTTACTGTCCCGGGCGTTGGTGCATATCTCAGCGGAAACCCCACGGTCGCCCACACATGGTGCCCATCCGGAACCGTCGGCAATTACGCAAGCATGCAGTTCTATCCGCTCGGCGATTCTGTCAACACCCAGACAAACGTGTTGGCAGCCACCACCGATGGCAAACACATTCTGGGAGCGGCTGTCTTCGGTGGCGGCGCAACCCTCTCTGACATCGCGATCACAATACCGACCAATACGCCCGCAGGCGGTTCACCTTCTCCCGTTCCATGCCCCGTTTCCGCTACGGGAGTCCTCTCGCCGCTCACTATCGCGCACACGGTGAACCAGCTTCCGCTCTCGCAGATCAACGCAACTGCTGCCGATCAGGTAGTGACCGCACCGTCGGGTGATCTGGCCTTTGTCACTTACACCGGCGCCACTCCCGGCGCATCGCTGCCCTATTACATACCCGGCGCTGGCGGCGCTGCTGGTACTGTCAACTACGTCACCCTCAACGGAGCCTCGGTCATTACGGCTCCACTTGCCGGCGCGTTCAGTCCTGACGGTACTTACTTCTTCGTCTCCACTGCGGGCGACAATCTGGTCCACTTCATCAGCATCCCGACCACGATCACCACTTCCACCCCGCTTACTGACTCGCAGCAGATCGCTCCCGGCCTCCCGGCCTGCACCCCAGGTGCCGACCCCGATTGCGTCCTGACCAACGCCAACGTGCCCGCTTCAGGCATCGTCCCCGCAACTGTAGTTGTCGTCAAGCCGCGTTCTACGACGTAGCCTTCACCTCATCAAGGTGTAATCATGAAAGGCCGGCTTCGCGCCGGCCTTTTCAGTCCGCCCATCCACAAAGCACTGTGCCCGTCCGTACTGCGTTTCTCGTGAAGAAGACGAGAATTGATGAACCAATGCGGCCGGCTCCGTGTGCGTCGATTGGCCTTTGCACTTGCTCTATCCTCCTCATCTCAACACGATAGAATCAAACCATGATCAAGGGGATCTCCTTTCTTCGTCCCGCTCGCAGCAAAGCCGCCTATGACCGGCTGGCAAGCTTCTTTTCTGCTCTAGGCTTCGCCTCCGGTGCCGGATGGATGGAAGACAACAGCCGCGGCGCTTCGTTTCTGGCGCCCCTCGGCAACTTCGAAATCGTTGATGGTCAATTCCCCTCCACAGCCGATGTTCTGGTCGAGGTGACCGTGCTCGACGCCGTCTACCAAGCTGCTGAAGCGTGGCTTCGCGCGCGGGGCAGTGATTCCGCAGCGACCCGCATCTCTCCCATCACTGAGACTCACTGGAAGTCGAGCATCTTCACCGTTGAGCCCGAACCGGGCTTCGCATTTTCATTCTGGGCATGGTCCGATCCGCTCCGCGGCAAGCCCATCGCTGTCGAAGGCGACCTCTCCGCCGGTGGAATGCGTTTTGCTATCGTCGTAGCGCGCTGGAATGCCGTCATTACAGAGCGCCTGCTTGAGGGCGCGCTCGAAGCTTTATTGCGCAGCGGCGCAAAGCGGTCTGACATTGAAGTGGTCCGCGTGCCCGGCGCATGGGAGATTCCTGCCGCGGCCCGCACCCTCGCCAACCTCGGTACCCTCGATGCCATCGTCACTCTCGGCTGCCTCATCCGTGGCGAAACGGCTCACTACGAAGCCATCTACAACGAAGTAGCTCGCGGCATTGGTCAGTCGCAGCAGGAGACCGGCATTCCGCACAGCTTCGGTGTTCTCACTTGCGAAACCCTCGAGCAGGCCCTCAACCGCGCTGGCATCAAGGCGGGAAATAAGGGATTCGAAGCCGCCATCGCAGCCATTGAGATGGTCAGCCTGCGCCGCAAGCTTCTTCAAGCCAATTCGGTTGAAGGCTCAGGCCCTCATGGACCGGTCTTGGTTCCTGGCATCGAAGGCGGTCCGTCTTGACCGCCGGAACGCGCCGCAAGTCGCGCGAGCTGGCTATGCAAATGCTCTTCCAGGCCGACATCGGCAAGCAGACTCCTGACCAGGTCCGTGCCACTTTCTGGAAAGCCGGCGATGAAGTCGAGGCCGAAGTCCGCGGTTTTGCTGAAGACCTCTTCCGCGCCGCGATAGCTCACCAGGAACAGATTGACGAACTGCTCGTGTCCAACTCGAAGCACTGGCGTCTTGAGCGCATGCCCGCTGTCGATCGCAATCTGCTCCGCATGGCGGTCGGCGAAATGCTGGTGTTCAAGGGCACGCCTTTTCCCATTGTCATTAATGAAGCTCTGGAAATCGGCCGCCGCTACTCAGCTCCAGAGTCCATCAACTTTCTCAATGGCATGTTGGACGCCATTGCCCGCGGCCTCATACCCAAGTAAGGGCGCTGATCCTCATGCAACACTCCGCTCTCTAAATCGGCTGTCTCCACTCTGCTCTTATCCCGCCAGAACAGTCGTGTTGCCTCCTAGCCTGGTGGCCGACGTGGGCTCTTTTAATGCCTCTTCAATTGCTGCCGGAAGCTTTCGATCTGGAAACCGGTGTCGGTAAAACTCAAGCGCAGCGAAGAACTCCGGCCCAGTCGGACTACTTTCCTGCGTCTCCGGTGTGTAAGCCTTCACAATCGACGGGTTCGCCACCGCCTCGCCCAGAAAATCAATCGCATCTGTAATCGTCTTTCGTGAAGGCGACTTGTAACTAGACAGCGGAATATGCTGTCTCTCCGCAAACTCAGCAATCAGAATCAGCGGTTCCACCGCAAACGACTGGTAATGAATTGCCAGCTCGTGTCGCGTCATCTCCAGCGGTAGCGCACCCCGTTTGTCAATTTCGTTGATCCCGTCGAAGTAAGCTTGCACGCCGAACCCGAACAATCCCTCATCGTTTGAAATCACTCCCGTCGCAATCGCCGCCAGCCCCTTCCAGTAGTGATGATTGTTTTTTTCCTGCGCTGCCTTCGGAGACGACAGCATGTGATGTGCCACTTTGTTCATCCACGCCACGTCGCGCGCGGTCATCGCGGCGTCAAGATCTTCGTCGTTCAGCAACACTGACTCAGAAATCGCAATCGAACTCAGCGTCCACTCCACTTGATACCACGACTGCGAACTCTCCTTCGCATCGTAGTCTTGCAGCGCCTTGGCCTGTGCCCACTGGTCAATCTGAGCCTGCGCGCAAGCAGCTTCCGCATGGTCACCGGTCGCAAGAAACTGGTTCATCCCCATCGTTACACGCTTCTCAAATCGAGAGTAGACACGCGTCGCTTCGAATTCCGCGGGATTAGTCGGCCCATGCGATCCGTTCAGATAATGGTGAGGAATATCCATCGGTCCTTGAGGAGCATCCACCGCCGCAAGCTTGGTGCATTTCTCAAGTTGTGCCAGCGCGCGCCCAACCCGCGCACTCTTCGTGTGCTGCAGTTCGAAACGCCGTGCAGCCACGTCGATCAGCGAAGCGCGCGTGTCGATCGTCATCTTCTTCGTCCCGCCCGAAACGCCTGCCGGACCTGCCACCACAATCAGAAGGCACAGAACCTGCATTGCCCTTCGCATCAAGCTTTCCTCGATTCAAACAACCGCCGTGTGCCTCCGGTTTCGCTCCTGAGACCTGCGAATGTCGCGCATCAATTTATCCTAGAAACAAGCCTCACCAGGCTTCTCCAGCTTCCCGTCGATTCGCTCTCGCCCATCCACCTGCAACACCGCGCCAGTAGCCAGAACCAGCCTTCCCGCCCGGCTCAGCAATGGATCGATCGCAAACCCCTCTCCAATCGCGCCCTCATCCATCGTCCGCGCGCAATACCAATCGCCGCTGGTTGGCTCACCGTTCCTGTACCACCTCCGGCACGCCACGTCGTCCCCATCCAGCCCGCATGCGTACCACAAGTAGAGCGGCTGAAACTCGCCTCTGCCCGGACCCGCAATCGCAATCGCCTCTGCCGGTACCTTCCCTCGTGGTCTTGTATGTGCCGCCAGCGCAAGGATAGGCTTGTGCACCTCGCGCACGCATCCGTTGTCCTTGAAATTCTCAAACCGAGACCCGAGGTGAATCCTCACTGCCGCTCGATCTGTCGGCCTGATCCAAACCCGGCGTCCCTTGAATCGGATAGGAACCTGCTTGCCGGCAAGGTCCTCCAGGCTGGTGAACTTGTCTTCGTGGAAGTAGCTTCTTCCATCTCCAACCATGTACTCATCGCCCGTGCGGAAGCAGAACGCGCGGGCGGGTTCTGCTTCCGCGGAGCAGCCGTCCCGGCACGGAGTGTATGCCTCCGTCTCCACCAACGTTACCGTCACATTGTTTTTTGCCGGCCGAGCCCAAGCACCTGACTCCGCGCCCATCGCTATCAGCACCAACATGAGGAACACGACTAATCGGTGAGTTTTCAATCGATTCGGCTCGCAGCTTGAGCGCAGCTGAAGTAAACGGGAAGCAGTTGCCATGCGAATAAAGGTACAACCCGTCGCTTCCATCCGCAAAAGCCGCTCGGCTCTGGACTATTTGTCTTCGACGCGCAAATCCGGTCAGACCGTTTCGCTACACGGTTCCTTTATCCGCCTGCGTAGTCGGCTCGGTCTTCAAAGGCAGAGGCACTTCCAGTGTGCCCGTGCGATTGGTCGCCTTGTCGCGCACAGCCACTCGAATCGACGCCGCCCCCGGCGGCACCTCTAGTTCCTGTTGCGCATGGAACGCCGCGGGCTTCCCATCCTTGCCGGCATCTGCCGGCGGCATGCCCTCATTCAATACGCTGTTCAGCAGGCGTCCGTCTGCATCGTAAGCCGCTGCCGCAAATTCCAAAATCGCCGGAGTACCTTTCGCATGCGTCTTCAACTGCGGGTCAATCACTCCATAGTCGATCCGGTACTTCTGCAGCTTAACCGGCGCCAGCGGTTTTAGCGGCTGATCCTTCTTGCGCGTACGGAAGAACGCCGGCGAGTCCTGAAGTTCCAGCATCTGCTTCGCGCTCGCCATCTCTGGACGCCCCTCCATCGCCAAGTGCGTGCTGAACAGCAGATCGTGCAGCATCGGCGCGCCGTGCTCAATGTTCGCGTAGAGCGTGTCTTCCGCCTTGGTCTGCACAAACCGCGCCTGCATCACATCTTCCTTTTTCTTTTTCCCCTTCACATCCGGAATTACGTCTTCCGGATATGCATAGTAAAGTCTTCGATAGCTCAGTGTGTAGGGGCCCTTGTTCGCCAGCGTAATCTGGATCTTGCGCTCTGAGCCGTCGAAGTTCATATTTGTCGGCGAATAGCTGATCGTGTAATAGCTTTCGCCATTCTCCACTGCCTTTTCCATCAAGGTGCTCACCGCATTATTGCCGTAGTACGCTTTGCCGCCAGTTGCGCCCGCGATATAGTCTTCTTGTTGTTGGTCAATCGCGGTGATCGAAGCGCCCGACAAGCCGCCGGTGGACTGCTGCGTCGCATTTCCCTGGTCGGCCGACGAAGTGCCGGCCGCCGCTGACAAATCGGCGGCAGCATCTCCAGCCGGTGATGCGCCGCGTTCCTCCCACAGAATCACCCCCTTAACATCCACCGGATATACCGAGATTTCGCTGCGCATCAGGGCGGCAAAGCAATGTTTCACGATATCCATATCCGCGGGCGCCGCCTCGGGATTGGTTGGTCCAAACGGCATCGGAAACTTGCCTGACAGCCAAAGCAGGTTCTTGCGCCCGGGAATTCCGCCCAGATACTCCGCAAGGAAGTTGAAGTTGGAGATCGCCGCACCCATATCCTCGCGTCCATAGTTCTCTCCATACAGAAATACCTTGGGCAAGTGCGGACCGGGACCCTGGTAATTGATGGCCGTGCGCAGTTGAGCGTGGTCGCTGGTGAATCCTTGAATCAGCTTCAATCCGGCCATGTTGCCAAACAGCGCAATGCGTGTTCCCGGCGCAGCTTTATCCACAAAGTCTAGAAGTTGCTGGTGGAAAGTCGCCTGGTCCTGCGGAAGAGTATTCACCATGTCGTAATAGAGCACGTAGAGCGGCCCCTGCTCTGCCTGGCCGGGCACATTCACATAGGTATTTGTGGGCAGTGTCGGCAGCTTGGGAGGCACAAATGCCGGAACTGTCCCGTCCTCGAAATCGAAAGTCAGAATCTGTTGCTCGGCCCCGTCCTCCTTCACAATGAAGTCATCTTTCTTGAGCCCCTTCACCATATTGCCCTGCTTGTCCGTCACCACAATATCCACGGGGACTCGGCGCACGTCCTGCCGCAATACCCAGCCCTGTTCCTGGCTGCCTGATACGTCCTTCGAATTCGCTTGGCTTGCTGCCGTAGACTGAGCCATTGCCGCAATCGGCACGGCTAGGAGTGTTGCAGAGACCGCCAGATACGCATCAAACATAGAGACTCCTGCGATTGCCTCATCGGGAAATTTCTATTCAATCCCGCTTGCCAAACCAGATCGATGATCCAGATTTCAGAACCGATGGGAATCCCTCATCGTCTGCCGGAATCACTATCGACCTGCTTTCGCTGGGCGCTCTTATTGGACAGACGATTCACCACCCCGGTTAGGCTCATTCAGAAGAGCATTCTATCTTGGAAGCGAACCGTTGGAAATCACTAAGTCACAGTCGCTTGAGCCCGGTTCGATATTCCTCAATGGGCCACAAGCTCTACGTTCAGGCTCCTGTTATCCTTGCAGGGTGATTCAAAGCTCCAAAGTCCGCGGAATTCTGTGCCTCGCCCTCCTTCTTCCCATTGCTCTTGTCGCCTGCCACAAGGAAGAACAGGAAGTCGCCAAAGTTGCGCAGGGCGCGGTCAACGCAGAGCACAAAGCGCAGGCCGCCGCCACGGAAACTGACAACCAGAGAGCTGCGCTCGCCGCCATTCCGCTCCCCACGAAGAGCCTCTACATCGACGTGCACGAGCCCGGCGCTTGGCTCAATCCCTTTCTCTCCGTCGACGCCGACATCCTCACCCTCCGCATCACCATGGTCGACGCCAACCCCAGTAACATCGGCAAGGGAACCCTCCTGCGTCCCGAGGCGGCTCGCCGCCAGGAACTCCAATTGCGCCCCGGTGATCTTCCAGCCGCCCTCATCGCCTTACCTCCCAGTGCCTGGCGCTATGGTCGCGTCATCGCTGTGGCAGAGTCTCCCCTGGCCAACCGAAAAGACCGCCCCAAACTCCGCCGCAATGTCGAAGCCGTTATCCAGCGCCTGAACGACCTCGGTGTCGTCGTCGAAGAGTGGCCCGCTCGCTGATTCCGAGCTTTCCATTCCCTCAAGGTCTCATCTCCTCAGGCGGCCTATCGTTCCGTCATATGGGATGCTAGTGCGCCTTGTGATTAGGCTCACTATCCGCTGTATCTAATTTCCGCTACGATTCCCCCGTGAATCCCGAAACCTTTTCCGCGTTGCTCAACCAGCCGCCTCTTGACCATGAGGCCTTTTCCGCCAACCGAGAGCTCGAGTCCCTTCTCAAGAGCACCCTTCGTGGTGACGTCCGCTTTGACCTCGGTTCCCGGGCCCTCTACGCCGCGGATTCCTCGAACTACCGTCAGCTTCCCGTGGGCGTCATCATGCCCCGCGACGCTGCCGATGTCGAGGCTGCCCTGGCTGCCTGCCGCAAGACCGGGGCCGCCGTTCTTCCGCGCGGAGCAGGAACCAGCCTCGCCGGCCAGTGCGCCAATGTCGCCGTCGTCTTCGACTACGCCCGCTACATGAACGGCCTTGTCTCCATCGATCGCGACAAGAAACTGGCCGTCGTCCAGCCCGGCATCGTCCTCGATCGCCTCCGCGAAGCTGCCGAAGAACACCGCCTCACCTACGCTCCGGACCCCGCCACCCACTCTCGTTGCACTCTAGGGGGCATGATCGGCAACAACAGTTGCGGCGTCCACGGCCTGCTTGGCGGAAAGGTCGTCGACAACGTCGAAACAATGGATATCGTTCTCTACGACGGAACCCGCATGACCGTTGGCCGCACCACTCCAGAGCAGATCGAGTTCGTCATCCGCGCCGGAGGCCGCCCCGCTCAGCTCTACTCCGCCCTTGTCAGCCTCCGTGACCGCTACGCCGCCCTCATTAAGGAGAAATTCCCGCGCATCCCGCGTCGCGTCTCCGGTTACAACCTCGACGAACTTCTTCCTGAAAACGGCTTTAATCTCGCCCGGACTCTGGTCGGCTCTGAAGGCACCTGTGCCACTGTAACCAGCGCCACGCTTAACCTCACCTCCAGCCCTCCCTACCGTGTCCTCACCGTCTTGGCGTTCGACGACCCATTCCTCGCTGCCGACGTCGTCCCCCGCGTGCTCGAATTCGGCCCTATCGGCCTCGAAGGCTTTGACGGCCTCCTCGTCGACTTCATGCTCAAGAAGAATCTCGCCGTCAACGACGTCAAGCTCCTTCCGCGTGGTGGTGGGTTCCTTCTGGTGGAAATGGGCGCGTGGGATCAGGCTGAAGCTCAATCCAAGTCCGAAGCTCTCGCAGCAGCCGCCAAATCCTGGGCTGAAAAGCCAATAGCTCGCATTTACAACCACGAAGACGCCGAAAAAATCTGGCGCGTCCGTGATTCAGCACTCGGTGCCACAGTCTTCGTCCCCGGCGAGCCCGAACGCTGGGAGGGTTGGGACGACGCAGGTGTACCTCCAGTTCATCTCGGAACCTATCTGCGCAAGCTCACCGACCTCATGGCCGAGTACGGTTATCGCAGTCCGCTCTATGGTCACTACGGCCAGGGTTGCGTCCATCTGCGCATCAACTTCGATTTCCGTTCCATCCAGGGCCTTCAGCATTTCCGCGAGTTCATTGACCGCGCCGCCGATCTCGTCGTCTCGCTCGGCGGTTCGCTCTCAGGCGAGCACGGCGATGGCCAGGCACGCGCTGTTCTCCTTCCCAAAATGTTCGGTCCCGAGCTGATTCAGGCCTTCCGCGAGTTCAAGGGAATCTGGGACCCCGATAACCGCATGAACCCCGGCAAACTCTCTGACGCCGTGCGCCTCTACGATCCGGTCGAAAACCTTCGCCACGGCTTGCCAATTGTCGGCCAAGAGTCTCATTCCCAACCTGAAACCCATTTTGCCTTTAGCGCCGATCAGGGTTCGTTTGAGCGCGCCACTGAACGTTGCGTCGGCGTCGGCGCGTGCCTCAAGAAGGATGGCGGCGTCATGTGTCCCAGCTACCGCGCCACCGGGCAGGAACAGCACTCCACCCGCGGGCGCGCCCGTCTCCTCTGGGAAATGCTCGCAGGCGCGCTCCAAAAAGAAGGCTTCCAGAGTGAAGCCGTCCACGAAGCTCTCGACCTCTGCCTGAGTTGCAAAGCCTGCAAAACTGAGTGTCCCGTCGCCGTGGACATGACCCAGTACAAATCTGAGTTCCTTGCGCAGCGTTATAGGGGACGCCTTCACCCACTTCACCACTATGTTTTTGGCTTTGCCGATCTTTCGGCCCGCCTCGGCTCCATCACCCCGGCCATCACCAACGCCCTCCTTACCGGGCCGCTCACCAGCCCGCTCATCAAACACATAGTAGGCGTAGCCCAGGAGCGCCAGCTCCCCCGTCTCGCATCCAAACCCTATCGCCAGTCACGTCCCAAATCCGACGAAACCACCAACGTCCCCCGCGCTTCCGATGGTGCCACCGCTCCCGACCAAAACTTTGCCCCAAAACAACCGGTGATTCTCTGGGCCGACACCTGGAACAACTACTACCATCCCCAAACCCTCGTCGCCGCCGAATCGGTCCTCACGCAGGCCGGCTTCCGCGTTCAAACCACCAGGGGACACATCTGCTGCGGCCGCGCGCTTTACGACTTCGGCCTGCTCTCGAACGCCCGAAACTACCTCAGCAAGGTTCTCAATCGCGTAGCTCCTGAAATCGAAGCTGGCCTCCCTTTCATCTTCCTCGAACCGAGCTGCGCCAGCGTCTTCAAGAACGAAGCTCTGGACTTCTTTACCAGTGGCCCTCTCGCTGGCCTTGCCAAGAAAATGAGCGGTCAGGTCTGGCTTCTTGCCGACTGGCTTGCCGTCAAAGCGCCCGATTGGGTTACTGGTCGTCTTCAGGGTGCGCAGGTTCTGCTCCACGGCCATTGCCACCACAAGGCTGTCTTTGGCGGACCCACCAATGAAATCGCGCTGCTTCGCAAAGCCGGCGCGGCGGTCGAACTCATCAACTCCACTTGCTGTGGCATGGCCGGTCCGTTTGGCTTTGAAGCCGACAAGATCGAAGTCTCCAAGACCATCGCCAATCTTGGTCTGCTTCCCGCCGTCAACGCAGCGGCTCCCACCACCGTCATCGTCGCTGACGGCTTCAGTTGCCGTGAGCAAATCAACCAACTGGCCCATCGCCAAGGCCTTCACTTCGCCGAGATTCTCAACCACAGTTGCGGTTGCGGCAAATAACTCGACCCACCCGCTCTGTCCTTTTCCTTGGGGCGCGAGTTGGTCGCGCCCGCCTTCGCGGAATCTTCTGCGCAACCCGCTTGAATGGGTTCGATTGATTACGGCCGCGTTACAACCCCTTCACCGCCGTAGCATCCAAGTCGTTGGAGTTGTCGCGAAGCCGGTATTCCAGTCAGAAAATTCGCGCCGACTCTTGCTTCCGGCCTCTTGGTTGAGCCGCAGTTTGCGGGTAAGTGTCTAATTTGATACGCTCAGGCAATCTTCAGACTGGTTAAACTGGACAGAAGGAGAATTTCATCATGGCAGACGACAATAAGTCATACGGCTTGGCTTGGTTCTTGGCCGGGATAGGCGTGGGCGCTGCAATTGGCATCCTGTACGCCCCCAAAAGCGGCCGCGAAACCCGCGAAGATATCGCAAATAGCGCCCGTGAGGGCACTGAATACCTGCGTAACCGCACCCAACAGGCCGCCCAGGAAGTCAGCGCCCTGGTGGATAAGAGCAAGCAGCAGGTGAGTGCCATCGTTGACAAGGGCAAGGAACAGGTAACCGAATACGTCGAGCGCGGCCGTGAAGCTGTCGATCGCGGACGGGCTCAGTGGGAAGAGTTTGTGGAGCGCGGCAAGCACCTGGTCGCAGATCAGAGTACCAAGGTGGCCGCTGCTGTTGATGCGGGGCGTCAGGCGTATAAGACCAATACCGCTCCCGCTGACCCCACTCAGTATTGAGCCGAATTCCGGAAACCCTACCGGGCACCTTGATTGGGACAATTCTTTGGCTCCGGAGCTTATCGCGTGTCGAGCAGAGTGCGGCTCAACCGCTGGCTCCGGGCCTGGCGTATTAGTGGAGTAAATAGCGCATTCAGGAAAGCTGTTGCAGGGCTGCATTTGCTCTGTGCGAGAACAAATTGATGCACAATATCGATAGTCAAACCATCCAGCTTGTCATTATTGCCGTGGCCGCGCTGGCAGTGGTTTTCCAGGCAATCTTTCTGGTTGCCATACTCATAAGTGTCAAAAAGGCTACCGTTTTGATGCACGTGGAGATCAAGAAAGCCAGCGTCTCCATGCATGCGGAAATCCAGGACCTCCGTTCCTCGATAGTGCCGGTCATTGAAAACTCGCGTGACTTCCTCACCCGGGTCGCACCCAGGATCGAATCCGTCTCTGAAGATGTGGCGGAAATTACTCAAGTTTTGCGATCGCGCATTAACGCCACAGAGGCGGTTGTCGCCGATATTCTGGAACGGACGCATCGGCAGAGCGCGCGGGTAGACTCCATGCTGACCGGGGTGTTGGATTCCGTTGAACGAGCTGGAGAATTTGTGTCCCAGCATGTCGGCAAACCGGCCAGGCAGATCTCAGCCATCCTCGCCTCCGCCAAGGCAATCGTCCAGACGTTGGGCGCTCCCGCTCCGCGTGTTCAGAGGCCCATTCAGAGGTCCTTGGGCCCAGGCGCCGAGAAAAAACCCGTTTAGCAGTCCAGATTGCTTGAGGATTGGCGAATGAATCTGCGCAACTCCTGGATGATGGCAGTTACCTTGATGCTCGCGACCGGATGCGCCTGCGCCCAGTCCACGCCCACCGAGTCCACGCCTAAGGCTGCGCTTTTGGCCCTATCCAAACAGGACCACACCCTGTCCATCGTCGACCCCGCAGACCTTCATATTGTTGCGCGCATCCCTGTGGGCGACGACCCGCACGAGGTAGTCGCTTCCTCTGACGGCACAACCGCCTATGTCTCCAACTATGGCTTTGGAGCATTTCACTCTTTAGCCGTCATCGATCTCGTCGGTCAAAAGCAGTTACCCTTCGTTGAACTTGGTGCGCTGCGAGGACCGCATGGCCTGGTCTTCGAACAGGGCAAGGTCTGGTTCACAGCCGAGGCTGCCAAATCCATCGGCAGCTACGATCCAGCGACCGGTAAAATCGACTGGATCATGGGTATCGGCCAGAACCGCACCCACATGCTCTATGTTCTTGCCGGGGCTAAACGAATTCTCACCACGAATGTGAACTCCGCAACAGTCACCATCCTTGATAAGACTGAAGGCCGCACTGGTCCTCCACCTGGGATGCCGCCTCCAAGCGGGCCGCCGCAAGGTGGCCCAGCGCCGCCCGGGATGATGCCCGGACCTCCAGGCGGCGATTGGTTGCTGACCGTGATTCCTGTCGGCCGCGGCTCTGAAGGCTTCGACGTCTCTCCGGACGGCAAAGAGGCCTGGGTCGCCAATGCTCAGGATGGCACGATCTCTGTGATTGATGTTGCCGCTAAAAACGTAGTGGCAACCCTTGCAGTCAACGTACCCGGCGCCAACCGCCTCAAGTTCACGCCAGACGGTACCAAGGCGCTGGTCACCGCAGGCTCCGCCGTAGTGGTACTCGATGCCGCCACACGCCAGGAAGTGAAGCGCCTCTCCAACGTCCATGGCTCCGGCGGTATTCAGATGCAACCTGACGGCGCGCGCGCCTACGTTGCCTGCGGTCGTGACAATTACGTCGCGGTCGTCGACCTGAAGACGTTGGAAATGATAGGCCACATCGATATAGCCAGCCCCGATGGTCTCGCCTGGGCCGTCAGGCAGTAGCCCCCGAGGACCTCGGATTAACTCCGGCTTTGAAAGGGCACGACTTCAGTCGTGCCGATAGAGCGAAATGAATGAACATGGCTTTAGCCACCGAGGGAATGCCCAGTAAAGAAACAGTGCTTAATCAGGGGTTCCCTAGACGATCCAGCCCCCGCCCACGACCTCGTCGCCGTCATAGAAAACCGCGGACTGTCCGGGAGTAACCGCGCGCTGTGGCTCATCAAACGTCGCAACGACCTCGCCTTCGCTAGCAGGCTCAAGCGTAGCCCACGCGGGCTCGTGCCGATGCCGAATCTTGGCCCGTACGCGCATAGGTGCAATCAGTTCGGGAACGCTAATCCAATTCAACCGATTGGCGCGCAGCGTCCGAGTAGCCAGTTCCGCGTCCGCGCCCACCGTGACCTTGTGGCTCGCCGGGTCAATGTTCAACACATAAAGCGGCGAAGGCGAGCTCACGCCCAGCCCCTTGCGCTGCCCTACCGTGAAGTTCGAAATTCCGTCGTGCCGTCCCAGCACCTCGCCATTCGACGCCACCAGTTCGCCGGCACTTTCCGGCACCTTCTCGCCCTGCTCTTCCAGATAGGCCGAGATGAACTGCTTGTAGTCCCCTCCGGGAATGAAGCAGATCTCCTGCGAGTCGGGCTTCTCGGCCAGCGCCAGTCCATGCCGCCGCGCAACCTCGCGCACTTCGGGCTTTGTCATCCGCCCCAGCGGAAACAACGTGTGTGCCAGTTGCTCCTGCGTCAGTCCAAACAGAAAATATGTCTGGTCCTTCGCCAGGTCAGCCGGCCGTTTCAGAATCCAACGTCCCCGCTCCGCATCGTACTCGTTCACCGCGTAGTGACCCGTTGCAATGCGGTTTGCACCAATCGAGCGCGCTGTCTGCAGCAGCTGGTCAAACTTCAGGTGATTGTTGCAAAGCGAGCAGGGAATCGGCGTCCGTCCAGCCAGGTACTCATCCACAAACGGCCGGACTACATCGCGCTCAAATCGCTCTTGCTGGTTGACCACATAATAAGGGATCCCGAGATGCTCGGCCACACGTCGCGCGTCGTACACATCGTCGAGAGAGCAACATCTCCCCGCCTTCGGCGCATCCGGAATGCCATGCTTCCCCGCCAACCGTGTTTGATCCCAAAGCTGAAGCGTCAGTCCTACAACTGCGTCGTCTCCCTGGGCGAGCATCGCCGCAACCGTCGAGGAGTCCACCCCTCCAGACATAGCTACAGCAATGGTTGTGCTCTCAATCATGGGGAAGTTCGATTTCTAACCCCGCGTCCCCGCCGCAACCGGCGAAAGCGCCCGCAAATGCTCCACAGCCTCTGGAACCACCTGCAAAACGTGATCGATATCGGCGTCCGTTACCGTCTTCAACAAACTGAAGCGCAAGCTGGCGCGGGCACGATTCTTGTCCACTCCCATCGCCATCAGCACGTGGCTCGGCTCTGTCGCTCCGGAGTGGCAAGCCGACCCTCCTGACACCGAAACGCCCTTTAGGTCCAGCGCGATCACCAGCGCCTCACCCTCCAACTGGTCAAACCAGATATTCGTTGTATTGGCCACGCGAGGGACGTACCCGCCACCTTCTGCGCACCCATTCAGCCCTGTGCCGGGAATCTTCAGCAACTCCATTTCCAGCTTGCTGCGCAGCCCCGCCAGTCGGTCAATCGTTCCATCCTCCAGCGAGTGCATCGCCAGCTCCGCAGCCTTCGCCAGTCCCACAATCCCCGGCACATTTTCAGTGCCCGCCCGTTGCCGGCGTTCATGGCTCCCGCCCACCAGTAGCGACTCAATCGGCGTTCCGCGCCGCACAAACATTGCGCCAATTCCCTTAGGTCCGTGCATCTTGTGCGCGCTGATCGAGAGCAGATGGCAGCCAAACCGGCGCACATCAAACTCCACCTTGCCCGCGCCCTGCACCGCATCAATGTGGAAGAAAACCCCGGTATCCGCGGCAATCTTGCCAATCTCTTCCACCGGCTGCCGCACGCCCGTCTCGTTGTTTGCCAGCATCACGCTGATCAGCCGCGTCTCCGGCCGAATCGCGCGCAAAATATCCATCGGTTCAATCAGCCCGCTCGTTTGCGGTGCCACAAAGGTCGTCTCAACCCCGCGATGCACCAGCCTCTTCGCCGCCTCAAGAATCGCCGAGTGCTCAATCGAAGTCGTAATGAAGTGGTCTCCGGGATGCAGCAGCCCGAAAATCGCCGTGTTGTCGCCCTCGGTTCCGCCGGAGTTGAACACCACCTCAGCCGCGTGGCAGTTGAAGAACCGCGCCATCGTCTCGCGAGCCTGGTCCACAGCCGCGTGGGCCTGCTGTCCATGCAGGTGAATCGAGGACGCGTTGCCGAAATGCTCCATCCAATACGGGCGCATAGCCTCCAGCACCTCCGGCAGCAGCGGTGTGGTGGCATTCGCATCCATATAGACTCGGCGCATCGTGGCAGTCTCCCTTTACAAATTGTACGGGCAATCGAGCTTTTGCGCGCAGTTCGTCCCATTGAACGGGCGATTCATCACTCTGTGCTGTCGAGATTTAACGCTGGTCTGGTAAATTGCCTTCACGCGGCCCGAAAGCCGTGAGAGGAGAGTTCTTATGCTCGGATCGATTCGTATGCCAGGCCGCATTCTTGCCTGTTGTCTGCTGGCCTCTGCATCCACGCTTTCTTTCGCCCAGGACGCCGCGCCCGCCAAACCGGCCGTCGGCACGCCGATTCCCCCCGCACAGGCCTACGGAAACCTGCTCAACATCGTCGAGAAGGAAATTGTCGGTGCCGTCGAGGCCATGCCGGACGACAAGTACAACTTTGCCCCTCCAACCACATACGGCGAGTACAAGGGCGTCCGCACCTTCGCTGAGCAGGTCAGGCATGTCGCCGTGGCAAACAACTATTTTTTTCACGATCCCACCAAGCCCTTGGTGGATAACCGCGCCGAGTTCGACAAGCTCAAGACCAAAGCCGAACTGGTAAAGGCGCTGAAAGACTCCCTGGCTATGGCTCACGCCTATGTGGACTCCATCACCACGGACAACGCATTTGTCCAGACCGCGAACGGTACCCGCGCCGGCATGGCCTCCTACGGCATGGCGCACATGATGGATCACTACGGCCAGATGGTCGAATACCTTCGCATGAACGGCATCGTTCCCCCCGCCAGCCGCGGCAGCATGTAAATAGCTTCGAAATGCTGAATGAGAGAGCGGAGAACCCTATCGCTGTTACAGTCCTTTGGGCCAGTTGTTCGTGGCAAATTCTACCGAACGAGTTTGCCACTGGGCTCTTCGTCTACTTCATTGTCGTGTCCAGTTAATCCGATCAACATGACCTCTTCATCGTAAAGAAACACTGCGTGACGTATCTTCATTACGACTTTCGGCTGGACTACGATGGAGAGCTTAAGAGTTGGGTGGTTCCGGACGGCTGAGTTACTGATCGGGCAATCAAAGGCTATACAGGTTGAGGACCATCGTTGGGAATATGCCCTCTTTGAGGGAGTCATTCCCGAAGAATGCCGTGCAGGCATCGATATGTTACGGGATTGCGGAATCTGGGAGCCGTTCCCAAGTTGCACCGACGTTGATGCTAGTCCGCGAAACGGCCTTCTTAAATTCCCACTGCACGGAGTAAGACTCAAGGGAACATGGGAGCTGACCCGCGTTAAATGTCCCTCGGGAAACCGCCGAAAACCGGCTTGGATGCTCGGAAAGGAACAGACTCGTTTGTCCGAAGTGAAACCGCGAAGAGCATCCTGGAAGAAGCGCCCACAAGCGTCAGTACTGGAAAGACATTGGAAGAAGTTGCCGAAAGTGGGAACTGAGGCAGGAGCAACAATGAGTTGCAGGGAAAGCTTTTCGATGATTAGGTGCAAGCCTCAAATAGCGGGCGAGTGTCTTGTCAAATGCGAGGTTTGCTGACAGAAAGAAGTCGATGGCAGTACTGGTTGGTTTTCAATCGCCGGTGTCGACCCGATACCTTCTGCTCAGCCAACTAGGAACATCATGGGTAGGCATCCGACCATCGCAGAGAGGCTTCATCTTCCCATAGCCAGCGTGATTCTCATGGCACAGGAATTATGAAACCCTGCTGGCGTGACGCGGGCATGGCCAACAACGACGCAGACAATGCGAGCAAGCTCTCGATACTTCTGTGGCGGTCTCTCAGCATGCCGTCGGATCACAGAAACCGCTATCAGGGTTTGCACCAATCTGGATCGCGGTTACGTTATCCTCCCTCTTTCCATCCGTCCATTTGATTGTCGCGGAATCAGTGCCTCCGCTGCTCTCAAGCCCCCTGAAGTACACGAAGAGTTGTTGCCTTTTCTCGAAGTTGCCAACTGGGTCGCCCAATCATCCCAAACGGAATGAACTGCTTCTCTCCAACTCTCGGTTGACATGACGTCTTCGTCCAGCCAGCAGTTCCTGTGCGCTGATACTCCCGCAAAGTCGACCCGTCTCCCGATCCACCACCAGCATGCTTGTAACTCCGGAGATCGCCATTTCTTCTGCCACCGCTCTGCAGGTCTCATCCGTGTACGCAAGAACCGCGGGTATTGTCTCCGGCAGGTCGCTTGACTCTCCAGTCTCAGCTTCCTGAGACACTTCCGTCATCACGTCCGCCACACTCACCATCTCCAGCGGGTCGACGCCATATTCACGCGACAAATGGTATCCGCGGCGACTCAGTTTCTCTGTCAGAATTGACCGAGGCATGACCAGCGAAGTCACCACGTACGAAGCCGTACACGCAAGTGTCAATGGCAGTAGTGCCGGTAGAGCATGGGTCAATTCAACCGAAAATAGAATTGCAGTGAGTGGAACGCCTAGAGCGCCCGAGAGCATCGCTCCCATCCCCATCAAAGCCCAAAGCGCTTGCGTTTCTCCCGGCATATGCGCCAACCGAGCCACTGATTCACCCAACGCCGCCCCAATCATCAACAGAGGCGCGAGCACACCGCCTGAAGTTCCGGAACTCAAAGAGAATGTCCACATGAGCGACTTGGCGATAAGCAGCCCAACCAACAGTGCGATCGGAGCGTTGCCACGGAGAAGCTCTGCGATATTGTCGTAGCCGACGCCCAAACCGCGTGGAAAAAAAAAGCCTCCCACTCCTATACCGATGCCGCCAATGGCCGGCCACCACATCCAGTGCACTCCCACCCTGCCACAAACATGCTCGAACCCGTCTTCTAAGCTGTACATCAAACGGCTAAGACCCGCAGAAGCAAAACCCACGAGCATTCCAAGTGGAGCAGCAACAAGCAACGTGCGCCCCAAAGGAATGGCGGAATTGAGCTCAACGGGGAAAAGTGGGCCTGCTCTGAGCCAGCTTACGCGCAACGCAGCAGCAACAACACTTGCCACAGCAACGGGCACAAGTGAGCGTGGTCGCCACTCAAACAGAAGCAGTTCGACTGCAATTAGAATTGCGGCGATGGGCGCTGCAAATGTGGCTGACATACCGGCGGCCGCGCCGGCCACCAAAAGCGTTGTTCGCTCCGCATCGGTCAGGTGCAGCCACTGCGCGACCAAGGAGCCGAAGGCACCCCCGGTCATGATGATCGGCCCTTCCGCGCCGAATGGGCCGCCCGATCCAATAGCGATGGCCGCCGAGAAGGGCTTGAGCACTGCTACTTTTGCGTCCACGCGTGCTCCGCGCAAAAGAATTGCTTCGATGGCTTCTGGAATTCCATGTCCACGTATCTTGTCCGATCCATAGTGAGCGATGAACCCCACCAACAGTCCACCAATAACCGGCGCCACCGCCATGCCCCATGGCGAAAGCGGTGATCCCGCTGGTTCCACCATGGCCAGACTTAACCTGTGGTAGTAGAAGACGTTCGTCGCCAACGCAATGGCTCGCAACAAAATCACTGCCAATGCCGCACCGCCTGTGCCAATGAGCAGTGCCACAGCGGACAACAGCCACACTCGGCCATCCACCGTGAAGTCGCGCAATGCAGATGAACGCGATCTCATCGAGCCTCCGCATCCTTCGTTCTGTGTGCATTCTGTGCTATTTGGTTCAGTGCTTTCGTTAGCCGTGGTGCCAGTTCGTTCAACTCACGCGCATGGTCGCCCGCGAGCCGGTCCAGAATCTGTTTTCCTTTCCGAGTGACACGCAAAATTGCCCTACGTTTGTCTTCTGCGTCGGTCGTGCGCGACAACAGCCCTCCACGCTCCGATCGGTCCACCAGTTCCACCGCACTATTGTGCTTCAGCCCCAGCCGCCTCGCCGCATACGCAACCGTGACGGGTGTATCCACAACAGCTCCCGCCACCTGCAAAAGAAGTTGGTGTTGTTGAGGCTGCAATCCTGCCTCCAGAGCAGCGCATTCGCTGAAGTGCAAAAAGCGTCGCAGCTCAAATCGAAAATCAGCCAAAGTCTTAAGCAGCAAGTCGGGGCTAGTCGCTGCGGGTCCATTTCTCATATATATATATCGTGTCACGATATTGCTTGAAATGCAAATTCGACGTCGAGCCATCTTTTAAGGAACTTTTCAACATTTCGTTCATTTCGCGCTGGTCGAATACGCTCTCAGGATTTCACGAACTGCGACTGCATTATTATGTGTTTCATCGTTCGCGCTGTAGAGCAGTGTTACCGTCCCTTCGCGCTCGGCCGCGACAATGGCCTCCACCCATCGGGATGAGCTTTGAGTTCAGAGAAATACCTGAGTCGGAATTCATTCCATTTTGTCGGATCGTTTCTGAACAATTGTCGCAATTCAGCACTGGGAGCCACATTCCTGAGCCAGGAATCTGCTTTCAGTGCATTCTTCCCGATCCCTCTTGGCCAGAATCGGTCCACGAGAAATCGGACTCCATCTTCTCCGTCAATCGCGTCGTACACACGTCTTATCCTGATCATTGATTGCGCTCCTTCGGGGGCTAATCGCCCTTTCACTACACTGTGAAACAACTAACGCGTTGACTCGAACTTCAGTAAGGCTCACTAGTCGGTGAACTCGGTTTATCTGACTGCGTGGGGCTTTGCCTGGCGTGGCGATGGCATGCGAATTCGCAGCACTCTCTCGCGAGCGCGTTCGTCTTCAAGGTTTTGAATCCTTGCGCCGAGTAGGTCGTTGAGAGAGCATGCCGACAAGCTGTCTATCCGATCGAGGATCCAGAACCGGAAAGCGCGTCAAACCCGACTCAGCCATTCTCCGCACGACGACACGGAAAGGTTAGTCGGCGAAAGCCACCACTGGCTCCACAGTTGCAATTTCAGAGATCCTTGTTTTCAGTGCTTGATCAGGCACTTGTTCAATTAACTTCATTAGATGTTTTCGAGTGACAACCCCGAGCAATCGATTCTTGGAGTCGACTACAGGAAAGAGATATTGACCTCGCGGACGATGATCATGGTGAACGAATTCTTGCGCTTCTTGAAGAGTTCCATTGTAAGGTAGGGCAACTATGTTCGTACGCATCACCTCCCTCACGAACGGGATTTCCAGCGGATCAAGTCCGTATTCGCGGCTCAAATGATAACGTCGTATACGGCAACCAGGCTCTCGTTCAATTCCTCAACGCGGCGAGCATCGAATCAGTTGTGGCCAAATTCAACGCACGCGTTGACGCCTGGATGAAGCAGGTCGGTCATTCAGCCGGCTTCGCGTGGGAGCCGACGGAACTTGGAATCGTTTATCGCTTGCCGGAATGAGATCGGTGTCCGCAATAAAGAGGAAGAACCAGCGTGGCCCTACTCCAATCCCTCAGATTGCGGGCAGCCGAGGGCATGCTAGGCGACCCTCCGTAGTACACGGCTAAGTCGCCGGCTCAGCCTATGTCCTGGTGACGAGCGCATCGAACCTGTCCTGCCTGCCCTTGACCCCCTTTGCATAACGGCGCTCAGTGGTTCTAATCGATTCGTGGCCGAGTAGCATAGATACTTCCTCCAGAGGGATGCCCTTTTCAAGCAAATCCACGGCGAACGTGTCCCGTAGCCTATGGCTCAGGAGTCAATCCCTGGACGTTCTTGTCAGCGATAAACAGTGAGACGGTCCCGGCGCAATCGTTTGGGCATCGTTCTCGGAGGAAGGGGCGGAAGTGCGCCCGGCCAGCTGGTCTTCAAGATCGCGCTTGGCCTGTTCGGCGTCGACCCAGGAACGAGTCCCTGCGGTTTTCCGGTACTGGACGTCGTTGTGCTTCCAGCGGAGATGCTTTCGGCAGTTGCACCGACGGTGGAGTTCATCGTCGGCGTGTTTACATTCCTCAGAGTGGCGTACAAAGATCGCGATCAGGGGTGCGCTTATTTGCCGTGAAGTTTAGCGCAAAATTGAAGGCTCAGAAGTTATGTTATTGATCATAAACAATTTGATTGAAACTAATGCCTTTGATTATGGTGGAGGCGGCGGGAGTCGAACGCTTTTTCCACAGGATAAGTCATTAAGTATCAATAGTTTCTGAGACTTAAAAAATGCCAGAAAGTCCACAATGCCGGGTGTAAGTACAAATTTCGTACAAAAAACCGCGATTCGTACAAAAATGCCCTCGAATTCTGGATTCGAGTTTGTACGTACGATCCGTACACGTTTTGCGGACTGCGGTCAGAGGAGCCACCGCACCTGGCTTGCCGATCAGCATACTCCACCGCTGGTCGTGCTGCGCCGAGAATCTGCGGAGGCCCGGTCGCGGCCCGCCGCCTTCAGTTCGGCTTTCGAACCTTGAGTCCCCCCTCTTTGAGTCAGATTATTGCCACATTTTTCTGACACGATTTGTGCCGACTCCTCCGCACAGCATCAGCGATAATGTGGCGATGATTGCCCGGTGCTAGCCAAGATGTACTCATTTTGAGTACAATTGTTCTCGGAATGAGAACGGCTCTCACATCGGTCGGGGATCTGCTCTTTGGCCAGACCAGGGGGAGAGTTCTGGCGCTTCTGTATGGTGCCCCTGACGAAACGTTCTTCGTTCGCCAAATCGCCCGTCAGGTTGAGACAAGCGTGGGGACTGTTCAGCGTGAACTTGCTTTACTCACCGATGCCGGACTAATCAAACGATCAGCGGTCGGCAGTCAGGTGTTCTATCAGGCAAATCAGCAGCACCCCGAGTTTCCGGAACTCCGGGCCCTGCTCGCAAAAACCACCGGCGTATTTCAGATGCTCAAGGCCGCTCTAGCCCCGCTTTCGTCCCGTATCAGCGTTGCCTTTGTCTATGGTTCGGTTGCCCGCGGTGAAGAGAAAGCCGCGAGCGATATTGACCTGATGGTGATCGGCGCGATCTCCCTCGACGAAGTATTGGACGCCGTGGGCCCCGTCGAGAAGCAGTTGCGGCGTCCAGTGAACCCAACCATCTATTCACTTGAAGACGTGAGGGCACGGCTTCGCGAAGGGAACCATTTTCTGCAATCATTGAAGAAGAGCAAGAAGGTCTTCCTGATCGGCGACGAGGATGAGTTTAGAAAAGTTAGTACAACTCGGTTGGTATAAGGCTGAGCCCAGCAGTCCGAAGGAGATTGCAGACCTCTTCAGCATTGTGGACCGCTCGCAGGCGGACATGAAGGTGGAGGGCATCTCCGACGATCTTCGTTTTCAGGCGGCCTACAACGGCATTCTCACGCTCGCCAACATTGCGCTGCGGGCAAGCGGCTTTCGCGTCTCTCTGAGCCAGGGGCATCACCAGCGGGTGATCGAAAGCCTCGAACATACCCTGACGACGCAGGACGCCGCCGCGCGCGAGAGATGGGTGCGCAAGATCAAATCTCATTCGCAAAAGAGAAACACCACGAGCTACGACTTGGCCGGCGGCGTCTCGCCCACCGATCTCGCGCAGGTGATAAGGGACTTGAGCGTTTTGCGAGAGCAGGTGAATGACTGGTTGAAGGCAGTTCATCCGGAACTTCTCAACAGCGATTCAAAGCCAAGTTGACTCATGCCGCAAGTCCGCATAGTTTGCATCAGCGACACTCACGGCCAGCACGCCAAATTGAGCGTGCCGGCTGGGGATGTGCTCATTCATGCAGGGGATTTCATGGCATACGGCGACACACCGAAGGAGATTGTAGATTTCAATCACTGGCTGGGCAAGCAGCCACAACGGTTCAAGGTTGTTATTGCCGGAAACCATGATCTGATGTTCGAGCGCCACCCCGGAGCCGCAAAGGAGCTGCTCTCCAACGCAATCTATCTTGAAAACTCTGGTACGGAACTTCTGGGTTTGAAGTTCTGGGGATCGCCTGTTCAGCCGGAATTCAATAATTGGGCATTCAATGTCGCCCGCGGCGCCGCAATCCGGCGCTATTGGCAGATGATTCCCGAAGGCACAGACGTTCTGGTCACACATGGACCGCCGTTCGGAGTGTTGGACAAATCGCTTCCTTCTACCCCTAATCTCGGATGCGAGGAACTAACAAAAGCGATTGAACAGATCAGGCCTAGACTTAATATCTTTGGGCATATTCACGGCGGGCACGGGCAAATGACTGCCAATGGTACCCAATTCGTGAACGCGTCCGTGGTTGACGAAGCCTACCGGCTCGTTCATCAGCCGCATGTTGTCGAGATCGACACTTTTCAACCAATCGATGTGAACTAGGCGCAATCGTACAATTCAAATCAGAATTTGTATCGCTCCACAAAGGTCCCAACTCCCTCTTGCAAAGGGTCATTCATGGATGCAACCCAGTTGGCCCATTTGATCCAGCGAGTCACTTCCGGCGCACTGTTCTGTTCGTCCGAAGCCTGGCTCGATACCTGAGCAACCAGAGCGCGCAGGTCCACTGCAATCCGCCAGTTCTTCAAATCTGATTCCATTCGCTGCCTGCGAGCCCGCTCCAAATCGCGTTGACGGAACTCTTCGTGTATCTCGGCGTTCCTCCGCTCACGCTCCAGCCGTTCTTTGCGGATGACCGCGCTCAATTCCACGAGTGCTGGCATCATGTCATTAAGCTGTTCTTCCAGCGAACGCCTTACGCCGTCTGCCCACATCTTTCGATAACCCTGGGCCCAATAATCGTGAATTCGAAAGACGAGCCTTGTTTCGGGCACCCTTTCGGCATCAGAATTGGTTTCCGAGTTAACGGCCAGTCTGCCGGCTGCCTTTATCGTCTCTTCATTCAGGGAAAACTGCAGAGGTTCGTCGTTGATGATGACAAACGATCCATTGTTTGTGCCGGAACAGGCTTCAACTCTGAATCCGCGCTCTTCAAATGCGTACAGCATGGTGCTGAGGAGGCAGAGCGCCCTTTCGCGCGATGATTTGCCGATATGGACATCGATCGGAAGATCTCTATCGCTTGGGGTGGATTTGCCATTAAGGATAGCCCGCGTTTTGCGGACAAGCGGGTGCAACTCACGGGTCAGATCAATGGAAATCCGATGCGCGGGGTCCACCTCAAATTCCTTCTGCTTGACCACAGCATCGGGGAGAGAGCGGGAGCGAACCAGGACGGGAGAAATTGTCGCTTCTTCAAGCGCCCCGTTCGGCAGCTTTGGGAGCTTCGGCTTGGTCACATGCTGGCCATGCTGGATTCTCGCCCAATAACCTCGCGGCGGAACCGGCACATGCAGCTTCCGGCAGACCTTCGCCAGAGCCACATCGGAAATGTTGTAACGAATTGCGAGCTTGGAAATCGGATCTTCCCAAACTTCCCTATAGAGAGCTTCACGGTGCACTTTCGTTGCTTGGATGATTCATCAACATAGTAATTCGTTCCGGAGTGCTATTGACCTTCATGGCAAATTGCAAACCATATGGCGAGTCAACACGGGCTATGGCGAATTCTTTCGACGCTGTTGAGAGAATTTTGATTAGGCCCACGCAAGACGGTGCATGGAGGAGACGATCGCCGCGAGTTTAGAGCTTTCCCAGCGGGGGGGCGCGGTAGAGACCATGCGTGGCGCCGGGACAACCGCCTCGAAAGACGCGGAGGACTCCGGAGAGTCTACTCCTAAATCTCATCAGGCAAGATGCCATTTATTACTAAGTTAATAAATTTTAATCCTTGACAAAATTTACGAATGTGGGACACTCATCCTGCGTAACCCCAACTCAACCCACGAAATCATGGAGAGGTTCACTGCTCCATATAGGAGAGTTAACCACTCCAGAGTTAGTAGGTCCATTTACTGTGGCACTAGACCTTGGAAGGTGTTACTTGCGCACAGGAATCATCGCCGTCACCCGCTACCGGAGTGGCTAAAGATCTCGGATGGCCTCTCGCGGATGGTTCGTTAGAGGCCTTGGCAACAATATCCTCCTTCTCTTTTGCCACTGAAGGCCTCTAGCCGAGACGACTGGTTACTCCCGAACTCCATTCGGATCATTGAGGTCTTGTTTTGTGTCATCTGCAAGATTAGTTCGACCCATCGCCATCAGGGCACCAATTATCCCGATCTGCGTTCAGTTTTTTCATTGAGGAGGATTCCCGGATGACCTGGCTGCTGCGTTGCTGCCGCCCTCGTTGGCTCAAGCGCATCTACCTCTCGTGCCTGACCGCCGTCGCTCTTTTTTCCGCGCAGTTGTCGGCACAGTTGACCCCGGCAACAAACCAACAACAGGACCCTGTCGTCACCGACGTCCCCAGCCATACTCGTGGAGTTCCCTCAAATCAAACCGAGGCCTTCACCAATCTCAAAAACTTGTTGCATTTGTTTTCTCTCTACCGCGTCCCGAGCCAGGACAGGGGTAAGCGCGTGTTCCATATCTTGCTCGGGGACCAAGACAACCCAGATCCACGACTTCGGCCAATTGTCTTTTCCGGGGTCGACGGGAACCCCAACCTCTGCGACGGTCGTCATGCCCTTTTGCTCCATCTCGCGGTGTGGCACATCGAGCCCGCCGCAATCTCCGACGGTAAAACACCCCGAACTTTCGCGCTCGCGCAGAGCGAGTGGCACGGTTTCCTGCTCAAGCCAAAAGGCGGAAAACCCGAACCCACGGACGACCTATTTGACCGATGGCCCTGCAAACTTGTCGAGTCAAAACGCGAAGATGGAACGCCCTCGTTTTATCAGGGAACTGACATTTACTTCGTCGGTGTCAACGCCTTCGACTCCCTCTTTTACGGTTCTCGCGTCTCGGTTGACTACAAACTCGACACCATCGGCCTCGTCCCGCAAAACATTCTTGATCTTGCCGCGGGAATTTCCGCCGTCTCTGGCGTCACGTCAACGCCCACCACGCCCGCCACAACTCAGTTAACGCCCCCTTCCACGATCGATGCAGGTGACGACAATCGACTCCCTTTGGGGCTCGTTACGATTCTCACCAATGTATATCAGGGGCGTGTCAATGAAATGCCTGCCTCCAGTCCAATCGTGCCTACCGCACCTCGTCCTTATTCCCTCAACAACACTTTCTTCCTGCAGTTCTTGCCTAGCCTGCTCACTCTGAGCCAGGGCCAGATCCTTCAGGACCCATCTTCACCTATCCAAACGAGCACCGAGAACAAGACTCCCACCGACACCAGGGTTCACCTCAAAGAGCGCCTCGAGGCCGTAGCCAAAGGCTACGACGTCACTGCCCTTGGACCCCTCCCGCCGGTTCTGAACTTTACTCAGGATCTTGCTGAGGAAGAGCGGGCTCTTAGCGCGACAATCTCTCAAGGCCAACAAGTTCCGGCTGTCACTGCGGCCGATGACGTAGCACATATTGACGCCATCCTCGCTCAGGATTATGAGGCAATCACCGTAATCGAAACTTCAGAATCAGCAGCAATCGTACAGGCAACCTCAGGACTCTCTAAGTTCTTAGAGACTGAAAGGAACGTCAACGCGAAACACCAAAAACAACCTTTCAAAAGCTACTACCGCGGAGATCCCAATCTTCCTGACGGCCTCGCCAGCAATTTCACTTCATCAATCGAGTCCATAAGGAAAGATATTCAGTCGGAAATTGACCACTATAAGAAGGTCATCTCACCGGCTTACCAAGAGCTTCTCAGCCTGCTCCAGCAAGATGCCTCGAAAGTCACCTCCGCCCGGGACGCACTACGATCCGCAGCAGGGCTCCCCTCCGAAACCGGCATCGACGCGCGTTGTACTGATGGCGGACTCCAAAGTGCAATGACTAAATCGCCGGCAACGCCTCAAGACTATGCTTCTAACCTCGATTGCATCCTGTCCGAGAAATCAATTCTCAGCTATGCCGTGACCCATTTCGACGAGCACCTCAGCGCATTGGGATTGCTCTGCCGGGATAGCCAAAACACCTCCAAGGATGCATGCACAAAGCAGGCCAGTGAGCCTTCCCCGTCCTGCGAAGTCTACACGAAGACTGACGATCCAACGCGAGAGGCAGAAGAGGTCGCAGCGTGCAAGAAAGTGATCGACGACACGCTTTCTGACCTCAACAAGGCGATGAAAGAATTCGCAACTCCCGCAAGTAACGACAGCAGTAACTCGAAAGTCCAAGATGCGATCAGGAGTGCCCAATTAGCTCTTTCTACTCCTCGCGACGTACTTGCCAGTGTTCAAATTTGTAACAGCCTCATGGCTCAGGCTAGGCTCGACCAGAACGCTGCAGAAATTCTGCTCCAAGACCAAAAAATGGCATTTAGCGATTTCTATAAGAGCCTGTTCGACAACTTAGGGAACCAAACAAAAAAAGCCAACACAGAAACCTCGAAGACTCCTGAAACCATAGATCCAAAGAATGTGCCTCGTTTCCAGGAAACGCAGCGCCTGTTTGCCGCTTCTTTCGCAAAATTGAACGGAACCGACGCTTCTCCAACCGCTTTGCGCGACTCATTTGCATGGAGCGACGCAATCTTGCGGCGCATCGACCATCTGGCGTTGGCAGCAACCTTGGCCCGGCAACAAATCGACGAAGTCGAAATCTCGATTGCCTCCCGGGAGCCTCAACAACCCCTTGCTCCCGCGGCTGATACCTCGACCGGTGGCGGGTGTTGCTGTTGCTGCGCCGCCAGTACGTCTTGCGCGAATAACAAGTCTGTCCAGCCGGGCAAGCTAGCAGGCAAGCCGAGCGCCTCGCTTACTCAGCAGACTCCGTCCGGCAGCCAAGAAAATCAACCGCAAGACCCTCTCCTTAGCGCTGCGGGAATCGCGGATGCCGTTCAGACAAACGAAACGGAAACATCGTTCCTCACGAGCCCCAACACTGGCGGCGTTATCTCAGGCATTCCGTTCCGAACTGGCGACTTCCCGCTGGTCATGGTTATCGCAGGATCTACCCTAGAGAATAGCGATACGCCTCCCGCGTGCGCGCTTTCCGGCCAAATCGAAGACGATCGGGAAGCATGCCAGGTTAACTCAGCACTCTGCGAGAACTACAACCACGACTTCCCCTGCATGCAGTTCGTAGCCCTAACTACTTCCGCGGCTGGCTCCGGTGGTGCAGGCGGTGGAGGAGCCCAAGGACAGGCTGGGGCCCAGATGGGACAAGCCCAGCCGCAAGCCGGAGGCGGAGGCGGCGCACAATCACCGGCCGCAGGAGGGAAGGGTCCGGGGGGAGCTGGCGGAGGCGGCGGTTCCGTTGCGCAGTCACCCACCCAGCCCGTCGACTGCTCCCGTCAATCCTCAGCATCGGGGCCCTGCGCATTCACGCGAAGTTTCACAGTCGATGAGCCTGAGTGGTGGGACGTTAGCGTCGGCTTGGCTACCCCTGGCCCTAAAGAGGCTGTCTTCTCGCTATCAACCACTGGCACCGCGGCGACTGGGACACCCACATGCCCCAAGGGCTATACCTGCGGATTCAAACATCACGCGGATGCCTACGCCTTATTCGATATCTACCCGCTGGCGCAAACATGGGGAAGGCAGAGTCGTCCACTCTTCCAAAAGGCTTCATTTGCCCCCCATTTCAACTTCGGCATCCCCATAACCTCGCAAAGCTTGTATCGGCCATACGCCGGGATAGCGGAAAACATCTCGTCCCCGCTTGAGCACCACCTTGGCTTCCCGCTTTCGATCAGCTTTTACGGCGGAGTCGTTTGGATGAAACAGTCGCTCTGCCTTTCTTTATGTGTTGCGAACTTTAACGGTTCCACTTCCACAGCGACACTTGCTGCGCCCGTTCTGCCCCAAGATAGGGCCTTGAAGTTGACCTTCGGCTTCGAAGTATCGATTACCGGCATCGCTAGCAAGCTGAAGGGCGGAGGCTCTTCGAAGTCCGGAGGTGGAGGAGCCGGTGCAGGAGGCGGCGGTGGAGGCAGCACCTCGGGGAACGGAGGCTGAGATACGATGGCTGGTTGCTCACCACTAAGGATCATTGGCCGGCGAGGCGCTCCCTGTGTCTCCGTCAATGCCTCGAATTGCTGGAGTCGCGTCCAAGAACCATGTCAGTGGGTGGGAATGGCGCTTCTCGGTCTTCTGACGTCCCTCTCTGTGGTTCCGGCTGTGTCACAACCGCAGTCCAATGCGTCCATGGAGTCTCCAACGACACACCTCCCGGCGCGCTTCCGCACTGCCTCCCGCTTACTCATCACCCAAGGTCTCAACTTCACCAACACTGTACTAACGCGAGGTGCAGTACATTCCGATGTTGCCGTCTCGCGAGATCTTGGCCCAGTCGATGGTTCGATGGTCATGGATCATCTACAGTTAGTTCTCCGGCGCCCGAGCGAACGACAGTCTACCTTTGATGCATTTGTCAATGCGCTACACCAACCCGGCAGCGATGTTTACCATCAATGGCTCACTCCGGACGAGATTGGAGCACTGTTTGGCCCGTCCCCGTCCGACCTTGAAGCTATTCGCAATTTCTTAGAGTCCGAGGGCTTTGCCGTCAACCACGTCGGAAAGAGCGGGATGTTCATTGACTTCACTGGGACTGCCAGCCAGGTCGAGAGAAGCTTCCATACCCAAATCCACAACGTTCTCACGCCTGACGGCCGGCATCGCTACTCCGCGATCGCACCTGCATCCATTCCTGAGGCGCTTGCCCCAATTGTTGTTGGCTTTGCTTCGATGAGCGACATTGGAGCTGAATCAGCATTCAGGCCCGCTCCATCCCAGGAACGCCAAAAAGATGCGCAACCAGGCGACACCGATGGCACATGCGACAACGGGCCGTGCTACGATGTTGGCCCGCAGGACTTCTATACGATTTACAACGAGACGCCACCCACCGCCAACGGGGTAAACAACGGAGACGGTGTCACGATTGCCCTGCTTGAACAGAGTGACATCAATCCGGCGGATGTCACTAAATTTCGAACCATGTTTGACGTCTACCCTTCCACACCTCCGCTGACTGTCATCCAGGGATATACCTTGCACGGCTCAACCTCTCCGTTATGTTCCGATCCCGGTTTTATATCGGGGGACGAAACGGAGGCCACACTCGATGTGGAGTGGGCTGGCGCTGTTGCGCCTGGCGCTGCGCTTCTTGTCATGAGCTGCGCTCCGGCGGCAACCGAGGGCATCCTTATGTCGGCAGAGGCTGTAATTGACGATAATCTGGCTCCCATCCTGAGTCTCTCCTACATCAATGCAGAGTCAACCAATGCGACGTCAACCTTAGCATCAAATGCCGAATTGGCTAACTCCCTTTGGGAGCAGGCAGCCGCTCAGGGCCAGACTGTCGTCGTCTGCGCGGGCGATTCCGGCTCCGCGACGGATGTTCCGAACATGCATATGGCCATCGCTTCCAACGGCATCTTCGTCAATGCCTTTGCCTCCACACCTTACGATGTTGCTGCTGGGGGAACCGACTTTCAGGACACTTACAACCAGCTCCAGAACGATCCCTCGTTCACTCCTTCGGATCTTTGGGCCGCAACGAACTCGCCAACCGGCTTCTCATCAGCCCTCGGCTACATCCCCGAAACAGCGTGGAACGATTCCTGTGCCGGATCGCTTCTTGCGAACTCAGTTAACAACGATACGCCGAACGAATTCTGCGACGTCGACCCCGGCGGCAACTACGACTTTCTGAACAGCGCGGGCAGCGGCGGAATCAGTATTCTCTATGCGCGTCCGTCGTGGCAAAACGGCACCGTCTATGGGCTGCCCACAGCCACTGGCACCGCCAACTTCCGTCTCGTACCGGATATCTCGTTTTTTGCTTCCGACGGAAACTCCCATTGGGATCATGCGCTTATCTTCTATCAGTCCGATGAGGATCCGCCTGTGAGGCACGGTGGGGGCACTTCTTTTGTTGCCCCCGAGGTCGCCGGCATCTTCGCCATCATCGAGCAGAAGACCAGGTCGCGGCTCGGCCAGCCCAACTATGAGCTCTATCCACTCGCAGGCGCCGAATATGGAGCAACCACTTTTACCGGAGCCGCTTGCAATGGAAGCGGCAGCAACACGAACAATGGCATAACGACATCCTTGCCGTTGCCCGGCAACACTTGCATCTTCTATGACATTGAAACCGGCAATAACTCTCAGGAATGTGATGCAGGAACTCACAACTGCTACTTCGATGGAACGAGTAAGTATGGGATCCTTTCTACCAGCACGACCGCAGCGCAGCCGGCATATCCTGCCGGGCCGGGTTACGATCTCGCCACCGGCATTGGATCGGCAAATGTCACGAACCTTGTCGCTGCGTGGCCTTCTCCAACCTTTATCCTGACCGCGCTTCCGGCCAACCTTAAACTTGCTGCCGGTCAAAGCGGCGCTGTTACGGTGACAGTTGTACCCTCAAATGGATTCAGCTCCCCGTTGAGCTTGGGCTGCAGCGGGCTGCCTCCACAAGCGTCTTGCACCTTCAACCCTCCAACTCTCACCCCGAATGGCACAGCCGCGCCGATCAAACTGACCATTGCCACCACGGCATCCGGCAACGCTCTCCTTACGCCATCGGAATTATCTCGCCGTCCAACCTATGCTTTACTCTCTCCAGGCTTGGCAGCATTACTCGGCCTGATTATGCGCCGGAATCGGCGAGGTTGGAGATCTCGGCTTCTTTGTTCCTTGTTTCTTCTTTTTGTGGGATTAACCTTGTCCGGTTGTGGAACGAACTACAAATTTGGCACTCCTGGTGGAACGTATACAGTAATTGTGTCCGCATCATCCAGCAGCGCTAGCTCTACGACACAGTCAGTACCGCTTCAGATCACCATCACTGAATGACTTGAACATGCTTGATTGCCCATTCGTCGCCCGTTCAACTTCGCGAGAGACCTCATTCGAGTTCGATCGGCCGCGCAATTCAATGCCGAAAAGATCCGTCATCTGGAAGTAGAGCTGGAACAGGGCAGGAGCGTCGCCGTCAGTCGCCATGCCGAATTGAGGACCGAGTGGATCGGCTCTTGCTGCCGGACGGCAGCTGGGCGCCACGGCATTCGTACGAATCTAAGAAAGATTATTCGTAAACAGAGGCTCCCAGTTTATAGTGAATTGCATATTGGAGGGGATATGGCAGACGCTGCAGAGACTCTGAAATACGATGCGCACGCGAGGTTGGACCTTGGCAAAGTCAATGAAGAGATCAATCAGGCATGGTCGAACGCTCTCCAGGACCCACAGGTTCTCAGTCAGCTCAAGGCAAATGGAATTGATGCGTCGACATTGCCGCAGACGGGCACCCAAGTTATCGGTGTCGAGAAAGAGGGCGAAAATTTAACTCCGGACGAGATCAAGATTATCGTCACCATTGTCACTTCGTTTGCTCCGGTGGTCGCAACGATCGTCAAGGATCTCTGGGCCAATAAGATTCTTCCGCGAATCCGAGCAAAGCAGGGTGAGGACTCGATTAAGAAGGAAAAGAACAACGAAGATCCAAAAGCTTAGGTGAGATGTCCTCTGGTTTCCAGCACGTCCCCTTCCGACTAATCAAGCAGCTGTCGGCCTACTCTGCTCTGTTCGAGGCGGTTCCAGAGGCGTCGGCCTCGAATGAGCAAGACGAAAGCAGGGAGCTCAGGACACTTGAATCAGTATGCTTGAGTACCATCGCACTCCTTGCTCCGCAGACCGCTGAAACGCCGCCCAATGGTTCAGTGCAGCTATTGCCCGCTTATCTAGAACAGATAAATGCAGGACTGACGAGTAACGTTAGCCTTGCCCTGCCGACGGGCGGTGTCCAATCTCAAATTGGGCTCGAAAGCCAAAAGGCATTATCGTCGCGGCTTTTGAAGGATTATTGCGGAGACTGCACTAGGAAATGCAGTCTACCAGTATGCGACGGTACCGACCCCATCCGCGATGCCCAAACAGTTGCTGTGCGGGGCGACTGTGTTGCCCATCTGCGCTCGCTATTTGAGCAGGTAAAACTGATTGCGACTGAGCACTACTCCGAACATGCGATTGATCCCGGTACGCTTTCGAAAGTGGAGATCCAGTTCGGAACCCGTTTTGTGAATGACAAGCCAACGACTCTTGGCCCAAATCTGCCGATCTCGGCAGTGACGTTCCGCAACAAGAATTCCCTCAACGCAGATGTGATGCTCCGATTCTACGTTGACGACCAGGACCTGCTTGTATTGAATCGGTCGTCGTTCCTCGGGTTACCGTACATTCTTATGCATGAGTTTATTTGCCACGCTTTCGATGGTGTGGCCGTTGGTGGCAATAGGAGCGCCAGAGATGAGCGTGACACCTTCGCGGAAGGGTGGATGGACTGGACCGCATTTCAGATAGTGAGCCATGCATTTTTTGGAATTGCCCCAAGAAAACTGCCTCGTATCGCGCTGAAAGGCCAGTACGCAGCCTGCAAAGAAGTGTTTGAGGCCAGAAATGCCCCTAGTCAGAGACCCACCTACAGCTTCTATCGGCTGGGGAGCGAAGTGGCCTCCGATTTTCTGGGGTTTCTGCGGCAGTTGCGACCAGAAAAGGAGGCTTTTGCTACCTTCCTCCAGATTTCTCTGAAACTCACGGCCTGGCGGGACGATGCGACAAAGATGCATAAGTTTGTGACGAATTTGAGGCGGTTACTCCCCAGGCCCGATGATCAGGCAGAATCTCCCCTGACAATCGACGGGCTTCGGACACTAAAGCCGATCGCGGAAAATTTCATAAATAAAGGCGACATTCTTGAGTTCCGCGAGAGTATACTACGAATCTAATCATCATGATTCATTTGTCCGATGAATCATGAAAAGGATCGTCATGGCGTTGTCGCAAGCCTCCAATTATCGAATCTTGGCAGGGGCTCTAGTGCTCAAGTCGTTTACAGTAAATGACTTGTCTCGTTTCAGCAAATGTCTTCCCGGAACCGTCCGGACGACGTTGTACCGAAATCGGGAGTATATCGGGCCGGTATCAAGTGAGCCTAGTGGCAAACGCGGAGGGCAGCCTCTGAGATATCGACTCTTGCCTGAGAAGGAAGCAGAGCTTGAGAGTCGTCTCAAGGCATCGTTGCCACAGCTTCCAGCAGCTAGCGTTCTTCCTGATTTCAGTGCGGAAGCCATAGCAAAACCAGGTATTCGTTTCGAGCCTGGGCTCGGCTTTGCGTCGCCGTCCGTATTCCATGAATATACGGCGTCGGCGGGAGAAGAAGCGTTTTCGTCGTTTGTCACTAGACCGGTCTCTCTTCGAGGTAGAGACTCTGGAACTGTACGACCGACACAGTTCAATGAGCTCGCGCCTTCCGGCATGCTCGTTGCTGAGGACCAACTTGGTGAAATGTTCGACGCGGAGGAGAGCTCGGAGCGAAAGCGGGAGCTTGTAGAGGAGGCAAGCGAGAGCTTGCGAGCTGGGCGCGCGGAATATGAATCTTGGCCAGCCCCCAAAAAACAAACATCACTCGGGCTCAGTGTGGCTAGCGAGTTGGAAAAACTCGGTCATAAGCTGCAGTCACGTACAGAGGAAGTGAATCCAGAGCTTGTGGCGCACGTAGTCATTCCGGCGCATATGGAACAGATATCATCTATCGCGAAGGACCTTGAAGCGATTCAGATGCAGTTGCAACATATTTCGAAAGCTCCGCGCTTTTTTGGAGGAGGTTTTTCATCATCAAACAACCGCATTCTGATCGATTCGCTGGTGGAATCAGACGTTGCTTTCCCCGATGGCGACATTGAAATCGGCACTGCGGGCCATGTGCGCGCCAATATCTCAGCCAGAAGCGTGAAAATCCGTGGGCGGATCGAAGGAAATCTGATTGCAAGCGGAGAAGTTTCGCTTTTGGCTGGAAGCAGATTGCATGGGGATATCACTGCTTCTCGGATCTCCATTGAAGATGGTGCCATCTTCAGTGGGCGGATTGATATTAGAAAGATTGCAATATCCGCAGCTGGGATGTCCGAACATCAAGCAGACGCCATCGAAGTAGCGAAGGCCGGATATTCAGAGTCTGAGTCGGTCGAGGCGGCACCAGCAATGTACCAAGCGACGCTCCGACTTTCCAGCCATTAGATTCGGCGAAGTGGCTTTCTTAATCAGCATGTGTGACTCGGTACGAACTCTGATGATGCGCTGATGAGCCGGACACATGGAATGATCAGACCACGGCACGTTTCTCGAACGGCTCGGTGATCGAAGGGGCCGGTCATGTGACGGTGGAGCATGTGCAGATAATCAACCGTTATGTAGATGATTATCTACCACATTTAGGATGATTATCGAGATATTCATTCTGTGCCGGCTGAGTCCCCGGGCTTCGACATTTCCGAGGGGCTCACCACGGAGCGCGTACTGATTTACGCCCATACCGGCGTCCGTCCCGGACTTTCTCAATTCGCGCCACCCTTATGTCTCGATCTCGGTGTTGCGACAACTAACTCGAACCAACATTGTCAGCGCAGCAGCGTGCTCGTTTATGTCTTATCCCATGTGGAAAGCGTACATCTGGCCACGTAGTGAACACGGATTTCGAGACAAGCCCCGGTACGGCGCGCATCTTGAACACGTCAGAGTCAAAGAGCACATCCGGGGAAGTAATTGGAAGGTGGAGTGGATTTATCCCAACCCTGGCCTCGTGCATTACGCAGAGCCTGGTCAACTCTTATGCTTCTGGAAAGATCACCGAGCGCTCCTCGACGAAGAGGAGGGGCGCCAAAGGATCAAGAAACTAAACAGGGACCAAGGATATGTGGCGAATTCCCCGCTTACCGACGCGTTGTATCAAGTATTCGAGCGCCTTGGAGAGAGAGGTGTCATTTCTCGGAGGCGAAGTACTATGCACGCCCGCGGCCATCGAACGCGTCCGCATTCGGGCAAGGATCAAGGATGGTGAACGTTCTCCGCATGCCTACAACGATCGACAAGGAATCACGCATTTGCCATATGAAGAGGCTCTGGTGATTGCCAAGAATTTCTGTGCTGCCGAACCCAGCGCGGTACTACCCGGCGTCGAAGCGACCGAACGCGAGTGGGCGCGGAAGGCCCGCACTCCCGGGAGGGATACCAGTGTCTCCCTATTGAATGAATTTCAAGCGGCCGCCGCTCTGATTCGGCAATGGACTGGTCACGACCCCGAAATTGCACAGAGAGAAGAAGAAATTCGAATGCTGGAGCGTCTAGCGCTGGTCACCACGAAAGTCTCCCAGGTGACGCGAAGCTCACTCAGGATCACGTTTGCGTCAATGTTCCGTTCGAGTCGCTGTCTGATTCCGTTTACGTATGTCTCGACCTGTCTCCAGACTCGGTCCTGAACCGCAGTGAATCGAGTCACATGGATCAGCATCGAACAGTGCTTTGAACCTTGGCCACGGCACACACGAGCTGCACAACTCAGAATGAACGCATGGATTGCCTGCCGAACTGACGGCGGCAATATGTCCTGGCCTTGCCAAAGTGGTACGTGGTCTAACCTATGCTTCGGAGGCATCCAGCCTTCCCCGCTATCGGGATCGAGGTAGTCCGATACTGCCACGGTCAGCGGTAGCGCATTCCGTGAACCATCCTCTTGCAGAGTCCCGAAGACCTTACTTGGCCCGACGTAGGACGAAGGCGCCGCCAGATTGATTATGAAACTCGACGGGAAAAGATCTGGACCCTCCTCTTTCGTCTCGCCGCGCTCATGAATGAAGATATTGGCGAATGGGGTCGCAGTATCCGAAGTGCCTTTCCTGGCTGAATGATCTTCCGTTCCAAAGAGTCATGTTTGACAGGGAAGGATGCTCCGCCCTTCCCCCGCTGCAACCGCCGATCGTGCCGACGTCTTCCGCTCCCCATCCATGCGGGCCCTGTATCCTGCCCCGCAACGCCCGGCCCCTACGTGCGCACGAGCGTACAGCAATAAGGAAGGGGACCAATTTTCTTCCTTCGTCAAGTGCCCCGCTTCAAGCAACGGGCTTGGCAGAGGCGGAAGAACCCGTCAAGGGTCTCCGCATCCGCTTCGATGAACGCGCACCCAACGCGCGCCCTTGACCGAACCTTCCGCCTCCGCCCGTTGAAAGAGCCATGAAGCGGGGCACTCAACGAAAGAAATTTGGTTGGGGTGCTCTTACTTCTGGACGCCAATCTGCCCCACGGGGCTACGCAGGAGCATTGTCATGCAATTCAGCAACGGCACTACCAGCATCGCAGCCACCACCGCTAGCAATCGCACGGCCAGCAACGCCGCGCCGCATAGGAAAAATGCGGCGCAGCGGACCCGCACCGAGTCGCCTTATCAGCAGCGCACAAGCCAGAAAGACAATCCCACACAGGTAATCATCAAGCAAGCCGTGGATTACCTTATCCAGCAGCTTGAAGCTGGCAAGAGTGAAACCCTGACCGCATACCTTGGCGCGATGGCGCGATTCCACAATTACAGCTTCGGCAACATCCTTGCCATTGCGCGTCAGCGGCCTTCAGCCACGCGCGTTGCAGGATTCGGCACATGGAAGGAGATGAGCCGGTTTGTGAAGAAAGGCGAAAAGGGTATCCAGATTCTCGCGCCAATGATCGGATACCGAAGGAAGAAGGACGACGCCGAGCAGGACCGCGACGCCAGCGCCAAGCCTCAGCCCATGCTAATCGGGTTCCGTGCAGTTTATGTGTTCGATGTGGCCCAGACCGAGGGCGAGGACTTGCCCGAGTTCGGGCACAACATCACCGGCGAAGTTGGCGCGAACCTCGGCCGCCTGATTGCTTTCCTTGCACAGCAAAGCATCGCACTGGAGTTCAACGAGAAAATCGCCCCGGCCTTGGGCGTCTCTTACGGCGGCAAGATTGCTCTACTTCCCGGCCAGTCGAAGGCCGAAGAATTCACCACGCTGGTTCACGAAACGGCGCACGAACTTTTACACAAGGCCGAACGCCGCACTATGACCACCGCGACGGTGCGCGAAACCGAAGCCGAGGCAGTGGCCTTCATTGTGGGGCAGAGCGTTGGCTTGGACATGGGAACCGCTTCGAGCGATTACATTCAGATGTACGCGGGCAATGCGGCACTATTAGCCGAAAGCCTTGAAGTCATCCAGCGCACTTCCGCTGTCATTCTCGCAGCTGTACAATCGGAACAACCCACCCGAGAGAACGAAACCGTTGCGGAACTGGCGCAAGCCAGCTAGCCGCCATTTTGACGATGCGGACGGCCTCGCGCCGTCCGCTCAACTCCCCGCACGCCTAACCGCTCAAAGTAGAGCAAGCAATAGTGCCCGAGACCGAGTCAACCGCAGAGTCAAAACGAGCAGCATAGGGCACATTTGGCGTTTGCGCAGGTCCTTCTTACGGCTCTGGCCAGTCTTCCCACCCTTGTTTGTGCTGCCGCTTCGCGTCAGGCCATTTTTGTCCCACCCGACTGGCGTGCCGACGCCAGAACTCGGCACCTGATTTGACCGGCCAACCCTGGACGATGATAGGGAAGGGTAATGCTCTCAGCAACGCTAGGCGCACTTCAGGGCAGAGGTATGCCGATTACGGAATACCAATAGGCTAATCTGGAAGAATCCGCTCTCGGTTAGGTAAATGGAACGCTATTTCACAGATTTGGCGACGGCATTTGTGAGGGGGCACCTTGGCAAACCCACTGCCACTATCGAAGAAGGTATAGAGGCCGGCCTTCGACTTCACAAATTCAAGCAAAATACTGAACTGCCCAGGGTGAAGAGGGTTCTGGGAATTCTGCGCGGTCTCGCACCGGACAGTCTGCTCGACATTGGCAGCGGCCGAGGGACCTTTCTCTGGCCCCTTTTGGCGAATTTCCCACTGCTTCCAGTCACGACAATTGACTGGAGCGAGCGTCGGGTCTCAGACCTAGAAGCCGTGCGGATCGGCGGGATCGAAAGGTTGACTGTCGCGCGGATGGATGTGGAGCGACTTACCTTTCCGCCGCAGTCATTCGACGTGGTTACGATGCTTGAAGTGCTAGAGCACTTGAATAATCCAGAAAGGGGGTTGCGCTGTGCGATTCAAACAGCTCGACGTGCGGTAATAGTCAGTGTTCCGTCGGTTCCCGATGATAATCCGGAGCACCTTCACCTTTTTAGTGTTGAACAGTTGAACGAAATGGCGGCAGAGGTAGGTTGCAGGCGAGTAACCTTCGAACACGTTCTGAATCATCGAATCATGCTGTGCCAAAAGACATGAAGAACATAATCAAGTTTCCCAGGACACCTCATTTGGAGGGTTCACGCGCACAACTAGGCGACGAAGACGCCCCCATCGTTTCCCCACGCGATCTCCAGGGGCGATCACTGGTGATTGAAGAGAAGGTCGATGGTGCCAATAGTGGCATAAGCTTTGATGAAGATGGGGGCATAATTCTGCAGTGCAGAGGTCATGTGCTTTCGGGTGGGCCCCGTGAGCGCCAGTTTGATCTCTTCAAGCGTTGGGCGAACCATCATCGCATGGCGTTGTGGGAGGCTCTCGGAACCCGGTATGTCATGTACGGCGAATGGCTGTACGCGAGACATACGATACGCTATGACGAGCTGCCACATTACTTTTTGGAGTTCGATGTCCTGGATACCGAGACAGGAGAATTTCTAAGCACGGAGCGACGGCGCAAAGTGTTCGCGGGAGCTCCAGTCGTCTCTGTCCCCGTATTGGGTAGCGGCATGTTTAATCGATTTGAAGGCCTTCTTGGCACTTCGCGATGCGCCTCGACGGAACGGATGGAGGGCCTTTACATCAAGTGGGAAGAAGACGGAAAGGTGCTTGGAAGATACAAGTTTGTGCGCAGTAGCTTCCTTCAAGCCGTGGAGGACCAAGGCGAGCATTGGATGGAACGTCCGATTGAGCCGAACCTGCTTCGGAAGGGAGTTGACCTCTTTGCTGGCTGATCGCGCGCTGCGGAACATTGCATTGCGGACACGGCCGGTCTTCGGGAGGCAATAAGCGAGCGATGAACTCTCTGCCCTTTATATGCCCTGAACCGCCCGATTGGCGCGTGGAATGGGATTCTATCGATGCGGACTATTCCTGGATTCGCAGAATGCGTGGCTGCATTCAAGACCCGGTATTTCACGCGGAAGGAGACGTGTGGACGCATGTTCACATGGTGTGTGACGCCTTGGCGCAGCTTTCGGAATGGCGGTCTTTGGCACCTCAAGAGCGCGAGATTCTCTTTGCAGCGGCTCTATTGCATGATCAGGCCAAGCCTTCATGCACGAAGGAGGAGTCTGGTCGGATCACCAGTCGTGGACACTCGGCGCGTGGGGCAATCGACGCACGGCGAATTCTCTGGGAGATGGACACAGACTTCGTTATGCGGGAGCAGGTATGCGCCTTGGTGCGCTATCACCAATCTCCATTCCATCTTGTTAGCCGCGAGGATTCGAAACGCCTTGCTTTCCTAATAAGCCAGACGGCTCGTTGCGATTTGCTCAGCATCCTGGCGAAGTCAGACATCTTAGGCAGGCATTGTGAAGACCAGCAACAACTCCTTGAACAGGTTGCATTGTTTGAAGAATACTGTCGGGAACAGGAATGCTTCGGCGGACCAAGAATGTTCCCATCACCGCATAGTCGATTCGAGTATTTCCGAACAGACAACCGAGATCCGAACTACCACGCTCACGAAGACTTTCACTGCGAGGCGACAATCATGTCGGGGCTACCCGGTTCCGGCAAAGACACCTGGATACAGAAGCAGATGCCAGAACGGCCGGTAATTTCTCTGGATGCCATTCGAGAAGAACTGGGCGAACGATCAACCGGGAACCAAGGCAAGGTAATTCAATTGGCTCGGGAGCGTGCGCGAGAGTTCTTACGGCAAGGGCAGGACTTTGTCTGGAATGCAACGAATCTTAGCCGCGAGATTCGAGGGCAACTTATTGATCTTTTCGCCAATTACCGTGCCCGTGTACGCATTATCTATATGGAAGCATCGATGCCATCCCTGCACTATCAGAATGAAAACCGCTCAGATGCGGTTCCCGCCAGCGTTATCGGCGAAATGATGAACCGGTGGGAAGTTCCCACACCCTTCGAGGCGGACCAAGTAGAGTGGTGGGTCAATGGGGAATCGAGAACCAAATAAATAGACGGTATTGTGGTCATCATCACGTTCCCGCGGCTCATGGTGCAGGCTGTCTGCCATAAGATGGATTGAAATGTTGATGACAATCACCAGCACGCGCGTACCCGCCACGGACATCGGCTACCTGCTCCATAAGAATCCTGATAAAGTGCAGTCGTTCGACCTTTCATTTGGCAAAGCGCATGTTTTCTATCCCGAAGCGACGCCCGAGCGCTGCACCGCGGCGCTCTTGCTGGACGTTGATCCAGTTGCATTGGTGCGGACTCGCCGCGGGCCGTCCGGCGAAGGTGGCGCACTCGATCAATATGTCAACGACCGGCCTTATGTCGCCTCGTCATTCCTGAGTGTCGCCATTGCCCGTGTGCTCGCGAGCGCCCTTGCCGGGACTAGCAAGGGGCGTCCAGAAATGGTCGATCAGGCACTGCCCTTGGTCGCCAGGATTACCGTGTTGCCGTGCCGGGGTGGCCAAGACATCCTGAAGCGGCTCTTCGAGCCACTCGGTTACACCGTGCGCGCCGAGCATCATGCCCTCGATGAAGCGTTCCCGGAATGGGGTGCGAGCAACTACTACACCGTGGAATTGGAACAGAACGTCAGCCTTCAAAATCTGCTGACGCACCTGTACGTTCTGATTCCGGTACTCGATGCCGAAAAGCACTATTGGGTCGGCCAGGATGAAGTTGAGAAGCTGCTGAGGCACGGCGAGGGTTGGCTGCAGGCGCACCCCGAGCGGGAGCTAATTGTAAAACGCTACCTGCGTTACCAGAAGCATCTGGCGTCGGAGGCGCTCGCCCGCCTGATTGGCGATGAAGAGGCCGACACTGAGGCCGAACAGGAGAAGAAGGCGGAGCAGGAAGAGGCCATTGAAAAGCCAATCGCGCTCAACCAGCTGCGGCTGGAGGCCGTTTTGCAGGCGGTTACAGAGTCCGCCGCGACGCGAGTGATCGACCTTGGCTGCGGCGAGGGCAGGCTGCTACGGGAGTTGCTTAAACAAAAGCAGGTTCAGAAAATCGCCGGGATGGATGTTTCCCATCGCAGTCTCGAAATCGCCAGCGAGCGTTTGCACTTCGACACCATGCCGCCGAAGCAGAAAGAGCGGATACGTCTCTTTCAGGGTTCACTCATGTATAAGGACAAGCGCCTCACCGGATTTGAGACTGCAACTGCGGTTGAGGTCATCGAGCACCTCGATCCGCCGCGTCTGGCGGCCTTCGAGAGAGTTGTTTTCGAGCACGCGAAGCCGAACACCGTCATCATTACGACGCCCAATTCGGAGTACAACGTGCGCTTCGAGACTTTACCCGCCGGCCAATTCCGGCATAAGGACCATCGCTTCGAATGGACTCGGGAACAGTTCCAGAGCTGGGCTGGAGACGTGGCCCAGCGATTCGGATACACGGTCGCATTTTGCCCGGTGGGCAACGAGGATGCCGAAGTTGGATCGCCGACGCAGATGGGGGTGTTCAGTCGTGCAGCAGCAAACTGACAACCCAAACCTCATTGTCCCTCTGGGTACTCAAGTAGTGATTCGCCAGGATGTCATTCCAATCGGCGGTGGTTCGCCCGTCCCGAAAGGGACGGTTGGTGAGTTGATTCGAACTCCAGCCGACGCAACACACGCCTATCGAGTACGCTTCGCCGACGGCTGCGAGGGGACCGTTCGGCGCCAGGAATTCTCATTGCTGAAGCACGTTAAGAATGGGCCTCTCGGTGACTCCGAGCGGGCATTGAAGGAATATGACCTTTATGATTTCGTGATTTACAGATGCGTGGTTGGTTCCCAAGCATATGGGCTCAGCCATGAAGACTCAGACGTGGACCGGCGCGGGATTTATCTTCCCCCAGCGGACCTCCACTGGTCGCTCTATGGCGTGCCGGAACAACTTGAAAACGCTGTTGCAGAGGAGGTTTACTGGGAACTTCAGAAGTTTTTAGTGCTGGCGCTCAAAGCGAATCCCAACGTACTGGAGTGCCTCTATTCCCCTTTAATTGAAACGAAAACGGAGCTAGCCGAGGATTTGTTATCCCACCGCGATGCGTTTCTGTCGAAGCTTGTTTATCAGACCTATAACGGATACGTTCTGTCCCAGTTCAAACGACTTGAGCAGGACCTGCGCGCGACTGGCGCAATCAAGTGGAAAGATGCGATGCACCTGATCCGACTTCTACTATCAGGAATCACCGTTCTGCGTGAGGGCTTTGTGCCGCTCTCGGTGGAATCGCATAGGGATCAACTGCTCTCGATTCGGCGTGGTGAGATGGACTGGGAATCGGTGAACGCCTGGCGGTTGAACCTTCACCAGGAGTTCGAGACCGCGTATGCCATGACAGCTTTGCCAGACAGCCCGGACTACCAAACGGTGAATGACTTTTTATTACGAGCACGAAGGAGCATGGCAAGATGACCTTCGAATTCCCCGATGCAGTCAGGTTGGCTGTCAACGAGCATCCTTATCCACTAGTATTTGCGACGATCAGTGGCGCACACCTTTACGGGTTCCCGTCTCGCGACTCGGATTGGGATATTCGAGGTGTCCATGTGCTTCCCGCCCGCGAAATCTTTGGCCTGTTTGAGACCCGCGAAACCATCGAGCAAAGTGTGAAGAGCCCCGTTGAACTCGATGTCGTAACGCATGATGTGAAGAAGTTCTTCGTTCTACTGCTAAAGCGAAACGGCTATGTACTGGAGCAGCTTTATTCTCCGCTCATCGTCCAGTCGTCTGCCGAGCACTTGGAACTGAAGCGGATCGCGACCGGCTGCATCACCCGATTTCATAGCCATCACTATCTGGGATTCGCCGCTACCCAATGGGGGCATTTCGAAGCCGAACAACCGCCGCGTGTGAAGCCACTTCTCTACACATTCCGCGTTCTTCTCACCGGGATTCACCTGATGAACACAGGTGAAGTCGAAGCCAACTTGATTAGGCTCAATGAGGAGTTTCGGCTTCCCTATGTCGACGAACTGGTTGCTCTTAAGACTGAGGGCCGGGAGCAGGGAACACTGACAGACCATGACGTCGACTTTTATTCAACGGAGTACCGTCGTCTCCGGGCTGAACTTGAATTGAGTTCCGAGCGGTCAAGTCTGCCGGCGTCTCCATCGTGCAAACAAGAGCTCTCGAATTTGCTGGTCCGCCTTCGTGAGCGGCTGTCTCAGACGAATTAAGGAAAATGAAATCGTGAAGATCACCATCCCTGAACTTTCGCTTGTCGTGCTTATCGGCCCATCTGGTTCGGGCAAATCGACGTTCGCACGGACGCATTTCAAGCCGACAGAAGTCCTGTCATCGGACTTCTGCCGCGGCCTCGTTGCCGACAACGAGAACGATCAGACGGTCACTGGCGATGCATTCGAGATCCTTCACTTCATCGCCAGGAAGCGGCTCGCCTTGGGGCGACTAACGGCAATCGACGCCACCAACGTGCAGACGGATTCGCGCAAACCACTGGTTGAACTGGCGCGCGAGTTTCACGTTCTGCCTGTGGCGCTCGTCTTCAATTTCCCGGAGAAGCTCTGCCAGGAGCGCAATCGAGACCGTGCGGATCGAGACTTCGGCCCACACGTAATCCGGAATCAGTCCCAACAATTGCGGCGGTCATTGCGGGGATTGGAGCGCGAAGGGTTTCGCCACGTCCACATTTTCAATGACCCCGCCGACCTTGAAGGCCTCGAAATTGAGCGCCAGCCATTATGGAACAACCTGAAGCAGGAACACGGGCCGTTCGACATTATTGGCGACGTCCACGGATGTTTCGATGAAATGAATACGCTCCTCCAGCAGTTGGGCTACGCGGTTGAGCCGGATGGCGCTGACTTTCGGGTCACTCCGCCCGATGGTCGCAAGGCAATTTTTGTCGGCGATCTTGTCGATCGCGGGCCAAAAATCATGGGGGTTTTGCGGCTTGTGATGGGGATGGTGAAGGCCGGAACTGCGTTCTGCGTTCCCGGAAATCATGACGTGAAACTGATGCGAAAACTGCGCGGAAAAGAAGTGAAGATCACTCACGGACTTGCCGATTCACTGGCTCAACTGGAGCCCGAGCTACCCGAATTCAAGCGCCAGGTCGCCGACTTCATCGACGATTTGGTGAGCCACTACGTGTTTGACGAGGGCCGCCTGGTGGTCGCCCACGCTGGCATGAAAGAGGAGATGCAGGGCCGAGGATCGGGGGCGGTCCGCTCGTTCGCACTGTTCGGTGAAACCACCGGAGAGACCGATGACTATGGTCTTCCAGTTCGTTATAACTGGGCTGCCGAATACCGCGGAAAGGCGATGGTTGTGTATGGTCACACGCCCGTTGCCGAGCCGGAATGGCTGAATCGGACCATCGATATTGATACCGGTTGCGTCTTCGGTGGGAAGCTTACTGCGCTTCGTTATCCGGAGAAAGAACTCGTGTCTGTGCCCGCCATCCGGGAGTATTACGCACCATCGAAACCGTTCTTGCAGGAAGGCGCCGCCGACCCGTCCGCGAGCCCATT
>JBEKPF010000030.1:0-64673 GCA_049521035.1 Occallatibacter sp. | reverse complement strand
TTATAAGGTGCGGCGGCAAGGTATAAGAAATGCAGTGAGCTTCTTCTCTTCCGTCTGTTGCTGAATTGGAGGTCCGCTTTGGAGTTATTCCGCTTGGACTATCTTTCTTGTCTTCTTACCGTCGTGGCCACGATTCTCGTAAGCCAGAAAAAGTGGGCCGGACTCGTCGTCTCGGGTGTTAACAGCCTGATCGTTTGTGTCATTGGAGTTCATACGTCTCAGTACGGCTTCATACCAGCAAATGTGTTTTGCATTTGCATATACGCCTTCAATCTGAAGTCATGGCTCAATAAGAGGGAACCATCACACCCTGACCAGACCAGTACACTTGCGTAGAAGAAACCGCTGTGCTCACGCATATTATGTTCGCGAATTTAAATCCGGGTTGTATGCGCGGCGTTGAATAGCTTCGATTGCAGTAATCGCACTGCTCAATGTACTTCGCTCCTCGCACCTACGTAGGGAGAACTATTTCCGTCGGAAACGAAACTCAGCCCCGATCGCCGCGATAGATTGGCTGTCCAGTATCTGTCTTGCGCGAGCAAAGACGATCGTTTCTTCTAATTCAATATGGGCTGAATACAACTCCTTGAGGCGCGCGGTTTCGGAGAGCAACCGCCGTGTATCCTCTGCGCTTAAACTGCCTGATTCAATCCAGCCTGAGTACAGCCGCTCAACTGAATTATGTAAATTGTTTGCCTCGCGATGGTCATCTTCCAGCCGGTCGATCTCTTCGAACGATTTAGCATCCGACTTCCGCAATCGTGAAAAGAGTGATTCCTCCTCGTCCGCTGTGTGGCGTTGTCCGCCTGTACGGAAGTACTCGAGCGCAGCCTTGGCCGCATCGCATTCCTCGCCGGTGAGATTCCTGCCCTGTGCCCGATCCACCACGATGAAAAGAATGCCGAGGAAACTCTCGATCCTTCTGTGGCAGTCCTTCAACATGCCAATTGGATCGTCGAAACCGCTATCCGGCTTTCCGCCAATCTGTATCGCCATCACACCCCCCATTAATTCTTTACTTCTCTCATTGTCCCTCGTTCGAAAGATTTGCGAATCTCCGATTGCAGACTTAAGCTACGGTGCCGGCTGCGCGTCGCCTTTTGGAACATCGGATCAACACTGCTCTTCCTATCAAATAAGACATTCTGAAACCTGGCCGCGCAGTGACCAAAGTTCCAGCCTGCTAGAATTCCGAGGTGACTGCTGAACGCACTGACCTCGCTACGGCCCTCGGAAAGACTGCACTTTTGTCGAGTCTCACGCCGCAAGAATTAACAACACTGGCTGCACGAACAGTGCGGAAGGTTTTAAGCAACGGAGAACTACTGTTCTCGGAAGGCGAGCCATGCAATGGCCTGCACATCATTGCTCGTGGCAAGGTTCGCATTTTCAAAACATCCATGGGCGGTCGTGAGCAGGTTTTGGCGATCAACGTTGTCGGGGAATCCGTCGCAGAATTGCCGGTCTTTGATGGTGGCCCCTTTCCAGCTTCAGCCGTTGCGATTGAGGACACAGAGATTGCATTCATCTCACGACGCGATTTTCGCGCCTACTGCATGGAGCACCCTGAAGTCGCACTCAAAGTGCTCCAGGTAGTTGGAGCCAGGCTGCGGCGATTAGTCGGGATCGTCGAGGAGTTGTCGTTCACCACGATCCGCCAACGCCTCATATCGGTACTGCTCAAACTCGCCCAAAACGAAGGCAAGCAGAGTCCTCTCGGAATTGAGTTTCAACTTCCCGCAACTCATCAGGAACTCGCCAATCAACTTGGAACCGTGCGCGAACTGGTCTCCCGGAATCTGATGCGCCTCCAGGCAGAAGGATTGCTCGATGTTGACGCGCGTCAGATCGTCGTCAAAGATCTTCCCGGCCTGAAGGCACTTCTGGAGACATCCTCGTAGACCTTTTCGGCACCGAGTGACATGAGTTACTGCTTAACTCTTCTCCGCCCACTACGTTTGCAAGTGGGGAGTGACAGGCGTCTCATCCGCTTGCACCCTTGGCGCAATGAGTGAGAGAACAGCCTAGGCCGGAACAATACTGAGCGTTGCCCGCATCGTGTGTTCTTGCCCCGGCTTCAGCGAGACAGGCAACGTGAGAATGTTGCTGGCCTCCACGCATGTCATTCGCTGCCACTCATCGGCTCCAAGATCGGACATGCGCGCCGCACCCTGCTGCCAAGGATTCCATACCACGGTCGTCGCCGAGTTCACCTTCTCCGTTCGGAACGTCCGCCGCAGGGTCGGATCGATCAATTCCACCGCCCCCTCAGTATTCATGTATGCATTGTCAGTCGGTGCCGCGAAGATCACATCCCCGGCCTGTACCTTCTCACGATTCCCGTCCGTATTGTCGAGATACTTGACCCCATCCAATCCGCGCACGCGCACATGCTGTGCCAGGCCGACCCGGAAATACGTATGCAGCGCCTCTTGAAAGCTGAATGCCGAATCTCCAGAATTCTTCACCGTCAACTCCAGCCCAAGTGTCCTCCCAACATGCACCCGATGTACCATGCGAAACTCGTGCGGCCACCATTGGCGTGTCGATTCGTCGCTTTCCGTCGAGCAAGTCACGCTGACACCCCCATCCTTTTCCGCGCTCACCGACTCAAGCCGCCATTCCTTGGTGCGGACGAATCCATGCGACGGAGCCTTCTTATCGTCAGCCTTGCCTCGAAACCACGGAAAGCAAATCGGAATCCCTCCGCGAATTGCGCGCCCATCTTCCCATTCCGATTTATCGCTGACAAAGATCGTCTCTTCGGCGCCGGAAGGTCGCCACGCAGTCACATGCGCGCCATGCAGGTAAATCTCCCCAGAGGCTGCAGGCGCACTCACATGCACCTTAGGCAGCCCGCCGTTTCCAGGAATCACCTCGGCAATTCCAGCAATCCCAAACCGCCGATTCAAGTCGTTAGTGCGCGATAGCTCATCCATAATAGTCAGGATTCTAACCTACGCCCGCCCCGCAAACTCACGAGTTTCCGTGTAGACCTTCACCTTTTCGCCCTCTTGAATATAGAGCGGAACTTTGATCTCCAGGCCAGTCTCCAGTCGCCCCAGCTTGGTCACCTTCCCACTCGTATCTCCCTGCGCTCCCGGCTCTGTGTAGGTAACTTCCAGTTCCACCTTCTCTGGCAATTCGAGCCCAATCGGGTTCCCATTGAACTTGTTCAGCTTGATAATCGCGCCCTCCACCAGAAACTCAAGCGCATCGCCGATCATTTCTTCTCGCAGCGTCAACGTGTCGAAGGTCTCCTGATCCAGGAAGTAAGACCCGTCGCCGTCGCTATAGAGATACGAAGCCTCCACCGTCTCTAGATCCGGCTCCTTGAACTTCTCCCCCGCCTTGAAGGTCTTGTCGAAGACCGCCCGCGTTAGCAGGTTCCGCATCTTCAGCCGCACCAGCGTCTGGCCTCCACGCGCCGTAGGCGTGGAAACCTCCACATCAATGCAGTGGTAGGGCACATTCTCGTGCTCAAAATACATCTTCCGTTTCACTTCGATCGCATCAATCAGCGCAGCCATACGTTCCTCAATAGACAAGATAAAGAGCCGCCAAATCCAACTCGGCCCCGGTCCTGCTCCCCGTCAATTATAGGGGCCCTCGGAGCCCGTCGCCGCCAGGCCAGACCGCACAGTGGGAACTCCTACTTGCCACTTCAGCCCTCCTATAGCGATACTCCCTACAGTCCGTTTTTCAGGGCGTCATCCTTGTTGAAGCGAGAATTGCCTTGGCGCGTGAGACTTTTGCAGCACGTCTTGATCGAAAAGACTGCATCTCTGAACCCTCCCAGTGCTATCACTTCGAGTTCGTCCTCGATGAGCTTGAGAGCTTTCCCTTTTCTGCTGGCCAGTTTGTCTCCGCCGTGGCTGAGGACGACAAGGGTAAGCAGCAAACCCGCGCCTACTCCATTGCATCGGCGGCCAAGGCCAATCGCTTTGAACTGTGCGTGAACCGCGTCGAAGGCGGCTTCTTCTCCAATCACCTCGCCGACCTTCCCGACCTGCCCGTCGGCAGCTCCATCCAGATCCACGGACCGCACGGCTATTTCACTCTGCGCGAACCTATTACTGATTCCATCTTCATCGCCACCGGCACCGGCATCGCGCCCATGCGCAGCTTTCTGCAGTGGCTCTTTCCTGAGGGCGGCCCTGACCGCAGCAACGGCAAGGATATCTGGCTGGTTTACGGCACCCGCCACGAAACTGAGCTCTACTACCGCGATGAATTTGAGGCGCTCGCCCAGCTACATCCCAACTTCCACTACATCGCCACTCTGAGCCGCGCTCCGGAGACCTGGACCGGCCATCGCGGCTATGTCCAGGACTACGTCGCCAAAATAGTCGAGGAGCGCGCCGCCCGCCTGAGACTACCGCTCGTCCAGCCCCCTCCCGATCCCGCTCTCTCGGCGAAGGAGCTGACATTCGATATCTACGCCTACATCTGCGGTCTCAACAACATGGTTTCCGGCGTGCGCGACAAGCTAGCCGGCTACGGCTGGCACCGCAAGCAAATCATCTTCGAGCGATACGACTGAGACCTGAGGTCTTACTGCGCGGCGTCACGGACTCCATGACGAGCACCTATCTACCATGAAATGGCGCACAGCGATCGCAAACGTGATCGGCTGCATAGGTATCGCCTGCTCTTTTGCGTTCTGGATCGAGGCGTGCGTTTCTAAGGTAGTGGGTCACACACCGGTGTGGTTGGATATGGGGCTCGACGGTTGGGTGTGGGGCTGGGCCCTGGGAATTGTTTTGGCTTTGACGGCCGCGGTATTAGGCCCGAGAAGATGGGCGTTTGCTGCGTTACTTCCCATTGTTTCGTTCCTGGTATTCATTGTGCTTGTAGGTTTGTCGCCACCTGATTGGTGACGTGCTACAAATTAAACAGTTCCCTCAGCCGCTTCGTCTGCGCCCGGCTCACCGGAATCTCCGTCTGCTTCTTATCGTTCATCCGCAGTTGGTAGCTCGACTTGAACCACGGCACCACCTCGCGAATATGGTTGATATTCACCACAAATCCGCGATGGGCCCGCCAGAAAACCGCCGGATCCAGCAATTCAAGCAGCTCCTCCAGCGTCCTGCACTTCGAGTGTCCCTCAAAGGTCTGCGTGACCACGCGAATCACGCCCTCATCGATTGCCGCGTAGCAAATCTCCGACTGGTCCACCAGCAGCAACCGGCTCTGCGCCTGCACAATCAGCTTCGCCGGCTGCGGTGTCCGAGATGCCCCCTGCGGCCGATTCAGCAGCTTCAGCAGTTCGCTGATTTGCGACTCGGGAGTCGAGCCATTCGAACTCCCATTCATGCGGCTCCGTGCCCGGTCCACGGCCTGCAAGACCCGATCACGGTCAAAGGGTTTCAGCAGGTAATCCACGGCGTTCACGTCGAAGGCGCGCACGGCGTACTGGTCATAAGCCGTGGCAAACACAAACTGTGGCAAAGGCTCTGCATCCTTGCCATTTCCAGTTCCCGCCTTTTGCCGGCTTCGATCCACCAGCCGTTGGATCACCGCAAACCCGTCCAGCCCCGGCATCTGCACATCCAGGAACACGAGGTCAGGATGGTATTCCTCAATCAGGTCGACGGCCTCAATGCCGTTCGTACCTTGCGCCAGCACGTCCACCCCACCCACCTGGTCGAGCAAGTACTTGAGCTCTTCCCGGGCTAGTTGTTCGTCGTCGATGATGAGCGCGGAAATAGACATGCAAGCCTAATCTTTAGAAAGTTAAGCCGAAACTTCGATTGTAGGAAGGTCGCCAGCAGCGGTCAATGCAGGTCGATCTATAAGAGGTGAAATATCTTGGCTGGAATTCACCGCAAAAGATCCAACCGCACCGCAAGGCAGACCTGCGCTCTTTCTCCACCGCCAGCCTTGGAAGCAGCAAAGCCAGTGCGAGCGTTCCGCGGGCGGCTGTCCCACCGCAGGTGGCTACAGCACCCGGAGCCGCGCCGGCATATGGTCGCTGGCCAACTCATGCCCGCAGCGTGTGCAGAACTGATCTGTCGCCCGCACCGTGCGGAAGCAATTTCCGCAACTCGCCGTGAGTTGGTAGTCACATTGCGGGCAGAAATGGAAATCGCTCTGCACATGCGTTGAGCAGGACGGGCAACGTGAAACCTCCGGCTGGCGCAGCAGAAAATAAAGCACGGCGCCAATGCCGCCAGGCATCACAAAGCAGATCACCATCCAGAAGCGCGAACTCATTGCCCGCCGGGGCGCGTCCTTGCTCACGTAGCCCAACATCAGGAAATAGAGCGCGATCAGCACGCCTCCGGAGAGACTGAAGTAGATATGAAAACCCAACGGTGGCGGATGGCGCTGCTGCGTCGGCAGAATCAGCCAGAAATAGTACTCCACCAGCACAAACGCAACTAACGCAACCACGATGGACCACACCGGAACCAGGCGTGTGTCTTCGTTAACCGTGATCGATTGTGGATCGCGCATAGATATGCCCCCACCAGAGGGATTTTCAAAAGCTGAAGTGAAGCTTAAGGCAAGCTTAACCCCTATCTAGATGGACGGGAAAGGGAATTCGGAAGTTGCGGGTATACATCTTTCGTTTGCTAAATGCCCGTCAAAAAACAGGCCCTGAACGTTCTATATAGATCCCTCTATCCACTAAGAACGATTATGCCGGACCCATCCTGCCACCAGGGCGGAAGCCAGCAGCGCTCCACTCAAAAAAAAGATCCAGATGCTCAATTGGGCAGTCATTCCGGTCAATCGTTCTTCCTCAAGCAGAGTTTCGCCGGCCCACCAGACCAGTGGCCCCAGCATCAGGAAAACCAGCAGCAAGGCCGCCAGCGCCAACGCGCGGCTCCGCTTGCGTCCTGCTTTCTGCTCCTTCATTACCCCCATTGACGTACTGACAACGCCCCGCGTCCGGTTAGCCACAGCGCAACCCCTGTCCGCCTGAAGTCCCGCGCAAGCCGACACCAGATCCTGTTCGGCGCTGGGGCGTTTCTCTGCATCGAGGTTCGCGTCCCCGGTGAGTTCGGCAACCATCACACGGCCTCCGAGTGCTGCGTACCGCTCTCTTCAAGGTAGGGTTTCATTGATGCCATTCCTCTATAGAGCCTTGATTTTACAGTGGAAAGCGGCGCCCGGGTCACTGTCGCAATCTCCTCCAACGACAACTCCTCGTGGAAGCGCAACACCAGTACCTCGCGATGCAGTGTGTCAAGTTTCAGCAGCGCGGCTGCAATTCGTTCCCGGTCCTCAAGGTTTGAGAAGCGGTCCAGCGGGGTCGGTTCGCTGTCGGCAATCTCAAAGCTCATCGGACGGTCGTCTTCGTTCCGGCCCTCAAACAGTTCGTCCAGGCTCGTCATCGTCCGCTTCCGTCGCTGGTCGATCACCAGGTTGCGCGCGATGGTAAACAGCCAGGTATCAAACCGCGCCTTCCCGTTGAACTGCGCGCCGCGCACCAGCACGCGCATCCAGACCTCCTGGAACAGATCCTCGGCCATCTCCCGGTTGCTGGTCAGGTAGAGCAGATACCGCAGCAGCCTATGCTGGTAGCGGACAATCAGCGTGTCCAGCAACCCCGCTTCCTGGCGTTTAAGCCCTTGCGCTACAGCGAGGCTCTCCTCCCGCAACTGTTCGTCAACTGCAGTGGCAGAACTCGGGGCAAAAAAGGGGTGAACAGACGCAACCGTACTCATCTTGTCCCGTTAGACGCTCAAAACACGGGCCGAGTCACTATAAATTCGAGGTTTAAACAAAAAAGAGGGTCAATCTGCACTGTGGCCGCTGCGCTTAGCCACCCGCAACGCGTCTTCCACAGCCTGCGCCGTTCGCGTCTCCCGGCTCTTCGCGCTCTGGTAATGGAAGATTCCCAGCAGGTGATTGCGTCTCTGCGTTTTGGTCATCGCTTCCCATCCCTTGCCGGCCAGCGGCTGACGCAGGAAGGCCGCCTTCAGAATCGGAGGTAGCTCGTTCTCACCTTCCATTGCCAGCATCAGCCACTCCGCAATCCGCGCCGCCATCCTCTCTCGCGCCTCAGCGGACTTGGCTCCCTTCACCATCGAACCAATCATCCTGCGCATGTAGTAACTCAGCCCGTCGAACCATCGCCGTAGGCTCCGGTCCTCCTTCAGTGCCTCGGCCAGTTCCTTCGGCACTTCAGCCGGTCGTTCCTCCATATCTGGCTCCAGCCAGATTCGCACCTTCTCTCCAACCGCGGCCTTCGCCCCCACTTGCATCTTCCTGTTCACCACCAGCACTTTCCCCTCACCCTGCGGACCGGGAAACAGCGCAGTGCGAAAGGCAAATCCCCCGTTTTTGCTTTTCAATGATTTGCTCTTGCCGTCCAAACAAACGATTTCCCCGCGGACCCGCAGCCCCTTCCGTTCCGGCCACACCTTTGTCACATTGAACGGAATCCGCGCAATCACCCAGCGGAGCTTCGTCCCGGCCGGCTCCAGCACAGCGGTAAATGATTTGCGATTGGACGCGCTCATCGTTCTCCAGGCAGCCTCAGTATGCAATTTGCCAACCACTCCATCAAGTGGAAGGAAATCTCAATTTTTGTGAGGGATCTCGCTATCGCCTGGTCACCGCATCGAGACAACAGTCTCGTTCGCAGTGATCCGCAAGTGGCTCAGACGCATTCATGATCGCTACTTCCCAAAAAATGAGTCGCGCTGCATAGCGCTTCATCACTGTCCGCCAATGCTGATCAGGCGGAGCCAGGCTCATTTCTGCGGGCGAGAATAAACCGGGCGATTATTCGCGTCTCTTTCTGGATTCGCGCTCTTGGCAAGACTGCAATTCACGTTCGCCTGATTCTGTACCTCACGATTCGCGCAGCGCCGCTGTGCAGCCCTCCGCGACCGCAGGTTCATCCTCAACCAACAGACTGGTCTGCCCTTAATCAATGAAGTAGCCCAGATTCGTGAGGATGTTATCGTTCAGCTCCACGCCCAGCAGCCGTGCGCCGGCTCGGGCGTGCAGTTCGCTTTCAAAGCGTCTCAGAACGGAATCAGGTAGATCCGTTTGTTTCCGAAGCATGTGCAGTAGAGCCGTGCTGTCGGTTGGGCACTCGTAATCCCCAGGCAATCCGCATGCCGGGCGGATCGTCAGCGAGAGCGGTATCGCGCCCGCACCTGATTGGGGAAAACCGGACGATTGAGTGATGAGATTGACTCGCATGCCGGAATCCTGACACTTCTTTGTGCCACCCTCAATCACACATAGGTGTGATAAGGACCAGACAGATTGGGGAGAGCGATCCTGGCTCCCGTTTTTGCCCCCGCCGACTCCAAACTACATTCCCGAAACTCTACGAACTGAAAGCAACTGGACACCGAAACTGCCGCCAATTCCTCTATATCGTCCATCTTCTACACTATTGATATGGAAGTCTTGTATGGCCTGCATTCGGTCGAAGAAGCTCTGAAAGCCGGTAGGCGCCGCTTTGACCAGGTAGTTATTGCCCGCGAACGCCACGACGAACGTCTTGAGCGCCTTGTCAATCAATGTCACGAGGCCGGTGTCCGCGTCCGTCAGGAACCCCGCGAGCAACTGACGGTGCTGGCCAAGACCGAAGGCCACCAGGGCGTCGTCGCTATGGTTCGTCCCCAGGAAATCCTTGCCCTCGAAGACCTCTTCGAGCCAACATCATCCAGCGCTGCCCGTCTCATCCTTGCACTCGATGGCGTCGAAGACCCGCAGAACCTCGGCGCACTCCTCCGCGTGGCCGATGGCGCCGGCGTCGACGGTGTAGTCCTCACCGAGCGCCGATCCGCTCCGCTCAGTCCAGTCGCCGTCAAAGCCAGCGCCGGCGCAACCGAGCACTTGCGCATCGCGCGCGTCGTTAATCTCGTCCGCTCCCTCGAGCAGTTGAAAGAACACAATCTATGGATCATCGGTCTCGATGAACGCGGTCAATCCGACTACGACCAGTTCGACCTCACCGGCAACTGCGTCCTCGTCCTTGGCCGCGAGGGCGCAGGCCTCCACGATCTCGTTCGCAAAACCTGCGACCATCTTCTCCGAATTCCAATGGCCGGCGGCGTCAGCTCCCTCAACGTCTCCGCCGCCGGAGCCGTGGTTCTTTACGAGGCTGCTCGCCAGCGCCGCGTCAAAAGCAAAACTGGCCCCACCGCAGGCAATGCTCGCCCGAGCCTGGAATCTGCGTCAAAACCAAAGAAACAGAAAGGTCTGGGTTCATGAGATTTTCACTTGCCGGATTTCTGGCGGGAGTTGCCACCGGCATGGCGGTTCTGTCCTCTGTAGCGCAATCCACCGCGCCGACCACGCCAGCACAGCAGCCAGCCCCGCAACCGTCCAGCGGCAAAGTCATCTTCTCGCGCTCCATCGACGAAAACGGCCAGACCACAACTCACGTCAACCCAGCCGCCACTCAGTCCTCCATCAAGAAGGTCGACCAGCCCGTTACCACTGATCCAGAGCGCCAGTCTGTCACCTTCATTGACTTGGACCTCGACGTCCGTCTGCGTGTCGTCGAGCAGCACATGGCCGTCCGCACACTCATCACCGTTCGCAACGACGGCAAAACGCCCCTTGCCAGCATACCGTTGCAAATCTCGTCTACCCTGCAGTGGGAACGCATTCGCATCGCCAATAAAGACGTCGCCTTCTCCGTTGCCACTCTCAAGTCCGATGCCGACCACACTGGCCAGCTCAACGAGGCCGCTGTCCCGCTCACCCCGCCCCTCGCCCCGGGTGCCACTCTGCAGCTTGACGCCACCTACTCCGGCGACATTCCCGCCTCCGCGCAGCGTCTCTCCGTCGTCGACACCCCTGAAGACGTAGCGCTCCACTCTGACTGGGACCATATCAGCGTTCCTTTCACCGGCCTGCGCGGCTTCGGCAACGTCGTCTGGTATCCCGTCTCCAGCGTCCCCGCCTTCCTGGGCGAAGGTGCGCGCCTCTTTGATCAAATCGGCGAAAACAAACTGCGTCTCTCTGGCGCACATTTCCGCCTCCGGGTCACCGACGAGTTCCCCCACGGCCAGGCGCCCACCATCGCTGTGATCAACGGCCACTCGGTTCCTCTTGCCATTACTTCTCCCGGCGAATTGGATCAGACCCAGGAAGTCTCCGGCGTCGCCACAGCCGACTCTGGCCCCACCACTCTCGGCTTTGAAGAACCCAGTCTTTTTCTCGGCATTCGCACCGCGCACCCTGCCACCAACGCCACCATCTGGACCCTTCCTGAAAATGACGCGGCCGTCTCCGCTTGGTCCGCTGCCGCAACCGCCGTCACACCGTTCCTCAAAACATGGCTCGGCGACAAGCCCCGCTCCCAGCTCACCATCCTCGACCTGCCCGACCCCGAAGACGCGCCCTTTGAGACAGGCGCTCTGCTCGTCGTGCCCATCCAGTCCAACGTCTCGCAGCCAGACCCCGACCATCTCGACACCATCCTTGTCCACTCCCTCACCCGCGCCTGGATGGAATTGCCGCTGCCGTCATCCTCACCCAATGCGCCCACTTCACCCCCGGCCTGGCTCAGTGAAGGCCTGGCTACTTTCATGGGCACTCTCTGGCTCCAGCGCCAGCACGGTCACGATCAGGCCCTCGGCACTCTTGAAGCCGAGCGTCCCGCCCTCGCTCTTGCTGAACCCGCAAGCCCCGGCGAAAGCTCCGGCCAGCCCCTCGCTCAGGCCATCTCCCCCGTCTACTACCGCACTAAGGCCGCCTACGTCTTGTGGATGCTTCGCGACATCATTGGCGATGAAGCTCTCTCCGCGATCTTCCGCGCCTACAATCCGGCGCAGGATTCCGCCAATACTTCAAAGCCCAGTTCCTTCGAAAACCTCGTCAAGAAAGCAAGCACCACCGACGACGATCCCTCTTGGCTCTTCGCCGACTGGATCGACACTGATAAAGGCCTGCCCGATCTGACGGTCGAGAACGTCTATCCCACCCAGCAAACCGATGGCAACTGGTTCGTCGCCGTCAATGTCACAAACCACGGCTACGCCGCTGCCCAGGTCCCCGTCACTGTTCGCTCCATCGACAAATCAGTAACCCGCCGCCTTCTCGTCCCCGCGCGCGGCAGCGCCGTCCAGCGCATCCTCATCCTCGGCAAGCCCACTGAAGCGCAGGTCAACGATGGCGACGTTCCGGAGATCCAGGCCAGTGTCCACCTGACCCGGCTGGGTGAGCCGCTAGCAGATCCAGCCTCATCCAGCCAATCCAATCCTTCGCCGACAGAAGCCCCATCTAAGTGAAGCGCCGCCAGGATCGCGACTCAGGTTTCTGAGTCTGCAATTCCGCGGGAACCATCCGCCGTTCGTAGTCGTATCTGCCTCCTAAGGGCGGCCGATATGACAAATGACGTGAGAATTGCGCTACGGCAACTGAGGAAGTCTCCAGGATTCGCAATCACGGCAATCCTGACGCTGGCACTGGGGATTGGAGCAAACGCGGTAGTTTTCAGCGTGCTCAACGCGCTGGTGTTGCGGCCGGTAAATGTGCCCCACGCACAGAATCTTTATATGGTGCAGCGAGCCCAGTTTCCCTCGCAATCTTATAAAGACTATGTCGATCTCCGCGACCGGAACCGGACCTTTGAAAGCATGGTCGCCTACGAGATCGTGGGCCCGGTCGGCGTCGATACCGGCGGCAATCCCTCCACCGCATGGCCCTACCTCGCCAGCGGTAACTACTTCGACGCCCTCGGCATTCAGCCCTACCTTGGCCGCTTCTTTCACGCCGCCGACGAGCATGGCGAGAACAGCGCTCCCTATGTGGTCCTCAGCTACGCCTACTGGCATGGCCACTTCCATGGCGATCCAGGCATGGTGGGCCGCTCGGTCCAGATCAACAAGCACACGTTAACCATCATCGGCGTCGCCCCGCCTCAGTTCCGGGGCACCGAGCTGTTTTTCGCACCCGGACTTTGGATTCCCATGGTCGAGCAGCCCACCGTCGAGGGCCACAACTCACTCCAGTATCGCGGCGATCATTCCGAGTTTGCGGTGGGACGCCTCAAGCCGGGCATAACCTCTGCTCAGGCCACGGCGGACCTCAACACTCTTGCCACATGGCTGGCTAAAACATATCCAGGAGATGACGAGGGTGTGAAGTTCACGCTGGCTCGTCCGGGCCTCGTAGGTGACATGCTCGGCGGTCCCGCACGCGCGTTCATGGCAGGCGTCATGCTGCTCGCCGGACTCATTCTGCTCGCAGCCTGCGCCAACCTCGGCAGCCTCTTCGCGGCCCGCGCCGCAGATCGCGCCAAGGAAACCGCCCTCCGCCTCGCCCTCGGATCGCGTCGCGGAATGGTCCTGCGCCAGATGCTCACTGAGTCTGTGCTCCTCTCGTTCATTGGCGGAGTGTTGGGATTTGCCGGCAGCGTCGTGGTTCTCCGTTTCCTCAGCGCCTGGCAACCCATTCCCAATGTTCCCATCAACGTCCCTGTTAATCCTGATGCCGCCACCATTGTTGTTGCCTTGCTCTTGGCCCTCGGCAGCGGCCTTTTGTTCGGCATCGTCCCCGTGCGGCAGGTCATGCGTTCTGATCCCTGGCAGGTCATTCGCACCGGTGCCGCTGGTGTCGGCGGTCTGCGCCGCTTCACCGTGCGCGACATTTTGCTCGCCGTGCAAATTGCCATCTGTGCGGTCCTCGTCACCTCGTCGCTGGTTGCCGTGCGCGGCCTCGCCCGATCCATGAACAGCAGCTTCGGTTTTGTGCCTCAGGACGTGATGCTCGCTCAGTGCGACCTGCACATGGGCGGCTACGATGGCGACCGAATTCCGCAGATGCAGCAGCGCATGATCGATGCCGCGGCGGCCATTCCGGGCGTCGCGGCGGTGGGCTATGTGAACCACACGCCCCTCGGCCTGGGCGGTGGCGACTCCTACGTCTACACTGACAGCACCACCGACTACCGCCCCACCAACGAAGCCGCCGACGCCATGAACTACAACATTTCGCCCGGCTACATTGCGGCTGCGGGCACCCGGCTCCTCGCCGGAAGAGACCTCCGCCCCACCGACGACGACAAGGCGCCCAAGGTGGCTCTCGTCAATCGCCAGTTTGCCATCAAAGTCTTCGGCTCCGTCGACAAGGCGCTCGGCGGTCACTTCAAGTTCTGGGGTGGCAACCGCGCCGAGGTGGTGGGCGTCGTAGAAGACGGGAAATATCGCTTCCTCACTGAAGAGCAACAGCCGGCAATGTTCTTTTCCTTCAAGCAGCAGCAGACCAGCGGCACCTGGATATTGGTGCGCTCCAGTCGCGATCCCGCGGAAATCTCCAGCGCCCTCGACCGCGCCATGCGCGGGCTCGATGGCGCCTTGCCTTTCACCATCAGCACCTGGAGTCACGAAATGGGTTGGGCCTTGTTTGCCGCCCGCGTCGCCACCGTGGCCCTCGGCGTTCTTGGCATGCTCGGCGCCATGCTCGCCGTCACCGGAATCTTCGGCATGGCCTCCTACAGCGTAAGCAAGCGTCTGCGCGAACTCGGAATCCGCATCGCTCTCGGCGCGCGCCGCAAACAGGTGCTGCGGACCGCGCTCGGCCGCGCCTTCATCCTGCTCTCGGTCGGCTCGCTCGCGGGAATGGTCCTCGGCGTCATGGCTTCCAAGGTGCTCTCGTACATCGTCTATCAGGCCGCGCCCAGAGATCCGGTCGTCCTGGGTGGAGTCCTTCTAACCATGCTCGTCTTGGGCATGGCAGCCACATGGCTCCCCGCGCAAAGGGCCCTAAAGGTCGATCCCATGATCCTGCTCCGCGACGAGTAACTGGGCGAGCAATTCGCGAGGGTTTTCCATCGCGAGTATTCGCAAGAGTTTCGCATCAGGATCACCCGCCAACGCCCCGTGTGTTGAGCACTCGCGAATGCCTTGTAACAGGGCATGACCTCAGTCATGCCGCAAAGCCCGCAAAATGAATCACGGCCTTCGGCCCCTGCGGGGGTGCCTAAAAGGTAGCCAAAACCGCCTTCTTGCCCAAAGTCCGCTTGCTGCCTGAAGATTCAGACCCTACGCAGAAGTTGAATTTTTTGCCCAAGAGGTCTCACAGCCTTTCCTGTGTACTGCTAGCATGCGGGCGGGCAGAGAAGCACCCCTGCGGCGACATTGTTTACTGAAGGTAACTGCCGGTTAGCCGACAAATCCGACCGCGACTCGGAATGCATAGACGAACTGGCCCAAGGGGACTACGATCAGAACGATCTCCAAAATCCTATGCAACTGACCGCAACGATATTTGAACTCGTTTGTGCTGGGTTGTTGATGCGTCGTGCTATTCCACAGGCCGACGTGCCTTTCTGACATCGGAGAATGAAATGGAAACCGACTTTGGCACTCAAACAATATCGAAAATGCCATCGGAACTCTCAGGCTCGGTGCCGAGAATAATTCGACAATCGGACAGTAGACGCCGTACAAATATGAACGCCGCGTTCATGCTAGGACTCCTCGTCATCGTGGCTCTTGGTATCTGTATAAACCAGGCACTACACGTTCATCGGCGGTCGGTGTTGCGCCAAGAAGGCACCGAACTGGTCTTGGGCGAGATCATCGAGATCAAAGAACAAGGTCGCGGGCCAGATATTGTCTGCTACACATTCACTGCCAACGGAAAGACTGTTACTGGCAACGCCGGAGTGCCGTTAAAGTTCCGGCAGCCCCTTCGGGAATCCAAGACTCTTGTAGTGCGGTATCTTCCGTCCAATCCCGCCATCAATCATCCCGCAGCATGGGAATACCCGTATGAACATGACCCGCTTTGGCTTCTAATCATGGTTCTAGTGCTTGATGCATCAATTGTTTTCTTACCATCCTTTTTTCTATACAGATTTTACAAGGAGCGAAAGTTACTTACCTGGGGGAAGCCAGCGGTCGGCATTGTGACGAAATGCGTTTCTGTCAGACGAGCATTTAGGTTGAAATACGAATTCCGCACGGAGACCGGGACGACGTCTAATGGTGGTGGATGGTCCTTTCTTCCCCAGGCAATCGGCGCAGAGATATGGATCCTTTATCTGCCACGGAGTCCTCGTATAAATCTTCTGTACCCACATCTCGAGTACACCGTGGAGTAATGATTCCTTTAGGGCTAGGTGGCACCTCAGCTCCCCCTTGAATCGGCGACTGAATCGATCATCGTCTGCGGTCAAGTTCTCCGTCGCCAAAACCCCACATGACCGACGACTCCTACACCTCCAGGCACAAACGCCCTTCTGTGAAAATTTCGCACGCACCCTAAAGTATCTTGACACCCGTTATCGAGCCGACGTACTATCGCCCGCGCTCAACTGAGCAACCCCCAAAGAGCGCCGAACGCGCCCAACGAAACCAAAGCATCAACTTTTCTTGGAGCTGTACACATGACCTTCCGCATGAATCCCCCGCACCTCGTGGGCAGGAGTGCGTCTCGCATTCTCCTGCTTTTGATCAGCCTCTTTGCCGCAGTCAATGCCTTCGCCCAGTCCGACCCACCCATTCCATCCGGCGACATCCGCATCCACTACTTCCGCCCTGACGGCAACTACGCCGGCTGGACCGTCTACGCCTTTGACAACACCACGGAGAACACCGGCAACTACGGCGGCGGCCCCGTTCAGGTCACTGGCACTGACAGCTTCGGCGTCTATTTCGATGTAGGCGTCACCACCGGCGCGCAGGAAGTCGGAATCATCATCCACAACCCGACTGCCTCCGGAGGCGACCAGAAAGACACTCCCAATAATCTCTTTGTCGATCCCGCCACGCAGGGCTTTGAGTACTGGGCCTACTCCGGCATCGCCAAGCTCTATACCGTCGCGCCCAACTTGAGCAATCCCACCGCGATTCTGCCTGGCTACGTCCGCGTTCACTACCACCGGACGGATGGCAATTATTCCGGCTGGACGATCTATGCCTTCTACGACACGACGGAGTACACCGGCGACTACAACGACGGCCTCGTACCCGTCACCAACACTGACGCCTATGGCGCGTATTTCGACGTAGCGGTTGTTCCCAATGCGCAGAACCTGGGTCTTATCATTCACAATCCAACTGCCACCGGCGGCGACCAGAAAGACCCCGGCCCGAATGAGTTCGTCGATCCCTCCACAGAAGGCTTCGAATACTGGGGTTACACCGGCATCGGCAAGCTCTACAAGAGTCAGCCCAGTCTCACCAATCCCAATGCGCTCTTGCCCGGCTACGCCCGCATTCACTACTATCGCCCCGACGGAAACTACGCGAACTGGTCCGTCTACGCATTCGACGACACAGCCGAATACACCGGCGACTTCAACGACGGCCTGACCTTTGTCACTGCTTCCGATTCCTATGGTGTCTACTTCGACATCAGCCTCATTCCCAACGCGCAGAACCTCGGGTTCATCATTCACAACACCGCCACCGGCGTGAAAGATCCCGGTCCCAACATGTTCCTTGATGTCGCAACCAATCTTCAGGCCTGGGCGATATCAGGCAACGCAACCGTCTTCACCACCACGCCCACTCCAACCCAGATCCTCGATAGTCTGCTCAACGTAGAGCAGGCATACTGGCTCGATCGGCAGCGAGTGGCCATCCAGCCGCAGTTCGCGCAGTCCGGCGATACCTACGCCCTCAGTTCGAGCCTCACCGGCGTCCTATCAGTCACGCCCACCGGCATCACTGGAGGCACCACCATCCCGCTCACCGCAGGCGGAAGCCTCACCGCGGACGAGTTGCTTCGCTATCCGCAGTTGAGCGGTTACACCGTTCTTCAATTGCCGGCGAACACACAGCCCTCAGCCTTGCAGACCTTCCTTCAAGGTCAGCTCGCGTTTTCAGCAATCAACTCCAGCGGCACGCTTACCTACGCCACCGGCATCCAGCAAGCCGGAGTGCTCGACGATCTCTACTACTATCCCGGCAAGCTTGGTGTCGTCTTCCATCACGCCGACGACCGCGATTGGCACGACTGGGATGACGACGAAAACGCCGATGTAAAACTCAAAGTCTGGGCGCCCACTGCGCAGAGCGTCTCGCTGCAGATATTCGATCACGAGGCCGACACCACCCCCGCCACGGTTGTCCCTATGCACGAGCACAATGGCGTTTGGGTCGCAGACGGCGATTCCACGTGGAAAAATAAGTACTACCTCTACAGCGTGCAAGTCTGGGTTCCTGCTGACGCCGCGGTCGACACCAATTTAACCAGCGATCCCTACTCCATCGACATCGCGTTGAACGGGACCAAGAGCCGCATTACCGACCTCGACTCCGATGAAACCAAACCCGCCGGTTGGGATGAAGATACTTCGCCGCCCCTGCGCACCTTCAGCGATTTGAGTTTGTACGAACTGCATGTCCGCGACTTCAGCATCAACGATCCCACCGTCCCGCTCCCTCACCGCGGCATGTATGAAGCCTTCGCCGATCAGGACTCCGACGGCATGCGTCATCTCCGCACTCTTGCCGCAAATGGACTCAAGGCTGTGCACATCCTGCCTTCCTTCCACTTCGCCAGCGTCAATGAGGACAAGTCCACATGGATCATTCCCACCGGCCTCGCGCAGTATCCCGCCGATGGCACGCAGCAGCAAGCCGCCGTCACCGCCAGCCAGACCAGTCCTGCTTATAACTGGGGCTACGATCCCGTCCACTACATGACTCCCGAGGGCAGCTACGCCATCAATCCCGATCACCGCGTCCGCGAATACCGTACCATGGTCGATGGCCTCCACAAGGCTGGCCTGCGCGTCGTGCAAGACGTTGTCTTCAACCACACCAACGCTAGCGGCGAAGGCCCCAACTCCAATCTTGATGAGGTGGTCCCCAACTACTACCATCGTCTCGACTCAAGCGGCAACCTACTCTCCGGCTCCTGCTGTCCTGACACGGCCAGCGAACACAAAATGATGGAGAAGCTCATCATCGATACCCTCGTGCTCAATGCGCGCGACTACAAAATCGATGGCTTCCGTTTCGACATCATGAGCTTCATGTTCACTTACAACATCACTGACATTCAGCAGGCCCTCCAGGCTCTCACTCCTGAGAAAGACGGCGTCGACGGATCAAAAATCTATCTCTACGGCGAGGGCTTCAACTTCGGTGATACCGTCAATAACCAAATCGGTCCTGAAGCCGACCAGATCAATCTCTACGGCTTCGGTGTCGGCACATTCAACGACCGCATTCGCGATGGCATTCACGGTGGTAGTCCGTTTACTGACGAACGCGTTCAGGGCTTTGCCACAGGACTCTTCACTGATCCAAGCGCCTACACCAACAGCACTCTCTCTTCCAGTCAGCAACAGGCCCAGTTACTCCAATACTCTGACTGGATCGATGTCGGACTTACAGGGAACCTGCGCGACTACACCTTCGTCGATAGCGCAGGCACAACCGTCACCGGGGCGGAAGTAAGTTACAACGGCGCTCCGACTGGTTATACCAAGAGTCCCATCGAGGCCATCAACTACGCCTCGGTGCATGACAACCAGGACCTATTCGATCAGGTGCAGTTGAAGTCCAGCTTCAGTGACAGCATCGCCACGCGCGCCCGCCGTCAAATCGTTGCCATGAGCCTGGTCACCCTAGGCCAGGGCATTCCCTTCTTCCAGGGCGGTGATGACCTGCTCCGCTCCAAAGACATGGATCAGAACAGCTATGACTCCGGGGACTGGTTCAACAAAATTGACTGGACGGGACAAACCGCAAACTGGGGCATCGGACTGCCCATCGCCAGCCAGAATCAGGGTCAGTGGCCGATCATGACGCCGCTGCTCAGCAACCCCGCTTACACGCCGCTACCCGCCAACATTGCATACAGCACAACGGCTTTCCAAGAGCTATTAAAGATTCGCTACAGCTCTGACCTCTTCCGCATGCCTACCTTCGCCGAGGTCCAGCAGAATCTCACCTTCCTCAACACCGGCCAGAATCAGACCCCGGGCCTCATCGTCATGAAGCTCGACGCGAACGGTGGCAGCTACGGCCTCTACAAACACATTGTTGTACTCTTCAACGCCACCAACGCATCGGTCACCTTCACCAATAGCCAGTTGCAGAGCCTCGCCCTGCATCTGCATCCTGTGCAGCAGGCGTCCAGCGATCCCGTCACGCGTCAATCCACCTTCAACTCGAAAACGGGAACCGCCACAGTTCCCGCACTCACCACAGCAGTCTTTGTAGCCGAGATGCAGTAGTTCCTCGTCTTTCAAAATCTGCGAATCCACAAACTCCGGCGGCCCGCGCATTACTCCACACGTCGGGCAGGCCGGAGTTTTTAATTCCCGAACAATCCAGCGCAATGGACGATCACTTTCGTCAGTCTGCATTACCACAAACCAATCAGCGATCAGGCAAGGCCACCAAAGACGAATTGCTCGCGAAGAATCCAGTGCGCCGCGCAATACGTGCATCGACCAGAGCACCACTTACGCTCGTCCCGCATCGTAACAATATTTTTATAGACATCCCGTTGCTTGATGCTATGATTGGCTCAATAACAACACATTGTTTCCATCTCTTTGAGAACGTATCCTTGGTGCTTTTTATAGCAGATAAAGCAATTCTGCACTGATAGACTTCCCCCTTTCGAGAGTTGGAAAATATTCTTCGCTCGCCCTCCCAGCGCGATATCCACGGGAACTGCGGCCTGTAGAACTCCGCCTACAAACAAAAGGAGCTAATAGTGCGCTTTCAGGATGCTTATCTGAGCAACACCACTCGTGTGTTCGTTTGCCTCAACCTGTTCGTTACAACCGCATCGGGCGCTCTGGGCCAGTCAATTGAACCCAGTCAGTGCGTTCGCCCCACCGTCACTCAGCCAGCGGCGCTCGCCATGACGCCTATGAATCCCTCACTTCCAGCAGGCACCCTGAACGTTCTCCAAATGGGCGCTGTGGGCAACGGCACAACCGATGACACCGGCGTGATTCAGTCAATCATCGACTCGAACCCTAACTCCACAATCTACTTCCCCATGGGACTCTATCTGCTGCACAACGAAAACATGCCGGGACTCCAGTTCCAGAACTTTCATGGCACAGCCGTCATGCAGAGCGGCGCACGGTTTCTCTGCGACACCATCGAAACCCCAACCGCCGGTTCCTGCATCCGGATCGTAAATTCCTCCAATGCCACGATCGGGAATTTCGACATCGGCTACATCGGGGATTCAGCACTTCCGTTCCCACGCCCCGAGGCCGGCAACACCGCGATGCTGGTGGAGGATTCCCAGAACATTACGCTCAACAACACCACAATCGAACATTCCCCTGGGCCCGGAATCTGGGTTGATACCAGCAGCAACATCCAGTTTCTCGGCGGTACAAGCGTCAACAACACCACCGCCGACGGATTGCATTTTGATAACGTTGGAAGTGCGGTCGTCAACGGATTCTTCGCGCAAAACACCGGCGATGATGCATTCGAGTGGGACAATGACTCAACCGGGGCTGTGTATTGCGGCCTGAACGCCTCGAACCTTCAGATCTACCGCAGCCTCTCCAGCGGAATTGCAGTTCGTGGTGGGTGCGGTGCCACTTTCTCTAACTTCTACATCGACACCACTGCGAATTCAGGCCTGATGGTCGGTCAGGATCCGAACTTCGACACGCTCGTTCCCGACAGCAATACCTTCACCAACGGCAAGGTTCTCAGCTCTGGAAGATATAGCTCTCCCGTCGTCAGCGGAAAGGACTGTATCGATGTAACGGCGAGCCAGGGCGCAACCTTCAACAACGTCGCGTGCGTCTATCCCTTGATCGATGGCGCGAGCATCAACGGTGGTGCGAACGCAGTCACCATGAATGGTGTAACAGTCGATGCGGCACCCAACGTCGGCTTCGTCGTAGGTCAGGCCACCAACGTTTGGTTCACCAATACCATCAGCAGAAGTTCGGCCGGCGGTGGTTACGTTTTCATCGGCCCCAACTGGGGTTCTGTGAATGGCGCATACGCTTGCAATTCCGGAGTCTATGGTTATTATCACGCCGGAACTTCCAACTTTGCCGAGTCAGATCTCACCTCATACGACTCGTCTGAAGGCAACTCCATGAACCGCGCATGGTGGGCCGAAAATGGATCGTCTCACATTTCTCTTAATGGAATCTCACTTATTGACAATGAGACATCAAATCCCATTGTCGTCGGAGAAACAGGTGGCGACGGCACCATCACCATCAACGGTGTTTCTCTTGACTCCCCGTTAACTTCCTTCCTCCTCCAGTTACTCTGAGGATCACCTACAACGAGTCTTCCGCGAGACTAACTCGTTGTACCAAACGTCCAATGCATTCTTCTGTCCGGGGGCCGGAAATCCATCTTCCGCGCCCCGCAGACAGAAGTGCGCGTATGATTCCGCACGTTATCTGAAGTACGATTCCAGACCAGCATCTCAAACGCTGGACAACGGATGGGTAACGATCAACAGCGGCGTTCGCGCCAGATCAAGTAATCCCGTCCTCAAGCAAACCGGTCCTTGATACGCAGTATCGGCGCTTCAAAATAGTTGTAACTCAAATACGCAATCCCGACCGCAATACCCACCCCCAACACAACTCCCAGCGGTGTCGTCAGACCGCCCAGCCGCGCTAGCGCCGGCTCCGTGCTGATCCAATGCCGCAACAGCGCTGCGTACAGGCCGTGATACACGTAGATGCCATAACTGTATTTGCCAAAAAATCGAAGGACGCGATTGCTAAAGATCTGCGCCAGTATTCCCGAACCCACTGCGCACAGACAGACCAGTGAAGCAGCCCCCATGCCGATCAGCGAGTATGCCACGCTGTTTCGCCAAACAGGCTCTCCCCCCGGTACGTGCGGAGCCAGCGGATACGTGATCGCGATCAGTACAGAAGCAGCCATCAGCAGCTTGCGCGCCGTCGTCAGAGCCGGCTTCCCCACCTCCAGCAGCACCGCGATCAGCGCACCGTAAAGCAGGCTGTCGGCTCTGGTAAACAGCAGATACTCCGTGAAAGCCGTTGGCACTCCAGCCACCAGCAGTACAATGCGCAGCATTGGACTGGCAATCAGAATCGCAACAATCACCTTCAGCAGTTTTCGCCGGTCCTTGATGCGCCACACAACGAAAGGCCACAAAAGATAGAACTGCTCTTCCACTGCCAGCGACCAGAAGTGAGTAAGACTCAAGCTTTGTCCCGGCGGTCCCAGCAGCGGCATGTTGACCATGTTGCCGAGATACACCCAGTACAGCCCATGAACCGGCTGCCAATGAAGATGAAAAACCGGCGTCAGCAGTAGGCAGCCGAACAGCACTCCGTAGAACAGTGGAAAGATTCTCAGAGCGCGCCGTGCATAGAAGTTCCTCACACGATGCGGATTGGCAGCCGATCTCCGAATAATTCCGGTAATCAGGAAGCCCGAGAGCACAAAGAACAGATCCACGCCCATCCAGCCCAGTTCCGCAATCGGCGACCAGGCACGGAAGACGCGATTGGTCCCATGATAGCCGGCCGTGAAGTGCAGCATCATCACTGACAAAATCGCCAGGCCGCGAACCCCATCCAGTGCCGGGTAATGAAAAGTCTTGCCCTGAGCAGGCGTCCCCGCCATGACAATCGTAGCCAATGTAAACCTCAGAAAGGGGGAAGTGGAGTTCTAATCTATCTCGACCCAGCGTACCAGTGGTTCAACAATTGAAGATGAATGCAGCAAAATCGGAACGCCCCATTTGCCATAGCTCTGTTTAGAATCGAGCATGACCTAATAGCATTCAGATTCACCAAAGTCAGCGCAGGTTGCTCACATTCAATCGAGCTTTCCCCGATCTTTCCAGGAGGCAAGCTGTGGGTTGGGCGACACACTATATCAAAAAGCTTCAGGCCGGAGAGACCGTCTCTTTTCACCCACGCGGCGCCTCCATGAAGGGCAGATCGAATCGGGCCAGCTGTGTACTGTTGCGCCCGTCAATTGTTCCACTCTCTCGGTCGGAGACATCGTGCTGTGCAAGGTGCACGGCAACGAATATCCGCACATAGTCAAAGCCATCAACGGTGCGCGCTTCCAAATCGGAAACAACCGAGGATTGATGAATGGTTGGATCGGAGCGATTGGCATTTTGGGAAAATGTATTCGAGTCGACGCGTGAACGAGACTCTGCAAGACCCGCATCTACCAGGGAACCTCTTACGCTGGACCTGAATGGTAGCGAAATTTTCACCAATGACCCATTGCTCAATGTTATGATTGCCTCGATAAGAACAATTTGTTTCCTTCTCTCTTAGAACGAATCCTTGGCGCTCGTCTTCTACTACAGATAAAGCAGCACTCTCCTGGTCGACTTCCCATTCGAGAGATGGTAAGGATCCTTTGCTCGCCCTCCCAACGCTATATCCACGGGAGCAGCGGCCTGTAGAACTCCGCCTACCGAAAAGGAGCTAACCGTGCGCTTTATGGATGCTCATCTGAGCAAAGCCATTCGTGTGTTCGTCTGCCTCAACCTGTTAGTTACAACTGCAACAAGCATCCTGGGACAATCCATTGAACCCAGTCAGTGCGTTCGCCCCACCGTAACTCAGCCAGCGGCGCTCGCAATGACGCCTATGAATCCCTCTCTTCCATCAGGTACTCTCAACGTCCTCCAAATGGGAGCCGTAGGGGATGGCACTGCCAATGACACTGGAGTGATTCAGTCGATTGTCGACTCGAATCCTAACTCCACAATCTATTTCCCGATGGCTCTGTATCTGCTCCATAATGAAAACCAGCCCGGACTCCAGTTCAGCAACTTCCATGGCACGGCTATTATGCAGAGTGGCGCACGATTTCTCTGCGACACCATCGCAACCCCAACCGCCGGCTCTTGCATCAAAATCGTCAATTCGTCCAATGTCACCCTCGGGAATTTCGATATCGGCTACATCGGGGACTCCGCGCTTCCATTCCCAGTCTCAGGGGCCGGCAATACCGCGATGCTGGTGGAGGGCTCCCAGAACGTTACGCTCAACAACACTACCATCGAGCATTCCCCTGGTCCCGGAATCTGGGTTGATACCAGCACCAACGTCCAATTTCTGGGGGGGACGAGCGTAAACAACACGAGTGCCGACGGATTGCATTTTGATAACGTTGGAAGCGCGGTCGTCAATGGCTACTTCTCGCAAAACACCGGCGATGATGCATTGGGATGGGACAATGATTCAACCGCGGATGTAAATTGCGGCCTGAACGCTTCGAACATTCAGATCTACCGCAGCCTTTCCAGCGGAATCGCGGTGCACGGGGGGTGCGGTGCCACCTTCTCTAACTTCTACATCGACACCACTGCGAATTCAGGCCTGATGGTCGGTCAGAATCCAAACTCCGACACCCTCGTTCCCAGAAGCAACACCTTTACCAACGGAAAGGTTCTCAGCTCTGGAAGATATAACTCACCCATCGTCAGCGGAAAAGACTGCATCGATGTCACGACGAGCCAGGGCGCAACCTTCAACAACGTTGCCTGCGTATACCCTTTGATCGATGGAGCAAGCATCAATGGTAGTGCGACCGACGTTACGCTGAATGGTGTAACAGTGGACGCAGCTCCCAATGTCGGCTTTGCTGTGGGCTCTGCTACCAATGTCTGGCTTACGAATACCATCAGCAGGAACTCGGTCGGCGGTGGTTACGTTTTCATAGGCGCCAACCGAGGTTCTGTCAGCGGTTCATTCGCCTGCAACTCCGGAGGGTATGGTTACTACCATGCCGAAACCTCCAACCTTGCCGAGTCAGATCTTACGTCCTACGACTCATCTGAGGGCAACTCATCTAACCGGGCATGGTGGGCCGAAAATGGCTCGTCTAACATGTCCCTCAATGGGATGTTGCTTGTAGACGACAAGACATCAAATCCGATTGTGGTGGGAGATGCGAGTGGCAACGGTACCATCACCATCAACGATATCTCCCTTGACTCCCCGTTAACTACCTTCCTCGTCCAGGAGTTGACAGCTACTCCAGCTCCAACTGTGACTCTGTCGGCCAGTCCCACATCGATTGCCGCAGGTAGTAACTCGACATTGACCTGGTCGAGTACAAATGCCACCTCCTGCACTGCAAGCGGCGGCTGGACGGGTACAGAGGCTTCCGCCGGCACATTGAGCGTGAGCCCTGCCAACACTACGACCTACTCGTTGACTTGTACCGGAACCGGTGGCACATCTGCGCCTGTCTCCGTAACGGTCAGTGTAATCGCGGCCACTAACGCGGTCGGTCCCGGCGCATCCTTGGTCTTCAGCTACCCCGACGGCTTTGTCGGTGCGAGTGGTGGAATTCAAACTACCAGCGATGCATCGCAGTTCAGTGGTTCTGTGATCGCGCTTAACAATGGGTCAGTAGGCCAGCACGAAGCAGGCTCGGCCTGGTACAAAACTCAGCAGAATATCCAGTCCTTCACGACGGATTTCACTTTCCAACTCGCTGCTGCCGGCCTGGCATCATCCATCCAAGGCATCACCTTCGCCGTCCAGAATTCAAACCGCACCACTGATCCCATCAATTTCGGCATTGACGCTGATGCAGATGCCAACGGCCTGGGTTACGCCGCCTATACCGGGCTGGCATCGAATCAATTCCCCATCTACAACAGCATTGCCGTGAAGTTTGATCTATCCGGTTTCGGCCAGCAGAATTACCCTTCGGGCGGCTCTGCCAATGCCACCGGTCTATACATCAACGGTGGGCCATCCATCTATAACTCCAGCGGATTGATTCCCGAGAATGATCTCAACCCTTCCGGGATCAATCTTCACAGCGGCGATGTCATGGCAGCTCATATCGTCTACGACGGAAGCCTTCTAACCATGACGCTGCGGGACACGGTGACGAATGCCCAGTTCCGGTATAGTTGGCCAATCGATATTCCGGCGGCGATAGGCAGTAACACTGCCTGGGTCGGCTTCACCGCGGGCGAGATCCCTGCAGTCACACAGAATCTCCTCACATGGGATCTTTACGATGGATACAACGCGAGGCTCGCCTCTCCGACCTTCAGCCTTGCCGCCGGATCGTATCCCTCCGCGCAAACCGTATCGCTCAGCGCACCTGCCGGATCAACAATCTATTACACGACCAACGGCAAGCAGCCCACAACCGCATCGACCCAGTACACAGATCCCATAACAGTCTCGTCCAGCGAGATCGTTCAGGCCATCGCGGTTGAAACAGGTTATACCGATAGCTTGGTAGGCGCAGCGAATTACCAGATCGCTTCTGCAGGTACGCCCACAGTCAACTTCCCGGGCGGCTTCGCCAGTCCGTCGAATCTGATCACTCTTGCTGGCGCGTCTCAGCCCAGCGGCTCTGCCATTCAACTAACCGACACCATTAATCAAATGGAGTCCTCAGCTGCCTGGTACGATGCCCCGGTCAATGTACAATCGTTCACCACAAACTTCACCATCCAGCTCCAGCCGAAACCCAATTCGCAGCAGGTCGCAAACGGAATGACGTTTACCATCCAGAACCAAAATCCAACCTCTACTGACAGTGGCAGCCTCTATGTTAGCGGCGGCCCCAATGCCGTCGGAAACAACCAGTCCGGTCTCGGCTACGCGGGACTCCGCAACAGCGTTGCCGTTGCATTCGACATCGACGACAGTAGCAGCAGCGAAACAGGCGATCTAACCGGCCTCTACACCAACGGCGCCAATCCCACCGGCTCGTCCGTCAACATGGCCTCTTCGGGCCTCAATCTCATGAGCGGCAATCCTCTCGCCGTATCATTGAACTACAACGGAACCACGCTCGACATGACCATCACGGATACGGTGACCCGCGCCTCTTTCTCGAACAGCTGGGACATCAACATTCCATCCATCGTTGGGGGCAACACCGCTTACATCGGCTTCACAGCATCCACGGGATACCAAATCGCGGATCAAAAAGTTCTCTCCTGGACCTACTCAGCTGAACAATGATATGCGGGTCGCTAAGAAAGGAACATCATGCACGCGGCCTCAACCCGCGTGCATGATCCCCCTTCCCAGCCGGCCAAGTCCTCAATCCCAACTTCTTTTCGAAGCCTCCTCCAGCATCGGCAGCATCTCCACGTAATCCAGAAAACTGCTCGGCCAGCCATGCGTCAGCAGCAGCGGTACACCTCTGCCCGATGCCGCACGCTGGTGTACAAAGTGAATGCCCTGCCAGGTAAAGTGATCCAGCGCATTGAGCCTCCGCCCCCAGGCACGCCAGTCGAACTCGCCCGCCCAGTACGTAACCAGGTGTCGCAACCGCTCCAACTCCGTGCCCTGCTCCCAGGCAATACCGGGAATCTGGTCCGGCCATCGCGTCTGCCGCAACCGTGCCCGCAGATCGTCAAGCACCTCATCCGAGACATCAATCCGAAACGGTTCCACTTGAACACCTCTCTCCTGGCAATGGATCCACGCAATGTATCCAGACAATGGATTCAGCCCAGCCACACGTTCAAGGCAAGCCGCACGCGGCCCACTCATTACGCTATCAGGAACTGTGTTTCGTTCATCGCGGCCTTATCGCGATGAGCGAGTCTTCGGACAAGGTCGAAATGGGGTGACGACAGCAGCATGCCATACGTCCGAAATAACAACGGAGGGAACAGGGGCATTCATGCCCCTGAAAGCAAGCCTTCAAGGAAGCCGGCTTTAGCCGCGGGCCTTTTGTAGGCGGGAGACTGCCGAGTGCCCCATCCATTGCGAAGTTTCTCCGTCCGATGGGTGGGAAGCTGCGCCGCACACGAGCCCCGATCAACCACCCGCCCGCCGAGAAAAGGATGTTGCGATCTGCTAGGCAACGATCTGGCGAACCTGAGTGGACTTGTATCAAAAAGAACATGCTAGCCATAGATTGGCCTTTTCGAGAGCCCAAGATCGCAAGATGTACTATACTCAGGCGAATTCAAACCCATGCCTCCCAAACAACTGAAAATCGACAGCCTCGACCTTGATCTCGAAAACCCTCGCATCACCCTTGCCACAGATCAGCGAGACGCGATGCAGAAAATCATCGCGGAACAAAAGCTCAAGCTGGTCCATCTTGCCGAAAGCATAGCCGTTAGAGGCTTCAGCCCGATGGACAGGTGCCTTGTCCTTAGATCCCACCTGCGGGCAGGCAAATTCATCGTCTTGGAGGGGAACCGCCGCGTTCTATGTGTGAAGCTCCTCAAGAATCCGGCGCTTCTGATGAATCTCGAAATGCCAGAAGCGTCCAGAAAGCGCTTGCGAAAGGCCGCTGAGGGATTCGATCTAAAGAAAATAGAACCTGTGGACTGCTTTGAAGTCGCGGACCGCCGCGAAGGCAACGATTGGATTCGTCGCCGACATCAAGGACAAGATTCCGGACGCGGAATCGTGGACTGGTCACCAATCGCTAGCGCCCGGTTCAGCGGCCGAAATCCCGCCCTGCAAGCGTTGGATTTTGTTTTGGTTTACGGCGATCTTAGCGAGGAAGAAATAGAGCTAGTTACCGGGAAGTTTCCGTTATCCACCCTTGACCGCCTACTTTCAACCCCCACGGTGCGTGCGGCAATCGGGTTGGAGATCAATAAGGGCAAGCTGGAAACCGACCTTCCCCCGGAAGAGATACTAAAGCCGCTAAAGCGCATCGTCCTCGATCTTTCCGACAAAAATATCATCAATGTGACAGGATTGAAATCGAAGGATCAGCAAAATGCATATATTGCCAAACTGAAACCCGCCGACCGAGCAAACCTTACGAAGAAGAGCGGCAAACCGCTCCCGGTGGACCTCATCAAAGACAAGGACTTCACGGCAAAGCCCACACCCCCCGCGGGGAAGCCCCGAACTCCGCGTGTACACCCTAGAAGCGCGGTAGTGCCGAAAACGTGCAAGCTCAATATCCCGAATGCCAAGATCGAGGGCATCTACAACGAACTCAGAACACTGCAGCTTAACAAGCATGTTCATGCGATTGGCGTGTTGATGCGAGTGTTTTTGGAGATGTCGATAGACGACTATTTAGAAAGCAAAGCAGGGAGTACGATCACTTTCAAAGACTCGAAAAGCGGTCGCACGCTGGAAAAGAAGCTAAGGGAGAAGGTCAAGGAGACTATTGATCACTTGGTTTCACAAGGCACGCCCGAAAAGGAGATGAAGGGCGTGTGGGTAGCCGCGAATGATCCACTGCACCCGTTTTCGATCGACACCTTGCATGCGTATATCCACAACCGCTTCTTTACCCCAACCGACCGACAGTTGATGACTGGGTGGGACAACGCCCAGCGATTCTTTGAGAAGATATGGCCATGAGCCAATCCGACCCGACCAAACGGGGCCAACTGATTTATTTCACGCCACTGCGATACCCGGGTGGAAAGGCAAAGCTAGCCGGATATGTAAAAAGCATATTGGAAGAGAACCGACTACTCGACGGGGAGTATGTCGAGCCGTACGCCGGTGGGGCCGGTATAGCTCTCGAACTCCTGTTCCACGAGTATGTTTCTTGCATTCATATAAACGATGTCAGCAAACCGGTCCACGCTTTCTGGAAGAGCGTACTCGACCATACCGAAGAGTTCTGTAGACTGGTCGTAAAAACTCCCCTCACAGTCGCGGCATGGGACAAGCAGAAACGCATATTGAGCCACCCCTTACAGCACGAGACTGTGGAACTTGGCTTTGCGACGTTCTTTCTGAATAGAACCAATCGCTCTGGAATCCTGAACGGCGGAATTATAGGCGGCCGGGACCAGACCGGCCCTTGGAAAATAGACGCGCGCTACAACGCCAAGGAGCTAGTGTGTCGAATTGAAGCAATTTCTAAGCTGCGAGACCGCATCAAGCTCACACGGCAGGACGCACTGAAGTTCCTGAAAAGCGGTGCCTCAAAGTGGCCAAAGCAAACCCTGATTTACCTGGACCCGCCTTATTACGTCAAGGGACGCGACCTGTATCTTGATTTTTACGAACATGGGGACCATGAAAAAGTCGCCGAATTCATGAAGGGTAAAACCGACGGCCAGCAGTGGATTGTGTCCTATGACAACGTCCCGGCGATACGACAGCTTTACACGGGCGCTCGTCATATTGTGTATGACATTGGATACAGCGCGCGTTCTGCGTCGCAAGGATCGGAGGTAATGTTTTTCAGCAAAGACCTCAGAGTTCCTCCAATAAATGGACCGATCAAGATCACTGAGGATCATGCGGGAATCATTCAGCGCAGGGCCTAGTGGAAGCCCAGGCCAGGGTTCTGCGATCCGATAGGACGGGGAACCCGTCCTATCGGAATTTGCAAAATCATACACGCGGCTTGAGCCGCGTGTATGATCTCATCCCCGTAGCATTCGAGGGCCAGCGGCTACTTAGTCGCCGGCTCCGATCCGGGATCTAGGCTGATGGCCCGGATTTGCGCCTTGGGAATCATCTGTTCCCGCCCGTTGGAGTCCACAAAAAGGCATTCCGTTTCGTCCGTCTTCAGAAGACGCAGACCCTTGGTGACGCTGCCGCTCGTATCCAGAACCTCCACCAATGGGTAGTGTTGGTCGAAATCGGCCGATGCAATTCCCCGCCTCTCCCCGTACAAAAACGAAAGCAGCAGCGCTTGACCCACAAGCAGCATGATTTGGATCGCAAGAAGCCGCCGCCAGTGCCACGAGCAGAACGCGAAGGCCAGCGACACAATCAAGACAGCCGCGTCTGCAGCACGCATGCCAGCCGTGAAAAGTAATACGACTACGGCAGCACTCATGATGTTCGGAAATGTAAGTGTAATCGCCGCGAACGCGCCGCGCCTTTCAGGCGACGGTTTGAAGAACAGAAACAACAACACCACGTAAGTCGAAAGAACCGCCACCGTCAGAAAGCCATAGAGTCCGCCCTGGATGATCTTGTCGTCCTTCCAGAACAGAACCGCTTCTCCACTCACCAGCGACTTAAGGATGGGCTTGCCGCTCTCCAGGCGGATCTGTTGGCCCGCTTCCTGACCGCGATCCTGTCCCCATTTGTAGCAACACCCGAAGACGATCAGGAAGATCAGCGCCGCCGAGGCCGCCGACTTCGCGATCTTCTCAAAGCTCTCCGCAAGTTCGGTGATCCCTTGGCCTGCGCGCTTGCGATTGAGCGTTTCGCCCTCTGGCGTCTTGTCCTCTGCCGTTTGATCGTCTGACATGAGCGCCAGTATAACCGCCAATGGTAGACTTGCTCACTGATTAAATTTCCCCGGAGGAATCAATGAAAATTTCACCTTCTACCTTCGTTATCCAGCCCCGAGTAATCGAAGAAGCGAAGAAGATTCTCGCCGGAGGGGAGCCTCTGATTTTGGAAGTTGGAGGCACGCACGACGAGAAAGCAATCAATGAATATCTCAGTTCGCCCAATTTCCAAAAGGATGTCCTCGTTGGCGCGGGTGCAGGGACTGTCACTGGAATGCTGGTTGGGGCTGTGGTAAGCGAGATCACTCGGGCAAACCCCCTGGTCGGAATAGCGAGCACATTACTCATGGGCGTCGTCGGCGCTGCCATAGGGGGTGCAGCCGCCAACGAGGCCGCTGCCGTGGCCCGTCCAACTCCGGCCGTCAAAGTTACCTATGATCCCAAGGCTCGCCACCTGGTCGCGCAGCTCTTGCAGCAACCTGCCAAGTGAGTGCGGTCAATGGGTGCCCATCCTTCACCTTTTTGTGTGAAGGATGGGAGGCTGCGCACTCTTCGCCACGCGGAAACGCACCAAAATGCGCACCATAAGCGCCTAACGCGCAGGAGTTTCACCCCCCTGCGCAGACAAGCAGGTCTCTAAACGTTCACTTTCCACCTAGCGACAGGCCTGCGAATCTAAATAACCACGCGGTTTTCCGGTTAAGTTCACTCAAAACTCCACCAATTTGTCGCCTTTCAAGCCTCTATTCATCTTTCTTCTTGTTCCGGGCCTTCACCTTGAACCAGATCGGTGTTCCTTTGAACCCGAATGATTCGCGGATCTGGTTCTCCAGGAACCGCTCGAAACTGAAATGCAGCTTCACATCGCGATCGGTGAACAGCACAAAAGTCGGTGGCGCAACCGCAGCCTGCGTCATGTAGAAAATCCGCATCCGGTTTGCCATCGGCACCGGCGCTCTCTGGAAGTCGACCTTCTCCAGAAACCGATTCATCTGGCCCGTCGACACGCGCTTGCGCCGCTCCGCCGCCACCGCAACTACTTCATTCAGCACCCGCAACAGCTTCTTCGCTCCCGGCCCGGTGCCCTCCAGCGCCGAGAGAAAAATCACTGGCGCATAGTGCAGATACTTGAGCACTGAGCGCAGTTGCTTCTCGAAGATCTCGCGATCCGCCGGCGGCTTGCCGTCCGTTCGCCCCGTGGTCACAGCGTCCCACTTGTTGACCAGGATGATCACGCTTCGGCCGCTTTCATGCGCATAGCCGCCGATGGTCGCGTCCGCGCCCGTCACGCCCTCGGTAGCATCGATGACCAGCAGCGCCACATCCGCCGCCTCCAGGTGCCGCCGCGCCATGATCACGCTCAGTTTCTCTGCCATCAGGTGCGTCTTTCCCTTGCGTCGGATGCCCGCCGTATCCACAAACCGGAGCTGGCTTCCCTCGAACTCCACCACTTCATCCACCGCGTCCCGCGTAGTCCCTGCAATGGGCGAAACAATGGCCCTGGAGGACCCTGTGAGCGCATTCAGCAGCGTCGACTTGCCGACGTTTGGCCGTCCGATGATGGCCACCGACGTTTCATGCTGCTCATACTCGCCGTGGGTTCGATTGCGCTTTGCGCCTAGTGGATCGTCTTCACTTTCCGGTTCAGTGCTTTCCGGAGTCGCGATGTCGACCTCAGGTGGGACTGGGCTTCCTTCGTAGATTTCGTCCTCCTCGGCGAGGAAGTCTTCGGTTTCCTGGGCAATTTCCGCTTGCTCCTCGAGCTGCTCAGCCTCAGATGACTCAGCTTCAGGCGATTCATTGGCGGCCAGTGATGGAATTGCCTCGGAAATGCCGTCGAGCAACTCGCCGATGCCCAGCCCGTGCTCCGAGCTGATGGGAAAGACGTTGCGGATGCCGAGCTGGCGGAAGTTCTCCGCGGCAGCCGCCATCGCTTCACCTTCCACCTTGTTGACCGCGAGGAAAACCGGTTTGCCGCCGCGAATCAGCATCTTTACCAAGTCGTAGTCGGGACTTGCCAGTTCAGTGCGCGCGTCCACAACGAGCACCAGGGCGTCGGCTTCTTCGAGCGCTACCTGCGCCTGTGCAAAGATCTCCACGGGGATCACCTCGGGGTCATCAGGGACAATCCCGCCGGTGTCTACCACTCGAAACTGGCGGCCCGCCCAATCGTACTCCCCATAGATGCGGTCGCGGGTGATGCCGGGCTCGTCACCCACTATGGAACGGCGGCTGTGCGTGAGCCGGTTGAAAAGCGTGGATTTGCCGACGTTGGGACGGCCGACTATTGCTACGAGTGGGAGCGCCGGGGCGCCTGGTTCGCGGGGTACAACTGATCTGCGATATTTCGCCAAAACCTGTCTCCAGTCAACGCTCACCTGCGGAGGTAAACGCCTTTGTATCAATCGCAAACTCGCTGTGCGCCAAACGGATCCAGAATTGGGTCGCGGCTTTCCAGGGGAACGCGTACTTCCAGCTTAGTCCTCTTGAGCGAACTCAATCCAGGGTTGGAGGCAGGGCGATGGTGACATGAGCTTCTTCTGATCTCTCTACCTGCAAGCTGGCGCGGCGGTTGCCCTCCATCCTGACCAGGAGGAAGCCATGCACGTTCACAGCGCACAAATGAACATGAATTCGGTCAATCCCTACTCCGCTGCGGCAGAGAAAGCAATTGCCACGCAACGTGCCGCCGACGTCCGCAAGAAGCTCGTGAAGAGCGCGGCGGCGCTCGAAGGCGCATCTAGCCCTGAGGGGGATTTGATGATCAGCCAATGGATGAATGCGGATCAAAGCCAAGCACAAGGCGAAGGCCAGAACCATGCAGGCGTTGCCGGCAAGGATTCTGATTTCAGGTAAGGGCCGATTGCTGGGCTCGAGGTTGAATCCGAGCACGAGAGGCCTTCTGCAGTCGGGCTCACTATGATGGAAGCAGCACCCGGCCGCCGATGCCTGCCACGGACACTACAACCCGCGCCCTACCCACCCTGCACGAGTTCTTTGCGCCGGGCGGCATTTTGTCACGCTCGGAGCTGCCTTATGAATATCGCCCGGGTCAGCTTGAGATGGCCAAAGCTGTGGAGCGGGCGCTCACAGAGCACCGTCACTTGATCGTTGAGGCAGGTACGGGAACGGGGAAGACGCTGGCGTATCTTTTGCCGGCGTTGCGGACGGGGCAGCGTGTGGTTATATCGACAGGCACCAAGGCGCTGCAGGATCAGCTTTTTTTTCGGGATATTCCGTTCCTGGAGACGCTGGTGGGGAGCTTGCGGGTCTGCTACATGAAGGGGCGGGCGAACTACCTTTGCCGGCACAAGCTGGTCGCGCTCCGCACTCAGCCTATTCTTTCCGGGCTCGAAGAGATTGACCAGTACCAGCAAATTGCCGCATGGGAAAAGACGACTGAAACAGGGGATCGGGCGGAGATTGATGGATTGCCGGAATCGAGCGCGCTCTGGAACAAGCTCGACGCGCGCACTGAAGCATGCCTTGGTTCAACCTGTCCGGATTATCGTCGCTGCTTTATTACTGAGATGCGGCGCAAGGCGCTGGAATCGGACATCATCATCGTCAACCATCACTTGTTTTTTGCGGACTTGTCCGTGAAGCAGGAGGCTGCGGGCGCGCCGGACGCTGGAATTCTGCCGGAGGCTGCGGCGGTGGTTTTTGACGAGGCGCACGAGCTCGAGGACGTCGCGTCGAATTACTTTGGGCTTTCGGTCAGCAACGTGCGGTTCGAGGAGCTGGCTCGCGACACCGATACGCTTTTGCGCGGGAAGGAAGGCGCAGATCAGATCCCCGCAGTTACACAGCAGCTTCGCGAACGGGCACGCATGTTCTTCGCCGGGCTACCCATGGCCGGAGATGGCCGCCAGCCGTTCGTTGGCCGTGAAGAGTTCCTTGAGACTTCTGGCGATCTCTACATTGCCGTGCGCACCACGCTGCGGCGTCTGGAAGCGGAGATGAACGGAATGACAGAGGTTGACGAAGCGCCGGGGCTCAAGAAGCGCGTTGTGCGGCTGCGCACGGAACTGGAATTTCTGCTGGAATCGAACGCCAACAACATGGTGTATTGGATGGAGCGGCGTGCCTTCGGCGGAAACACGGAAGGGGCATCGGGCGGCGGAAGGCAAGGCGGCTTCCGTTCGCAATCGCGAACGACATTTTTGCAAGCTACGCCGATCGATGTTTCCGAGCTGCTGCACGAGCGCGTCTTCGAGCAGATTCCGACAGTGGTGCTCACTTCGGCCACGCTTACGGTGCAGGGCGGCTTTGAGCACATGCGCAAACGGCTGGGGCTGACGGAAGCGCGCGAACTGGTTGTGCCATCACATTTCAAATACGGGGAGCAGGCGCTGCTCTATCTCCCGCCGAACATGCCTGACCCGCGCGACGCCGAGTTTCCTGAGGCCGCCGCCAACTGCATACGCCGGGTGCTTGAGCTTTCCCGCGGGCGCGCCTTCTGCCTGTTTACGAGCTATAGCCAGATGCGCGATCTATACGAGCGGCTGTTGCCGGTGCTGGATTTTCCGCTGTTGCTGCACGGGACCGCGCCGCGCAAGGCGCTGCTTGAGCAGTTCCGTGAGACGCCGAATGCAGTTCTCTTCGGGACTTCGAGCTTCTGGCAGGGCGTGGATGTGCAGGGCGAATCGCTGAGTTGCGTCATCATCGATCGCTTGCCGTTCGCCGTGCCCAGCGATCCGGTGGTCTCCGCACGCATGAAGGCGATTGAGGAGGCCGGTGGGAAGCCGTTCTTCGACTACCAGGTTCCGGCAGCGGTGCTTACGTTGAAGCAGGGATTTGGGCGTCTGATCCGCTCGCTTGAAGATCGCGGCGTGCTGGTGCTGCTTGACCCGCGAATCCGCAGACAGCGGTATGGGCAGACGTTCCTTGCCAGCCTGCCGCCTTACCGCATGACGGCGACTATCACGGATGTGGAGAAGTTCTTCAACGAATAATCGGGAGGGCTTCTCGCTCTGAGTGCGGTTGATTCGTTCAGCGTAGAATGCTGCGATGTGGCCGAGGTCAATAATTCTTCTCTCGTGTAGTAATCGGAAGAGACAAGGTGGGGATTCTTACGAGGAGAAAAACCGCCGGATAGCGTCCTCGGATGCTGCTCCTGACCAATGGAAATCTCTGCTTGCCCAGCGGAGAAGGATTTTTAATCTTCTAAAGGGAGTCCGCGGCAGGCTTGTCAACGAAGATCAGGCGGGCGGCCCACGTGAACTGGCGAGGGCTAATTGCGACCTTGTTTATGGGCCCGACTTAGGTGGTGCGGAACTCGGAACCGCTGCGTATCTACCGGCGTATCGACGCTATGACGGTCGATTCTTCGTAAAGCTGCGTCAACTGGCGCCGATGTTTTGGGACAATTTGCGTCAGCATCCAGTCGAGATTCTCTTTGTGTCGGGGCTCTACGGTCTGCTCTTTTGGGAGGAGTTGATCCAGGAATACGACTGCCACTTGGGCGACTATGTTGAGGGGTCCGAGCCGAGGCAAACCGTTGTGAAGCTTTGGACCCCGCTCTTGACGAATGTTCTATGCGATTTCATCGAGGCCAAGAAGAAGGGCGGCGCGCCTGTTCACGACGTGTTCGATATGCTTTCCGATGAGATCTACCAGAAGGCGTTCGACTGGAGACGGATCTCCGGTAAAGGCGTGCGAGTTCATCACAGGTGCTTCCATCCCCCGGTTAGTCGAACCGATGGAATTCCCCTCATCGCACAGGTTTTGGCGACGCATCTGGGCCGCTTTTGCGAAGAATCTGGGGTATTTAGGAACGGGGAAACCATGGCGTTTCCGCCCAATCTCGGATCAAGGCACAAATTCGATTTCGAATACCCGCGCACTTCCGAGAAAGACAAGATCTTTGAATCGATTTGCTGTGAATTGCCGGCGCTTCAGACTCTGCCGCTCACAGTCCGTGATAGGTTGACCAAAGCCGAAGCTTCCAGACTCAACGCAAAGCCGCACGCTGATTTTGACTCTGGAGCTTTAATCGTCTCCTACACGAAATGTATCGAGGCATGGCTTCGACTCGTGTCGCCAGGCATAAATGCAAGATCGGTCGGCTGGATCTACAACGTTGTTCAGAGCCGCCGGGGGCTTCGAGACCTGGAAACGGATGTGAGAGTACTGTGGAAACTCAGAGGCGAAGGTGGCGCCCACGATGGACCTGAGAAAACGAGTGACGATCTTGAGAACGCGAGAACATTAGCCCTCAAGATTCTTTCCGATGGAGAACAGATCCGCCTTAGCAAGAATTATTAGCCAATTGGGATCCACGACGCTCGGCCTCCCAGCTTCTGGTTCTGGGACCCGGGCCACAGCAACCTCGCCGTTTCGCCCTTTCGCGAGATGCGCTATCCTGACAGCACCGAATAAGGTGCTCGGCGCGGAGGCCACATGCTCAACATCACCACCGACATCCAATCCCTCACCACCTTTCGCCGTTCTTCCGGCGAATTCATCAAGCATCTGAAGAAGAGCAAGCGCCCCATGGTGCTCACGGTGAATGGGAAGGCTGCGGCCGTGGTGCAGGATGCTGAGGCCTACCAGCGTCTGCTCGAATTTGCGGTGCAGGCCGACGCCGAAGAGGGCATCCGGCAGGGCCTTGAGGACGCGAAGGCCGGAAGAGTTCGCCCCGCAGAAGAGTTCTTCGACGAGTTCGAAGCTTTCCATGGCTTATCGCGTTAGTTTCCTTCCTCTGAAGTTTCTGGCATGAATCCCGAAGTGCAAAAGCAGATCCTTCGACTCACCGCCCCCAAGCTCCACCCCAAAGAGCCAAGACCGCTCTTTGGGGACCCCGGAACTGAAAAGCGTCTGGGGTCCCGTTCGCTCAGGATGACAGGTCATCTAATGTTGTGGACTTTAGAAACAGGATACTTGCGAATGTTTGGTTAGGCTGTGGATGTATAGATCTTCGGCCTACCGCCGGACGAGTTTTTCCGCAGGGGCTAAAGCCCAACTCTTTTTATGGGCTTGAGCGGCACGACTGAAGTCGTGCCCTGATACAAAACTGGTTTCCACCAGAGGCTGCTGAGAGATGCCCAGCGTTGAGAAATGCCCAGCGTTGAGAGATGCCCATCGTAAGGAACTGAGAATTGCAGATCACTCCACAAGATGTTCTCGTAGTCATCGATGTGCAGAACGATTTCTGCCCTGGCGGGGAACTTGCCGTTGCGGACGGGGATGCCGTCGTTGAGCCTACCCATAGAATTGCGCAGCGATTCGAGCATGTTGTTCTTACGCAGGACTGGCATCCTGCTGGACATACTTCTTTTGCTTCGGCGCATGCGGGGAAGCAGCCGTTCGAGACTGTCGAGCTGAGTTACGGCGCGCAGACGCTCTGGCCGGATCATTGCGTGCAAGGCAGCAAGGGCGCGGAGTTCCATCCATTGCTGCGGCTGCCGCACGCGGAACTGATTTTGCGCAAAGGCTTTCGACCGCAGATCGATTCGTATTCGGCGTTTTTTGAGAACGATCGCGAGACACCGACTGGGCTTGCCGGGTATCTGGACGAGCGTGGGCTGAACCGCGTGTTTTTTGCGGGGCTGGCTTACGACTTTTGCGTGGGCTACTCGGCGCTGGATGCGCGGCGGCTTGGCTTGACGGCGGTGGTTCTGCGCGATGCTTGCCGGGCGATTGACCTGAACGGCTCGGTGACTCGAATCGAGACGGAGTTTGATAGCGCGGGAGTCATGGTTGTGGACAGCGGGGACGTGTTGGGATGAACCTTTGGCGCTCCGCGTAGAATCGCAACAGGCTTAGCGGCTGTTTGCCGCTCCTCTATTTATGTCGCGCACGTTTTACATTCTTGCCGCCGCGTTGGGGCTGTTCGCCTTGATCTCGGCGGGCATGGCGCTGGTGCCTTCGAGCTTTCAGCCGGGGCTGCCGGCAAACGGTTCCCTGTGGCGAACGATTGCCATGTTTCTGCTGCTATTTGGGCTGGCGTCGGCGCTGATCGGGGTGATGAGCCATCTCTTTGAGCAGGTGGATCGACGGAGCGAGGAGACTCGACTGGCCGCACGGCGAAAGCGGCGTGGGGATCGGCAGGCTTGAATCTGTGTAGGTGCTTAAAGCGTGTTTCATCATTGGCCGCCGTGTTTGGGCTATCATTCCTCAGGGGTTAAAACCCTTGTCGTCCGGCCCCTTTTCGGCACGACTCAAGTGGTGCCCTGATACAAAGCAGATTCATGAAACATGCGCAGTAAGATTGGGGCTGCGGGAGCGCGCGAACTGTAGCTGTATAGGTGGCTCGCCGAGACGGTGGAGAGCGCGCATATAAGTGCAGCAATAAGTGAGATGGAACAGGCAAATAAGGCACTAATTGAGCCTTAATTGATGCTAAAAGGGCCTTAATTCGCCTTAATAACCGCGTTCAATGCAGCTGCCTGCGGTTCAATGCGCATATGAGGCACATGAGAGGCCGCGGAAGAGGGCCTATATGTGTGTGGACGAGGGAAAATGCCTTCGGCGAAGCTGACGGAGACGCGAAAAGCAGAGATGTGCGATGCAAAGATTGTCCTAAAGGGCTAGCCGGAGTGGCAGGCAGTTTCATCCCATGGGCCGGTGAAGCTGGTGGACGACTAGAATGGAATCTGGGACTCTTCCCGCCAGGATCGAGCAGACACCGATGTACGAAGTCACAGTGGAGGCCGGTTTTTCTTCCGGTCATTATCTCCGCAACTACAAGGGCAAGTGCGAGAACCCGCACGGGCACAACTATAAAGTTCGCGTGACCCTGGCCGGGGCCGTGCTGGATGAAGCCGGCCTGCTGCTTGACTTCAAGCTGCTGAAGCACGTGCTGCGGCCGGTGATTGAACGTATCGATCACCAGATGCTGAATGAGCTGGAGCCCTTTACGGTGCTCAATCCCTCGGCTGAGAATATTGCTAAATATTTCTACGACCAGACGAACGAACAGCTCGCTGGGATGACTGCGGGGCGGGTGCGCGTGAAGGACTGCACGATCTGGGAGACGGACACGACTACGGCTACCTACTACGAATAGTCTCGATCAGCTGACCCGATCCGCTCGAAGGCGAATCGCCAGGCTGACAAGCCTCAGTTCATCTGATTTGACTTGGATGTGAGGTACTTGTCGAAGGGGATCTCGAAGTAGAAGAGCTCGTTGCCTTCTGCGTTGCGCAGCATGTGCAGGTGCAGCTTGGCGCCACGGAGCGGGTGGTCTAAATCGGAGACGTCGTAGAAGAGGAATCCGGCGCGCGTGGTGTGCGGCTCGACTACCAGCGCCTGGTATTCGAAGGTATCGAAGTCCTGCTCGATGTCTTTGTTGCTCGCCTTGGGCTTGAGCTTAATGGAAGGGATGGGGCCGGGCATGGGCACCTTGGCACCTTCGCGTTCCTTGCGGGTCATCAAGCGTTCAACATCTTCCGGCTCGGCGGCCTGAATCTTGTCACCGGCGGCAGTGAGGAAGAGAATTCGCGCGTCTCGGAGCGAGATGGGGCGGCTGCCGTTGTTGGTGACGATGAGGCGGACAGGCATTACGCCGTGACTGAGATAGTCGACGCGAAAGATGGAGGCTTTTTCTTTGGTGTCGTAGGGTTCGGCGGCGATGGCCACTTTTTCGTCGTCGTGTACCTCAACCGCGGCAAAGGATGTAGCTGGCTGCACGGGAGGCGGAGTGTGGTCGGCGGCCAGGGCGGGCAGAGCCAGCCAGACCAAGAACAGCGGAATTGCCCGCAAATTTCTCATCGTGCTCGACTGTATCATTTGAGGTTAGACCGGGGGATGGGAAATTCCGTTACGCATGATTTTGTTTTTATACAATCTCGTCCTGGTGATGGCGCTCACCATCGGATCGCCATGGTGGCTTTGGCGGATGGCTACGACGCAGAAGTATCGCGAAGGGCTGATGGAGCGGCTGGGCCGCGTGCGTCGACTCAAGGGGCAGGGGGAGCGGCGACTGATTTGGATTCATGCGGTTTCTGTGGGCGAGGTGCTGGCTGTCTCGCGGTTGGTGAAGACTCTTGATGCGGTGTTGCCGGAGTATTTTATTGCTATCTCGACCACTACACGGACGGGGCAGGCGCTAGCGCGGGAACGCTTTGGGCGGGACCGGGTGTTCTATTGCCCGCTGGATCTGTCGTGGGCGGTGCGGGCGTACTTGAATGCGCTGAAACCTCGCATGCTGATATTGGCTGAGACGGAATTCTGGCCCAATCTGCTCAGCGGCTGCTTCCGGCGCGGAATACCTGTGGCGGTGGTGAATGCGCGCATCTCCGACAGGTCGTGGCCGCGTTACCAAATGCTGCAGCGCCTCTGGAAACCGATTTTGGAGCAGATTCGCTGTGTGCTGGCGCAGAGCGTGATCGATGCCGAACGGCTCAAGGCGATTGGGTGCGCGCCGGAACGCGTTTCGGTCGCAGGGAATCTGAAGTTCGATGTGCGCGTGGCAGAAGAGGCTGCGGCGACTCGCTTGCTGAAAACCCAGGCTAAAGGTCTGCGGCTGGTTGTGGCAGGGAGCACGCTTGACGGAGAAGAGACTGCGCTGCTTGATGCGTTGCCTCAACTGCTCAGAGCAGACCCGCAATTGGCGATGGTTATTGCGCCGCGGCATCCAGAGCGATTTGCTGCCGTGAGCGCGATTCTTCGAGAGTCCAAATTCAACTGGATCCAACGTTCGGACTGGCCTTCGGAGGGGGCTGGCGGGCTTCGATCCCTCAAGGCGAGCGAGATCGTGCTGCTGGATACGATCGGCGAGTTGGGGTCCGTTTACTCGCTGGCATTCGTGGCTTTTGTGGGAGGAAGCCTGATCCCCGCCGGCGGCCACAATCCGCTGGAGCCAGCGCAGTTCGGCGTGCCTATCGTGATGGGGCCGCACTACACGAACTTCCGCGCGATCACGGAGGAGTTGCGTGCACATGATGCCGTGCGCATCGCTCAGAAAGAAGAACTGGCTGCGACGCTGATTGAACTGCTCAAGGAAGGGTCGTCAGCCGAAGCGATGGGTTTGCGGGCCAAAGAGGTCTTTGCGAGCCAGGCTGGAGCTACGGACCGCACGGTGCAGGCATTGCGAGTGCTGCTTGCCAATGAAGGCGAGAGCCGATGAAGCGTCCTTGGCTGGCTCCGTTCATGCCGCTCTACGCGGCGGGAGTTGCTCTGCGTGAACTGCGACTCAAGCATGGGTGGGAGCCGGTGCAGCGTCTTCGGTGGCCGGTGATCAGCATTGGCAATCTTTCTGCTGGGGGCTCTGGGAAGACTCCACTCACCATTGCGCTCGCCAGGGCGTTGACGCAGCGTGGCTTTCATGTGGATGTGCTCTCACGTGGCTATGGCCGCCTAACCCAGAATCCGGCCCGTGTTGACCCGGATGGCGGTGCGGAAGAATTTGGGGACGAGCCTTTGCTGATTGCGCGCAAGGCTGGGGTTCCGGCTTACGTTGGCGCGCTGCGCTACCGGGCGGGCCTTTTGGCCGAGACTGCGCAACCCGATTTGAATGGCCCTACCGTCCATCTACTCGACGACGGATTTCAGCATCGCCAGCTTTACCGCGATATTGATATTCTGCTGGTCAATCGTGAAGACTGGCAGGACAACCTATTGCCTGCCGGCAATCTTCGCGAGCCGTTCAAAGCCGCACACCGCGCAACTGTACTTGCGATCCCGGCCGATGATTCGAAATTTGGGGGAAAGGTGAAAGCCTGGGGCTGGCAAGGCCCTGTATGGCGGTTGCGCCGCAAGATGGAGGTTCCGGATATTGACGGTCCGGTCCTGGCCTTTTGCGGCATCGCGCGGCCGGAGCAGTTCTTTGTGGGCCTTGAAGGCGCTGGTTTGAATCTTGGTGCGCGGATCGCGTTTCCCGACCACCACCGCTACACCTCGCGCGACCTGGACCGGCTGGAGAGTGCAGCTCGCAAATCCGGAGCAACTACGCTGATCACCACCGAAAAAGATCTGGTTCGATTGGGCAAATTGTCGGCAGTGCTGCCGACCTCCCTAGCGCTCAAGACGGTGGGCTTGCGTATCGAGATCGAGAATCAAAATGAGGCGATGGACTGGCTCCTGGCCTGGGTTGCGGACGTTCCCTGTAGTGTGTCTATAGATAGCGGCCATGTTTGAGCTGTAATTGTTCAGGGGCTTTGCCCAAGATCTCCGACTTTTGGAGAAGACAAAGAGTCTTTAGGCGGCCGCTATACTTCCTGGCAGGGAAGCGGACTGTTGTGAAAGAGTCGAACTTCGCAGTTTTTGGGCCGAATTTAGCTGAATCAACCGGTGTTTACCAGAACATAACTGCCGGATAGCCGGATGTCCGGGTTAGCGGTGTCTCTCGCGCTGCACGGAAACTTCTCAGCGCGACGGATATTGGCACACAGATTTCCCAGTAGGAGCGGGGCCACGGGCCTCTTGTCACCAGCTCCAGGTATACCCAACGCCCGTTGTTGTGTACCAGGGAACGGTGGGAATCTTGTTATAGCTTTCCTGAATCCAGATGGAGTTGTGGTCGTTGAAGTGGATCACTGCGCCGAGGGCTTCGCCGTCGTAGAAGCGATTCTCAACATGGGCATTTCCAGTGAAACTTGTGAGGCCGGTCTGAACCCAGGTGTAGCCAGTGACGACCTTGGTTTTGGGGATTCCGAAATTCTTCATGACGCCCAGCGCCTCGGTGTGCGATCCGAAGATGGTATGGAAGAAGCCGTGGGAGCCTGCGTTTTCGTAGGTGTAGGCGAAAGTCAATTCGTCGCCGATGGGGTCTTTTTTCAGGAATCCGAAGGTGTGGCCGATGCCGATATTCAGGTTTGCTCGTGGGACCAGCCCGGGACGGTCGAAATCCGAGCCAGGCATCAAGAAGAAGTCGGTGGAGGTTCCGGCGTCTGATGCGGGCTGTTGGGTTTCCGCAGGCGCGGTTTGTGCGGAAACGGTGCCCCCGAGTAGTAAGACGAGGGCGCAAGTGTAGAGACCTTTGTGCAGGATTGAGTTCGCAATCATTTCGATGCCTTTTGGAGTGACCGTGAATTTGGAGCAGCGTTGTGGGTTGACATGAGTTGCAATAGGCATGATTACAACCGCGAATTTGTAAAAGAGGTGTAAAGACAGTTGAGACCTTACCATCATGCGAAATGACTTGGATGGCTCCGAGGTCATTGTCGGCGATCCGAACAGATCACCATTGCCGGGTTGCTTCCGGGCTGGCGGTGGTACACGCGGCGCCTCAGAATCTTCGCCCCAAAACGCTCGACTCACGTCTTGGCGATAATGTGCTCATCGAGAAGCTGGATTCGTCCTGGCGGATTGGCGGAGGGAAAATGCCATCGTCGGGACTTGATCAGATGTGGCCCCTGCAGTGACACTCCAGGATCGGTGAGCAGCTTCAGCGTGTTTCCGAAAGTCGACTTCTTCAGCAATCACCGGCGCGAAAATTGCGACGACTTTGGCGACGAAGTTTCAGAGCACTCAATCCGATCGCGGCCCATGCGCTTGGCGGCGTACATCGCCTCATCGGCCGCGGTGATCAGACTCTCGCTGGTCGACAACTTGTCGGACAAAGTCGCCAGACCAATGGACAGGGTAGCATTTGGAAGTACCGTGCCGCGGAGTACGTTGGAATTGTTTTTTGCCATCAGGGAGATGTCGGTCAGCCGCTGATGCGCCGCAGCGAGATCGCAATCCGGCAAGAGAATGAGGAATTCTTCGCCGCCATAACGGCAGGCGACATCTTCAGCTCGAAGAGCTGAGGTGAACCGCATGGCGAGTTCTGCCAAGACCAGATCGCCCGCGTCATGACCATATACATCGTTGAAGTTTTTGAAATGATCGATGTCCACCATGGCGACGGTGAGGGGAGAACCGCGCCGCTGAGCCCGGCGGATTTCACGGGGCATGGTTTCCATCAGGTATCGACGATTGAACAGGTCGGTCAAGGGATCGCGAAATGCCTGTTCAGCGAGGGATTCGCGGAGTTGAAGATTGGCAAGGGAAAGTTTGACTACTTCTGCAAATGAATGCAGCACCTGCCGGGTCGCGTCGTCGAAATCGCTGCCTTCGGCAACGATCAGACTCACGAGGCCGCGCGTTTTCCCGAACTCCTTCAGCGGTTGGCACAGGCAAGGCTTGCCCTGATCCGCGACCAGGTGCCGGCATGGAATGGTTGGCGAAAAGCCGTTACTCTCGTGCTCGCGGTTTGCGCGCAGTGCCTGGCAGTCTTCCTCCTGAAATTTTGGAAGCGAGGACAATGAGTTGGGCCCCCATGCCGTTACTCGCACAAGCTCCTTGGCCTCTTTGTCAAAAATGGCGAGGGAGCCACTCGCCTTGGGAAACAGGGTGGCTGCGCTTTCCGCAATGATCGGATAAGCTTCCGCGATGGTGCCGCAGGACTGCAGCCTGTCACTCAATTTGGCGACGGTGGTCAGGTCGGATTCGCGCCGCCGCTTTTCTGCAATTTGCTCCTTCAGGTCGAGTGTCACCTTTTGGAGATCGGCGTTGAGGACTTCCTGTTCGACTTTCATGCGAATGTGGTCGGCCAGCCGTTGGTGGTTCTCTTGTCCCACCAGGATCATCACCACAATGAAGGTCAGCAGGAGGCAGCTCATGGCCAATAAGATCATTTGACCGTGTATCAACAGGGCGAGAACCATGGGAGGCGCGGCTGTGCCGATGAAGGCGTAGAGAGCCGGCATATGCGGTGACAGGCGGATGGCGGCGCCTGCGCTGAGCCCCGCCACAACGAACGCTGCAAAGACGTAATAGATAGGTTCCGAGACTACAAAAGTAGTTGCAGCTACCATTCCCCAGAGGATGCCGGTGACGGCAGTTGCCAGGATGAATCGGCGGACCCATGGGTCTAAATCGTCTGTGGCGGGCGCACGCTTGTTAAATTGCGACCACAGAATCAGCCGTATGAAAACGATACTGAGCGAGACAATCAGCCAGGGGAGTGAGATCCAGAACGGAAAGATCCGCCAGAGCACTCCGGTGGTGACCAGGGCCACGACGCCGTTGATGAGCGGCACGGAAGGAGAACCAAAGAGCATGCAGATGAGTTCTCTGTGTACGGCCAGGTCGACCGCACTCGAAACTCGCCGATTGTTCTGGTCTGCACCCATTGAGTGGTTCCTTTGGTCCTTGCACCCCCAGGGCCATATCAGGCCCGTGAAAGCAATCGCGAGTGCGCGATTCTCCTTTTTTCCCAACTCTCCTTATCGGCGAGTTGCGCAGAGATTCTATCTCGGAAATTGACACAATTCTATTCCTGTTGGCTCACTTCATGGTTCGCCGCCGATGCGGTGATTCTAATTTGAACGAAGCGCGCGAAAGAAAGATACCGAATGATTGACCAAGACTGAAAATAGGCGGCGAATTGCTATAACAAAATATGAGGAGGAGATTCTCTCTCCTCCTCATATCGGCGCAACGTTGTCTTATTGTTGCGCATTGTCTAACGAAATGCCCTAGGCTGCTATTCAGCTATGACCCGGTACCGCTGAGAGAGGCGGTTTGCGTGCCACCGGATGCGTTATCGGTTACCGTCAGCGTACCGGTGAATGCGCCTGCGGCAGTGGGGTAGAAGTACACATAGATCGGGCAGGAACTGTTCGCTCCGACCGACGATCCGCAACTGCTGGAAACAACGAACGGACCACTGACGCCTACGCCGCTGATGCTCACGGCAGAGCTGCCGCTATTGGTCAGCGTAAATGTGGCCCAGGCGGTGCCGGTGTCGGGCGCCGTGCTGCCGAAGTTGTAGGTGGACGGACTCAGCGTGACCGATCCGCCGGAGCTGGCGGGAGTGACGGTCAACGCGATTGTGGTGGTCGAGGACAAGCTGCCGCTGGTTCCCTTGATGGTCACCGTTGCCGTGCCGGTGGCTGCGGAACCGCTGGCCGTCAGTGTGAGTGTTGACGTTGTGCTGCCATCAGCGGAGGGCGTTGCAGAGCTGGGAGAGAATGTTGCCGTTACTCCCGAAGGCAACCCGGAGACACTCAGTGACACAGCCGAATTGAAGTTGTCGCTGCTGGTAATCGTGATTGTGCTCGCGCCCGATGCGCCTTGCACGATGGACAGACTGCTGGGCGAATCCGACAGCGAGAAGGATGGCGTGCCGCTGCCGGTCACCGTAAGCGCAATCGTGGTGCTGGCCGAAAGGCTGCCGCTGGTCCCGGTGATGGTGACCGTTGACGAGCCGGCTGTTGCCGAGCTGCTCGCCGTTAGCGTCAACACGCTGGTGCCATTTGTGGGATTGGTTCCGAACGACGCGGTTACGCCGCTGGGCAGGCCGCTGGCTGCAAGCGTCACGCTTCCGCTAAATCCATTTGCGGGATTGACCGTGATAGTGTTCGTGCCTGAAGTGCCTTGAGCAATCGACAGACTGCCAGGCGAATCCGACAGTGTGAACGAAGCCGACTGCGTACCGCAGGCTCCCTGCGAGGTCCATGGCTCACCGCTGCCGGAGCCGCCGTTGTTGGTGGCGGGATTATTTCCCTCGGTCCAATAGTTGGCCACGTAGTCGATTCCACTTTCGCTGGCCGTCATGCCAGCCGTGTAAACCTGCGTGGAACTCCATGCCGCCGCGCACCCATTGGGGCTGGTGACGGTGAGCAACAAGGTGGTGGTTGTTGTCAGGCTGCCGCTGGTTCCGGTGATGGTCACCGTTGCCGTGCCGGCCGCTGCAGAGCTGCTGGCTGTCAGCTTCAGTGTCGAGGTGGCGCTGCCGTTGGCGGAAGGAGTCACCGAATTGGAGGAGAGCGATGCGGTTACCCCGGAAGGCAGGCCGGAGACGTTGAGGGATACGGCCGAATCAAAGCCGTCGCTGCTGGCAACTGTGATCGTGCTGGTGCCCGATGCTCCTTGCGCGATCGACAGACTGCCAGGCAAATCGGACAACGAGAACGACGGCTGGCCGGACGATGAGCCGCATGAGCCGCCCGGGCCGGTGCAGCTGCCCAGATCAGCGGCGAATCGCTCGGTGTAAGAGAGTGCCGGGTTCGACGTGCCGTCGCCCGTTGAGCTGCTGCTTGCGCTGGGTTGATCGCGGTCAAAGGACCAGAAGTGGATTCCGCCCAGGCCGACGCCCTTCGCCCACGCTACAATCGTGTCAACATTCGCCAGCGATAAGGTTTCACTCGCCCCGGCGTCGGCCTGCCCAATCATCAGACAGAGCTCGATGTGGCTGTAGGGAGTGCCAAAGTTGGAATGCAGAGATTCCGCAGCCGCAATTGCCGATTGAGCCATATCGCAAACTGATCCCGACACAACGCATGTGCCGGAGCTGACCGAACCGTAGTCGAATGCCATCAGGTCGATGTAGTAGTTACCGCCCAGACCCAGACGGCTGATCTCCGACATCACGGTGTCGCCCGTACTATTCAGATCCGAGCCGGTTGTCGAGGAACCCTCTGTTTGCAAGGTGAAACTGAACCGCATGTTTGGATACTTCTGTTCGGCATAAATGGTGGAGTTGATCAGGTCGTCGATGATGGCCTGGTCCTGTCCAAGCTCGATGTCGTAATCCACTCCCAGCATGTTGGCTGAGTAGTAGGTGTCAATGAAAGTTTGCATCCCGGAGTTGCTGGGGCAGTCGAAGGTGCCAGCCGAGCCGCCGGTGCTGACGACGTAGTACTTGCCGGCGTTGACGAAATCCTGCACGTTGGAAGATTCCAAAGACGGCGAGATGCCGCCCCAGTTCTCCGACCCGCAGTCGCCAGTGGCGAAGGCCCAACTCAATGTCGAATCGAGGGCCGGCATGGCGCTGGTTACCGCCTGGGTGCTTCCCGTAACCGCTGATTGCTGTTCTCCGGTGTTCCAGTTCGCAGTGTTGGTTACATCCTTATACGGACTGAAGAAGATTTGCGCGGATGCGGTTGCGCTGAAAAACGCAACCAGAACGACGGCCAAAACGACGGCTTTGTGAGGGATTAGAGCAAACTGCAGTCGCAGTTGCTTACCAAAGACTGTCATACAGCCCTCCTGAGATTTTGGGGTGAAGGTTTTGTGAAGCAACAGAAAGCATGTGCCTTCTCTTGCGGAATGTTGGGTTTGAGGGCAGATCACGTGCCGGGGTAAATAATCAGTTCAGTGATTGAATTCGTCAAAAACGATCATTCTCTAGTTGGCACAAACACTAATACAGAGGGTTGCCAATTTGCAAGTAAAGAATTGGAGATTCTGTAATTTGAGGACAAATCGGGGCTGACACTGATCAACGGTGTCTGAATCTGAGAGCCACAGCCGCAGGCATTTCTCCGGATTTACTGTCGGATGTATTTGCTCGCGTCCGAGGACTGACCTTCTGACGAGGTGCTTGAATGGCCGTCGGGGAAATCTACATGCACCTTGATGGTCAGAGTCTTTGAGTCTGACGACAATTGCCATTGCTCCACTGTGCGCATGTGCACAGTGGAGCCGGAGGTCAGATCTTTGCTGATCACGGTGGATTCCAGAACCAGGAATTTGCCCTTAAACTGCGCTTTGCACTTGCCCGCTACGCCGCCTGGGCCAACACAGTCTTCTTCGGCACCGTTCAAGGGGTATCGATTCGAGGTGCTCCCGCCGGGGTCGGCCCTGGTGATCTCGATGGCTCCGTCGGTCTGAACAACGTCGAGGGTTACGGCGGGATCGAAATCGCTGTCGCCTTTGGTGCCGGGGTGCAAAAACTTGCCGGAGAAATTTTGGTTATTTGCGGCTAGCCCGACGTGTGGAATCGCGATCGCGAAAAGCGCAACCGCTGCAAGGGAAGTAGCTGCACTGAGGATTCGCCTCGTCACGGGGGGTCTCCTGACTGGGTGTCCACAGATCATAATTGATTGTTTGGATTTTCAAACCGGCGATTTCGCTATTTGGAACGAATAGTCTCGTAGACCGACGGGCAATCCGTTAGGTGGGGTTGCCGTGACTATCCGAAACTCTGCTTGGAAGATCTGGGCCTGGAAGATCTGGATTTTCCGCTCCGGCGCAGAGATCTGAGCCCGCCGACGCTGTGAGAAAATCGAAGCTTGCAAACACAGACCAAGTTTCGCTTGCTTATTGTTCGGCTGGGCGCCATGGGCGATATTCTGCATGCGCTGCCGGCAGTCACGGCTCTGCGCAAGGCTCATCCGGAATGGGTGATCGACTGGGTCGTGGAGCCGCGATGGCAGGCGCTTCTGGCGGCGGAGGATGCTCTTGGCCGTGTGGTATCCAGGCCGTTGGTCGACCGCCTCCTCTTTGCCCCTACACGGGAGTGGCGAGGAGCGCCGTTCAGCGAGAAGACCCATCGTGAAATCAAGCTTTTGCGGCGCACGCTTCGTGAGGCTGACTATGAAACAGTGCTTGATCTCCAAGGTGCTATTCGGTCGGCGGTAATCGGCCGATTTGCCAGGAGCCTCCGCCTGATTGGCGAAGAGGAACCCCGTGAGCGGCCAGCTCGGTGGCTCTATACCGAGCGCGTCGCAACCCAGGGAGCCCACGTCATTGAGCAGGATGTGGAGCTGGCTTCGGCTGTGGCGGGCGACGACCTCCGCCCCGAAACACCTCTGCTGCCGGTTGACCCCGCCGCAGAGGAGTGGGCAGACCAAGCTCTGGAGCGCGTAGGTTCGGGGCCGGTGGTGCTGATTAACCCAGGGGCGGGATGGGGCGCAAAACGCTGGCCTGTGGAGCGGTATTCCAGCGTCGCCCAGGGGCTTACGGGGCGCGGATTTCGCGTGATCGTCAATGCCGGTCCGCGCGAGGAGCCTCTGGCCGAATCGATTGCAGAAGCGGGTGGGAAGGGAGCGACTTTACTGGGCTGCACGCTTCCCCAATTGATTGCTGTCACGCGGCGCATTGCGCTTTGCATTGCGGGAGACACGGGACCGCTGCATATGGCTTGTGCGCTGGGGAGGCCGGTTATAGGCATTTATGGGCCTACAGATCCCGGCCGCAACGGGCCGTTCGGGACAAGGTTCAGAGTGCTGCGCAGCCCGGAGAGCAAGCGTGACCATACACGTCGCGAGGAGCCGGAGGCTGGGCTGCTGACGATCGAGCCGGAAGAGGTGCTCCGCGCGGCGGATGAATTACTAGCCGGGGAGCCGGGCGCATGAGCGAGCCTGGCGGTGCTTCGACTCCGGATTGGATTGAGCGCTGGCAAAAAGTGGCGCGCCGAGTTCGGGTGCCGCTGGGTTTTCTGACGGCGGCTCTCTATCTATTTGAGCTGTGGCGGCGCGCGCCGATCCCTGCTGCTTTAGTTTGGAGCGTGGCCCTGGTGGCGCCGGGACTTTGGCTGCGCGGGTACGCGGCGGGCTACGTGAGAAAGAATCGCGAACTGACGCAGACCGGGCCGTATGCTTACACGCGCAATCCGCTCTACCTGGGGTCCATGCTTATTGCGGCTGGCTTTGCGGTTGCACTGCTGAGCTGGCCGGTTGTGCTGGTGCTAACTGCTGGTTTTGCAGCGATCTATATACCGGTGATCGCGTCTGAGGAGCGATTTCTGCGCGCGACTTTTCCTGAGTTCGAAGTGTATTCCCGGCGTGTGCCCCGGCTGATTCCAAGGCTTTCCGCCGGAGTCAATCCAAAGGGTCAGAGCACTGACGGTGCCTTCTCGCTTTCGCTCTACCTTCGGCACCGCGAGTACAATGCTGCTATTGGGGCCGCATTACTTTACATCAGCCTGCTCTTCCTGCGGCCTGCTCTCGCGGCGCTCGTCAATGGGGTGAGATGAGGGGCGCGATGAGGAGTTGCGACGAGCGATTTTCCAGCGACACAAATCCAATGCTAAGGAGTCATGCCCAACGGTGAAGACGCGCTTGCAGGCAGCACTGATTCTTTGCGCTCTTGCCCTGGCCGCCGTGGGATATGGCCAGGCACCCGGTCAGGCACCAGGCCAGCAGATCGCCCCGCTTTCGCCCCCGCGCCCCGGATTCAGCTTCCCGCAAAAGCAGACTCTTACCTACTCCGTGGACTGGAGAGTGTTTCCGGCAGGGACGGCGGTTCTGCATTTTGATGCGACGGGCAACAGCGAACAGATTACGGCAAATGCGGATACGGTGGGCGCGATCAACCTTCTTTTCCATGTAGGCGACAAGTTTCAGTCGACCTTTGACCGCGAGAAGGGCTGCACGTATGAGTTCGACAAGCAGACGGTGGAGGGGCGGCGTCAGATCAACTCGACCCTGAAGCTGGACTACGCGCAGGGTAAGTCGATTCTGGACGAGAAGAACATGGTTACGGGCCAGACCAAGCATCTTGAGGTGCCGATCCAGGGCTGCCTGACCGATTTGCTGACCGGAGTTTTTTATGCGTCGTCGCAGCCGATGGCGCTGGGACAGACCTTCATTCTGCCGGTGGTGGACGCGATGCACACCGTTCCGGTGACCATGAAGGTGGAAGGCCGGGAGCAGATCCAAACCACGCTGGGAACGTTCAAGACGCTGCGCGTGCAGCCAACGGCCGCAGCGGGCGTGGTGAAGAATCGCGGGAACATCTGGATCTGGTACACGGACGATGATCGGCATTTGCCGGTGCAAATGCGGGCGCGGCTGTTCTGGGGAACGATTACGTTTCGGCTTACGGGGAACGAGAATAAATAGTTAAACAGGGAATAGGGATTTGGTCCACAGAGGAATTTGTGCTGGCTGCAAAAACAGCAGCCTTATAAGTCTCGAAAAAGATTGGGAATTGAGGCTTGGAAGCCTGCGTTCGGCGCGGTCGTGGAATTGCCTTTGAAAATGTAGTGCTGTTGGACTGCGAAAATGGTCACTAGAGACTGCTATACGTAGACGCAAGGTTCGAAATAAGGCCAGATCAAGGGTTAATCAGGGCGCATTTGTGGAGTTCCTTACCTGAGGATGACACCGGGCCCCCTGAGGGGTCTTTCCCAGGACTCGTTGTAGCTGAATCCCGCTTGATCCAAGTGCTTGAGGAAAGCCGCGACCTCCTCTTTGTGTACATGGTTTGCTAAGATGATCTGCTTTTCGCCTGGATACCTGGATAGTTGAACTGGAACATCTGCGAAAGGCCGTGGCCATCTACTGCATATCCAAATCCATAGATATACGATCGATCAAACCAATCGCGATGAATTGGAAAGCCGAAAATCCGAGTCACGATGGGGATGCCGCCTGTTTGGAATTGGACTCTTCGCGTCACGAAGCGCAGCCCGTCAAAAAGCCGTAAGAATCTGACTTCGAATCCGCTCGCCGTTCGTTTTTCCGTATATCGAAGCACAGGAGACGAAGGAAGCGCAAAGTTAGCACAAAATCCAAATCTGATTTTTAAGGGCGGTCACGTCTTTGGACTTGCAGTGCATTGGAGAAGTGAGGTAGACAGTTTCTTCCGGGGTGGCGAGAGCGGTGAACGACCATGGCGCTAGAGCGTTATGTCGGGGGTGAAGAGTCTCAGGATTTCCAGATTGCCGGAGTGCTGGGCGAGGAGCTTGAAGGGGCGGCCTTGCGGGTCGCGGGCTTCCCGAAGAGCGGGGAAGCGCTTGAGGAATCGCGCAACCCATTCGACGTGTCCTCGCTCGATGGCATAGGAGAGGTCGGCGAGTTCGATTCCCAGGAAGCCGCCGATCTCGCGCAGATACTCGATTGCCCAGCCGGCGGGGGTGGCTCCGAATTCCTCGTCAATGGCGTTGATATCGGCGCCAAGCTGCACCAGGAGCTGGGCGAGCTGGCGGTGTCCGCCAAAGGCCGCGTGGTGAAGCGGCGTGGCTCCGTGCCTGTCTCTCTTGTTGATGAGTCTCGGGTGACGCTCAATGATAGCCCGGACATCTGTTGCCACACCGGTTTTTGCCGCCTCAATCAGCCTGTCGAACGCTCGCATTGGGGGACCTCGCGACTTGCAATTGCGATGACTCTGGAGGATAGCACTTGCAGTTGCCAGGTACGACTTCAACGATCTTCTTTGTCAGGCTCCATCAGACGCTTTTCGAGGGATTCGCGGCCGCGTCTGTCGATGATTACCAAGACAGCGTTTGCTACAAATAGAAGAGTTAAGGCGACGATTTTCATCATTTCCTGATCTCCACGAAGAGTTTCGGCTTGCGATGAGCTTTGGCTGGCACCGGTCTGCCCTGACAAGCGAAGACGTTTGGGCAGCCGCGGATGCACGCACCACTCCGCCGGGACTCCTCTCTGTCTCTATCGGCAGATTCAGGAAAAACTTCAGTGGAGAATGCGGCGTTTTGGCACGGCTTATCCCTTCCTCATGGTTTTTGGGGTGTACTGGAAGGAGTTAGGAGCTGGTACAGGCCTAAATTAGAGTGGAAGCAGGCAATCCAATTCCCCGGATGGCTAACATTGATGAAAGGGATCTAAAAGCGTTCAAGCGGCTCGCGAAGATCTACTTGGAACGTTCGGAGCTTGAGATGGATAGGCTTGTAAGAGATGGCGAACTGGTTGAGATCAAGGCTTCTCAAGCTGTGGATTTTGTAGGAAAAGCTAAGCCGTAAGAAAAACTTGCAGCCATCGAGGCAAGGGAAGGGAAAAGTGGCAGGCCAAATGAAGAAGTCAGTCGTGAAGAGATCGACAAAAGGAATCGGAGTCAGAATCAGGACGGTTGAGGCGCCCGCAAGAACCTATCGGAGCGCCGCTTCCGCGGCGATCCATGAGGCCGCTGAGGGGCTTCATAAAGCTGGAATGATCGATAACACAACGATGAAAGAGTTCGATCAGGAATGCCTGACTCCCATCATCGAATTATCTCCAGCCATGATTCGGAGGATTCGAACCGAGGCGGCGATCAGTCAGTCTGTATTTGCTGCGCATCTCAATGTGACCACGGGCGTTGTGAGCAAGTGGGAACGGGGCGAGAAACAGCCAAGCGGACCGGCTGCCAAGCTGCTTTCTATTGCAGCCAAGCGCGGGATCGCTGCGATTGCGTGAGAGTTGGACTGCGGGCGTGGACCGCGTAGGAGAAGACTCCCGGATCTCTGACGCGAGACCTGGGCCCCTGGCACATTCGACGGATATTAATTTCGAAAAAACGTCTTCTTCCGCCACAGAGACCGGACGGCGGACATGCTTAGGAGCACAAGACCCGCCACCGCAACTGCCACCCAGAGCCAGAACCACAGAAGCGAACCCACCATCATGTCCTCGTCAAAGGTTGCGCTAACTCTTACCTTTAGGTGTGGGTCTGTCGCTGCGAGCGCACTTCCATCGGCGAGGGATTCGAAGTCTAAAACGTAACTGCGCCCGCTCTCACCTTCAAAGGATCCTAAAATGCGCTCAACTGTCTCATCGCCCCACCCACCTGCGCTGGTCGTGCCGCTCGATGCTGCTCCCCCGACAATCTCGTTCCCACTTCGCAGCGTCCAATTCACGTTAACCACAGGCGATTTCTCACACTTCTTCCCCAACACATTTGCCGGATCGGTCGTAACTCCGAGCAGGCAGTTCAACTCGTCAAAAGGTATCCTCTTCTTGGCCTCGATCTCGACTATGTAAGCGTGATGCAAATTGACTTTGAATTTTTCGGTATGAGCATGGCCGAGCTTCAGAGATACCGGGAGGTCGATGGGTGTCGTAATCCGAGTCTCTACCCAGGCCGCCCAACTTCCCGATACAGCAATGCCCGCAACCAGCAGAACGATTCCAGTCCAGGTCAGCTTTGAGAGTTTCACTGGCACCAAGAATAGCCGATTCTCCTCTTCCGACGCTGTGCCCCTCAACCGCCGCTTTTTCCGGTCTTCCCGAGCATCCGCGTATAATGGGATGTTGAGTTTTTCTATTTCTTGCGGCTGGAGCAGGCGCGCTCACCGCTGACGGATGTTGGATGCCTGAACATATAAAGAAAAAACTTCTCGAAGAGATTGCCGTTCTGGAACACGAGCTCTCTCACGAGCTTCCCGCGGAGATCAAGAAGGCCGTGGCGATGGGAGACCTGTCGGAAAACGCCGAATATCACATGGCGAAGCAGCGGCAGGATTTTGTCAACGCGCGGCTGGGACAACTGAAGCGGCGGATGGCGGAGTTGTCGCTGGTGAATCTGACCAACATTCCGAGGGACAAGGCGGGATTTGGATCGACGGTGGTGGTGTTCGACACGACCAAGGACGAGGAGATTGTGTACCGGCTGGTGACGAGCGAGGAATCGGACGTGACGAAGGGGCTGATCTCGACGACGTCGCCGATTGGACGCGGGCTGGTGGGCAAGCGGGTGGGCGACGTGGCCCACATTGTGACTCCCAATGGGAAACGCGAGCTTGAGATTCTAAAACTGACGACGATTCACGATGAAGCTGAGGCCGCCGAGAGCAACGGCGCCGTCGGCGAAAAGAAATAAGGAAGCACCGGAATGACCTGGACCAGCGCTTTCGGCCGCGCCTGCGGCTGGCTTCTTGATCGCATTGTGCATGGATTGGCGCTGACCCGCATCTCTCCCAACGTACTTACTTTTATTGGCCTGATGATCAACATTGTGGCCGCGGTGCTGTTTGCGCACGCCGATACGACAAACGCGGGGCGGATGTTCTTTTATGCGGGGCTGGTGATTTTTGGGGCAGGCATCTTCGACATGGTGGATGGGCGCGTGGCACGGCGCAATAACCAGGTGACGGTGTTTGGATCGTTCTTTGATTCGGTGATCGACCGCTACTCGGATGTGGTGCTTTTCTTTGGGCTGCTGGTGTACTACGGGCGGATCAATCGGATGCGGTATGTGGTGCTGGTGGCGTTTGTGATGGTGACGTCGCTGATGGTGAGCTATACGCGGGCGCGGGCCGAGGCACTGATTGGACAGTGCAAGGTGGGGTTCATGGAACGGCCGGAGCGGATTGTGCTGATACTGCTGGGCGCGCTGTTTAATCACTGGGGCGTGATGGCACCGGTGCTTTGGGTGCTGGCTGCGCTGTCGACGATTACGGTGGCGCACCGGATTATTTATACGTATTCGAAGACTAAGCATTTGGCGCCGATTGGGTGATGGTGGGCGCTTTCTGAAAGGAAAACAAATGCAAATGCAGGTCCCGAAGCGGCGGTTTCGACTCGTTGCGCTCAGGGTGACAGATATTTGCAGAAAGCTATAAGCAGGTTCTTCAAGCCTTCAATTCAGTAGTTCGAAGATACCGGCGGCGCCCATGCCGCCGCCTACGCACATGGTGACCATGCCATAGCGAACGTTGCGGCGGTGCATCTCGTGTAAGAGCGTGGCGGTGAGCTTGGCGCCGGTGCAGCCTAAAGGATGGCCGAGAGCGATGGCGCCACCGTTGACGTTGACGCGGTCAGGGTCGATTTCGCAGCCGTTCCGGGCTAGCTCGCGGACGACGGCGAGGACTTGCGCGGCGAAGGCTTCATTGAGTTCGATGAGACCGATCTGGTCGATGGTGAGTCCGGCGCGCTTCAATGCTTTAGGGATGGCGCTGACTGGGCCGATGCCCATCTCTTCAGGCAGGCAGCCAGTTGCCGCATAGGCGGTTAGTCGGCCGAGGGGCTTGATGCCCAGTTCCTGGGCGCGGGAGGAATCCATTAAAACAACGGCCGCGGCGCCGTCAGAGGTTTGCGAGGAGTTGCCGGCGGTGACGGTTCCCTGGGCGGCGAAGGCGGGCTTGAGCTTGGCGAGGGCTTCGGCGGAGGTGTCGGCGCGCGGGCCTTCGTCGGCGGAGAAGATTGACTCCGATACGGTTGGCTTGCCTGCCTTTGCGCTTGGAACCGCGGTGGTGATCGTGACTGGAACCAGCTCTTCGGCGAAACGTCCGGCGGACTGGGCGGCGATGGCCTTCTGATGGCTGCGGAGGGCGAAGGCGTCTTGATCCTGGCGAGGGACGCTGTAGTGTCGGGCGACGCGCTCGGCGGTGAGTCCCATGGTGAGTAGCGAGGCGGGGTAGTGCTCGGCCATGTAGGGATTGGGGCTGGGTTTGAGGCCGCCGAAGGGGAGCAGGCTCATGGTCTCTGCGCCACCGGCGATGACGACGCGGTCGCCACCGGAGCGAATGCGCAGATCGGCGAGGGCAACGGCTTCGAGGCCGGAGGAGCAAAGCCGGTTGACGGTGACTCCGGGAACGTCGACAGGCAAGCCAGCACGCAGAGCGGCCCAGCGGGCGATGTCCCAGCCCTGTTCGCCTTCGGGCTGAGCGCAACCGAGGATGACATCGTCGACTTCGGCGCGATCGAGAGCGGGAATTCTGTCTAAAGCTGCGCTGAGGGCCAGTGCGGCGAGATCGTCGGGACGTGAGGTAGAAAGAGCGCCCTTGGGGGCGCGGCCGACGGGCGTGCGTACGGCGCTGACGAGAACGGCTTCCGGCATGGGGAATGCTCCTTGGCGATCAATCGCTGGAGACAATCTTACTGCGGGGATCCGGATTGGGGGGACTTGGGCTGCGCGGACTTGGGCAGAATGGATTTGGCTTGAGAGGGGGTGGGGTTACCAGCTGTTGGCGCGACCGTTTTGGGTTCGGCTGAACTTGGAGAGGGCAATTTTGGACTGATGGGGCGGGCCGGGACGACTGCGACCGCTGGCTTGGCCTTCGGGTCTGGCGCTTTGTCGGCGGGATGCGTCCCTACGGCGGAATGCAACGCTACAGAGGTTGGGCTGGTTGCGGGTATTGCCGGGGATTGGCGAGCGGCTGTGGAACCTGGTTTCTTTGGGGGCACTGCGGGCGCGGGAGGCGCTGGTGATGCGGCGGCTTTTTCGAGGGAAGTAGTTGACTCGTCGTCGCCGAGGAAGTGCTCGTCATCTTTACCGGCGATGGCTGCCTTCATGACATTCATCCAGATGGGGAGTGCGGCTTTGGCGCCGGTTTCCTTGTCGCCGAGAGACTCGCGGCTGTCATAACCGACCCAGACGCCGCAGGTGACGGAGGGCGAGAAGCCGAGGAACCAGGCGTCGGTGTAGTCGCTGGTGGTTCCAGTTTTGCCGCCGAGAGGGTGGTTGAGTTGCGAAGCCGCCGCGCCTGTGCCGTGGGCGGTGACTGCGCGCAGGAGAATCATCATGGTGCGGGCTGTGTCCTGACTAATGACTTCAGTGACGGCGGGCGGATCTTCCCAAAGGGTGATGCCGTCAGAATTGGAGACTTTGCGGATGAGGCGGGGCGCGACACGTATGCCGTCGTTGGGGAAGACGGCATAAGAGGCGACCTGCTCCTCAAGATTGATTTCAACGGCGCCGATGGCGATCGGCAGATAGGGAGGGATGTTCGAGGTAACACCGAAGCGGTGGGTGACGTCGATGACGTCGTGAATGCCGACGCGGGCGGCGAGCTTGAGAGCTGGAATGTTGCGCGACTCGGCAAAGGCGCTGGTGAGAGTCATGGCGCCCTTGTAGTCGTTCTCGTAGTTGTGTGGGGTGTATCCGCCGAAACTCACCGGGCCGTCGACAATGATGTCCGTGGGTTTGGCTCCGGCCTCGATGGCTGCGGTGTAGACGTAAGGCTTGAAGCTGGAGCCGGTCTGGCGCTCGGACTGGGTGGCACGGTTGAAGACGGAGACGGCATAGTCGCGGCCACCGACCATGGCGAGGACGTCGCCGGTGGAGTTGTCAATGGCCATGAGCGAGCCCTGGGCACCTGAGTCCTGCTGCAGGGAGGCACGGTGGACGGAGCCTTCAGTGTTTGTAGAAAGCTGGACGTAGATGATGTCGCCGGGCTTGACGAGGGAGTCGCCGAAGCGCTGGCCGGTCCACTGCCAGTCTTCAGGGAGAAGGACGACCTCAGAGTTCGGCTGATCGGGCGGGCCGATACGGGCGTGAATCTCAAGTGGCAGGACACGGGTGACGATGGCGTGAACGTAGCCGCCGGGCGGAGTTTTCATGGCCCAGTCGGGATGGCGGTAGTCGTCGATGGTGACGGAGGCGTCGAGGACATTTTCGAGCTTGCCAGGGCCCTCGTGTCCGGGGCCCGCGTGTCCTTTCCAGCCGTGCCTCCGTTCGTAGGCGGCTAGACCATCTGTAACGGCGCGGTTGGCGGTTTGCTGGAGATCGAGGTCGAGGGTGGTTTCGACTTTGAGGCCGGCCTCGTGAACCTCTTCGGAGCCGAATCGCTTCTCGAGCTCGCGGCGGACTTCTTCCTGGAACCAGGGCGCTACGGACATCTCTGGCTGGGCGATGTGGAGACCGAGCGGAGCCTGACGTGCCTGCTCGGCCTGCTGGTGGGTGATGACGCCGTCTGACTCCATTTCAGAGAGGACTAAATTGCGACGGCGGATAGCTTTGTCAGGATTGAGCAAGGGCGAATAGGCACTGGGGCCTTTGGGCATGCCGGCGAGTAGAGCAGCCTCAGTGAGGTTGAGGTCCTTGGCGTGCTTAGAGAAGAAGAACTCCGAGGCCGCTTCAAAGCCGTACATGCCGCTGCCGAGGTAGATCTGGTTGCCGTAGAGGGTGAAGATTTGCTCCTTGGTGAAGGCGCGCTCAATCTGGATGGCAAGATAGGCTTCCTGCACTTTGCGGGCGGCGGTGCGCTCAGAGGAAAGAAAGAGGTTGCGCGCGAGCTGCATGGTGAGCGTAGAGGCGCCCTGAGCGCGGCCGTGGGAGCGAATGTCGTGCCAGGCTGAGCCGGCTACGCGGAAGACATTGATTCCCCAGTGGGACTCGAAGGATTTGTCTTCAATGGAGATGACGGCCTGGCGGAGGATGGGAGCGAAGTCGTTGAAGCCGACAATTTCGCGGCGCTGGAGGGCGAAGGAGCCAATGAGCTTGCCGTTGCGGTCGTAGAGATCAGTGGTGGTGGAGGGGCGGAAGCGTTCGAGGTCGTTGATCTGAGGTAGATCGACGGAATAAACGAGAGTGAGGCCGGCGAGAGAGCCGGTGATGATGGCCAGCGTGAGCAGAACAGCGAAGGTAAAGCGCCCGGCGAGCTTGCGGTGACCACGTACGCGAGCAGACGGAATCTGTTGCCTGCGGGGGCGGGTGAGGGGGCGCGGTTCTTGCGGCTGGGGGGGTGGGACAGCCAAGGGATTCAGGCCTCGAGCGCAAGCCTCCGGGGTCGACGGGAGAGAATGCTTCAGCTCAAGGCTAGCATTTTCCTGTTACGGGGAGGTGTGCGGAGTGGCACAGGCGAACCTTGGGGGGCAAGGGTGGGGAACAGTGGACTGACCACGTCAATCTCCGGCCTGGTCAGGCACGGAGATTGACGTCGCCGGAGAACTGACTCTGCGGGCGTAGGTTGAGTGCGACCGGGTATTCTGGTGCTAGCAGCCCTTCTTGGGTTTCTTGATGTCGACTTCGGTGGTCACGGGGTCGGACAGGCGCTTGTCATTGATTTCAGCGTCGCCGGGCTGCGGGGAAATCGACGACCGAACCATCACGATGGTGGCCTTGATCTTGCCCTTCATGCAGTAGGTTCCGGCCAGCTGCGCGAGGCCCTTGTCGGCCTGTTCCATGTAGTCGGCGGGAAGGGTTCCCTCTTCGCCGGAGATATCGACGGGGGCCATGACGAACTGATTGATGATCAGCTTGTCAGACTTCACGGCGGATGAGTCGTAGCGGACGATGATGGTGACCCTCTTCTCCAACGCGTTGGGGTTCGCGGTGAATTTGATGGCTGGAAGAGTGATGCCTTCCGGGCTGGGCGCGGGTTCCTTGGAATCAAACGCGAGACGATAAGGAAGTCCCTTCCATTTGGGCCCTACGGGAATGCCGGCGGCTTTGTCCCCGCTGCTTTGGCAGCCAGTCAAAAATGCCAATCCACAGATCAGCAGCAAAATGCTTTTTCTCACATCGTCCCCCATTGTCTGAAAATGACGGGCCATGATATCACTCTTGCGAGATGTTGGAATGTGACGTCAGAGGTTGGGGGCACGTGCTGCGAAATGGTGACCTGGAGGGGTGGGCGGAACCCGGTAAACGGTCGCCTGGGGGGGGGCGAATTGTGCGAAATGTTGGCCTGGGCGGTTGCAGAAATTGGAGGGGTTAACCTTCTGGGCCTGCTGCATTCGCGAATTGGCACCTGGAAAGGTGCCGAATTAAGCAAAAGGGTTGCTGGGAATTGAACGGTGTTTTTGTGGGAGATGCTGAAACGGCAAGTAAAGCAGGCGTAAGGTTATGAGAATGTGTGGGTTTTCCGAGTTTGGGCTGACTGTGGATACGCGGACGGAATGAGAGCCAACTGGGTGGGAGAGGACAAATCTCAGTCGCCCGTTTGGGTGTAGCGGAGATGATCAGGCAGTTGATTCCCGCGCCGAAACGCCGTCCACTTGGATTCGATTTGTACTGTGCCCGCCGTTCCCGTGGCATAGTGGCGGAAGCTGGACCACGGCCAGTCTTCGGGTTTCTCGACTAGGCCGCGCTTGATGGGGTTGCGGTGGAGGTAGCGGATGACCTGGGACCGGTCCGCCTCGTCGCGGACGTTTGCGTCAAAATAGCGGGGTTGCCAGAATTGCGGACGATCGCCTCTCAGCTTGCGGGAAGTGGTTTGCTTGAGGACCTTGAGAAACTGCGCGACGAGGATGGACGGGGGCTCGTTGATAAGCAGGTGGACATGTTCGGGCATCAGCACGTACGCATATACCCTGACCTGATGCCGATTCCGAATTTGTTCCAGAATTGCTTCGACGGTATTTTTGAGGGCGGGTTCTTCAAGAAACGGACGCCGGTGGTAGCAACTGAAGGTGATGAAGTGAAGAGTCTCGGCCTTCTGGAACCGCTTCAAACCGGACGGCATAACTCTATCTTAGACTTGAACCGCCCACTCATCGCGATAAAGCTGCGATGAATGGGGCACAGCTTCGACTCCTTTATGACTGGGCCACCTGTCTGCGATGAATGGGGCACAGCTTCGACTCCTTTATGACTGGGTCACCTGTCTCATTCTGATTCTGATGACCGGGCCACCTGCCCGTGTCCTTGAGAGGTTGGGATTGGTATCGGGATCTCGATCTCTGCGGAAGAATTCCTGATCGGCACACATACTGCACCGTGTGGGAAAATCCCCAAGGATTCGGATGTGGAACAGTCTTGAAGTAGGACAAAGGCGAATATCGTTCTGTCAATAGGCAGAATAACCATCGGCAGGGCAAGAAAAGTCGGCCCCTCTGGCAAATCAACAGCAATCGTTTCAGAAGAGTCCGTTTCAATCCATTTTTCTCCGTTTCCCTCTGAATCCCGAAACAGAATACGTGCCCGCGCAATTGACGTTTTTGGCGCTATGATTGAGTGGAAATGTATACTCAGCTTCCGAGCTGGTCCAGTGACTTGATTCAAGAGAGGCGATGACGGTGGAGAATCTATACCTGGGCCATCGATATTTGGCTTCGTTCGCATCTCTAGCACAACTTCTGTCGTCGAGTCATCGATGAACACCTCACTAACCGCGTTCATAAAGCCTTTACCAATTCCTCGCACTTGATACAACCCGTTGGGAAATTTTAAAAATGGCGTCCACCCCGAAGAATCCGTGAAATATCGCTGCGGCGATGTCGCATTTTCCAAACTGCGCACGGTCACTTCTAGGTCAGAAACACCTATGTGTGAAGCGTAAACCGCGCGAATTCTCAGTTCTGTTGCGTGAAGTAGCGGCTGTTGCAACAGGAGTAGCAACCAGATAATCCAACGAGTTCTTGCCATCTCAACCTCGATTTCCGCCCCGTGCATCAACCCGAGAAGTAGAAGAAAGCTCAACAAGAGTCACGCTAGTCATAATGCTGCCATGTTCAACCAGCAACTCCCGACAAAGATCAGTGCCATATCCAACATATGGATGTTGTGTTCAGTTGCACACGCTGTATTCTGCCGGACAAAAGTTTCCGTTAGGACGCTGTCGTCCTGATGAACTATTCGGATTGGAAGAAAATGGAGGGTCTCCATTTTCTTGT
>JBEKPF010000029.1:0-93215 GCA_049521035.1 Occallatibacter sp. | reverse complement strand
TCTTGTATCTGTAACGATGATTGCTCGTTCAACTGGGCTACGACTTTATCCCCCGCAGGCGAAAGCGTAAGCAGCTTCTCGCGGCCGTCCCGGTTGGAAGTTGCCCGGCGCACGAGCTTCCGTCTGGCTAATAGTGCGAGGCATCGGCTGAGATATCCAGGGTCAAGACCAAGCGTGTTGCGCAAGGAGGAAGCGGTCAGCCCTGGACTGGCTCCAATCTCATACAGGATGCGCGCCTCGCTGAGCGAAAAGTCGCCGTCAAGATGCCGCTTGCGCAGCAGGCCCAGCCGCGCTGTATAAAAGCGATTGAACTCCCGGACCGCGGAGACCTGCGCTTCTTCCTTGACATTTCTGACCGCCATAGAAGGAGTCTATACGGAGATAATTGCCAAAAGCAACAATATCGAAGATCGAATAGTTTCGGGACTTGGGGAGTCATCCAGATTGATTCCCCAGAAAAAGCTGGTGGGATTTGAGGTTAGTTGACTGATGGAATCCCCGGCTGATTCGCCCATGCCTCTGTGCCGAGACTCTGGCACGACAGGGTTGCGATTTGCGAGGCCCAGCGAAGCGCACGCTCGAACTCCCGACTGCGCGCAAAATGGTGACAGAATGCGCCGTGGAGAACGTCGCCGGCGCGGAGCGTGTCGGTTGCGGCGACAGGGGCTATCTCGATTTCGAAACGGCGGCCGCGATCGAGGGAGCGATTCTGCGTAAACCTTGGTGTCTTCGTCAGGAAGACGGTCGAGCTGGTAAAGAACGTCGAGAGTGGTGCGGCCAAGAAATAGGACTCGTGAATCATGCATCGGCATCCGGCTTTTTCCGGGGATGTTTCGATTTCACTGTTACGACGTTTCTTTGGCTGGGACCTTCTTGCCCGACTTCCTCGCTTCTGAAAGTGCGATGGCAATGGCCTGCTTTCGATTGATAACGGTCTTGCCGCTGCGGCCGCTTTTGAGCTTGCCTTGTTTCATTGCCTTCATCTCTCTCTCAACGCTTTTTCCGGCGGACGGCGAATATTTTCGCGTGGACTTCTCTTTTGCTGCTGTTGGCATGCCTATTCTCCCTCAGGCAACTCAGATGATCTGTGGCTGTGCGTTGGTTGTATCGCCGCAGGCTTTGAGCGCTTGGGGGAGTTGAATCAATTTGCAGAGAGCTGTGCGAGCAGGCGTGTGCGCGTTGGCTCATCAATGAAGGCGGCACGCAGGGCTTCACGATTGCATGCCAGTAAATCCTCGTCGGTCCAACGGAAATTTTCGCGGAGGCGTGTGTACTCCTGCTCCAAAGTCACGCTGGTGATGGTGCGCGTGTCGGTGCTGATTCCGAGAGAGACACCGGCGCGGTAGAGGCAATCGACGGGGTGATCGGCATAGGTAAGGCAGGTGCGGGTCTGCACATTGCTGGTAGGGCAGACTTCAAGATGGATGCGCTCGCGCTTGAGGTGATCGACGAGCAAAGGGTCCTCATAGCTGCGCACACCGTGGCCGATACGCGTGGGCTGAAAAGATCGCAGGGTTTCCCATACGCTGGTCGCGCCGCTGGCTTCTCCGGCGTGGGCAGTGCGATATAGCCCGCGGTCGATTGCATAACGGAAGGCGGCGATGTGGGCGTCGATGGGAAAGCCTGCCTCGTCGCCGGCAATGTCGAGGGCGGCGACGCGTGTGCCCTGGAATCGATGGACGAGGTGCGCCGTCTGCAGGCTTTGGTCCTGGGTGAAGTGGCGGAGGGTGCAGAGGATCAGGCGGGCTTCAATGCCGGTGTCGCGAATGCATTGCTCGGTGGCGCGATCGACGGCGGTGACCACCGCTTCGGGCGTGAGTCCGTTAAGGAGATGCAGGAGTGGCGCGAAGCGGAGTTCGGCGTAGATTACCTTGTCGCGGGCCAGTTGTTCGAAGACGTCTTCAACGACGATGCGGAGGGCGTCTTCCGTCTGCATGAGCTGGAAGCCGCGGGGCGCGCGGGTGAGGAAGTCGGCGAGGCTGGCGCATTGAGCTGGGGCTACGAATTCGGTGTCGTATTCTTCGCGCGAGACGTGCGGGGCGAGCTGCGAGACGGCGTTAAAGCTGAGCGAGCAGTCGAGGTGGAGGTGGAGTTCGACTTTGGAGAGTTGGGACATGTAATGAATTGGAAAGTTCCGGGACGCAACAGTCGTATGCGGTTTTGTTTGACGCTCAGCGGTACCTTGCTTTCTCGACAAGTGTCCTGCGAGCAAAGTTCCAGAGAAAGTCTTCAAGAGTGGTGGCGACGGTCAGACGGAATTGTTCGACGTCCTCAAGCGATGCGCCCTCTTCGATGGCGTCGTGAGGAAAAAGAACAATTGAATACTCGCCAGAAGAGCCTATGTGGACAGTATCGATACAGTACGCATCTCCGAACTTGTTGCTCGCGAAGACCACGTAACCCAACGGGAAAAGTTCAGCGCCGGGGACATAATCTTTGTTCTCTTCGATGGCATTCTGCACAGACCAAATCCTCTGATCGAGCTCAACGCGCCCGTCGGCTGCGTCCGGCGCGTACTCGCGATAGAAATCGACCAGCATGTTTGGGAAGCCAAACAACTCTGCCTTTCTAATATCGTCTTCGCTCGCTGGGTGAAGACTGCCCCCGTCGGACTTCGCCAACTCCGCCTGAAGCTCCTTGACTGCTTCGCTGATCATGTCTTTAGATTACGTCTTACAAAGGTACTTATTGAAATTTCAAGAAGAACTTTATATCGTCCAATGCATCGTTGACACCTGCTGCGACCAAAGGATCGGCTCTGAGCTCGTGCAGTCTTGGTAGAACCAATTCAACGTCCAGTTGTCTGTGAATTCGGGCAATGTGCCCGAGACATGTGGCAGCAATGTAGCGGATGTCCGGATCAGAGTGGCTTAGATGGTTGAGACACTGCCCTTGAACCCACCGCCATTCAGGTTCGTAATACGCGGCACTGAGCAAAGCACCCTGGATGTCGGACTTTCGCCCCACTGATAGCAGCAGTTCAATCTCTTGACGATCTCTCTTCAAAACCTCTTGATAGATCACTTCGCGTTCCGCTCCTTCGCCCCACGGCTAAGGCGTTTCAGTCAGCGCTTCAGTGGCTTTGCTCATTTTGGCCGTGCGCTGGATTTTGTCCCAGTTGAAGGGCTTGCCGTCAATGGCGCGCTTCAGCGTCTTGAAGAGGACGATGGAGAAAACCTGGCGGTAGGCGAAGCGTTGCAGCCAGATGTGGAAGAGAAGCCAGCGGTCGCCCTTGTTGGCGGGGTGACGGCGCTCCAGCGAGAAGGCCAGCGAGGAGGTAACGAAGTCGAGAAGCAGGAAGCCCACAAAGAAGACAAGCAGCTTTTCAAAGCTGGCGGCGGAGGTTGAGTCGGGGTGGTAGTAGCGATTGATGAAGTAAGTGACAACGCCAGTGAAGAACATAAGGTCAATGAACGGAGAAACCAGCGGCAGAAACATCTGGAAGATGAGGATGTTGGGCAGCGCAAAGAGGCCCATGGCCTTGTTGCGGGTGAAGGCGGCGCGATGCTTCCAGATTGCCTGCAGCGTACCGAAGGACCAACGGAAGCGCTGCCGCATGAGGCCCCTGGCATTGATTGGCGCTTCAGTAAAGGCCAGCGAGCGATCTTCGTAGTCGACGCGCAACCCTTGCTCGAGAAGATTCATGGTGAGGTCGGCGTCTTCCGCGACGGTGTTGAGAGGATAGCCACCGGCAGCTTTGACGGCCGCTGTGCGCCACGCACCGATGGCGCCGGGAACGACAGTAACGATGTGGAAAAGGTCGAGTGCGCGGCGCTCGAAGTTCTGGCTTGTGATGTATTCGAGCGCCTGCCAGCGAGTCCAGAGATTGACGCGGTTGCCCACCTTGGCATTGCCGGCGATGGCGCCTATGCGCGGGTCTTCGAAATGCGGGATGAGCTTGGAGATGGCGTCCGCGGCGATGACAGTGTCGGCGTCGATGCCGATATAGACATCCTCTTCAAGAAGATTGAGTGCGTAGTTGAGAGCCGCGGCCTTGCCACCATTGGCCTTGGTGAGGACTTGGAGTCGACCGGCTGCAATTTCCGGGGCGTAGGCCTGGCGGGCGACGTCGTAGGTGCGATCAAACGAGCCATCGTCGATGACGATGATGTGGAGGTTCTTGTAGTCGGAGTTGAGGACAGAGCGAATGGTGCGCACGATGACCGTCTCTTCGTTGTAGGCGGGGATGAGAACGGCAATGCGCGGATTGTATCCGGGTGAGGCGGGCCGATGCGGCTTGCGGAAACGGTCGATGACAGCGAAGATGCCGATGATGATGAGGCGCGCGCTCATGAGGATGTCGCCGAGGAAGAAGACCATGGCGATGAAGACGCCAATGAATTGCACACCGGAGAAAGCGACTGAATCTGGCACGGCGCGCAGGAATTGCCAGAAGTTGAGCCGGGGCATCACATCGGCAGTGGTCTTGCCCATGAGCGCGGAGACGGGGACGATGGTGTAACCGTGCGCGCGTAGAGAATCAATGAGGACTGGCAGTGCGTCCACGGTTGCCTGACGGTCACCGCCGCCGTCGTGCATAAGAATGACCGAGCCGCGGAATTGCGGCTTGGTTTTCATGATCTCCAACTGGGAGAGAACGGATCGGGTGATTTCAACTGGGGATTTATGAGGATGCTCGTCCCAGTCGTCCGTATCGATTTTGCTGCCAATGACGATGTAACCGTCGTTCTGGATGGGCACAACCGGCGCTGCCTGATCATCTGTTTCTGGTTCCTCGTCGATATCGTAAGGAGGACGGAAATAGAGCGGCTCGACGCCCAGTTTGCTGGCGAACAAACGCTGCGTTAGCTTGACTTGCAGGTCGAGCTGCTGGGTTGAGATATTGCTGATGTCTGGGTGCGTATAGGTGTGGTTGCCGATCTCATTGCCTTCACGCGCGATGCGCTGCATGAGGCCGATGTTCTCGGCGGCTTCGGCCCCGATGAGGAAGAAAGTACCTTTGACGTTTTTCTGTTTGAGGATGTTGAGGATCTTCGGGGTCCATTTGGGATCTGGCCCGTCATCGAAGGAAATAGCAACTTGATTGGGGTGATAGCCGTAGTACTGGACGGTATAGGTGCGAGGATAGACGTCCATGTGCTCGTCAATGATGAGCTGTTTACGCGGGTCGGTCTCGTCGGTGTCGCGGGAAATGGTGCGCTTGCCGGGCTGGGGCAGGCTAGTGACGCGCATGATGTCACCCTCACCCTCGATGTCGACGTCATGGCCGGGCTGAACCGAGCCAAGCGCTTGCAGCGAGTCAGGGTTGCTGGGCTTGTCCCAGACGCTCCACAATGAGCTGTCTTCAGAGCCGAGACGCCAGAGTGCGAAGGTAGAAAGACCAAGTTGGCGAGCGGCCCGCAGTTCGTTGAGGATGGTGACCCCATCGAGGAACCAGACGACGTGACGCTGGTTTGAATCCTCATCGATGTACTCGAAGTGGGGATTGAGCGTGTCGTAATCGAGATCGAGGTCGGCATCAGCGTCGGAAGCACGACCCCAGGTGTCGGATACCGAGAGATCTTCAGTATTTACGACCTCTGGTTTAGCTGGCGGCTTGCGGCTGCCTTTCCTGGGCGACGCGGGAATGGAGAGCGTCCAGTCATAGCCGTAATTGCCAACAGCGCAGATGAGCTTGTTCTTCGGAACTGTCTTGAGGACGCGCGTGAGGTTGCCAACGAACCAATCCTGACTCGCGATGGGACCAGGATCGCTGGTGACCTGATGCTGGTCATAGTTCATAAGGATGATACCGTCAGAATTGGCGGCAATCTGCTTAAGATCTGCATCCGGGGTGGCAATGGCGACGTTGACGTAGAGGACAAGTTTGCGCGCGTGCATATCGGCACCGAGCTCTTGAATGAAGCTCTGGTATGCCGGATCGGCGTCGTCGGGAAGGCTTTCAAAGTCGAGCGACAGGCCGCGATAGAACGGATATGCCTTGAAAAAGCGAAGAATTTGACTGCGCAGCACGGCACGATTGCTAGGATCTTTGAGGAGATTGCCAACGCCCGCGTCCCAATTCTGGGTGTTGGCGTTGTAGTTGTTCAAATGCGGGAAGACTTCAGTGTCTTCTTTGGCAGCCTGGATAACGAGCTTGATTCGGTCTCCGTCGTCGGGATCATGGACGGTGGCGTTGTCGACGATGGGATACTCGCGGTGACTGTCGTTGTGGATGCCAAGCAGAGTAGGCTTGGCGGAATCGACATGGAGCCACTCCGGAAACAGCATGTCAATCTGGTGGACATGTTCCTTGAACGAGGAGTAGCTGGCCTCGTCGTACGGAACGTAATAAGCGGCTCGAAGGCCTTCGCCGGAGTTGAGGGGGATTTCAGAGGGCTTGCGTGTCGTCTTTCGACGCGTGGGTCGGGCTTTGGCGCCGCGCAGCAGGACGTTACGATCAGGCAGGGCCTTGAAATTATGACGAGGTGTGGGCAGCAGCAATTCGGGTAAATGCTGGGTGCGCAGCACGTTGAACATGAATCCAGCCAGAACGAGAGTAAAGGTGACGGCTGTGACGTCGAGGATGCGACGAAGCCGTTTCCACCGTTTCCGTTGCGGGTCGAAGAATATCTGTTTATCCGGCATGTACGCGCTTTTCTATTCTACGTGGGGAATCTAAGTACACCAAGACCGTGGCGGTGGTCTACGCTGTACAGTACGAATCTTATGGAAGCAGCCTTGGGGAGTAAATTGACAGGGGTAAACAGCACAAGAGTGAACTGGGGACAGAGCCGTAAGTGGACGACGGTATCGGCGGCGCTGGCCGTTACAGCGGGCGCCGTACTACGCATATGGATGCTGAAGGCGATTCCCCAGGTCTCGGGGGACCCGTTGATCTACGGCGGTCTGGCGAAAAACATGTTGCGGCATGGGCAATATGCGATCACCGACGGGAGCGGCGTGCTGCACTCGACGCTAATTCGACTGCCGGGATACCCGCTGTTCCTCGCTGCTTGCTTCAGGCTGTTTGGCATGGAGAATTACAACGCAGTGGGCTATGCCCAGATTGCGCTGGAGCTGGCGGGATGCCTGCTGCTGGCGGGATTTGCATGGCAGATTGCGCCCGCAGAGGTAAAGCGCGAGGCTGCGTTGACGACTCTTTGGCTGGCGGCACTTTGCCCTTTTACTGCATCGTACGCGGTGGCTCCCCTGACGGAGACAGCGACACTGTTTGCGATTGCACTGGCGTTGTGGTCAATGGGGTGGTTCCACGCGCGGCCCGGATGGGGAAATGCACTGCTGTTCACATTTGCGATTTGTTTTGCCGCACTGCTGAGACCCGATGGCGCACTGGTGGGCGTGGCGCTGGCTCCAGCGCTGCTGGTTGGCTTGAGGCGCGACGCGGTAACCAAAATAAGGCTGGCAAGAATGACATTGGTTTGCCTGCTCCTGGCGCTGGCGCCGTTTGGGGCTTGGACCGCGAGGAACTGGAGCGTCTTTCACGTGTTTGAGCCGCTGGCCCCGCGGTATGCTACTGACCCCGGCGAGGAGATTTATCCCGGCTGGCAGCGGTGGATGAAGACGTGGTGCCTGGATTTTGTATCGACGTACCAGATTTACTGGAATGTGCCGGGTAGCCCGCTCGATTTAGGCAAGTTGCCGACGAGAGCGTTCGATTCGCCTCAGCAATACGCAGAGACGGCTGCGCTCAAAAAGGCCTACGACGATAACGGGCAGGATCTCTCGACCGCGCTGGATGCGGGGTTTGCGCGATTGGCAGAGGAGCGGGTGAAGGCCGATCCGCTGCGCTATTACGCCTGGCTACCGCTTGGACGAATGGCTGATATGTGGCTCAGGCCTCGCGTGGAGAACCTGAACATCGACCTGGACTGGTGGGTGTATGCGCACCACAACGCTGAGACGCGGTTCAGTTGGGCGTATGTGGGACTGAATGCGTTGTATCTGCTGCTCGGGCTTATCGGCTTGTGCCTGCGTCCACGGTACTGGCCATGGATGCTGGCGTATATGGCGCTACGCAGCGCACTGCTGATGAACGTGGAGGCGCCGGAAGCGCGCTATACGTTGGAATGCTTCCCGATGGTGTTCGTGCTGGGTGGGGTTGCGGTTGCCTGGGGGTTCAGGGAAATCGCGCGGTTCTCACGACGGTGAGACACAGATTTGCGACATCCCATGATCCAGATACGAAAGACGAGTCCCCGGCATTTGTGGAATGCGCGAGAGTTTCCCTAGCGATTGACGAATTGGGTTTTGCTGTCAGTTTTGAAAGTGAAAGCGTCGGTGGGTAGCGACTTATTGACTTGAATATTGGAGTAGAGGCTGACCCTGGATGCACCCTCTCCTTGGTCAAAGATCTGTTTGAGACTAACGCCACGATCGGGGTCAATCCAGATGGTGACTTTGGGGAAAAGCTTGAGGACATCGGGGTCCTTGGCGACTAACTCGAGCTTTGCTGTCTTGACTCCGTCAATGGTCTCTTCACCCAGGTACTTGATATTCCACTTGTCGGCGAGATCTTGCCCCCTGGCACCGAATCCGAGCGCGAGATAGCTTTCGTACTTACTCACTTTGGTGGACTTAGTTACCTGGTCAATGAGAGGCTCATATAGTTGGAAGACCCCGCCGGAGACGACCATGATCTTGGGTACGGGCCGGCCATTGTCCTTCATGAAATGCACGCCCATCTGAAACGAAGAGCCTTTGCGTTCGTAATAGACAACGCCCGTCTGCACTTCCTTGTCGGGAATCGGGTAGGTCTGGGTGGTGTCGAACTCAACGTTGGCCGAGGTGGAATGAAAGCTTGCCGCGGCGACATCGAGACGGTGAAGAACGTTCTTCAAATCATCTTCAGGGGCAGCAGCAAAGACAATAGGGCTGGAAATGAACAGGAGGTACGCGGCGAGGGCGAGCGTGTTTGTTAGACGCATAACTATCCTTGTCTTCGTTTGATGCGCCTCCGCGACGAACGAAGCGCTTAATTTGAGTTATCTATGAGCCCAAACCCTCCAGGACACGTTACCTTGCGCATCGGTCACAGTCTCCCAATGTTCGACAAAGACAGCGTCGCCGGTGACCGGTTCGATGGCCTTGCGGAGAGCCCTTTTGACAACCTTATCTGAGGCAACTGCCGGAACGTTGGCATCCTCGGCCTGGACGGTAACAATAAAGCCGTGGCCATCATTGGCGATGACTTGAATAGGATGCAGAGGTCCAGCGATCGCGGACGGCTTGTCGCCATAGTTCCACAAGAAAGGCGTGACGAAGATGAAGAGCAGAATCATGGTGACCATGACGTCGTAATGGAAACTGCCGCGCGGGTAGGTCCAGTAGAAGTAACTGAGGAAAAGCTGTTTGATAGTGCGCGGTTGATTCGGCACGGGTACGGCTGGATTCAAGGTCTCCATTAAACTTCCTTCACAATTCTGTCGAGGCCGCCCATATGGGGCTGCAGGGCTTGCGGAATGAGCACGGAGCCGTCCGCCTGCTGGTAGTTTTCAAGGATAGCGAGCCAAGTGCGTCCGATTGCGAGACCACTGCCATTCAATGTATGGATGAACTCCGGTTTGGCTTTGACTCCTTTTTCGCCAGCAGGCCTGTAGCGGATATTGGCCCTACGTGCCTGGAAAGCTTCAAAGTTGGAGCAGGATGAAATTTCGCGGTAAAGCTGTTGACCCGGTAGCCAGACTTCAAGGTCGAATGTCTTGGCGGCGGAGAAGCCTGTGTCACCGGTGCAGAGCAGGACGCGGCGATAAGGCAGGCCGAGGGCTTCGAGGATTTCTTCGGCGTCGCGTGTAAGGCGCTCGTGTTCAAGATCGGAGTTTTCAGGCCGCACGAACTGGACCAGTTCGACCTTCTGGAACTGATGCTGGCGGATGATGCCGCGGGTATCTTTGCCGGCGGCTCCTGCCTCGGCGCGAAAGCAGGGAGTGTACGCAGTGAGTCGGATGGGCAGACGGGCTTCATCGAGAATCTCGTCGCGGTATAGGTTGGTGACCGGAACTTCCGCGGTGGGAATGAGCCAGTGGTCGTTGTCTTTGAATTCGCCGCGCGCGACGGCTTCGGCGTCGGCATCGGAGCAGCGGAACAGATCCTCGGCGAACTTGGGCAACTGGCCGGTGCCGAAGAGGGACTTGGAGTTGACCATGAACGGCGGCAGGACTTCGGTGTAGCCGTGCTTCTGGGTATGGAAGTCGAGCATGAAGCTGATAAGGGCGCGCTCGAGGCGTGCGCCCGCACCGAAGTAGACCGCGAATCGTGCGCCGGATAGCTTGGCGGCGCGTTCGAGGTCGAGAATGCGGAGGGCTTCGCCGATTTCCCAATGGGGTTTGGGGGTGAAGTCCCAGGTGCGGTGCTGGGCCTCGGGCAGGTGGGTCTTGACGACGACATTGTCGGCTTCGGATTTGCCCGCGGGGACTTCGTCACGAGTCAGGTTGGGAATCCGCGCGATGGATAAGCGTAGTTGGTCGTCAAGCTGAGCGGCGGTCTGGTCAAGCTGATCGAGCTTATCTTTCAGGGCGCGGGTCTCTTCCATGGCGGCGGTCGCGTCCTGACCCGCTTTCTTGAGCGCACCTACCTGTTGGCTGAGTTCGTTGCGGCGGGCTTTCGACTGCTCGGCCAGGGTGATGGCTTCACGGCGAGCCTGGTCGAGAGCACGGAAATCGCCCAGAAGCGCAGCCGGGTCGGCCCCACGAGCACGCAGTTTTTCTTCAACAATTTCCAGGTTTCCCCGGACAAATCCCAGGTCGAGCATCGCTCTTTCAGTTTACTCGACCGGGTTGGATGTGGTGGCTGGCCGCGGTTCCTGGATGAATGCGAAAGGTGGGCCGGCCTCCGCCAGATGAGGAGGATGAAGGGTCTCCTGCGCGGCTGCTTCCAGGTTACCGAGGGGCAGAATTCCAAGCCCTTATCACTGGCACTGACCCCAGCTCTGCTGTAGAGTGGACGCGATGAAACCTGACATTCCGGGCAGACTTGAAGAGCAGGTGCGCGAACTCACCGCGCGCGTTTGGCAGCTTGAAACCGCCCTGCGGCAGAGCGGAATCGCGTTGGACGAGGTTCAGGCACCGGCGACGGAGCCTACTAGCGGAGATACAGCAGCACCTGAAACTCCGTCGTGGACGGCGGAGGTGGAGCGAATCTCCGGGTCTAGATCGACTGGCGCAACTCAAGGACCGGCTGGCGTAGAAGCTGGACAGGCTCCAGGGCAAGCGGCTGAGACAACGGCACGCACGCCGCCGATTGCAGCCCCCAGCTTTCGGTACATGCAAGCAGCAGGGCAAAGCACTGGTGGGATCTCAGCCGAAGACGGCCGCTCGCTGGAGAGCCGGATCGGGTCGCAGTGGTTCAATCGCATCGGCATTCTGGCTGTGCTGATCGCGGTGGCGTGGTTCCTGAAGATGGCCTTCGACAATCACTGGATTGGACCGCTAGGGCGAGTACTGATCGGACTGGTTGCCGGAGCGGGAATAGTTGCGTGGTCCGAGCGATTCCAGAGCAAGGGCTTTACCGCGTTTGCTTATTCGCTCAAGGCGGTGGGCAGCGGGATTTTGTACCTGTCACTATGGGCGTCGTTTTCAGTCTTCCATCTGGTGCCCGCAAGCGTGGCGTTTGCCGCCATGATTCTGGTGACCGCGTTCAACGGGTTCATGGCCTGGATACAGGATGCCGAACTGCTGGCGCTCTATGCCATCGCTGGCGGCCTCAGCACGCCTCTGCTGCTCTCGACCGGCGAGAACCACGAAGTCACACTGTTCAGCTACCTGCTGTTGATGGACATTGCGGTGTTGGTGCTTGCGTCGCTACGACCGTGGTCGCGGCTGCTGTTCGCGGCATACATAGGCACGGTGGTATTCATCATCGGCTGGTGGGGCACGTTCTACGGGTTCGGCGCGTTTGGGTGGACCACTTTTTTCCTGACGTGCTACTTCCTGATCTTCGCCTTTGCGCCGCGGCTGGTGCGGGCAAACGGTGACGACGGGGCGACTGTTTCGAGATGGGACGCGTTGGCTGGAGTACTGCTGCCGGTTGCGAATGCCGGACTTGGATTCCTCGGATTCTATTTGCTGTTCGATTCGAAAGGCATGGATTGGGCCGGGCCGTGGCTGGCGGTTGCGTTTGCAGCGTTCTATCTGGCTCTGATGCGGTTGCCTGCATTGGGCAGGTTGCGGGCAAGTGGAGCAGTTCTCTCAGGGCTGCATTTGACGGCGGCGGTGGTGTTTTTGACCATGGCGATTCCGCTCAAGGCGCATGGGTCATGGCTCACGATTGGCTGGCTGGCGGAAGGTGTGGTGCTATTGTGGAGCGCCAGCCGGTTGCGGTCGATGCTGCTCAGGGTGTTGGCAATCGGTTGTCTTGCATTGGGATTGGTGGCGCTGCTGGTGCTGGCGCTGATGGAGATTGATTCAGCAGCCTATGTGATGCCGATCTTCAATGAGCGCTTTGGCGACTTCTGCGCGGGAATTGTGGCCTTCGCAATCGCCTGCTGGATTGCACACAAAGCGCAGCCTGAAGCAGAAGCAGAGAAGCAAGGCGGATGGCAGGCACTAAGTGCTGTCGCGGCTCTGATTGTAAGCGCTCTGATTCTGCTGTCGGTCAGCCTGGAGATTCACCATTATTGGTGGATGCGTCCATGGCGTGGTGACTACCGCGCAATGCACAACTACCAGATGATCGCGCAGTTCACTTACTCAGCGTGGTTCATGCTTTACGGTGCAATTCTGCTGGGAGCGGGATTCTGGCGGCGTTCGGCGTTCCTGCGCTGGCAGGCGCTGGTGCTTCTGGCGGTCTCCGTTGGGAAGGTATTTCTCGTGGATGTGAGCGAGTTGGCCGAGGGATATAGAATCCTGAGCTTCCTTGGTCTGGGTGCGCTGCTGCTGGCGGTAAGCTATGTATATCAACGCGACTGGCTGAATCTCCGCAATAAAAAAGGGCAGGAATCATGAAGCTGAGCGCAACCTTTCTTCTGCTCGCAGTTGCCGCCGCATCTCCGGAGATCCAGTATTTCCGGTACGAGCGGCCATTGCAGAATCTGCCGCAGAACGGTGGGCAAAGCTGCCTTGTGCTCGATGCGGGAATCTTTAACTATGCCGCGCCGCAACTTGCCGATCTACGCTTGTATCGCGATGGCACAGAGACGCCCTATGTAATTCGCACGGCGGCCGCGGAACAAGGCGCGCAAAAAGTCATCTCCTTGCTGAACCTGGGAGTTCAGGACGCAGGAACGGTCTTTGACGCAGAGCTGCCCGAAGGAAAATACAGCGACCTGGACCTTACGGTGACCGGGCAGGATTTTATCGCCACGGTTGCGGTTTCTGGGAGCAGAGCGCAGGATGGGAGCGCTGCAACAAAGCTTGGCTCGTACACCATCTTCGATTTGAAAAGACAGAGGCTGGGCCGCAGCACCGTGCTGCACTTGCCTGAATCGGATTTTCGATATTTGCATTTTCGTGTGGCCGGGCCGTTGCGGCCGGATAACTTTACCGGGCTCTCAGTGGAGCGCCTGCCTGCAAGCCAGCCGAAGTATGAGACCGTAGCGGAGACATCGCACTCCACCCAGAAGGGGCATGATTTGATCTTCGAGTTCACAGTGCCCGCGCAAGTTCCAGTAGATCGGATTGTTTTCGTCCCCGAGGCGGAGCCGCGGTTGTTCAGCCGCGACGTCAGCGTCAGCGTTGCGCAGATTTCGCCGCCGACAATGGAATCAGATACGGCTGGCCCGCCGGTTCCGGTTACATCGAATGGCAATTTGTTACGCATTCACAGCATGCAGAACGGCCGCCGCATTGACGAGGAACGCTTGGCAATCGACGCCCCGCGCGAAGATTTCGCCAAGCCCGCGAAGTGGACGGTGACAATTGAGAACGGGGACGATGCGCCGTTGAAGATGGATTCAGTGCGACTGGAGATGCTCGAACGGAATCTCTGCTTCGAAGCTGCGGTAAATACGCACTACACGCTCTATTACGGCGATTCGGTGCTCCAGGTCCCGCGTTACGACTATTCCGAGCTGTTCACTCCGCAGAGCGATGCAGCGAAGATTAGCGCGGACGCGGAGCAAGCGAATCCGAGATATCAGCCGCGTCCGGACGAACGTCCCTTCACGGAAAAGCATCCCTGGCTTTTGTGGGCCGCACTGATCGCTGTGATCGCGCTCCTTGGGCTGATTGCTCTGCGCACGGCAATGCGAACCGGGACTACGCCGAAATCATAGTGAGAATCCGCTGGTGCGATCACTGCTGAAGCTGAAGATATCCCAAGATCAACTGGCTGCCATCCGTCTCGATAGCGACCGCTCGTGTATTGTCCACAAGGTACAAGGTGAAGTTATCCGTGGTAGTGCGGGACGCCGCATCAAGGCCAGTCAGAGTGCCCGTGAAGACCCCGTTCGAGCCTGGGGTGAAGCTGCCGGAGATTGCGAAGTCCGCGCCGCCACTGCCTCCATCGGCAAATCCCGCGAGTAAGTCAGCGCCGTTGTCGGCAACGGAAGTAATTGAACCGACTGCGACAGAATTTGGAGACGTTGCGCCATTGTTGGCCAGACTGGCATTCAGTCCATAGGTTCCGTTGAACGAGGCGGCGGTGAACGCAGCGGTCTGCTGCAGGAACGCCTGACCGGCGAATGGATTGGCGCCTTCACTAGAGAGCAGGAGAGCATTGCCGTCACCGGTCAGATACAGGTGCATGCCGTCAGTAAAAGGCTCCGTAGAGGTCGATGCCTGGGTAACATTGGAGAGCGTAGCCCTACCGGTGGAATCGATGGTCCAGGAACCATTCACGGGCAGTGGGCTTTGCGCCGTTTTTTCAGTCAGGTTGTTCCAGTTGACCATGCCGCCGAGCGTGCCATCGGCATTCGCAATAACGACGCCGGCGAGTTGGTACTGGCTATATTGAGTCAGAGTAGAAGCTCCGAAGACATAACTCGTTCCCGCTAACGAGCTATTGCTGAAATGCCCGGTGCTCGCGCCTTGCCCCAGAGCCATGCCGCCCATCACACCTTGGTAGTTCTCCTGGTTGTTATAGACAGATGAGATGAGCCGCATGTGGGTAGCGTCCTCGATATAGCCAACCAGATCCTGAACCGGAAGCGCTGAGGACGCTCCTGTGTTCAGCAGAAACTGCACTCGTCCGAACTTGTCGGGTGCGGTCACCGTACTGGCACCTAATGTTTCCTCGCCGCTGGGCAGCCCGCTATATCCCGCATCGATGAGATCAAGTTCACTGCCGGCGCCCGAGATTCCTCCTGCGCTGTCGATGTTGAGAATGCCGCCGAGCCAACTCTCCCCGCCGTACTGATCTCCGCCGTACAGGGAGATGGCGTATCCGCCCGTAGGCGCGGAGGCGCTTGTTTGGAGATCGAGTGTACCGCTGCCAAGCGAGCCGTATAGCTGGGCGACAAATCCTCTCTGACCGGAAGCAAGAACTCCATTGAGGGTTTCTCCGCCACCATCTCCGGAAATGATGGAGATCTGAATGTTTCCATCGGATGTGGCGGAATAACTTCCGCCGGTGATTTCCCCTGACAGATAGGAATAGGGATATAGATTGCCGTTGTCGTCGGTGTTATAGGCAATGGAGTCTTGCTCGCCGCCAGTGATGGTTCCATTCGCAGCTACGATTACACCCGTGGTGAAGTTAGCGGCGGAACCGGCTGGTCCGGAGATCTGAAAGACGTAGGTACCGTTGGCCAGAGTCGGACCTTGCGCAACGATCGTGATGGTGGCCGACGCTGACTTGGTTGGATCGGTGACCGAGGTAGCCGTGACGGTCACAGTGTTATCCGGCGGAATGGAAGCAGGCGCGGTATACCCGGTTGCGAAATAGTTCGAGGTCACCGCGGGATTAAATGAGCCACAAGACGTGCCGCCACAATCAACGGTCCACTTTACCTGAGGATTCGCAGAAGTATCGTTTTTGATGACCGCGATCCAAGACACCGCAGCATTGACTTGCAGAGACGCCGGCAATGGCGATTGAAATGAAACGGAGATCGCAATGGGAGGCGTGATTGTAACGACCGCCGAGACAGATTTGGTGGCATCGGCTGCGGCAGTGGCCGTGATAGTCACACTCGCACCGGACGGAATGGCCGAAGGCGCCGTGTATACAATCGCACCAGCCTCGTCGCTTGGACTCAAAACGCCGCACGCATTTGCGCTAGCGCAGATGACCGAATAGTTGACCTGGTTGGTAGATGGGCTATTCTCAACGGCCGCATACACGGTAGTCGATGCATTGACAGCCATTGATGCGGGCGGAGATTCGACAAACAAAATCGAAAATGGTTGAGTCGGCTGTGTCGGCAGCGTGAAGGCGGGAAGATTGGGAAACCCACATCCGGTGAGGCCGCTTATTGCACTAACTAAGGTAAAGAGAAGGATTGCTCTACGCCGTGTCATTTTGTGTACCGTCCACGTTGACGACTGACTTCACTCCGACCCCCGGCCTGCGTCTCAACACTCTAGCGCGGGTTCATGAGCTCACTGCTCGCCAATCCTTGGACAGTGTGGGTGGGCCCCTGGTTATTAAGAAAAACTCTCTAGAATTGGCTGAGCAAACAAAAACCCTCGGCGGTTACCGAGGGCTTTGTTGGCGCAGGCTGAGACGGTTCTAGTTGCTGAACAGCAGGATCCCTGCGGCCTTCTCTTCGGTGGTGCTTTCATCGGCGCTTACCGGGCGATAGAAGAGTTGGTTGCCGTCGAGGTAAACCTCAAGGAAGGCCGGACGCTCGGTGATGTTGCCTGCGATCAGGGCTTCGGAGAGCGGATCTTCAACGTAGCGCTGTAGAGCGCGACGCAGCGGGCGCGCGCCGTAGCTGCGGTCGACAAGGGTCTTGTCGAGGATCCACTTTTTGGCTTCCTCAGTCACGGAGATGGTGATGGATTTCTGAGCCAGATTTGTGTTGAGCTGCTGAACAAGCAGTTCGACGATCTGGATCAGGTCGCCATCGGAAAGCGACTGGAAGAGAATAACCTCGTCGAGTCGGTTGAGGAACTCGGGGTTGAAGGTCTTCTTGACTTCCTGCTTGACCAACTCCTCCACCTTGTCCGAGACGATATCTTCCCGTTCGCTCTGGAAGCCGAGCCCCTGCTTCTTCATCAGGTGACGCGCCCCAATGTTCGAGGTCATGATGAGGATGACGTTCTTGAAGTCGACCGTATTGCCAAGGCCGTCAGTCAGTTGGCCATCTTCAAAGACCTGCAGCAAGATGTTGAAGACATCGGGATGTGCCTTCTCGATTTCGTCGAGCAGGACAACCGAATAAGGAGACCTCTTGACACGTTCGGTCAACTGGCCGCCCTCCTCATAGCCAACGTATCCCGGAGGCGAACCAATGAGTTTAGAGACGGAGTGCTTCTCCATGAACTCCGACATATCGAAGCGGATGAGGGCCTTGTCGGAACCGAAGAGGAAGTTGGCCAAAGTGCGAGCCATTTCCGTTTTGCCGACACCAGTAGGACCGAGGAACAGGAAGCTGCCAATCGGACGATGCGGCGACTTGAGTCCGGCACGCGAGCGGCGGATTGCTCGAGCAAGAGCCGAGATCGCCTTCTCCTGCGAGATAACACGTTTGTGCAGCTCGCCCTCAACACGAAGCAGCTTCTGCGTTTCTTCTTCCTTGATGCTGGTTACGGGAACGCCGGTCCAGCGGCTGACTACATCCTCGATGTCTTCGCGGCCAACGATGCCGGCAGCGGAATCATCGAGGTGGTACTTGTCACGAAGCCCGCGAAGATTCTCACGCTCCTTGCGCTCCTCGTCCGAATAGAAACGAGCCTTCTCGAACTCGTGGTTGGCGATGGCGGAATCCATGCGGTGCACGATGAATTTGATGCGCTTCTGGACTTCAGTGATCTCTTCAGGCAACGAAGTCTGGCGGAGCTTGACCCTCGCGCCGGCTTCATCGATGAGGTCAATGGCCTTGTCAGGAAGGAAGCGATCGGGAATGTAGCGATTCGAGTGCGAAACCGCGAACTCAACGGCAGCATCGGTATAACTAACCGCGTGGAATTTCTCGTACCGGTCCTTGATGCCCATTATGATCTTGATAGCGTCGGCTTCATTTGGCGGTGGAACTTTGACGGCTTGGAAGCGGCGCTCGAGCGAGCGGTCTTTCTCAATCGACTTGCGATATTCGGCAGGGGTGGTGGCGCCGATGCACTGAATTTCGCCGCGGCTTAGCGCGGGCTTCAGGATGTTGGCAGCGTCGAGCGATCCCTCGGCCGAACCCGCGCCAACCAACGTATGCAGTTCGTCGATGAAGACAATGGAGTTCTGATTCTCCATAAGCTCTTTCATGATGGTCTTGAGGCGCTCTTCAAACTGGCCGCGGTATTTTGTGCCAGCAACGATAAGCGAAAGATCGAGACCTAGTACGCGCTTGTCGGCGAGGAAGCTTGGGACTTCGCCGTCAGCAATGCGCTGAGCGAGGCCCTCGACAATGGCGGTCTTGCCAACGCCCGGTTCGCCGATGAGCACCGGGTTGTTCTTGGTGCGGCGGCAGAGGATTTGGATGACGCGTTCGAGTTCGCCGTCGCGGCCAACCAGCGGATCGAGCTGGCCATCCATGGCGGCCTGAGTCAGGTCGCGGCTGAACTCAGCAAGAAGGCTCGACTCACGCTGACGCTGCTGCTGCGGGGCTTTCTCCTGCGTGACGCGGGCCAGTTCATCGCGAATCTGCGCGAGCTTGAGGCCACGCTCCTGGAGGATTTCTGCAGCAAAGCACTTCTCTTCGCGCAACAATCCCAGCAGCAAATGTTCAGTGCCGATGTGCTTGTGGCCCAGGCGCTCGGCTTCTTCGGCCGCATAGGCCAGGACACGCTTGCACTCGTTCGAAAGCGGCAGGTCCACACTGGTCGAGACCTTCTCGCGGATAGTGGTGTGCGCTTCAATTTGCTTCCGGATCGACTCCACAGATGCATGGGAACGCAGGAAGCGGTTGGTTAACGCCTTGTCCTCGCGCAGCAGCCCGAGCAGCAGATGCTCAGTCTCGATATAGGGCGATCCGAACTGGCTGGCCTCATATCGCGCGAAGAAGATCACACGCCGTGCCTTCTCCGTATAGCGTTCGAACATAGTGTTCTCCCTTTTACAGCAGGCTATCGGCTGAAGTGGCCGTCCGGTTGATTGCCGGCTTCGGCCCCGCTGCGCGTGCCCCTTTTTAATTCGCCGCCGGAGGCCCCTGGGAAATACAGATCCTGCCCCGAACAGCTCTTGTAGATGGTTGAGGAGCCTTCGTCTGCTCCATTGTCGCCAGCGGTCTAGCTGCTTGAAGACTCCCATCCTGCCTGGCTTCCCGTCTGGAATAAGAACTTACTCCTTCCGGTCTGCCTACTTAATAAGACTAAAAAGCACGCGAAAAGGTGCTTTTCCGTTAATTGCTACCGGGAGGAACTCCCATTGGGGGAGCGGATGCCAATGGGATCAGGCGTCCACTCTCCAGCCTCAAGGCTCGTGTACATCGCGCGGCAAGGTCAAGGTTATGCGTCACCAGTATTGAGGTGAGGCCGTGGCTTGCGTGCAGGCTTTCAATCAAATCAAACACGCGAGTTGCAGTGGTCTGATCCAGGTCCCCGGTGGGTTCATCGGCAAGCAACAGGCGAGGGTTGTTGACCAGGGCGCGGGCTAGTGCCACGCGCTGCTGCTCGCCGCCGGAAAGTTCGCCGGGGCGATGAGCGCCGCGATCCTCCAAACCCACCTCTTTAAGCCAATTGGCCGCCAATTGAAGCGCCTCTCGTTTGGTTGTACCGCGGGCTAGCAGCGGCATGGCTACGTTTTCTAGCGCCGTAAACTCCGGCAACAAATAGTGAAACTGCCACACGTAGCCAATTTCCCGATTGCGAAAGGCTGCTGCCTCGCGAGGGTTGAGATGGGCCACGTTGGTTGACGCGCAGTATACAGTTCCCGCAGAGGGCGCATCAAGGGCGCCCAGCATGTGCAAAAGTGTGCTTTTACCTGCTCCGGACTGGCCAACGATAGCGACCATCTCTCCGGCCTGAACCTGGAGGCTCAGATCGCGAAAGAGCGTGAGCTCGCCACGCGGAGTTTTGTAGGTTTTCTCCAGGTTGTCCACCTGGATCATTAGCGCTTGGCTGTTTGAGGACTGGGCGTCTGCCCGCAACTCCGGCCCCCGCTTGGAGCGGGAAGCCTGGCTGGCAGCCGCTGGAGAGGTGGAAATCATCCGGTACACCCCATTTTAACGTATTGGATGCGGATTGCAGAGAAATGCGCGGATTGGAGGGGTAAATCCTAAGTACCTCGGAGGGTGTTACGGATTGATGACCCTCGCGGTACGTCAGACGTCACCGACACGGCTCAAAACTGCAAGTCGTCAGGGTTTGGGGAGGGCAGCGGGATTGAGGCGGGCAATGCGGCCTTTTGGGCCAACAATGAACGGCAGCGACAACGCATTCCAGTTCCCGTTGTCGAGCGGCTGCCATGTCTTGCCATCATCACGGCCAAGGTCGGAGCCGTTGGTCCCTGCGGTGATCCAAGCCTTGATCGACTCGCCCCATTGCACCGTGGAGCGGTAGCCGTGGGGTGGGATGGAAGCCGCGAACCAGGTCTTGCCGCCATCAAGTGAACGGGCGGCTGTGCCGGTCCGTACGTCGGGCTTCTTATAGTCGCCGCCAACTGCAACGGCCACAATTGTGCGCTCGGAGGGATGTCGTATTGCGATGGAGAATATGCCCGCGCTCTCCGACTGTCCAGCGATCGGCGTTCGATATCTTTTCCAGACATCCATCTCGGGACCGCCCTCGCGCACACAGTTTTCGAGACGAAAGGTCGGGTCGCCGCAGCCCTTTAGAACATCCTGCTCCATAGAAGCCAAAGCGTAAACATAAGCACCCGCAGTTCCGCCGGAGCCGAACAAGGGAAACTCAGGCCCTCGAAGACGGAGAGACGAATTGCTCGCAGCGAAAGCGCCTTGTGTGTGCGGATTTACCCTGAGACCCCGGCTATTCTCCTCAGCGTGCCAGTGAGCTCCTCCATCGAATGTTGTCAAGACCTGGAATTGACCATCGACCGGATCACCCAGCATCTTGCCGTTCTGCCGGTCCCAAAACTCGATTGCGTCCCAGAATCCATTCTTGTCCGGATTGGTGTAGAGAAGCGCCCAGTGCAAGCACCCATCCGTGGTTTTGTAGAGGCGGCTCTTATCACCGGGGCCCGAGGCCATGACGATGGCGGTGCTTGCATCCCACGCTTGCACGCCGCGAAAGTCTAATGTGGCGCCGTCTTTGTCCGCATCAGGAATGGCGCACGGCTGCCAGTGCCTGCCGCCGTCGGTGGTTTTGAGAACTGTGCCGCCCGTCCCGCTGGCCCAGGCCACGGTCCCATCCACCGAATCAATCCCCCGCAGTCCAGCCGTCGTCCCCGAGTCCTGCATCTGCCAAACCGCTAGTTGCACAGGGGTCGAAGATTGGGCGACAGCAGCTCCCACCGCGGCGATGACGAACAGACTCAGATGGCCCATTTGCATGGTTGCAAGTATAGTGCCAGCGCTGCGGTGTCAATGAGTGCGGCGTTCATCAGGAATCGATGAAGTGCCGCAGATCACAGGTGGCCAGGAAGGGCTTTCATACAATGGTTCAAACTGTGAACAAAATCAGAAACATTCTTGCATTGGCCATCGCGGCAGCTCGGTTTGCCTGCGCCTGCGCCGCGTGTGCACAGGAGACGGCCTACGATCAGTTCCGGGCGCACAATACGGAGATGGCCGAGGTGCAGCCAGCGTGGATGGGCCCGCTGATTCAGACGGACGCACGGCTGGCGCAGTATGCGCGCATCTCGTTCTCCAGCGAATTCACATCCGCCGGTACGCACACGGTAAACTACGGCAACAGTCACACCTTTGGGATGATCGTAAACAGGCACATCCAGATCAACTTCATGGCGCCGCCCTATCTTCAGAACAATTCGGCCACTGCGAAGGATGGTTTCGGCGACACGATCGTCCAGGGAAAGTTCAGGATTGCTTCGGGCAACGCCGAGCATGGCAACTATGCAGTCACCGCAGTAATGGCCTATGGCATTCCCACCGGCAGCTACCAGAACGGTGCGCCCACGGCGGCTTATTGCCCTGAGATTGCGGCGGGACGGATGTGGAGAAGATTTGACGTGCAGACGACACTGGGCGGGTCGCTGCCCGCGGGAAAGATCGCGGAGCAGGGCCGGTCCATCGATTGGAACACGACAGGGCAAATACGGGTTGGCTCGAAAACATGGGTGGATGTTGAGGACAATGCGACGTTCAACTACGGCGGGCCTTTCGATGGCAAGACGCAGAACTTTCTAACGCCAGCGACCATGTATGCCGTGCGCCGGAAAGAGTGGAAGCCTACGCATGTCTTTCTTATTCTCGGAGTCTGCATGCAAATAGCAACCTCAAGCTTTCATACCTACAATCACAATCTGATTCCCGACGCGCGCATTGTCTTCTAGAATCTGTACAAAGAATCGGAATAGATGCTCATATGCCACGGAAACATCATTCATGGGAACCGTTCTGGATAGGTTTTTAGTTGAGCCTTGACCGCGAGGCCGGAAGGGCGCAAAACTAAAGCAACCCGCGCAAGGCTAAAGCAACCAGGCAGACAATCAGGCACCCCAATCAGGCGTTGAAAGGCGGACCGGTGACCGGCCAGGCAAAAGTCGAAGTGTATGCAGAGCAGAGCAAAGAGAACTACGGCCTTCACGCCGGTGTGCTGGGGCCGCTGGAGACTCTCGCCCAATCAGTCTCCGCGATGGCCCCGTCGACTTCGCCCTCACTGACCATTCCACTGGTGTTTGCGCTCGCGGGCAACGCCACGTGGTTTGTGTATCTGCTGGCCACCGCAGCCACTCTGCTTGTCGGCTTTTGCGTAAGCCGGTTTGCGCAGCTCTCCGCATCGCCGGGGTCGCTCTACAGTTACGCCGCGGACACGCTGCCGCCGGTGTTTGGCGTGGTGGCCGCGTGGGGGTTGCTGCTGGCCTACATCGCCACCGGCGCGTCGGTTGCTGGCGGCGCGCTTTACTATGCGGGATTGCTGTCGCAGCAGTTTTTCCATTGGTCGCCTCCCGCGCTCGTGACGCTGGCCGTAGTGTGCGTACTGGCCGGGTTGGTCGCGTATCTTGACGTGAAGCTCTCGGCGGAGCTGATGCTGTGGATCGAGATCGGCTCGGTGAGCCTGATTCTGATGGTGCTGGCGGTGCTGGTGTTTCGCTTCGGCTTTCAATTCGATCTGGATCAATTCAAGCTGAAGGGCGTAACCGTCTCTGCTCTGGGACCGGCGCTGGTGCTCTCCATGTTCAGCTTTGTGGGTTTTGAGAGCGCGACCACGCTGGGCGGTGAGGCCCGCGAGCCATTGAAGACAATTCCGCGCGCGGTACTGCAATGCGCCATTCTGGCCGGCGTCTTTTTCATGCTCTGCTCCTACTCCGAGGTGCTCGGCTTCAAAGGCGAGTCGTCGAAGCTGAGCGACTCGACCAGCCCGCTGCATTTGCTGGCGACCAAGGCGGGCATCTCGCCACTGGGCGTGGCCATCGACTTTGGCGCACTTGTGAGCATGATTGCCTGCGTGTTGGCCTGCACCACGGCGGCGGCGCGCGTGCTGCTGCGCATGGCGCATGGCGGGCTCTTGCCCGCCGCGCTGGAGCGGACCAACCGAAAGCACGGCACGCCGGGTGGAGCGATTGCGCTCGCCGCGGGAGTCATGCTGGTATCGACATGGGCGCTTGCGTTACGTGGGGTTGCGGGGTCCGACATGTACGACTGGCTGGGGTCGCTTTCGGTCTTCGGATTCCTGACCGCGTACGCGCTGGTGGCCGGCGCACTGCCGTTCGCGCGGCGCGCTCTGGGACGGCACTCGCACAGGGTGGCCGCAATCAGCGTACTCACCGTGGTTGTTATGATCCTGATAGTGATCTTCGATCTGCGATCCGCGACCGATGAGAATCATGCGCGGATTCCGTGGATTTATCTGGGGTACATTGCAGTGGGGCTGGCGCTGTACCTAGTGAGGCGGAGGCAGCCGACCGCTCACAGCTAGCAGTTATCAGTTTCCTATTCTTCGCCGATGTCTTCATTCCAAACTTCTGGGTGAGCCGCGATGTACCCCTCCAGCAATTCTCTGCACTCCTGGTTGTCCAGATCGATGACCTCGACGCCGTTTTCGCGGAGCCAGTCCAGGCCGCCAGCAAATGTGCGGCTCTCGCCCACAACCAGCGTGCCGAAGCGAAACTGGCGCACAAGGCCGCTGCAATACCAGCAGGGCGCGAGCGTAGTGACCATGATCAGACCGCGGTAACTGCACTGACGGCCTGCACGGCGAAAGGCATCCGTCTCGCCGTGAACACTAGGATCCCCCTGCTGCACGCGGCGATTGTGACCGCGGCTGATCAAGTCTCCGGAATGCGTGAAGATGGCCGCACCGATGGGAATGCCGCCCTCGGCGAGACCTGTACGCGCTTCTTGCAGCGCCACTGTCAACATGCGTTGATACAACGCTGCATCCGCCACAGCAACTCTCCCGTCTGCAAACTTTCGATTATAAGTTGGCGCTGATTGATTGCCGAGGGGTCTCAGGCCGCCAGGTGCGCTTCCAACACTTCAAGAAATCGCGCCAGCCAGGCCGGATGGGCGGTCCACGCCGGACCCGTGACCAGGTTGCCATCCACCACCGCACCGAAGAAGTCCACAGTCACAAACGTTCCGCCGGCCAGCTCGACTTCTGGCGCGCAGGCTGGATAAGCGTTCAGCTTGCGCCCCTTGAGCACGCCCGCAGCCGCCAACAACTGGGGTCCGTGGCAGAGCGCGGCAATGGGTTTGCCGGCCTTGTCAAAGTACCGGATGATGTCGAGGACTTTGGCATTGAGCCGGAGATACTCCGGCGCGCGTCCGCCGGGGATGACCAGTGCATCGTAAGCAGCGGGGTCAATTTCATCGAAGGTCGCGTTGAGCGTGAAGTTGTGGCCGCGCTTTTCCGTGTAGGTCTGGTCGCCTTCAAAGTCGTGAATGGCGGTGCGGACCTGCTCCCCTTTTTTCTTGCCGGGACAAACCGCATCGACACTGTGGCCGACCATCTGCAATGCCTGGAACGGCACCATAATCTCGTAATCCTCGACAAAATCACCGGCGAGCAGCAATAGTTTCGCGGGCTTCATATGAAATTCCTCCGCATGGAAGTATGACGCATCGAGGGGGCGCGATACCTTAAAATTTCACTATGGCCCGTGCGCAGTCTCCGCTTGAAGTCCTGAATACCCGCATAGTGGCTTGCGAGAAGTGCCCACGGCTGCGCGCATACGATGCCGAAGTGGCGAAGATCCGCCGACGCGCTTACCATGACCATGAATATTGGGGCAAGCCGGTGCCGTCCTTCGGCGATCCGCAAGCACGGGTGCTGGCTTTGGGGCTGGCGCCGGGAGCACATGGGTCAAACCGCACCGGACGGCCATTCACGGGAGACGGGTCAGGGGATTTTCTTTATCCGGTTCTCTATGAAGCTGGATTCGCGTCGCAGCCCAAGGCCGTCTCGCGCAACGACGGCATGAGGTTGACGGACTTGTGGATTAACTCCGTGGTGCGATGCGCTCCACCAGGCAACAAACCCACGCCTGAGGAGCTCCGCAATTGTGCGCCGTGGCTCGACGACGAGATTCGCCTGCTGAAGAACCTGCGTGTGGTGGTGTGCCTGGGCAAGATTGCCTTTGACGGCCTGCTGGCCCACGCCTTGCGTACCGGAAAACTATCGTCGCGGACCGGGTTTGTCTTCGGACACGGCGCGGAGTACCGGCTCGATAGCGGATTGAACGTGATCGCGAGCTATCATCCATCGCTGCAAAATACGAATACCGGCAAGCTGACCCGATCCATGTTTCTCAACATTTTCATGCGAACGCGAGAGTTGGCGGGGTTGGCGTAGGAGATCAATTTCTCACTCGCCTCAATTGTCTTTGAGGTCGTACCCAGGAACTTCAGCGAGGCTCTCGAATACCGGCAGATCGCGTTCCTTGGCGAGGCGTACGTCTTCATCCGCGCCCTTCGAGGCGCCCGGCATTCTGAAGACAGCGTCACAGCGGTTGAGTAAACGGTGAGCAATAGGGTAGAGGATCTCATCGTAGATCGCATCACCGGGGCGCGTGGAGCCTGCCTCGCGCAGCAATGGAAGCGCGATCCATTCACCGATCAGCGGCAGGTGACCGGCTCGATAGAGCGGAAGCGCAACGGACTCGAGGTTCCGCAAATTCATTGCCATGCGTTCCGGGTCGTCTCCGGTGCCCGAGCGGTAAGGACCTGCGATGAGAATCATCAGGGGTCGAGTAGGCATCTTAGGCGACCGTTCCTTTCGGTTGGAACAAATGAATCCAGGCATGCTGCAGTAGCATGATTGTCTTTCCATCAGCAATCTCACCGCACTCGATAGCCGCAATTGCATCGCCAATTGAGAGTTCAAGGACTTCGATATCTTCTCCCTCAGCGCTATTGCCGCCGCCAAGGGCTCGCTTGCTGCCCGAGTCGTATTCGGCGACAAAGAAGTAGAGTTTCTCGGTCACGGAACCGGGACTCATGAACGCCTCAAAAACCTTGTGGACGTGGTCGATGCGATAGCCAGTCTCTTCTTCCACTTCGGCCTTGATCCGCTCTTCCGGCGTTGCTTTGTCAAGCAGCCCTGCGGCTGCTTCAATCAACATGCCGGAGTGACCATTGACGTAAGCCGGAAAGCGGAACTGTCGTGTCAGCACTACCGTTCGTCGTTCCAGGTTATAGAGCAGAACCGTCGCGCCGTTTCCCCGGTCGTAGGTCTCCCGGCTTTGCTGTTGCCACGTTCCGTCGCGGCGCAGAAAGTCAAAGGTCGTCTTCTTCAACACATACCAGTCATCGGACAACGTTTCCACGTTCTTGATGCGGACTCGTTCGGTTGTGTGCGAGAGTGAAATAGAGTTGCTCATGGCGCGAATTTACTGTGCAGTTTCGTGCAATGTCAAGTAATATCGTGAATAGATGCTATGCTGACCAAGCACCGAAAACAGCAGATTCTTTCGCTTCTGAAGCGCGACGGGCAGGTCATCGCCAAAAAGGTGAGCCTCTCGATGGGTGTTTCCGAGGACACCATTCGACGCGACTTGCGCGAGTTGGCGCAGAAAGGAAAGCTACAGCGCGTTCATGGCGGCGCATTGCCGTCTTCACCGGCGATCACGGATTTTGCCGGCCGCGAGTCGATTGCCCCAGACGGCAAGGTGGCGATTGGTCGCGCTGCGGCTCAGATGATCCGGGCGGGTCAGGTGGTGATTTTGGATGGGGGCACAACTGCGCGGCAGGTTGCCCGCCAGATACCGCTTGACCTGAAAGCCACAGTCGTTACCCATAGTCCGACCATAGCGTTGGAACTCATCGACCATTTTGAGATTGAGGTGATTCTCATTGGTGGCCGACTGTTCAAGCACTCTGTTGTCGCCGTGGGAGCGGCTGCCATGGAGGCGATCTCGCACATTCATGCAGACACATATTTTATGGGAGTGACTGGTGTGCATCCGAAGACTGGCCTGACAACCGGCGACTTTGAGGAGGCTGCCGTGAAGCGCGCCTTGAGCAAAGCGGCTGCGGACACGATCGTGCTGGCGTCCTCAGAGAAACTCAATGCGGCCTCGCCTTATGCCGTCGTATCGCTCAGTGAGATCAGCGGAATCATCACAGAGCGAGCGGCCGACAAAGCATTGACTCGACCGTATGAAAGGATGAGAATACCCGTTACACGAGCATAGAATTCCGCCTCAGTCGAAACGGAAACCTAGAAATTCGTAAAGCATTTGGGGCAATCCAAGAGGAAAGAATGGACTCGTTCTCGCAACAGATTCTGAAAGAATTGCTTCCGCCGGAAAAGGAAGTGGCACCGCCGAAGCAGGACCCAAAGGCAGGGCGGGATCAAACGCCCCACCTGGATCACTGGTCCTCCGCGGTGCTGCTGGAGCGCGGGGCTTATTTGCGCAAACTGGCCAAACATGGAGATGGGCAGGCCAGCGAGACGTTGAAGGAATATCCACAGCACGCGACGATGCTCTCGTTTCGCAGCCGCAACGGAGAGGCCGAGTTGCATGAGAACTTCTCCGATATTTTCTATGTTCTCGACGGCCGGGCAACCCTGGTAACGGGAGGCGTTCTGCCCGGTGCGCGGACCGTTGGGCCGGGAGAGATTCGCGGTGAGAGAATTGATGGTGGCGCAAGGCAGGAACTGCGGGCGGGCGACGTCGCGCATGTGCCCGCCGGAGTTCCGCATCAGATGCTTGTGGCTGACGACAAGACGTTCACGGCCTTTGTGGTGAAGATTCGGGAGAATCCTGAAGCGCAAATACCCTGACCAGATATCGGCCGGGCTGCTATACTTTGCGCAAAATGAAGACCATCTCCGTGCCCCTCCTTGCCATCGCCGCAATCACGGTTCCGTTTTATGCTCAGCCGTTCGGCGCAGCGCAGTCTGCACCGCCAAAAACCGCTGCGGCGCCCGCGTCCACCGCGAGGAAGGCCACCACGCCTGCGACGCCTGCAATCAGCCGTGCATTAATGAATCCCGCGTTGCTGAAATCGAAAGCCCCCGATATCTTCAGGACTCGCCTCACGACAACCAAAGGCGATTTCGTAATTGAGGTGCACAGGGATTGGTCTCCGTTAGGCGCTGACCGTTTCTACAACCTGGTCAAGAACGGCTTTTACAACAACGCACACTTCTTTCGCGTGGTGCCCGGATTCGTGGTTCAATTCGGCCTCAGCCCCAGTCCCTCGGTCAACAAAGTTTGGAAAGACACCACGATCCAAGATGACCCGGTTAAGCAGACCAATGCGATTGGGACGGTCACCTTTGCGAGCCGGGGTCCGAACACAAGGACGTCGCAATTGTTCATCAACCTGGGCGACAATGCACGGCTGGACGAGATGGGTTTCTCCCCCTTTGGGAAGATAACCGAGGGCATGGGCGTAGTGGAAAAACTCTACGCCGGATATGGAGAATCGCCAGATCAAGGGCGGATCCAAACCGAGGGAAAGCCCTACCTGGATAAGAACTTCTCATTGCTCGACAGCATCAAGTTAGCCAGGGTTGAGGGCCTCCCTGCGGCGCGTCCGGCTGCAAGGAAATCCGTTCCTCCCGCAGCGAAGTCAACGGCGCCTCCCGCGAGCAAATAGAAAGAAAATTTGAGGAATTATGGAGCCGTGCCTCGTCCGATTCTTCGTCAATACGGGGATTCACCATCAATCGGGGGCCCAAGTTTGAAAGAGATCTATATCGACTGCCCATATCCCATGTTGCCTATATCCCATATATGGAGCGGGAGACCGGGATCGAACCGGCGACATTCAGCTTGGGAAGCTGACGTTCTGCCACTGAACTACTCCCGCCCTTTTTCTCAATGATGCGGTCCGGTATCAGTATACGGACCGCGGTGTGCAGCGTAAAGGCAATGGTCGGCCCCCCTACCAATGCGGAATCCGTCAACCTTCCCTGGCAATCGTCGTTTCGGGACTCCGAGTGTAGCGCATAACCTCTACGCGCGCCATGTCCCCTAGCCCTTCGTTCACCATCTTGTCCAGATGCGGAAGCAGCTTCTCAATCTGCTCCTGCGCATTCACGATGCTCAACATGATCGGAGCGTCCTTTGAAAAGGTCCAATGGCTGGCGTGGCGAATCCTGGTGCTTGACCCGTAACCCTCAATGCCGCGATAGACCATGACTTCGGCGATCTCCAGTTCACGACACTTGGCAACGATCGCTTCATGCAAGGGCTTGCCCCGCCACTTATCGCTCTCACCAAAGTGAACGCGTAACATGCGCGCCTGAAATTGCTCTTTCACAAGTGAGCCTCCGATTCCATCGAAGCGCCTTCAGATTCCTCGCAGCGGTTCCGCCGGCTCCGTTTCCAAAGTACGATAAGAGTACTTGATAATGTCGACGTCCGACAGAACCACCAGTCCCTCATCCACCATCTGGTCCACAAGCGGAAGAAAGGCCTGCAGCTTTTCATCCGTGTCTACAGCCGAAAGCATGATGGAGCAATCCTGGGAGAGGTGAAGGGGTTTCCCTTTGTGAATACGCCGGTGCGCTCCATAGCCGAGAATGCCGCGGTAGACGGTAACGCCGGCGATATCGTTAGCCCGCATTGCCTCAACCAATGCCGTGTGAAGAGGCTTGTCCTTCCAACGGTCCGACTCGCCAATATAGATACGCATCATCCTGGCTTTGCCTTCCATCTTCATATGTGCGGGAGGGGCAGGCGTTTCTTTCTTCGAGGCCTGCGCGGGCTTGGCCACAGTGGTTTCCTGGATTTCGATCATCCCGGTGCCGGCAAGTTCCTCCAACTTGCCTAGCAACTCATTCACCTTTTCTCTTGATTCGATGAACTCCATTTTGAGAGGCAGATGATCCGAGATCTCGACAACGCTGGCGGAGTGGATGTGATGATCCGCGCCAAAGCCGGCGATCCCTTTCAAAACGGTTGCGCCAGAAACGCCGCGGTAAAAGAGAAAGTCGAGAATGCTTGAATAGACGGGGACTCCGTGATGTTTCGCCCCCTCACTCAGATAAATGCACACCTTCACAGCATTACCAGGATTCAACATGCGTCCTCCTCAGGAATGGAGCCGGCACTGCGAAAGCTAAAGACCTACGATCTTGACATTGATTAGATTCGCCCCATTCCGGTGTGTCCCGCAGAAACTCCGGTATTTGTGATTACTACGGGCGACAGTTCTGAATGATAGACCCTGTTCGGGCAGCTCGCACGCTGGGAACACCAATGCGGGTTTACCGGGTGCGCAATGCGGGCGCTATCATGGCGCAACGCGGTCTCTATGTTTTCCTTATAGGTTTTTTACGCCAAACTGACTATGCTTAGCTTGATAAGCCGTCTTTTGGGATCACTTCTACATGCAACATATATTCCCTTTTGCCATTTCCAATTCGCATGTGTGAGTGACGGGCGATTGTGGGCAATGGGTGACCACTTCCGGGTCTTGCCCGAGTGGATACGAGGAGAAATAATTGAATACAGAATCGCCAGTTACAGCACAGGGCACCATTCTGATGGTGGACGACGACAGTTCCACGCGGCGGGCACTACGCGTAACGCTTTCCGGCATGGGCTTCTCCGTTGTGGAAGCGGCCCGCGGGGAGGAAGCATTGTCTCTGGTGCGCGCTACGTGGTTCGATGCGGTGCTGCTGGACGTGGACATGCCGGGGATGGGTGGAGTCGAAACCTGCCGCTGCATTCACCGTGCGGTGGCGCGCCTGCCAATTCTGATGCTGACGGTGATGGACAGCGAAGACGACAAGGTTCTCGCGCTGGATGCGGGCGCCGACGACTACATTACCAAGCCATTTCAACTGCGTGAACTGACAGCACGATTGCGCTCCGCCGTGCGCAGAAGGAATGCCCAAGATACGAACAGGGATGCTCTGATTCGCCAAGGCCATTTGGAACTGGATCCGGTGAAATACCGGGTGATGAAGCGCGGACGTGCCATTCACCTAACACCCAAGGAATTCGAAGTGCTTCACTACCTGATGATGCATGCAGGCGAGCCCATTCCCCATGCGCGACTGCTGAAGTCGGTGTGGGGGCCGGAATATGGCAGCGAACTCGAATACCTCAGAACCTTTGTGCGCTTGCTGCGCAAGAAAATCGAAGATGACCCACAAAATCCACAGTACTTACTGACCGATGCCTACGTGGGTTACCGGTTCAACGAACAACAGCCAGAGGCTTAGCCACACTGCCCCCTCCCATCCCCCAAGCTCCGTCCGTAAGTGAGAACTGCCGTAGCGAACAGCCCGCATTCGTATGCTGGTATCGCGGAGCGAGGCTCTAAATGGTTCCGTTCAACTTCGTCTTCATAGTGCAGAGAAGCGTTGCGCAAGCCGCTTGGCGTAGAATGGCACCGCCCGGGAATACGCTTTCTGACCCTGCTCTAATCTGAGCTGTCAGTGTAACTATTCCGGGGAATTCAATTGCACTCAAAAGGGATGGATTGAGATGAAGCTACTCCTTCACGCACTTGCTTTGCTCCCCTTTGCCCTGCCGATTCTGATGGCAGCGCCGCTCCTTGTAATGGGCCAGGCTCAGGCCGCGACCGAAATCGGTGGCCAAAAAAACGTTACCCTCAGCCGCATGGCCACCAGCACAACCAAGCCGGAGTTCACCAGCGTCACCCTCGCGCCCGGGCGCGGCATGGAAGTATTGCAGATTACGGCCGACTTCCCGGGAAAGGGCAATATCGATGTACTGGCTTCGCCCGACATGGCCACCATCAAGAAGATGCTCGACGTGGACGACACCGCCAACGGCGACTTAGGCTACCGGCTAGGCTCTGTGTTTCTGGTTCCCTACCCCAATCGCATCCGCGGCAAGCTTTCGGCAGACGGCAAGACACTGACCACCGAGTGGCAAGGCCACCCGCTGACTCTGCCGGCCAACAACATTGGCAGCAAGCCAGGTGCTGAACGGCACGCCATGCATGGGCTCATTCTCAAGGCCAAGACCGACGAGATCCACGTGAAGGAAATTCCCGGCGGGCAGGAAGTTTCCGGCGTCATCCACGCAGGGAACTTTGGAGGCCACTGGCGCTCCAAAACTGACATCATCATCACGATCCGGCTGACAGCCGAGGCCGTGGACGCCATGGTGGAGGCCCGCAATGTGGGCAACGAAACCGAACCGATATCCATCGGCTGGCATCCGTATCTGACGCTTCCGTCCGGAGACCGCAGCCAGGTCAAGATACAGATTCCCGCGTCGAAGCTGGCCGAGGTGGACGGGTATGACAACGTTTTCCCCACGGGGAAGCTCTTGCCCGTGGACGGCACGCGCTATGACCTGCGCGCCGCAGGTGGAGTTCCGCTGGGGAACAACATGTTCGACGATAACTGGAGCCACATCGACTGGGTAAATCACGCTGCAACGGTGCGGGTGATCGATCCGGCCGCGCACTATGGTGTGGAACTCATCGGCCTTTCTCCGGACATCAAGACGATCCAGATGTATGCGCCGCCGACCAAGCAATTCGTAGCCATCGAGCACCAGGACAACTTCGCCGACCCATTCGGCAAGGAGTGGGGATCAATGGACACAGGCATGGTCACACTGAAGCCGGGAGAGAACACCAAGTGGCATGTCCGGGTGAAGGTGTTTGTGCCGTAGGTTTGCAGATGTTGGGAACTCCCAGGTCTCATGATCGAGGCCTGGGACGCGCAGCATGCGAGCTCGAACATGAGGGGCAGCCACAGCAATCAGGAGGATTTGGATCTCATGAGAGTGCGACAAGCGGTAGTTCCGAGTCTTTTCGGTATCATTTCTCTGTTCCTCATTGCCCGCATCTTATGGCTTTCGCCCGATCATGCAAACCTTACCCGCGACATTTTCCTTGCTATTGCCATTGGGCTAAGTGGAATCGTAATTTGGTTCGCGAACAGATCTTTATACTTAAAGAGTGCCACAATGCTGGTTGGGGCTGCCGCTTCCGCGATAAAGAGTTTCACAGGGGCTGACGGAAAACCTTGGGCGGTGGTTATATACGCGGTTTTGTCCTTCTGGTTTGTTGGAGAATCCATCGCCGCGATCGGTGGAATTGTGAAACAGAAGAAGGCCGCCTCCGGGTCACTGCGTGAAGCTGGCCCGGACTCCACAGCGTGAATCCGCACGAAGAGCGAACTACAAATACGATGACGGGTGCATCAAGCCGCACGCTAAGCTGCGCTCAAAGCGAGCAGTCCCCGCCTGACCGGGAATGGACTTGCTCGTCTCGGGTTCGAGAACATCTCGGGGACCTGGTGGCGAATGGGCTGGGTCTCAAGTAGACCGGCATTAGACCCAGCTACTCATCTCTCGGTCTTGTCAGTTGTACCGTCTTGCCTTCACGCGCGGATTCGCGTGCGGCGTCGAGAATCTGCATCACAACAATATTGGTATCGAGAGCCGTCAGGTCGCCTTTGGGCTCCAACTGCCCGCGCACCACAGCAGCAAGATAACTGAGCGAGTTATCGTTTGGCGCGAAAAGCGGGGAGGCCGTCGTCAAGCGCTCTTCGGAGTCATGTTCGTGACGCAGCCGCACCTTGTCTGCTGCCACGGTGATGGCGTAGCCGGTTGCGCCGTAAACCTCCATGTCCTTGCGCCCGAAGGGCCAGTTCCACGAAGCTTGAATCACAGCTTGCGCGCGCGGATAAGTGAGCACCACGGTGGCGTCGTCATCGACCCGGGGGTAGATTTCGGGCTTGTCGTGATTCAACACGGCGGTCACGGTAAGGGGTGTCTCGCCACGCATGAGCCAGGTCATCAGGTCAGCGCCGTAGCAGCCAAAGTCGTAGAGAGCGCCCGCGCCGTCCTGGGCAGGATCGGTGAGAAAGCTCAAGAACTCAGGCTGCACGCCAATCTCCCTAGGCCCGTTGTGACCGTCGTGGATCACAACCCTGCGAATTGCGCCTAGCCGGCCGCTTTCTGCCTCATCGTAGGCAAACCTATTGCTCGCGTACCAGGTGGTTTCGTAGTTGACCAGGACATGGATTTTATGGTGGCGGGCGGTGCGGCGAATTGCCAAAGCGTCCGCGAGAGAAACGGTCAATGGCTTCTCCACCATCACTGAAACGCCGTATTGCGCGGCGATCTCAATGGCGGGGCGGTGCTCTGCGATAGAGGTATAGACCAGTACAGCCTGGGGATGGGTCTTCTCAATCATGTTGGCTTCGCTCCTATAGAAGAGCGTTTCAGAGAGCCCGTACTTTCCCTTGTATTTGGCGAAGAGCGCGGGATCGGAGTCGGCAATGCCAACCAATTCCACGTCTTTGTGCTGCGGCAATGCGGAAAGAAATCCCTCGACATGTCCATGGGTAAGGCCCACAATGGCAACCCGCAGCGGGCCGGGCTGGGCCTGGACACGCAGCGCGCCCGTCGCGGCGATCAACAATCCCCACAACAACATGCGGCTCAATCGGAAAGCGGTACAAGCTTTCAAATACGACATACTCTCGGACTCCTCCTGGTGCGAGATTCTACTCTCGGCTCGGCCGGCAGCGGCTGATTGCGTAAACTCCGGGACCTCAGTTGACGTCCATTCAAATGTGGAGACCCTTGTGCAAACTCGTTTCCGCTGCCCGTGTTGCGGGTATAAGACGCTGGAAGCGCCTGATGCGCTTGGATTATGCCCAGTGTGCTGGTGGGAAGACGACGGCCAGGAAGATTCGGACGCTGCGGATGTCCGCCTGACCGTGAATGGCGCCCTCAGCCTGAATGAGGCGCGCGAACACTATGCGCGCTGCGGCGCGGCCCACCCGCGGTTCCTTCCTTACGTTCGTAGGCCCCGGGTCACCGAAGAGTAACGTACCTTTGGCGGTCCCGTTCGGTGACCAAATACTCCCAGTCGGTTTGACCCCTTAGCGCATTCCCTCTTACCATGAGATGAGACACTCCCCGGCCACGCGGAACTGGATCTGCGCCGTGTGACAGTCTTGCTCAGCGGTTTGTTGCGGTAGTTGGTGGCTTGTGGCCTTGAATCGCTGGCTTACAGCCTGAATCCAACGAAGTGGCAGCTTTGAGCCCGCAGTGGGAGTCTTAGATGCGGACCCGGTAGATCGCACTCCGGTCCGGCAGTATGATTGGCTCGCCGCGGCGAGCCTGGAAGGCAAAACGTTGAGCTCTACCGACACTCTCGACTCGACCCCCCAACCTGATTCAGCCGAAGGGGCAATAGAGGCCACGCACGAAGGCTCCCACACCCACGATGACTCCCACGAAGGTCACGACCACGATCATCAGCACGGTCCGGTTCTGAATCCGGACTGCACGCGCGAACTGGTGCTGGACGTGCCCGCTGACGAAGTTTCTAAAGCTTACGGCAAAGTGGTCGCCAATTATCGTAAATACGCCAAGATCCCAGGTTTCCGCGCCGGCAAGGTTCCGGAGTCGGTGGTCAAGCGGCGGTTTGTCGCTGAGATTCGCAAGGACGTGATTGACGGCCTGCTGCCGGAGCGCTTCAGCAAAGCAGTGAACGAGCTGGGTGTGACGCCGGTAGGACAGCCTCGGGTGACTGAGTTGACTGTCGAAGACGGCGAACCCTTGCATGTAAAGGCCGTCTTCGAGTTCATCCCTGCCTTCTCCATCGACGGCTACCAGGGCGTCACGGTGCCAAAGCCGGCCGTGGAGATCACTGAGGAAGAGTTCACTCACGAGATTGAACACCTACGCGACTCACGCGCCACCATCGAGCCGGTCGAGGAAGATCGTCCGCTGAGAGATGGCGATTGGGCGCAAATTACCTACAAGGGTGAGATCGAAGGCGAGACCGACACAGCCCCTGTTTCCGGCGAGGACACGCTGGTGGAGGTCGGCGGCAAGGATACGGTTGAGGCCTTCTCGACCGCCCTGCGAGGCGCCAAGCCTGGCCAGGAGCTGAAGGCCGAGGTAATTTACCCCGCCGATTATGCGGAGGTCAAGCTGGCCGGCAAGACCGTGGCTTACGACGTGGAAGTAAAAGCCATCAAGAAGCGCATTCTGCCGGTGCTGGACGATGATTTTGCCAAAGAGATTGGAAACTACGAGAGTTTTGCCGATCTTGAAGCTCGTGTCCGCGAGCACTTGGCGAACCGCAAGAAACGGAGCGTGGAAGGGGAAACCAAGGACCGGCTTTTGGCAGCTTTGACTGAGCGTTACCCGTTCCCTGTTCCCGAAACGCTGGTGCAGGAACAGATTGACGCCCGTCTGGAACGCGGCTTGCGTGCCCTTGCAGCACAAGGTATGGAGCCGGAACAGATGCGCAAACTCGACTTTGGCCGGTTGCGCACGGCACAACAGGAAAGCGCCGTTGCTGAAGTAAAGGCTACCGTCCTCCTGGACCGAATTGCCCGTGAGGAAAATATTACCGTCAGCGACGAGGAATTGGACCACGAAGTGCAGTTGGCAGCTCTGCAGTCCAGGGAACCGATAGATGCCCTAAAGGTGCGATTGACGCAGGACGGCGGACTGGCTAGAATCCGTGAACAGTTAAAGCGGGAGAAAACTGCGAGTTTGTTGTACGAGCGTCTGCCCGCCTAAGGAGCAGATCACAAGGGGAAGGCGCTGTACGGCTCTGAAGGGGCCAAGCGGCTGCCACAAAATGGGGAGAACGGGTCCCCAGCTGAGAGCGAGAAGAGTACTCAATGGCATTGGTACCCATGGTGGTTGAGCAGACGAGCCGAGGCGAGCGCGCCTACGACATTTATTCCCGTCTGCTTCGTGACAACATTATCTTTCTGGGCACGCCGATTGACGACCAGGTGGCAAATCTTATTGTGGCGCAAATGCTCTTTCTCCAGGGCGAGGACCCGGAGAAGGACGTTTCGCTTTACATCAATTCGCCGGGCGGTTCCATTACAGCGGGACTGGCCATTTACGATACGATGCAGTTCATCAAGAACAACGTGGTGACTTACTGCATTGGCCAGGCGGCGAGTATGGGAGCGTTTCTGTTACTGGCGGGAACCAAGGGCAAGCGGTTTGCCCTGCCGAATTCGAGGATCCTGATTCATCAGCCCTCGATGGGCGGACTCAGCGGCCAGGCCACGGACATCGACATTCATGCGCGCGAGATTCTGCGAATTCGCGAGATTACCAACACTTTGATGGCCAAGCATACCGGCCAGCCGCTCGACCGCATTGAACGCGACGTGGAGCGGGATTTCATCATGAACTCGCAACAAGCAAAAGAATACGGCATCGTCGACGAAATCATTGACCGGCCTCGCACGTAGTGGTCCGGCCCGCACGGAGCGGAATTTAACTTAGGGTTTAGTCCAGAGGGAGTTGTCCAATGAAAACGCGCACGGGACCTGAAGAAGCGCTGCGCTGCTCGTTCTGCCACAAGTCGCAGGATGCGGTTGCCAAGCTGATCTCGTCGCCTAGCGACTATCCTCGCGCATATATTTGCGACGAGTGCGTCGCCGTCTGCAACTCGATCCTCGAGGACGACCGCGGAGATGCGACACCCGCCACCACAGCCGGCCATCTGCCCAAGCCACAGGAAGTGAAGAGCTTCCTCGACGACTTCGTCATTGGACAAGATCAGACCAAGAAGAAACTGGCCGTTGCGGTGTACAACCACTACAAGCGCATCCAGATGAACCGCATGCGCAATAATGAAGTGGAACTGGCGAAGAGCAATATTCTGCTCATCGGGCCGACTGGATCAGGCAAGACGCTACTGGCGCACACGCTGGCCAAGATGCTGGACGTGCCATTCGCTATCGTGGACGCGACCACCCTGACGGAAGCGGGCTATGTGGGCGAGGATGTCGAGAACATTATCTTGAAGCTCCTGCAGGCCGCCGACGGCGACGTGACGCGCGCGCAGCAGGGCATCATCTATATCGACGAAATCGACAAGATCGGCCGCAAGGACGAGAACCCCTCGATTACCCGCGATGTCAGCGGCGAAGGTGTACAGCAGGCACTGCTCAAGATTCTGGAAGGCACAGTCGCCAACGTCCCGCCACAGGGTGGACGCAAGCATCCCCACCAGGAGTTTACCGCCGTCGACACAACCAATATTCTCTTCATCTGTGGTGGAGCGTTTGTAGGCTTGGAGCGCGTAGTGGGCCGGCGCGTGGGCAAGAAAGCACTGGGCTTCAAGGCGAACGAGACGGAAGCAGATGTGGCAACCACCCGCTCGCATCGCGACACTGAATTGCTGCGCCGCACCGAACCGCAAGACCTGATCAAGTACGGCCTGATTCCCGAGTTTGTGGGCCGTCTGCCGGTGATGGGCATTCTGGACGAACTGGACGAAGTAGCGCTCGTCGAAATTCTGACCAAGCCGCGGAATGCAATCCTCAAGCAATACCAGCGTCTCTTTGAGTACGAAAACGTTCGCCTGCACTTCACACAGGAAGCGACAGTCGCTGTGGCGCGCGAAGCACTGGCCCGCAAGGTTGGCGCGCGTGGATTGCGCATGATTCTGGAAGAGTTGATGCTCGACCTGATGTATCACCTACCCAACAACAAACGTGTTCGCGACCTGGAGATCACAAGCGATATGGTGGAGCGGCGCGATCTATCGCTGTGCCTGTTGGAAAAAGCTGGTTGATTCGCGGCTGTTGAGTTTGACTTCAATGGATTCAACAGAATGGCCGGGCAAACATCTTGCTCGGCCATTCTGTGTTAGCGGCTCCGCTCATCGAAGCCGCTAACTATATTTATGAATTAATCAATCCTGTCTTTTGTGCCGCGCGGTTGCGCGCGACGGAATGAGAATTTTCCTTCCTGAGTCTTGACTTTCGTGGGATGAACTGCCTACTGTAACCTGCATCCGGTTAGCGGTTCGTTTTTTCGGAACTTTCCTGTCCTGCCGTTTTTCGGGTTTGAGTATTGCACTTTATCGATTCCACCCCCGGAGAATCGGTGCCCCTTTGTCACTCGAAGACTCTCAGCAATCAGATGTAGCTTTTCTCTTCGTCTGAACCGTTCGCGACAAGATCGTCGGCTGTTCTGCCAGATGCAGATCGTGATATCTGAGCCCGGTCTGTTCCAGCCCAACTCGTAAACCTTGAAGGAGGTTTTTATCATGCTCGAACGTCTGCCCCGTTTCGTTGCCACATCGAAGGCTTTTCGCGGTATCAGGATTATCCCGGCGCTGACGACGGCCGGGCTTGCTCCATTTCTTTTCACCACGCTCAGCCCGGCACAAGCGCGACAGTCTCCCGCGCCACACACACTCATCGCAACTGCCAGAACAGTAGTGATTCCGGCCTCCAGTCACGCCGTTGCGAGCGACCTGGGACTGCGCGCTCACACCAATGTGCGCTTCATCGTTCCTGAGAACCTGTCTCCCAATGAAGCGCCGCCGTTCTCCGGCTTCGGATATGAGACGCCTGCGTCGCTTGCCTGTCTTTACCATGTAGTGAAGCCGATCCCAGGATGCAATCCAAACAGTACGATCAACACACCCAGCGGTGGCAGCCAGACCATCGCGATTGTAGATGCATACGACGATCCGAATGCCGCAGCTGATCTGGCATTCTTCTCTGCGCAATTCGGGATCCCCTTTTCGCCAAGCAAGTTCCACGTAGTCTATGCCGGCGGCAGCCAACCGCCGGAGGATCCAACGGGGGGATGGGAAGTTGAAGAGTCGCTGGACATCGAATACTCCCACGCCATGGCGCCGAATGCCACACTCTACCTGGTGGAAGCAAATTCGAATTTCAACAGCGATCTCTACGCCGCAGTCCTGGTGGCAAGCAACCTGGTGGCCTGCGGCCAAGCCACCACCTGCCCGGCCCACAGCAAGGGAAGGGGTGAAGTCTCCATGAGTTGGGGTGGCGGAGAGTTTACCCAAGAGACTGAACTCGACTCCTTCTTTACTACACCCGGCGTGGTTTATTTTGCTTCCGCGGGCGATAGCCCGGGTGTCATCTACCCCTGCGCCTCGCCCAACGTAGTCTGTGCTGGAGGCACCTCCACGGCGCGCAATGAGTACACCGGCAATCTCATCGCAGAGATTGCATGGTCGGACGCAGGGGGCGGCATCAGCCAGGTTGAGCCTATTCCCAGCTATCAGGCCAGTAATCGCGGCGTCGCCCGGCAGCTCAATGGTTTTCGAGGTGTCCCCGATATTTCAAGCGATTCCAACCCCAACACCGGCCTCTGGGTATGGGACACTTTCCCTGTGGACGGTAGTGAAACGGGCTGGTTCATCGTGGGTGGAACCAGCGCTGCATCGCCGACTCTGGCTGGAATTACGAATGCGTCCGGTCAATTTGCATCGTCAAGCGTCGTCGAACTCTCCACGCTGTACGGCCTCGGCAGTTTCGGCAGCTTCAACGACATTATCTATGGAGCCTGCGGCTACTATTCGGGCACATTCTCTAACTTGGGATGGGATCTCTGCACCGGATTTGGCAGCCCCAACTTAGGCGGCAGATAACCGGTCGACGGACGTCAAAAAGACGGTCGATTGCTCTGCAGTTCGCAACGAATTGCAGGGCAATCGGCACGCCGAACACGGTAAACCGTAGATATAGACCCTGCGGGCTTCCCTGAAGAACGCTCCGGAATTCCACTTTCGTTGCGGTTTCCGAGAACCGATTCGGCTGTACAATTCCAACATGAGACGTATTTTCAGCCTTGCAGCCCAAGCTGCGTTCCCGCGTCCAATATATATGGGGGCACTATGACCGCATCCCGTGACAAGTCGGAGCCGCGCAAGCTGCCCATGATGCCCATTCGGGACATGGTGATTTTCCCTTACATGATGACGCCCTTTGTGGTGGGCCGTGAGTCCAGTGTGCGCGCTCTTGAAGAAGCGCTCAATGGCGACCGCAAGATATTTCTCGCCACGCAGCATGATGCGTCCATCGACGAGCCCAAAGCTAAAGAGATTTACCAGGTCGGGTCCATCTGCAATATCGTGCAGAGCGTGAAAATGCCCGACGGCAATATCAAGGTTTTGGTAGAAGGCGTGGAACGCGCAAAGTCAACCGAAGTAAACGATCGCGACGGTTTTTTTGTAGCCACGGTGCGCACCGGCAAAAAGGACTTCGAAATGACCCCGGCCGTCGAGCAGTTGATGACGCGCGTGACGGGTCTCTTTGAGCAGTACGTCAAGCTGCAACAGTCGCTAAACTACGAGACCATCATTGCCACGGTTCGCATGGACGAGCCGGCCAAGCTGAGCGATACCATCGCCGCCAATCTGCAACTAGGCATCGAGGAGAAGCAGGAGCTGCTGGGCATCTTTGACCCGGCAGCGCGACTGGCACGCATTGCGGATGTGCTGGACATCGAAATTGAAAAGCTTGACCTGGACCGCAACATTCAGTCGCGGGTAAAGCGGCAGATGGAGCGGGCGCAGAAAGAGTACTACCTCAACGAGAAGATCAAGGCCATCCAGAAGGAACTGGGCCGCGGCGAGAAGAGCGAGTACGACGAACTGCGCAAGAAGATTGAAACTGCCGGGATGCCGAAAGAAGTGCTGGACAAGGCGATTCAGGAATTGAAGAAGCTCGAAGCGATGCCGCCCATGTCGGCCGAATCCACGGTGAGCCGCAACTACATTGACTGGCTGCTCGCCGTGCCGTGGAAGAAGCGCTCGAAGGAAACGCGGTCCATAGATTATGCGGAGAAGGTCCTGAACAGCGACCATTATGGCCTGGAAAAAATCAAGGAGCGCATCCTCGAGTTCCTTGCAGTGCGCCAATTGGTGAAGAATCCCAAAGGCTCAATCCTCTGCTTCGCCGGACCTCCGGGCGTAGGCAAGACCTCGTTGGGCATGTCGATCGCGAAGGCGACGGGCAGAAAATTTGTGCGGCTCTCGCTCGGCGGCGTTCGCGATGAGGCCGAGATTCGCGGACATCGGCGCACTTACATTGGCGCGCTTCCAGGGCAGATCATCCAGCATATGAAGAAGGCCGGAACCAAGAATCCGGTTTTCCTATTGGATGAAGTGGACAAGATGGCATCGGATTTCAGAGGCGACCCAGCTTCAGCGTTGCTTGAGGTGCTGGATCCGGAACAGAACACGACATTCCAGGATCATTACCTCGACGTGGATTACGACTTGTCGCAGGTATTGTTTGTGGCCACGGCCAACGTGATGCACACCATTCCGGCCGCACTGCAGGACCGCATGGAAGTGCTGCGGCTGCAAGGTTACACCGAGCAGGAAAAGCTCGAAATTGCTCGCCAGTACCTGGTGAAGAAGCAGCGTGAGCAGACCGGGCTAAGCGAAAAGAACGTTGTCTTTGCTGACGACGCGATTCTTGAAATCATCCGCTACTACACGCGCGAAGCCGGCGTGCGCAACCTGGAGCGTGAGATCGGCAACGTCTGCCGCAAGGTAGCGCGCAAGGTGGTCAAAGGCGGCGCGAAGTACAAGGAAGAGCTGACAGCGGAAAACATCCATGAGTTCCTGGGCGTGGCGCGGTTCCGCGACTCCGAGGTACACGAGAAGAGCGAAGTAGGCCTGGTAACCGGCCTCGCATGGACTGAGGTGGGCGGCAGCATTCTGACCACGGAAGTGCAGGTACTAGACGGCAAGGGCAAGCTCACCATCACCGGCCAACTTGGCGACGTGATGCAGGAGTCGGCGCAGGCCGCACTTAGCTACATCCGCGGTAGGGCGCAGGCGCTCGGGCTTACCCGCGAGTTCTATCGCAACGTAGACCTGCATCTGCACGTACCCGAGGGTGCGATACCCAAGGACGGCCCGTCAGCCGGCATTACGATGGCGACCGCTCTCGCCAGCGCTCTTGCAAAAATCCCGGTGCGCCGAGATATCGCGATGACCGGCGAGATCACTCTGCGCGGTAAAGTGTTGGCCATCGGCGGATTGAAAGAGAAACTGCTCGCCGCATTGAGGGCGGGAATCTTTGAGGTGATCTTGCCGCGCGCCAATGAGAAAGACATTGCGGAATTGCCGGACAACATCAAGAACTCAATGAAGATGCATTTCGTGGATCAGATGGACGAGGTGCTGACGCTGGCGCTCGAGAGCCCGCTGCAAGCCTTGATTCCAGCTGAGACCGATGTGCTGGCTGCCGTGCCGCCTCCGGAATTGGGAGCCGCCGTCCCCGCACCGCAGTAAAGAACTTTCGGGAGCGATCATCCGATTCGCTCCCGGTACAATCTTTCCAATGGCCTACTGGTACCGGCGGGTTTTCCTGCTGGCGATTCCCCTGATTCTTTCCAACCTGACCCAACCACTGCTCTCCACGGTGGACACGATTCTGTCTGGCCATTTACCAGGGCCGGCAGCGCTGGGCGGCGTGGCAGTGGGCGGCGTCTTTTTCAACTCCGTCTTCTGGACCTTCGGCTTTCTGCGCATGACCACCACCGGCCTGGTGGCACAAGCTTATGGCGCGCAGGACCATGATGAACTGCGGCTACATTTTGCGCGCGCACTGCTTACATCCGTCGCCATTGGCGCCGTGATTCTTGCCGTCCGCTGGCCGCTGATCTCACTCGCTATTCAAATACTCGGCGCCGGCCCTGATGTCGCACAGAACGCGCGCGTCTACTGTCACATTCGCATCTGGTCCGCCCCGGCGGCTCTTGCCAACTACGTGATTCTTGGTTCCCTGCTGGGCCGGCAGCGCGCGCGCGCGGCGCTGGCCGTTCAGGCCGTCATCAACGTGGTGAATGTGGCTGTTGCGCTTTGGCTGGTGATGCGGCTGCATTGGGGCGTGGCCGGCATTGCCACCGCCACCATGACCGCGGACTTCGCAGGATTGCTCCTCGGACTGGCGATTGTGGTTCAGTCGAAAATGCTCGCCAGCGCATCCACGGGCGGTCGCATTCGTTGGAGCGAACTGACCCACGGTCCAAGCCTGCGTCACCTGTTCGCGCTCAACCGCGACATCCTGCTTCGCACCATGAGCCTGGTGGCCGCCTATGCATGGTTCACGCGCACCGGGGCGCGCGCGGGCGACGTGACGCTGGCCGCAAATGCGGTGCTGCTGAATCTCCACGGAATCGCATCCTACGCGCTGGACGGTTTTGCCAACGCCACGGAAGCCCTGGTGGGCGAGGCGATCGGAGCGCGCCGTGTTGCGGATTACCGAGCCGTTCTGCGTGCTTCCACCGTTGCGGCTGGGGTCGTAGCCGGACTGATGTCTCTCACCTACCTGTTGTTTGGCGACGGACTCATCCGCATCTTCACCAACCAGGAGGCGGTGCGGCTGCTGGCGGAGCGCTATCTCCACTGGGCTGTGCTCATGCCCATCGTTGCAGTGTGGGGATATCAGCTTGACGGCATCTTCATTGGCGCCACCCGCGCCCGCGATCTGCGCGACGCTATGCTGATTTCGTTCTTCGGTTACCTGGCGCTGGCTGTCGTGCTCGAAGAGTTTTTCGGCAACAACGGCCTGTGGTGCGCATTCACCTTCTTCATGGTGCTGCGCGCAGTCAATCTCGGCCTTCGCTTGCCCCGCATCGAGAATGCCCTCTTCGAGCCCCTTCCTGTATCCTGAAGTCAGCCTGTCTTCAACCTGCACGCAGACCTGCCGACTCGCTCTCCTCGATTGCCTATGCGCTATACGACACAGTTTTTGCTTTCGGCCCTGGCGGCGGCGCAGTTTCCTGCGTCGGATGTGCCGGAGATTGCGTTTCTGGGACGATCGAATGTGGGAAAATCGAGCCTGCTGAATGCGCTCACCGGCGACAAGGCAGCACGTGTCTCGCAAACTCCGGGGCGCACACGAGCCATCAATTTCTTTGCGCTTCTTGATCCGAGCCAGCGTCGCAGGCTTGTCTTTGCAGACCTTCCGGGTTACGGCTACGCAAAAATCTCCAAGTCGATATCAGCAGGCTGGCCTGAGTTTATCGAACCGTATCTCGCCATTCGCTCTACGCTCAAGCTGTGCGTATGCCTGGTGGACTCGAATGTGCCAGCGCAGGAAAGCGACCTGCAATTGATCGACTGGCTGAGAGCCGCAGGGCGCGACTTTGCCGTGGTGGCCACCAAGATTGACCGCCTCAGCGGCAACGAACGTACACGCAATCTGCTGGCCCTTAAAAAGGGATTGGAACTGGATCAGGTGTTACCAGTTTCAGCGAAGATGGGATACGGAATCAAAGAATTGTGGACACGGATCGAAGCAGCCGGCGAAGTGCAAGGCTGAGATCACCTCGCATTCCCCGAAGCGCCGGGCGACACAAAGAAATGCTGGTCGTGCAAGCGGCCGGACGTAACCTGAATCTCAACCCGAGTTTCGATCACACCCCGCTCAACCTGCTCGCGCACTCTCTCGATGAAATCCGCGGATACTGCGCGATCGCAAATAAGCAGACGAGTTCCCTGCGCGAGGCGGCCAAGGTAACGCGGTGCCAGCCGAAGCCAACGTCGCACCGGCCAGTCCTCTGGCGGAACACACTCGAGAGCAATCGCGTCCAGCTTGTGCAGCCATTGCGCCGGTGCAGAGGCCACGCGCCAGGTGAGCAGAGCCGAGTTGTCCTGCTGAGTGCGAGTGAGAATTTGCCGTGCACCCTGGCTCACAAACGGTGAATGCGCTGAGGGCTCATCGGCAGGACGGACCAGGTCGGGCAGCACGCCACGTTCCAGCATCTCCCATTGAATTGTCTCTGGTGCAGCCGCCACGCACACTGCAACCGCCTCGCGTTTGCGGACTTGGTTCTTGAGAATGCGCAGCGCTTCGTCGAGCGAGGTTACAAGGAAATCGATCACGCCATCACGGAGAGCTTGCTTCTGTGCGGCGGCGTCGGCTGTAGCACTGAGCGAGGTCGCTCCTGCAATATTGGCCCCGATGACCAGGGTGCGGCCTTGCGGATCGAGTTCGCCCACATAAAACAGTTTGCCGCCGAGCCCATGGTCCTCATCGACCTTAAAGCCCGGAGCCGCAGTGGCCATCAGGCCTGCGTAAAAGCTTTCCACCTGGAGGCTCAGTGCCGGGAATGCAGATTCGTTGAGATCGGGCGTCAAGGAAGAAATCTCTCCGCGGATCGGGCAGCACAGGGCGTTATTGCGAGTATTCCTTCAGCTGTTCCTGCCAGTTTTGCTTTCTCACAAAGAAGACGAGCTCGCCGGGTTTGGCGACCGCGGTATGCTTACTGCACCCATTGGGTGCCGCGACGCCTGAGGCGAGTATCGTGGAAATCGCATACCAATGTGGCACAGGGGCCGGCTTGTCTCTCACGCTATCGCAATTCACATAGATAACTGTGTCTTCGTTGTACTTCGCTTCGAAAGTCACAAGTTCGGCGTCCCCCGGCAAGGTCACCTTTCCCGAACCGTCGTCGTTCAGCTGTACCCAATTGCCATGAAGGTCTTCCTTGTGGTCGACGCGAACGAGAAAATCGGAAGTTGCAATGAGAGCGCCCGTCTTGGCATCCAGCATCTTTACGGTAATGGTCTTCGTGGATTGCGCTGTTTGTGCGGGCAACAAGCCACTGAGCGCGACCATGCTGACCATGAGTAGCAACAGACTATGCGTTCGTCGTGCAATCATTGTCTTTGCGATTCCCTTCTGGGATTACCAGGTGTTGTAGGGTTGACAGTCAGAGCCGATCTCTGCCGAGCCGGAGTGAATGTCGCAGGTACGTGGGCCGACCTTGTCCAGCGAGTTCATGGCGTCGCGCGCATTGCTCACCCAAGTGTCCTTGCTCTTGGTCATCGGGTCTTCCGGGATGCTCTTCAAGTAGCCGCTTCGGATTAGGTCGTCCAACGACCGCGGCGCCTTCTTTTTATCTATGGTATAGGAATCGATCACGTCGCGCAGGATGTGCAGGTCTTCTTTGAGCAGTGTTTCTCTCGCGTGGCGAATCGAATTGCTGTAGACGGGAACAGCAATTACAGCCAGCAAGCATCACGAAGGCGCCGCAGACCAACACAACGACCAACAGCAACAATCGCAGCCATCGAGTCCATTGGGCCATGAATTCGCCCTCGCGTTTGGCTCTTCGGGTTTACCAGGTGTTGTAGGGTTGGCCATCGGAACCGGTCTCATCCGAGCCCGAGTGGATGTCGTCGATGCCGGGGTCGGTCTGGTCAAGCGAATACAAAGCATCGCTGGTATTGGTCACCCAGGTGTCCTTGCTATGGGTCATTGGGTCTTCCGGAATGCTCTTCAGGTAGCCATCCTGGGTCAGATCATCCAGCGACTGCGGAGCCTTCTGTTTATCCATCGTGTAAGAATCGATGGCGTCGCGCATGATGTGCAGGTCTTCTTTGAGCACTGCTTCCCTGGCGTGGCGAATGGCGCCGATATAACTGGGCACGGCGATCACGGCCAACACGCCGATAATCGCCATCACGATCATCAGCTCGATGAGCGTGAAGCCAGCGTTTTGTTTCCCAGTCCTTCTCATTGAACCCTCTTGCGCATGCCGACGTGATTGACGGCGCCAACTACCTACCATGTTGAATACTTCGTGCCATCCAGGGCTGTTCCGTCCGACTTCGAATACACATCGAAAACGCTCTGACCGCCATAAGAGTTCGAATCGGGGTCGTCCTGCATGGAACGTAAACCCCATTCCGCCTTTCCGGTCATCGGATCTACGGGAATCCTGCGGAGGAACTTCAACTTCTTGCCCTGCACTTCCTCTCCATTTACCAGCGTTTCCAGGTCCGGCGGATAGTTCTGCGTGTCGACCTTGGTCTGAAATGCGTGCCTGTCGGCAGCGTCCTTGTAGGCGTCAATGGCGTCCCGCATCTCCCACAGATCGCGGCGCAGTTCTCGCTCGTTCAGGCGCTTTACCTGGAACCGGGCGATGGGTAGAGCCGCCGACGCAAGAATCGAGAGAATCGCCACGGTCACGATGAGCTCAACCAGTGTCAGGCCTCGCTCTCCGGCACGCTTATGAATCCGGGACCAGTTCTGGTCCCGATCGAACTGATGGCGTCGATCGATCTGAGTCGGCCGCGCTTGCTGCGCACGCGCGAATCTGGAAGCTGACACGCTCATGGGGCTATTTCACCACTATGCTGATTTGCGAGCCCTGTGTTGGAACTGATTGGTGAGTGCTGTTTGCCACACCTGCCTTGGTCAGAACCAAGGCGCTTTCTCCCGCGGCCTTGGCCTGGAAACTAAGGACGTACACCACGCCCGCCCCGCTCACGCCTGCCACGCCCGGTGGTCGCGAGGCGTTCACAGCCAGGTTGCCCTTGCCGTCCGGATCGCTGTGAATCGGGTCTGCGGACTGCCCGTCGCGGTTCAGATAGTTCCCCGGACTCACGTTGACCAGCGAAAGTTTGGCGGGGTCGTACTGAATCTGCGCAGCCACTGATGAAACATCCGTGCCTCCGGTAAGCACCACGGGAACCTGGAAAGTGGTTCCGGTGGCCACCGGGTTTGACGGCCCGTTGAGCATCAGATTCACTGAAGTGGGCCGAACGGGCCGGTGCTGATCGGCTGGGTTTGCTGGATTGGCGCCGTCCGGCTGACGGTTGGCGTTAGCAGCAAATGTATTCGCATCTGCCGACTCATTCAACTGCCTGAGTGCCGCGGGAGCCGCCGCCATGGCGCTCTGGCCGGGAACTGTGCCTATGGTTGACCGCGCTGGAGCGGCGGTGGGCGCTTGGTTCGAACCCGGTGTCTCACTCGTGGGTTGTCCCTGAGTTTGAACGGGGACGTGGCGCAACTCTATGGTCTGGCCCACGCCCAGATCAATCGTCCGCAGATTCGCCCGATCCAACGATTGTGTCCGAACGATGTGTGGCACCACTAAAAAAACCAGATCGCTGTCGGTGATAGTGTGATCCTTGGAACCGAACAGATACTTGAGCCCCGGAATCGAACTCAGTCCCGGGATGCCGGTCCAACTGATCTCGTCCTGGCTCTGCTTGATGCCGCCCAGGATGCTGGCTTCGCCCTCGCGCAGCCGAATCACCTGATCCACAATATTCTGTGCAATAATCGGCTCGGTCACCCCGCTGATCGTCGATTGGCCGGCTTCCGTGGACACCTCGATCTTGATCTTGAGCGTTATATCGTGATCAAAGTGAATCGACGGCGTCATTTCGATTTTCACGCCCACGTCCTGGTACTGAAACTGGGTGTTCACAAGCGAGCTCACCACCGCGGTGGCCGCGCCTGTCTGATAAGAACCGGTGGCAATCGGGATTTTCTCGCCGACCGTCAACGTTGCTTTCTGCCCATCGGTGGCGCGGATGCGCGGATTCTGCACAATCTTAGTATTGCTGTCGGTCAACAACAGATTGGCAGTCGCAGACCCGACGGTCACGGCAAAATCTGATGCCTGCAGGTGGGCCAGATTGTAGAGCGTGGGGACAGTACCGCTGGAGCCAGAGGGGCAAGTGACCGTCGCAGAGGGAGTGCAGGTGGAGCTACTGCTGCTGCTCGACGGTGGTTGGATGGCCACGCCCACGCTGCTCGGCCACTCGATGCCAATCGTCCTCTCCCAGTTTTTGCTCACCTCAAGCACTGCGATATCGACCACCACTTCGGCGCGTGCCTTGTCCAAGTCGTCGATGATCATTTGTGTCATGAGCAGCTCATCGGGCGTGCCGCGCACCACAATCGCATTCTGGCTGGGCACTCCGTAGACTTTGAAGGTGCTATTCCCTGCGAGGACATTGCGGATTGCCGTCTGCACGTCATTCAGGTCGTTCTGCTGCCAGGCATTGGTCAGGTAGAAGGTCTGTATGGCCTGCTCTTCAAGATCTCTGCGCTTGGTCGGCGTGTTCTGTGCAACAAAAATCGTGTTCGAGGTGACTGGACGCCAAAAAGTGTTGGACAAAGTTCCCACGATACGCAGCGCATCGAGCAACGTCATGTTGTTCAGGTCGACCTGCACTCGTTTCGCAATATAGTCCGGGTCAAAGAGAACATTAACGCCCGCGGCCTTGCCAATGGCTTGATAAACAACCTTGGCATCTTCCGTCATGTGCAGCGTAAGAGGCTCATTGGAGACCGGCCTGAGTTCGACCGGAGAGCCCATCGAATCCAGTTCTGCCTGGGTACCAGGCGCTTGGGGAAGACTGGTCTCGGTTTGCGGGGAGACTTCGCCGCGTTTCGCTCGAACCTTGGCGATCTCCTGTTGCGCGGCCTCGTTACTGGGGTCAATTTCAGCCGCATGCAGAAACTCTGTCAACGCCCCTTGCTCATCCCCATCCTGAAGCAATTTACGACCCTTGGCCATGTGGAGGGCTGAGGCTGAAACCCGCACTCGGTAGAGCGCCGTTCGGTAGGTAATGTCCTTGGGCGCTTTCGCGTATGCTTTCTGGTAGAAATTGACAGCTGCGTCGTAATCTTCACGTGCCTCGGCATTTTGCCCACGATTGAAATCGGACCTGGCCGACTCAGCATGAAGACTGACGCTCGAAGAGCTAGCGACCGCCAGGACGGCGAGGAGCGCAATCCGGACGGCCGATCCCGAAAAAACACATCCGAATCGTCCTGCTCGTAATAGTTCCGATCGAAGGGCAGCCTGACCTGCAACGCGGCGGTTCATCGAACTCCCAGGCGTCTTAAGCGGCCCGCATTCGGTATTGGGCACTCGCGGGCTGCCTTGGCTGCCCCTGACGCAATTGCTGACACAAAACCTAATGGCTATTCTTTTCAACCTGCAACGCCTCATTTTAGCAAAGCCCCACTGTATTGCAGCCGCATGGCGTTATGCTGCCCAAAATCAAGTGAATGTTAGGATAGAGAGTTGAGGATCCATCGAAATGGCCCGCCAAACCAGCCACGTAATTGTTCAGCCGACGGCTCCAGGCCCGCAGAAGGCGGCCAAGCCTCGCGACCCCGTGGCCTCCGGTGAGCGGGACGCGGCGCATAACCGTGCGGCCAGCCACAATTACTTCCTGTTGGAGAAATTCGAGGCCGGCGTGGCGCTGCGTGGGACTGAGGTCAAGTCCATCCGCGAGGGCCAGGCCAACCTGAAAGACTCCTACGGCCTTATCAAGGATGGCGAGGCTTTTCTGCTCAACGTGCATATCGGTCCTTATTCGCATGGAAACATAGCAAATCACGACGCCACTCGCACGCGCAAACTACTGCTGCATCGCGAAGAAGTTCGCAAGCTACTCTCCAAGACGCAGATCAAGGGTCACACGCTCATCCCCACCCGGCTTTACTTTCGCAACGGGCGGGTCAAGTGCGAATTGGCCGTTGCCAAGGGCAAACAGGACTGGGACAAGCGGGAGACAGAAAAGCGCCGCGAAGGCGACCGCGAAGCCCGCGCCGCCGTGAATGCCAGCAAAAGCCGCATGGGGCGGTGAGACGGAATAAGGGCCTAAAATAACCCTGAGGAACGGATGAAAACCCAACTATCTTTTGCAAATCTTGCAGGAATTGAAACTGAATTGCTGGCCGTTTTGGCCGTCGACACACAAACCTCCAAGGAAAAAGACGCCAAGCCAGAACCCATACTGCTGACGACGGACGACGCAGTCAAAGCCGCAGCAACAACCGTGCTGTCCAGTGGCGAATTCAAGGCTGGCGCCAATGAGACCCTGCTGCTGCATGCCCCAGCCGGTCTAACTGCGAAGCGTCTTCTGCTGGTAGGCCTGGGCAAACAAGCCAAGGCCACAGTCCACGGCGTACGCAACGCCGCGGGAACCGCCATCCGCTTCACCAAGCCGCGCGGGATTCGGGAACTGGTTCTTGCGCTACCAGAAAACTTCTCCGAAAGTCCGCTCCACGCAGTGGTTCGCGCCGCCGTCGAGGGCGCATTTGTAGGCGACTACGACCCCGACACCTATCGCAGCGACCGCAAGGATCAGAGCGTGCAATCCTTCACGCTGGCAGCCCCCGGAAATTCAGACCAGGATGCCTTCAAGGCAGCATTCGCCGACGGCGTCATCGTGGGCGAGAGCCAGAATTTCACCCGCTCCCTGGTCAACGAGCCTGGCAACAAGCTGACCCCCACCATCCTCGGCCAGCGCGCGATGCAAATGGCGGAGCAGGTAGGCCTGCATTCGGCGGTCTACTCCACCGACAAGCTCCACGATTTGAAGATGGGCGCGTTCTGGAGCGTCTCGCAGGGCTCCGAGGAGCCGCCCGCGCTGATCGTAGTGCGCTATGAGCCGGAGGGCGTGACCGAGGGCCCCATCCTGGGTCTGGTCGGCAAGGGTATCACTTTCGACACAGGCGGCATCAGCATCAAGCCCTCTGAAAAGATGGAGCTGATGAAGTACGACATGGCGGGCGGCGCGGCCATGCTCGGCGCCATGCGCGCCATTGCCCTGCTCAAGCCGAAGGTACGCGTGATTGGCATTGTGTGCGCCGCGGAAAACATGCCCGACGGCAAAGCGCAAAAACCCGGCGATGTGCAGACCGCCATGTCCCTCACACCAGACAAGCCCGGCAAGACCATCGAGGTCATCAACACAGACGCGGAGGGACGCATGGTGCTGGCCGACGGCCTGACCTACGCCAGGCAATTGGGGGCGACCCACCTGATTGACGCAGCAACGTTGACCGGTGCTTGCGTGGTTGCCCTGGGAACCATCAACGCCGGCGCCTTCTCCAACGACGACGAGACCTACGCGAAGTTCAGCGCAGCACTGGCCACTTCCGGGGAAAAATTCTGGCGGCTGCCGCTGGGCGACGAATACGCCGAGCAAATCAAGAGCGACATTGCCGACATCAAGAACACCGGCGGACGTCACGGCGGCGCAATCACGGCTGCGGAGTTCTTGAAGGTATTCGCAGGAGACACGCCGTGGATTCACCTCGACATTGCCGGCGTCGCATGGATTGAAGACTCGAAGCCCTACATCGCCAAAGGCCCAAGCGGTGCCGCAGTCCGCTCCATATTAGAGTGGGTACGCAGTTACTAACCGCCAGCTTCCTGCCATTAGCCCGGTGCCCCATCCATCGCGCAGTTTCATCGCGCGATGGGTGGGAAGCATGAAGCCTCTTTCGCCGTCCTTCCGGAGGGAGCAGGGGCTTTCACAGGCCGCGGAAAAACTCGAATGTTGCCGAAGTTTTGAAAGGGCACGGATTCATCCGTGCCGCTAAAATCCTTGTAACCACGCCGGCTTCAGCCGCTGAGGGATGACTTCACCCGCTACTTGCTTTCGATCAGGGAAGCAAAGTGCTTTATATCAGGGAAGCAAGGCGCTTTGTATCAGGGAAGCAAAGTGCTTTGTATCAGGGCACGACTTCAGTCGTGCCGAAAAGCCCAGGAATGACGAGGGGTTTTAACCCCTGAGGGTCTCTCCCCCAAATCCCGCTAAATGGGGAGACCCATGTCGACCAATCCCAACTGTGCCGTAGTCAATCGCTTCATTGAAGAAGGCATCAACCTTGGCAAACTCGACTCCATCGCGCAGTTTGTCTGGGAAGACGTCGTAGAACAAGTTCCTTTCCCAGGCCAGGGCCCCGGCCTGGAAGGATTGAAAGACGTTCTGCGCGGCATGCGGTCGGCGTTTCCTGATTTACATTTTTCTGTCGAAGAGCAGATTGCGGAAGGCGACAAGGTACTCACTCGGTTCGAGTGGACAGGCACGCACCGAAGCGACTTCCTGGGTGTGCCTGCCACCGGACGGTCCGTAAAGGTTTGGGGGATGGTGCTGGATCGTCTTCAGGACGGCAGAATCAAAGACACGCGCATCCTCATGGACATATTTGGACTCATGATGCAACTCGACGCGTTCACACCTAAAGGTTAATGGGACTGGCAAGACAAAAATCACCGAGACCGCAATAACTTCCGGACTGCCGACCAACCGACCGCAACTCGTATTCTCTTTCCGAAGCGGGGGCCATCTGGCATGATCAGTGAATGGCATGTCAATGGCCGGTTGGCGAACTCGACTGCGAGCGGCTGCTCGTTTGTTGGCGCTGGCTGTGCCCGCAGCAAGTGACGCTGATCAACAGAAACGCATATGGCGACCTCTTCTTGCGCGATGAAGAAGGCAAGGTGTTCTGGCTCGATGTTGCTACCGGAAGCCTTTCACAGATCGCCGATTCGGAATCTCGTTTCCTAGTCTTATCTAAGGAAGCTGACAAACTGGAGGAGTGGTTTGCGGAAGCGGATTCGCGGGATGCGGCTGAGCGAGGATTGACTCCAGGGCCGAGTCAGTGCATCGGGTTCAGCGTGCCCCTCGCTTTCGCGGAAAGTGCATCTGGAAATAAGCCGTATATTGCCGACATATACGAGCACGTTGGCTTTCTTGGCGACCTTCATAAACAGATTGCAACGATGCCCGACGGAGCGAAAGTAAAGCTCATTATCAAATGAATGGCGATGGTTTGAAGCGTTTCGGTCGTATCACCGCCAAACCGCAAGTTCCATTCCGGTAAACACCCGTCAGCCCTTTGTCAGACACCGATGATATTTCCATCATCGTCGACGTCAATCGCGAGCGCCCGCGGATTCCGCGGCAAACCCGGCATCAACATCATGTTGCCGGCCACAGCCACCAGAAATCCCGCTCCAGCAGAGAGCAAGACATCCGTGACGTTGAGCGTCCAACCGCTAGGCGCGCCCATTTTCTTGGGATCATCAGTAAGCGAATACTGCGTCTTCGCAATGCACACCGGAAGCCGGCCAAATCCCCACTCAACGAAGCGCGCAAGGTTAGCGCGAGCCTGATCGCTGAGAGCCACATCGGCAGCGCCGTAAACCTGCGTGGCAACCTTGCGCATCTTTTCTTCCGGCGCATCGTCCAGCGAGTACACCGGTTGAATATCGGGCGATGGGTTGGCATCGATGGCGGCGATAACTTCTTCAGCCAGGTCCACCGCGCCTAGCCCGCCCTTGCTGAAGGCTTCCACAATGGCGGACGGGATTCCTTCACTCTGGCAATAGGCGCCAATCGCTTCAAGTTCCTCGGGCAGATCGTTAGGAAAGCGATTGATCGCGACCACGATCGGCACGCCAAATCCGCGCAGACTCTTGATATGATGCGCGAGATTCGGAAATCCGGCCGTAAGTGAGTCCTGCGAAGAACCAGCGCCCTGCCCGCGCAGGCTCTGCACCGTGGTGACAAGGACCGCAACGGCGGGCTCAATGCCGGAGGCGCGCATGGCAATGTCGAAATACTTTTCCGCACCCAGGTCGGAGGCGAAGCCAGCTTCGTTGACAACAAAATCAGCGAGCCGCAGTGCGATCTGGTGCGACACAACACTGCTTGTCCCGTGGGCGATGTTGGCGAACGGTCCCGTGTGTACCATCGCGGGCGTGCCTTCGGTGGTCTGCACCAGGTTGGGGAGAATCGCCTCGTTCAGCAGGGCCATCATGGCGCCCGTAGCGCCCACATCCTTTGCGGTGACGGGGCGGCCAGAGCGGTTCACGCCAACGACAATTCCTTCGAGGCGGTGACGCAGATCGCCGCGGCTCGAACTGAGTCCGAGAATGGCCATGATCTCCGAGGCGGCTGTGATGACGAAGCCGGTTTCGCGTTTTGCGCCGTCCTTTTTTGAGTCGAGAGCCACGGCGATCCTGCGCAGCGCGCGGTCGTTCATATCGAGAGCGCGCGGCCAGGTGATCTGTGTCGGATCGAGGTCCAGTTGGTTGCCGTGAAACAGGTGAGAGTCAACCATGGCCGCAACCAGGTTGTGCGCGGAAGTGATGGCGTGGAAATCGCCGTGGAAATGCAGGTTGATCTTCTGGCTTGGTTCCACCTGCGACATTCCGCCCCCCGCCGCCCCGCCCTTCAATCCAAAGACCGGCCCCAGCGACGGCTCGCGCGAAGTGACGATCGCCTTGCGGCCGATGCGCTCCAGCCCCTGTGCCAGTCCGATGGAAACCACCGTCTTGCCTTCGCCGGAAACGGTGGGCGTGGTGGCCGTAACCAGAATGAATTTACCGCGAATCGGGAAAGCTGGATCAGACAACAGATTAAGAGAGAGTTTGGCGCCATAAGTGCCGATGGATTCATAGCGTGCCGGCGAAAGGCCGAGCTTACCCGCAATTTCCCGAATAGGAAGCATCAATAACTCCATAACAACAGACTGAACGTTACATCCAGTCTAGTCTTCTACCAACGTCCCGATTCTGAAATACACAACACAAAACCGCCTGTCATTCTGAGCGAAAGGGGCCCCAAGCGCTTTTCAGTTTGGGGGTGGTGAGTCGAAGAATCTGCGGTTGTTCTTCGATGAACTTCAGACTTACCACACTAGCTTCGCCGACCCACAGCAGATGAAAACCAGGATGCCCCATAATTACAGGTTGACCGCGAGCATTCGCGACCGCACACCCGCAGTCGGAGCCAACGTCGATAAGTTACGCTTTTTCAATTATTTATGCCTGTTTATCGTTTCGTTTCAACACTTTACACAGAAACACCGTTCAATTCTCAACAACCCTTTCGCCTGATTCGGCACCACTCCAGGTGCCGAATCGCAATTGCAGCAGGCCCACAAGGTTAACCCTTCAAGTTTCGACAACCAGTCAGGCGAACATTTGCGCCGTTTCGCAACTCTGCAGGCGAACATTCATGGGGTTTCGCCACACCCTCCGAGCGTCCATTCGGCGGCACAATTACATAGCTTCGGGACTCTCAATGCCGAGCCAACTGAGCACCACAATCAGCTCGCGCAGTGCCACAGCGGCCGTCGCCAACAGGAAAGCCTTGCGCGCCGGATCTTCTTCCGTAAGTATGTGATGTTTGTGGTAGAAGTTATTAAACTCCTGCGCTAACTGGAAGGCATGTTTGGCTAAGTAAGCTGGCTCCGATGTAGCTATGCACTGCTCCAGCACCAGAGTGCGGCGAGCGGCGCGGAGCCAGAGGGACCAGATATCGGTTGCAGCTTCGCCAGTAAGGTATGCAGCAGGATTGATTGCGGCGAATTCGCCTAACACCGCTTCCGGCGTAGTCTCCGCCTTGCGAAAGATGTTACGCGCACGAACCACCGCGTATTGAATGTAAGGTCCCGTCTCGCCCTCAAAGCTCAATGCATCTTTGAAGTCGAAAGCAATAACCGAGTTACGAGTGAACTTGAGCATGAAGTAGCGTAAGGCGCCGATAGCTATCTGTTTCGCGATCTGCTGTCGCTGCGCTTCATCGCGCCCTGTACCGCGGGAATCTACCTCGGCGCGCGTCGCGGCAATGAGCTTATCAATTAGGTCGTCAGCCTTGACGCCGAATCCCTTGCGCCCACTTACTTCAATATAAGGACGGGCCAGGTCTTCCTCGGAGACCGTATAACCTAACTCGACTGCACACCGCGGAGTAAGCGCGACCATCTCATAACTGAAGTGCGTATAGCGATCGGCCTGCTCGATATGTCCCATGCCGCGCAGCGCCTGGATGACATTGGCCTGCGGGTCAGACTGACGCGAATCAATCACGTTGTAGATGGCCTGCGCTCCGCCAAACTGCGGATGCGGCTCGTCGCCATGGACAGCCGAAATCCAGCACTCGTGATCGGGATAAGTGAAGAATGGCTTATAGCCAAAGTCCTTCCCCAGCAAACCGAATTTCCATAAGTGGTAGGCAATGTCCTTGCCCACGTAAGTCACAGTCCCATTCGACCGAACGATGACCTTGGCATCTTCATCTGTCTCGCCTTGCGTCGTCTCAGCACCCGGACGCGTCATAACCCAGCAGCCCGTATTCTTACCCACATTCTCGAAATAGAGCACCCCGGTTTGCTTGAGTTGCTCGAAGGCCGCGTCCCAAAACTTCAGGTGCAGAATCTCGCTTTCACGGGGAAGAAAATCGTATTCGATGTCGAGGCGGAGCATTGTCTCGAGATGCCGTTTGAGCACAGCGGTCGAGACTAACTCAGCTATCTCGGCAGTACCATTGCAGCCTTCCTCAATCTCGTGCAACGTGGCGTAACGTAACTTCTTGCGCGCGGCATTTTCCGCTTCAGTTCCCTGCTCGTACCATTGCGAAGTGCGCGCATATAAGTCCCAGCAGTAGTAATCGATTCGTTCGCCCTTGCGCTTGATATCCTCGAGCAGTTCGCGCACCTGAGACGCACTTAGTCCTTCAAGATGGAGAAATCCCACCACCACATCGGCAACTTGGACGCCGGTGTTATCGATGTAATTCTGCACATCGACCTTTTGGCCGGCAGCCCGCAGCAGCCGCACAAAGGTATCTCCGAGGATTGCATTTCGCAAGTGCCCAATGTGCGCAGCCTTGTTAGGATTGATGCTCGTATGTTCAACCAGCGAGTGCAAACCGCTATCCGTGCGCACCAAACTTTTTCCACCCGCAACTAATCGCACGCCAGCGGCTCGATCAAGCCGCGCGTTGATATAACCCGCGCCAGCCACTTCAAACCCGGAAAAGCCGTCGAGCGGCGCGAGCGCTGCCACAATCTCCTGGGCGATTATCTTGGGCGCCTTGCGAAGTTTGCGCGCTAACTCGAACGCAATGGGAGTCGACAGTTCGCCGAATTGTAGGTCGGGCGGTATCTCGAGCGGAATATTCTCAAACTGGAGATCGTACTTATCCTTTAGAACGATACGAAGGCGTGCGCCGAGCCGTTGCTGCATTTCCAAATACACGTCTAGATTCCTCAGAAATCCTTGATTTTCAAGGCCGATTTTACCACCCGCGGTGGGGCAGACGCGGCTTCGCAGCCTTCGATTGTCCCGCGCCCCGATGCAAAACTCGAATATGAGTTAGTACACTCTTGAGGTTCAATTCAATTCTAGGACGCGGCAGTGGGCAGGACACCATATCTGTGTTCCTCCAAATGCCGTAAGATGGAGGCTGGATTGCTGTTAGATTTCCGCACGTTGAGTGCGGGAGAATTGAACGAGTTGCCCACCCATGACCAGTTCCGCGCAGAGCCCAATCCGCTTTTATCTGACCACGCCGATCTACTACGTGAATGCGCGTCCGCACCTGGGCCACGCTTACTCGACCATTGTGTGCGACGCGATTGCGCGAAGGAAACGGGCGCTGGGGATTGACACGTGGTTCCTGACTGGCACCGACGAGCATGGGCAGAAGATTGAGCGGTCGGCGGAACTTGCTGGACGCACGCCTGCGGAGTTTGCCACGGCGATTTCAGCCGAGTTTCGCGGGTTGTGGGACCGGCTGGGGCTGAGTTACGACGACTTTATCCGCACGACGGAAGAGCGCCACAAGCGCGGTGTGCAGAAGCTGTTTGCCACGCTGCGCGACAAAGGATTTATCTATAAGGGCTCGTACACCGGCCAATATTGCGTCTCCGATGAGGCTTATGTGGACGGGCCGCCGGGCACGCATTGCCCTGACTGCGGGCGACTGACGGAGACGGTGAGCGAGGAGAACTATTTCTTCAAGCTTTCGGCATTCGAGCGCAAGCTCCTGGAGTTTTACGAGGCAAACCCCGGATTCATGCAACCGGAATCGACGCGGCGCGAAGTGATCTCCTTCGTTCGCGGCGGATTGAAGGATTTGTCGGTGAGCCGGACGAGTTTTTCATGGGGTATTCCGGTTCCCGGCGACGAAAAGCATGTGATCTACGTGTGGCTGGACGCGCTGGCTAACTACATTACGGCGCTCGGGTATGGGTCGGACGATCCAGCGGAGCAGGCGCGGTTCGCAAAGTTCTGGCCAGCGGATATGCACCTGATCGGCAAAGAGATCAGCAGATTCCACTGCGTCTACTGGCCGGCGTTTCTGATGGCGGCGGGGATTCCGGTGCCGCGAAGCGTGAAGGCCAACGGCTGGCTGCTCTTCGACCAGGGGAAGATGTCGAAGTCGCGCGGGAACATTGTGCGTGCGGAGACGGTGCAGGAGGTTCTGGGAGCTGATGCACTGCGTTACTTCCTGCTGCGCGAAATCCCGTTTGGGCAGGACGGGAACTTCAGCTTCGATGCGCTGGTGCAGCGGTATAACGGCGACCTGGCCAACGGCTATGGCAACCTGGTTAGCCGTGTGGTGAACATGGTGCACAAATACTTTGGCGGAGTCGTGCCGGAGGCGGGCGCGGAGACTCCGGCAGAGACAGCTCTGCGGAAGAATGCTGTAGAGTCCATCGCTGCGTTCGGACCGGCATTCGATGAGTTGAACTTCTCTGATGCGCTGAAAATCCTGTGGGCACTGGTGGCTGAGACGGATGGATATCTGACCGCAAATGCACCGTGGAAGAAACTCGCTGACCGGAGCGATGCGGACCACGCGCTGCTTCAAGCGCGTGTTCTGGCAACAGCAGCTGAAGCGATCCGCATCATAACCGCTTTGGTCTATCCCATTCTGCCGGAGTCAGCGGCCAAAGTCTGGCGGCAACTGGGCCAGGGTGATATCGCAGACGCGGGCAAGAGAGCATTTCTGACAAAACTCGCATGGGCCGGATTGAAGGCAGGGACAAAACTAGGAGAACCCGCGCCGCTGTTTCCCCGCGCGGAGAAAGACGCAGTGGAACGCATGCAGAATCTCGAAGAGAAGAACGTTGCCAGCGCCATAGACGCCGCCATTGGGCAAGGAGGCGCCGCCCAATCTGCATCGGAGGAACCATGTTCGGCGCTCCCAATCGCCCTTGCGCCCGCCGCGGTCTCTGTGGTCTCAGTACAAGGTCAGCTCGCTGGAACCATACAGTCCTCGCAGCCCGGGAGGGCGCAGGCTGAGAACCAACTGACCGAGGTTGCTGCCGCTCCGGTCGATCCGGAAAAGCCGGTGGCGACAGCACATGTGCATCAGGTCCCAGCCGAGCTGGCGAGCACCAGGCTCAGCACCACGCCAATCCCCGCTCCGATGGGAGCGCCCTTGCATCCGGCGGAACCCGCGACCGCGACGGGGACTGGACGGACTCAGGAAATCACCATCGACGACCTTGCCAAAGTCGAACTCCGTGTGGCACAGATTGTGGTGGCCGAGCGCATTCCAAAGGCGGACAAACTGCTTCGACTCGAGGTGGATTTGGGCTGCGAAAAACGGCAGATTCTGGCTGGCATCGCGCAGTACTACGAGCCCGAAAAACTGATTGGACGCAAGATTGTGATTGTAGCCAACCTGGCACCGCGCAAAATGAGGGGACTCGAGTCGAACGGAATGTTGCTGGCTGCTTCACTACCGGATGGCGCGCCGGTGCTGGCCGGATTCCTGGAAGATGTGCCGCTGGGCGCTAGGCTGAAGTGACCACATGCGGTGAGGCAATCGCCCTCGGCATTTCCACGCGGACAAAGAAAGCGTGAGAGCCGCCCTATTCGAGCCATGCCACTCCGCAGCTTCTCCTGAAGATCCGCTGATCGACAAAACCACCATTGATCAACGGTGAGAGAAATGAGGTTGCGTTGCTGATCGATTCCCATGCACACCTGGATAGCGAGCGCTATGCGGAGGATCGAGCGGCCGTGTTGATTCGCGCACGAAATGCTGGCGTGGGAGCGATGCTCGCCATCGGCATTGGAGACCAGGCATTGGGAATGGACGGCGCGCTGAGAATCTGCCGCCAGTTTAACGGCCAGCCCGGAATGCCGCAGCTCTATGCCAGCGCAGGAGTCTATCCACACAACACACACGAGGTCGACGATGCAGTGCTGGCCAAACTGGATTGGCTGCTGTCTGAGCCGGAGGTGATTGCCTGCGGTGAAATTGGCCTTGATTATTATCACGAAGGCGCCCCGCGTGATGTGCAGCGTGAGGGACTCATCAAGCAACTCGAAATCGCCGCAGCGCGGAAGCGGCCTATCCTGATTCACTGCCGCCCGATGAGCGATGGGGCCAGCGGCGTGATGGATGCTTGGGACGATCTGTTCCCCGTCTTGGATGAGTATTGGAGAGGAACCGACTTAGGAGGCGTGATGCACTGCTTTGGGGCTGGCTGGGAACAGGCTCGGCGGTCTCTGGACCTGGGATTCCTGATCTCGTTTGCGGGGAATGTAACCTATCCCAAAGCGCAACCGCTGCGCGACGTGGCGGCCAGGATCCCACTGGATGGGATCCTTGTGGAAACCGACGCGCCGTGGCTGGCCCCGGTGCCCGATCGCGGCAAACGGAATGAGCCGGCATTTGTGGTGCGGACTGCCCAAGTTCTGGCCGGATTGAAGGGTGTTTCAGAGGAGGAATTGGCCTCCGCGACCACGAAAAACTTCTTGCGGCTGTTTGATCTAGGGGAAGACGTGGGAAACTGTTAGAGGCACTGCTCAGGCATTGCATGTAGCAGCCATTTCCAGGTTTGAGGACAGCACACGATGGCACAGGAGAATTCGTTCGATATTGTCAGCAAAGTAGATATTCAGGAAGTCCGTAACGCCATCGACCAGGCGCTGAAGGAGATTCGACAGCGGTTCGATCTGAAGGACTCTCATTCCGAAGTCAATCTGGTTGAAGGCGACAAGGAGATTCAGTTGGCTTCTGCCGGCGAATACAAGCTGGAAGCGGTCAAGGAGATTCTGGGTCAGAAGCTGGTGAAACGGGGCGTATCGCTGAAGAATCTGACCTACGAGAAGGTGGAGCAGGCGTCGGGGCAGAGCGTGCGGCAGAAGATCAAGCTGCAACAGGGCATCCCGATCGAAAAGGCCAAAGAGATCGTTCGCCTGGTGAAGGACTCGAAAAAGAAGGCACAAGCCAGCATCCAAGGCGATACAGTGAGAATATCGAGCAAAGACCGCGACGAACTACAGGCGATCATCGCCCTGTTGCGGGGCAAAGACCTGGGCGTGGAATTGCAGTTTACGAATTACCGCACGAACTGACCACCTGGGGTGGGGCAACCTTCCCTTGGCTAAGAGAGCCAGTAGCAGCGGCCGCACGGTAGGATATAGCACGGGAACCGGAGCACTTTGAGCACACTGGCGATAGCGACGGGGAGAGAGTTTTTCGATTTACTGCGGGATGACCTCGTGGCGATCGAGCAGGAGTTGGGCCGCGATGCCGCCTCCACCGTAAGCACCATCACGGAGATTGCTGAATATCTGCGGGAGGGCGGCGGCAAGCGCATCCGGCCTTCTCTGCTGCTGCTTTCGGCGCACATGCTCGGATATTCCGGCCCCTCCTCCATTCGCTTGGGCGCGGTAGTCGAGATGGTGCACACCGCGACCCTGGTGCACGACGACATCATTGACGGGGCGGACACACGGCGCGGCCGCCCATCGGCGAACACCACTTGGGGCAACGAAAAATGCGTACTGGCCGGCGACTGGCTTTATATGCAGGCCTTCAAGGTGGCTCTGGAAGAGAAGAGCCTGCGCGTGCTCGACCTGCTGATCGGGCTGACCCAGCAGATGGTAGAAGGTGAGTTGCTGCAGATTCAAAAGCTGGGCAAAGCCGTCTCCGAGGCCGAGTACTACGACCTGATCTTTCGCAAAACCGCCTGCCTTTTTGCAGTTTCCATGCGCCTGGGCGCGGTTCTTGCCGGTGCCACGGAGGCCCAGGAGGCAAGTCTGGCCGCTTATGGCAAGACGGTCGGCTTGGCGTTTCAAATTGTTGACGATGTGCTGGACCTGACCGCCACCGAAGAGGTGCTGGGCAAGCCGGTGGCCAGCGACCTGCGCGAGGGTAAGGCAACCCTGGCAGTGATCCACTCGTTCGACCATGGAATCGCGAAAGATCGGCAAATCATCCAAAGGGTCCTGGACGACCGCAGCTTTGAGAACGTGAGCCGTCAGCAGATAAAGGATATTCTTATCCGCAACGGGTCAGTCGAGTACGCCATGTCTGTCGCCGATCGCTATGCAGAGCAGAGCCGTAAAGCGCTTGCGGCGTGGCCTGACTCCGAGTTCAAGCGTGCGCTGCTGTGGGTACCTGACTTCGTGGTAGCGAGGGACAAGTAGGACGCGCCGATGGAGAATGTCGACCCCCCAATTTGGACAGACGTAGACCGGTACTTCGGTCAACTTCTGGCTCCTTCTGATGACGCGCTCGATGCCGCTATGCTTGCGAATCAGCAGGCAGGTCTTCCCTCCATCGATGTGACGGCGCTGCAGGGCAAGTTTTTAGAGTTTCTGGTGCGCATCTCCAGAGCGAAGCGCATCCTGGAAATTGGCACACTTGGCGGTTACAGCACCATTTGGCTGGCACGGGCGCTGCCAGCAGATGGACGAATTGTTACGTTGGAGCTGGATCCCCACCATGCCACCGTTGCTCGCGGAAACCTGGGCGTTGCTGGGGTGCTTGATCGAGTGGATCTGATCGTCGGTCCGGCAATTGAAAGCCTGCAGGCCCTAAAGGATAGTAACTGCGCGCCCTTCGACTTGATATTCATCGACGCCGACAAGGAGAGTTATCCGGAATACCTCCTTTCGACACTGAAGTTATCGCGACCCTGGACAGTCATCGTTGCGGACAACGTGGTTCGCGAAGGGAGGGTCGTTGAGCCTGATTGCGACGATCCTAGAGTGCAAGGGGTCCGACGCTTCGCGGAATTGTTGGCCTCCGAACCGCGCTTGAGCGCGACGGTGCTTCAAACCGTGGGAGTCAAAGGATATGACGGATTCGCTCTCGCCGTCGTGAATGGCTGAAACGGCAGCAGGTCTAGATTTTGCGACTTCGGCCCGACAAAGTTCCAGAGAAATCCATTCATTGAACCAACCCAACGCGACGCCTTTCTTCGGGGCAACATTCCCTCACCTACCACCTAAGTGGCATGCCCCTAGCACGCGATTCCCACCCGGAAATGTTTAAGTGGTATTCTCAATTCTCCTAGAGGAGAACGACCATGAACGCAACAGCCTCAATCCTTACAGACGGTTATTCCGGTCCCGTATTGGTTCGCCCCGTAAGCGCTGAAGAAGAGAATCGCCTGAATGAAGTACCCAGGGTGGATGGAAACTTTCTTAGAGGGATTGCCATTGCACTCGGCATGGAAGCAGTAGGCGGAATGTGCTTCTTCTTCATCTGGCAGATTGGGCACCTCATCCGGTAACCGGAGAAACCTTCAAGCGCCTCGCACAATCGTGCCCTGATGATAGACAATCTTCCAACCGTCGGGTGTTCTTCGCCAGATTGTTGAACGCCGGGTAAGACGCACATGGTCCTGCAATAGCGTGTAAGTCAGCAAGTAAGTGTCCTCCCCCAATCTGCGACACTGGAAATCGCTCGTCTCCCAGACGTCAGCGTGCGGAACTGAAAGCCGCTTCTCCAATTCATCCAAAACAAATCTCCGCGAATAACACCGGCCGGAAGCGCCGGTTTCCCAGAAGTCCTCATCCGTCATGCTCTCGAAATCGGCTCGCGTCGTGCCGAATTCCGGACGATGGAAGATGGGCTCGCGGCATGTGAGCTCGGCAAGAATGCCTTGCAGCTCAGGCGCAGTGATGAATATGGGCTCCATATCCTCGAGGTAATTCATTCCAACAGGATAGTGCGACCAGATTGCCGCCGTCCGACCGCGTCTACTCGTTCGTCATCATGGCGCGCAACGCTTCTGCATGCTCATCCGGCAAAGGCTTTTTGTTGAGCTGGTCGTCGCAGACCACGTGCACCGTCTCACCCTCCGCCAGAAGCGCGGGCTCTTCGCCATTTGCAGCCTTGCGCAGAATGCGATACGCAAACTTCACAACGGATTGGCGCAGCAGCGACGGGCGCGTTTCTATAACAATTTGATCGTCATAACGAGCCGGCGATTTGTAGCGGCAGGTTGCCTCAATCACCGGCAGAATGCACTGGTGGTCCGTCTCCAATTGGCTGTAGGCGAGGCCGAGAGACCGCAGCAACTCAACGCGTCCGATCTCAAACCAGACCAGGTAGTTGGCGTAGTAGACAATGCCCATCTGATCGGTTTCGGCGTAGCGCACACGGACTTCGGTGGTTACGGGCATGCGGAAGACTCCTTCCAAAGCTGACAGCAGACAGCCATCGGCTATCAGTCGACCGGTCACTGTGAGCTGTGAGCTGTCGGCTGCTATTACGGCTTGAGGTGCGTGAAGAGGGGCAGTTTGGTCACGTCGTTGACGATGATGAAAGCAAAGAACACCAGCAGTACGACAAAGGCTGCTTGATAGATCCGCTCTTTAACGTCGATGTTGATGTCGCGCCGGATGACACTCTCAATCAACAGGAGCATGATCAAACCGCCATCGAGTATTGGGAACGGCATCAGGTTGAGGATGCCAAGATTGAGGCTGATTCCCGCAGCCAATCCGAATTTTGGAAGCCATCCCCTGGTCTCCGCGGCTTCTCCGGCCATGCGGGCAATCCCCACCGGGCCCGAGAGCTGAGAAACGGCGACCTTGTGGGTAAAGATTCCGCCCAGCACGTCGAAGATCATGGTGGAGTTGTCCACGCAGAATGCCTTTGCCTTATTAAATGCCTGATCCGGAGGGAGCGGTACGTGGTGGAAGGGAATCTGGCGCGGCGCAAAACCAAGCTTCCAGGAATTCTCGATCATGGTTGGGTGGGCAACGATGGGAGGCAGCGTGGCTCCGTTGCGGATGACCACCAGCGCGAGCGGCTTTCCTTTACCTTCCTGCATGTACGCCAGCAGGGCCTGAACGGTATGAAACTCATGGCCGTCCACGGACTGGATTGCGTCGCCATCGCGAAGACCCGCCTGCGCGGCAGGATAGCCGGGTTCCACTTCCTTCACTTCGATCGGGCCTGGCACTAGCTCGGGATAATAGCCCGCATCCAATAGGTCAAAATCTTGGTTTTTCGCGGGAGGCGGCACATGGAGTGAGAGCTGCACGGTTTTGCTGCCGCGATCCACGGTGAGAGGTAGGATCTGGCCCTGGTTCAAGGCAGAAACCCGGTTGATAGCGTCCCAATCCGGATTGGTCACGGATTGGAATTGGCGAATGGTGTCGCCGGGCTGAAGACCCGCCGTGGCTGCAGCTGAACCGGGCGCCACCCACTCGATGGTCGCAGTAGTGACTTCGGACTTGGGAACCTCGTTGAAGACGCCAAAGTAAAAGAGCATGAGCCCGAAGGCCAGGATGAAATTGGCCACCGGTCCTGCCACCCCAATGAGCATCCGCTGCCAACGTGGGTGCGAGGTGAAGGCGCCGGGGTCGTCCGCCAACGACTCGTAATTTCCAGAGGTGGGGAGGTTCTTGTCCGAATTCTCCCCCAGGACTCTCTCAGCTGCTTGGTAAGCCACCGGTGTGCCGGGCACAGTGCCCGACCCGGAGCCCGGCAACGACAGATTCTGCTCCGGCGTTTCCCCGGTCATTTTGACATAACCGCCGAGGGGAAGCAGGCAGACCTTGTAGTCCGTTTCGCCGTACTTGACGCCGAACAGGCGCGGCCCGAACCCCACTGAAAAAGCCTCGACGCGAACGCCACAAAGCTTGGCTACGGCAAAGTGACCGAATTCATGGACTACCACCATCACGCCGACGAGGACGATGAAGGCTACAACTGCAATCAGAAACTCATGCATAGATGTGAGGTCTTCCCTTGCAAAAACACGTTCACCGGCCGACCACCGGTTCACCCGAGCAGCGCCTGAGCTGTTTGACGCGCCTTCCCGTCAGCGGAGAGTACCTCCGCGATAGTGGTTGGATGCGCGCCGGGCGTGGCAGCGAGTACTCTTTCAATTGTACGCGGGATTCCCATATATGGGATTTTCCGGTCGAGGAAGGCCTCGACCGCAACCTCATCGGCCGCGTTCAATGCTATGCAGTAAGTTCCACCCTTTTCCGCCGCCTCAAACGCCAGACGCAAGCAAGGAAATCGCTCAAAATCGGGCGGTTCAAAGTCCAAATGGCGCAGGGCGGCCAGATCGAAGGTAAGGTTTGAGGCGGGACGTTCCGGCCACGCGAGAGCGTAGAGGATGGGTAGACGCATGTCGGTAACAGAGATTTGCGCCAGGATGGAGCCGTCTACGTATTCTACTAGCGAGTGAACTGTCGACTGTGGGTGCACAGTTATGCGCACCTGTTTTGGCGCCACATCGAACAGGCGGCAGGCCTCAATGACCTCAAGGCCTTTATTGAGCATGGTGGCGGAGTCGACTGTGATGCGACGGCCCATGACCCATGTGGGGTGCTTCAGCGCCTGCTCCGGAGTGATGGTGGCGAATTTATCCAGAGGGAGTTCGCGAAACGGCCCGCCAGAAGCCGTAAGCCAAATGGTCTTTACCTCGGAATGGACTCCTACGCGCAGGCATTGGTGCACTGCGTTGTGCTCGCTGTCGATGGGGAGGATGGGGACATTGCGCTCGCGGGCGGCGGCGGTGAGGATTTCGCCGGCGGCTACCATGCATTCCTTGTTGGCCAGACCTACCGGTTTTCCTGCCAGGATAGCGGCGTGTGTGGCTTCTAAGCCGGCGACGCCGACGATGGCGGAAACCACGAAGTCCGCATCGCGGAGAGTGGCGCAAGCGACAGTGCCTTCGGTGCCATGGACTACTTCGATGCCGGTGACGCCGGCGGCCTTGAGGCGGGAGGCTAGTTCGCCAGCCAGTTCCTCGGTCGCCAGGGAAACCAGCTTTGGACGCCAGCGGACGGCTTGCGCGAAGGCTTCGTTCACATTACGCCCCGCAGCGAGCGCTGCCACCTGGTAGCGCTCCGGGAACTGCTCAACGATGGAGAGGGTGCTTTGGCCGATGGAGCCGGTGGAACCGAGAATGGTGAGTCGCTTCAAGTTGTTTTTATTATCTTTGAAATCCAGTACTTCCCAGGAAATTCCGTGGCTCCCAGTGGAACTCATGCGAGGAATCCATTTCGATTCAGGTACATGAGGCCATTCAAACGGGGGCCCCAAAACGCTGCCAGCAGGAGCCTCAAAAGCGCTGGTGAATGATTTGAGCGTACCACAGCACCGGAGCGGCCAGCAGCAGGGCGTCGATGCGGTCCAGGACGCCGCCGTGGCCGGGTACCAGGGTCCCGGAGTCCTTGACTCCGGCTGAGCGCTTGAGCGCTGATTCAGCCAGGTCGCCTATCTGCGCCGCCGCGTTCACCACGACGGCCAGCACCAGCCAGTACCAGACCTCATCAGGGTAAGAGAGGCGGGCTGAACCCATTGTTTCCAGCCACGCGGCCAGGCTCCAGAGGCCGCCGGCAGCCACCAGGCTTCCGGCCAGCGAGCCAATGGCGCCCTCCCAGGTTTTGTTTGGGCTCAGGCTGGGCGCCATCTTGTGCCGTCCCCAGGCGCGCCCTACGTAGAGAGCCGTAATGTCGCCCATCCAGACCACGCATAGCAGGAAGATGAGCAGGGATGGCCCGTTGCTCTGTTCGCGCAGCAGGGGTATCGTCGACAGCGTAAACCCAACATAGAAGAGGCAGAAGATCGCCGACGAAGTGTCAGGTAGCATCCGCTCAACCGGCGAACGGAAGGTGCAGAAGACCAGCAGCGCGAGAGCGAGGATGCAGAAGGCTACCTCGGTTTGATGAAGCCATTCGAGGCCATCTCCAAAGAACCGGGCGGCGAAGAGGCCCAGGATTGCAATCAGGGTGGCGATTCGGGAGGGTTGGGCGCCGCATTTCTCCGTCAGGCCGATGTACTCCCAGCCGGCCAATGCGGCCACTGCGGCAGTAGCCAGCGCGATGAGCCAGAGCGGCCCCAGAAACACAATTGCCAAAACCAATGGAATCAGGACGGCAGCGGTAAGGATTCGTTTCATGCCAAGGGTGAGCATACACCGCTGGAGCGGCGTAATCGGTTAGACGTCTGCAAGAAACGAACCGAAAGTCATGTGCACATAAGTGCAGGAAAAAGTGAGATGGAAGATGGAAATAAGGCACAAATTGCATGTTATTTGACGCTAAAAGGGCCTTAATTCGCCTTAATAGCGGGCTCAACGCGCTCTGCCTGCGGTTAAATGCGCGCTATTTGCGCATGGGCGACCTTCAGAGGCTGCTAAAGGAGGCCTATACGTGGTAACTCGAAGTCCAGACGGCTGGCTACAACCCACGCGTTAGACCAATCCCGGACCCTAGGGTGTTTGCCGGGACTTATCTTTGAAGCGCAGCCTAACTCGTGGTCGGTGATTGAGTTGGCCCGAAACCCCACTAAGAGGCAATCTCTGACGAAGTTCTGACTGTTATTGGATCTGGAGGAGAATGCTCTCTTTCAGCAATGCGGCTCTGCCTCGGAGGCGATACTCATCCAATCCAGACGAACACTCGATTCTCGCAGGGTGGAGTTACTCGTATCTCAGGGCTACCGCTGGATCCACGTGCATTGCCCGACGCGCTGGTAGATAGGCAGCCAACAACCCTGTTGTCGCCACCAGTACGCATACACCTGCCAGCACCAGCGGGTTGCGCGGACTGGTTCCGTAAAGGTAGGACTGCAATATGGATCCGGACGCCAGCGTTGCCGTGATTCCGAATCCGATTCCGATGATTACCAGCACGGCAGCCTGATGTAATACCATCCGGAATACCATCGCGCGCGGTGCTCCCAGCGCCAGGCGCACGCCGATCTCGCGCCTACGCCTCGCGACCGAGTATGCCATCACTCCATAAAGGCCAACGAGCGTGAGCACAAGCGCAAGCCCGGAGAACGCACTCAGCAGCACCATGGCGAAACGAGGCTGCGCGAGTTCGAGCCCGATCCGGTCCTGCATCGTACGCACATCGGTCACCGGAATATTGCGGTCCATTGAGGCCACAAGGTTCTTCGCTGCCGGCTCCAGGCTCAATGGTTCCACTTGAGTGCGGACGACCGAATACATACAGCACGCCTTCGGAAACTGGGTTGCTGGCAGATAGTAACCAGGGTCGAGATCCAGCGAGGTAGCGCCATGCCGGACGTCTCCGACCACTCCGACGATTTCACGCATGACAGGGCCATCGTTGCCGGCTTCGGGTTTCAGCCTCTTGCCAATCACGTTCTCGGTGTGAAGAAACTTCTTTGCAAAGCCCCGGCTTACGATCATCACCGGGGGCGCCTTCACTGTGTCCGCATCGGAGAAGTCGCGCCCTGACAGTAGGGGTATATTCATTGTTCGGAAGTAGTTTGTTGAAACGAGATCGAATCTCGCATCTTCCAGCTGCCCTGGCGGCAGAGGATGCTCAGGATTTTCGAAGCTGATGTGCATGCTGTTGTCGGTCATTGGAAGGATCAGCGATCCGCCGGCCGCTTCCACGCCGGGCAGGGCTCTCAGCTTCTCGAAATATTGCCGATAGAAGTCCGACCGGTTGTTCATGTATCGCGAGTCGGGAATTTCGAACATGAATGTCAGCAGATGATCCGGTTTGAAGCCCTCGTCGCTGCGCGCGAGATGGGCGTAGCTGGTGACAAGCAGCCCTGCGCCGGCGGTCAGGACAATCCCAAGAGCTACCTGCCCCACAATGACCAGAGAGCCGAGCCGATTTCGCACGTCCGTCTCACTTCTGCCGCCCTCCTTCAGTGGCGATAACAGGTCGCCTCGCGCGGAGGTAATGGCAGGGACGAGACCAAAGATGAGGCCCGACGCCAGCGAAACCACAAGGGCAAATCCGAGCACGGGCAGATTGACGCCTGCGTCGGCAGCACGCGGCACGCTGTCGTTAATGAGGCGCAGCACTGCGGGCGTGGACACAAAGGCGAGGGTACATCCTGCCAATCCGCCTAACACACTTACAATCAGGCTCTCAACCAGGAGCTGCCTAACCAGGCGCGCACGGTTCGCACCCAGAGCGGTGCGCATCGCCATCTCCCGCGCGCGTTCGCGAGCCCGCACCAGCAGCAAGTTGCCAACGTTGCCGCAGGCAATGAGCAGCACTAATCCAACCGCGCCAAGAATGACCAACAGGAGCGTGCGCGTGTCACCCAACATCGCCTTCAGCTCGCTCTGTACATGCGCCGAATTGTTTTGAGTATTGCTGGCGGGAAATTTTCTGGACAAACCGGCGGCGATTGCCTTCATCTCAGCATTCGCCTGAGCCTCGCTGATCCCTGGCTTCAAACCTCCCATGGCCGCAAGCTCATGATCGCCGCGATTGGCCGTGGTTGCCCCCGGCGTTCCATCGTTGTCAACGGCGAGCGTCGTCCAGAACGTGTTCTGCGGCGCATCGGCGGGGAACCGGAACGATGCCTGCATGACTCCTTCAATCGTGTAAACTTCACCGCTGAGTTGCATCGTCCGGCCAACGATTCGGGGGTCTGATCCGAATTGCGAGACCCACAGTGCGTGGCTGATGAGAACCACCCGTGCGCCGAGCTTTTCATCCTCTGGCCGGAAGCCCAGTCCCAGTTCAGGGTTCACGCCCAGCAGCGGCAGCAAGTTCCAACTCACGACTTCACCGTCGAGATGAGCCGGCCGCTCTACGCCCGTCAGCGTGAGTGACTCGCCGTGATACGACACCAGTTCAGTGAAGCTGTGGTTCTGGGCACGCCAGTCAAAAAAGTCAGGATAGGAGACTGCTCCGTCCTGCAACAAATGCTGCGACCGCACCTCCATGAGACGCTCCGGATGCGCGTAAGGCAAAGGCCGCAGGAGGACCGCGTCCACAATGCTGAATACGATAGTGTTCGCGCCGATGCCCAGGGCCAAGGCGATCACCATTGCCGCATATAGTCCTGGCTTTTTGGCGAGCATGCGCATGCCGAAGCGCACATCGCGACCCCACTCGACAGGGGAAAGCATGCCCCTCTGCCATCGCTGCCGTTCTTTCAATTGAGTCACGTTGCCGAATTGACGGTGGGCCGCACGGGTCGCGTCTTCGGCGCTCATTCCCTGCGCTCGATAGTGCTGCGTCAGGAGCGTAATGTGCTCGCGGATTTCGTCGGTGAACGCATCGTCCTCGCGGCTTTGCACCGCTTGCCCCTTCAGCTTCGCCCAAATGGTTCGCAGTCTGCCCATCGTGTCACCCCTGTCTCTCGAGCTTCAGCATGCGCTCCATGACACCCGCTACGCGCTGCCAGTTCTCGGCTTCCCGATTCAGCTGCTTCATTCCCTGCTTTGTGATGGAGTAGAAGCGCGCCCGGCGGTTGTTCTCACTTGTTCCCCATTTCGAAGCGATCCACCCCTGTTGCTGCAGCCGAAGGAGCGCGGTATATACGGTTCCCTCGTTTAGATCCAGAACGCCGTCACTTACCTGTTCGATTCGCCGCGCGATTCCGAATCCGTGCTGTGGTCCCATGGCATAGAGCGTCTTTAATACCATTAGGTCGAGCGTTCCCTGCAATACTTCTGATTTACCTTCGCCCATAGCCGCTCCTTTGGACATTCCACAGAAGGTAGCACATGCCCCTATGCAGTGTCCATAGGAGAGACGTGTTCATGCATCCTGGGTTGATGCCAAATCTCCGCCGAGTCACTCGCCGACACAGATTACTCCCCAAATGTTGGCCAGTGTCGTGGAATCAAACAGTGACGTCGCTGATATGGAGCCGGCCGAAAAGGCTCTCCTTTTGAGATTGACGTCCGTGATTTGGGCGAGTAGATTCCTTCCGGCACTAAAACTGGCAATTTGGGAGGATCTAAAAAGCCATGAAATCGATGTCAAGAAGAGAACTGTTAGGATTCGCTGGCGCAGCAGTCGTTGCGGGAATCTCGCCGCTCACCTTCAGCCGACCCACGCAAGCCGAGAGCTCAATCGGAGCCGGGCGCGAAGCGGAGGACGCGAAAGACCGCATCGCTTCCATAGAAAAAGCCATCTTGTTTCAGAACGCCATGATGGACGCATACGCCACGGGCGACACCGTTCGTCTGATTGAAAGCTACAGCGATCAGGGAGGCCTTGAGTCGACCGCCTTCACCTACGACAACGCGGTCTCCATCCACGCTTATCTTGTGCACGGGGGCAAGGACGATTTGGCCCGCGCCGAGGTCCTTGGCAATGGACTGATCTACGCGCAGGCAACGAATTTCCCATTCAATGACGGCCGTTTCGCGCAAGGCTACTTCGTCAATCAGGAAGCTACCGACGGAAGCGGCGCTTACATCACGCCGGCGGCCTTCCCGTTCTACTTCTATACAAGCGCCGTGGGCGACCAGGCATGGGCAGGTATGGCCCTGTCGCAACTGTACCACCGGACCGGCAACGTGAAGTACCTCACCGCGGCGCTCTCCGTGGCCAACTGGATTGTCAATAACACTTACAACACGCTTGGTGCCGGAGGCTATTCCTTCGGAACCAATATCAACCAGTTCAACGAGTCAGTGCCGTCGCCCAATGGCAAGTCAACAGAACATAACATCGACACCTTCGCATTTTTCACTATGCTCGATGAACTCACACATCATGGCAGCGCGGCGAACGGCGCGTCCTGGAAAAGCCTCGCCGAACATGCACTGACATTTCTGATTGCCATGTACAACGCAACGGACGGTTATTTCTTCACCGGCACATTGGGCGACCAGATATCGATCAACTACTATCCGGTGCCTGAAGATGTGCAGACCTGGTCGTATCTGGCTCTACTGGATAACAACTACAAACAGACGATTGACTGGGCGCTTGCAAACCTGGAAGCGACGGACACGGCCGCGTCGACGGACAGCAGCCTTACCGGCACGGAATCTTTCACTGGGCTGGTGTTTGATTCTGCCAGCCTGAATACGACGGCGTACGATCCCTATGCAGTTTGGCTCGAAGGCACATCTCACACTATCGCCGCACTGACTGCGCGAGCCATCGCGGGCGGGGGCGGCTTTGGCAAACGCATTGAGAACTTGCAAGTAGCATTCACCCTGGTGAAAACCTGCGAGAGCGCGCAGGCCGAGCTTGGTGTAGGACAGACCATCAATGGAAAGGCCATCACTGCGGGCCAGGGACTGGTTGCTTCCACGAGCCCTATGGATACAGGCTTCGGCTATGGCTACTTTCCAAACCTGCATATTGGCGCAACCGGCTGGTACCTGATCGCAGCACAGGGCGGGAACCCATTTCGACTGGGCTATGATAGCTTCCGCTGGAACAATCGCTAATTCGAACAAGATGTGCGGACGGCTGGATCACTTACCGTCCGCACATTACCGCACTAACGCCGACTAACTTGGCCGGCTTCCCATGTAAACAATGCGCTGCGTTGATTTGAAATTCGTTGCCCATCCAAGTTGTCGCCAAAATCGCCGGTATCCGGAGCGACATATGCAGGAGAGGGGCCGAACGAATTCATGAGTGCTGGCTGCATGATCGTCAAACAATCCTGAGACAGCATTTGTCCCAGACCATGCGGACAATGTTGTTCCGCTACACCAAGTAAAAGAGTCCAAATTCACTCACACGCCAGCGCGGTCAGCGGGTTGATGTTCATTGCCCGCAAAGCCGGTATCAGCATGGAAAGCCCGCTCAGCAGCAGAAGAGCGGTTGTGATGAGACCGTAGTTTTGGAGACTGCCAGGTGTGATTCCGAAAAGCAAGTGACTGAGGAGGGGCATGGACACAACCGACAGGACCGTTCCCGCCACGGTTCCCAACGCGACGGACACGAAGCCTTCGGCCAGGACCAGTCGCATAATTCGCATTCGTTGAGCGCCGACTGCTATCCGGATTCCGATCTCCGGTGTACGCAAGACCACGGAATAGGAGAGGACGCTGTAAATTCCACCGAGAGCGAGTTGAAGAGCAAGAACAGAAAGCAGAGTGGCCAGAACCGAAAGGAACCGGCTCTCGGCCTGTGCCCGATCAACGACGAAAGAAAGAGGCTCGAGATGGGTGATGGGCACATTCATATTGAGTCCAGCAATCTGCTTGCGCACAGATGCCGCAATGTCAGGCGCGGCCCCACTGGTACGAATCACCATGGACATCGACGGGCGTGGAGCGAGTGGATAGGGCATGTAAATCTGAGGGCGTATCACCGCGGTCAGTGTATGGCATTGCACATGGCGAACCACGCCAACAACCACGACCCAATCGCGCTCAAACTGATAGGGCCCCTTGGGAGAATCGGAAACATTGATCCGCTTGCCGAGTGCATCTTCCCCCGGCCATAGCTGGCGGGCAAGAATATCGTCAATGATGGCGACATGCTGATGAGCGGCATCATCCGCCTCGGTGAAATCACGTCCCTCGATGAATTGCGCACCGATCGTATCGAAATATCGCGGAAGAATAGAACGATCGTCGGCCATCACAGTGTTCTGCTCGCTGGCCGGCGCTCCATCCTTCCAGTAGTAGTCGTACCAGTTGCCCGTGTCATCGAGCGGAAGGTGGGAGACAGTCGAAACCGACTGAACTCCGGGAAGCTGGGTCAAGCTGCGCTCGACCTCTCGCAGAACTTTGTAGTCGGGCACATTCACGCGGAAGGTCCACACGTTGTCTGCGTGGAAGCCGGGATTGATGCGCAGGATGTTTGCGAAAGTGCGAACCAGCAAACCTGTTCCTATGAGCAGCACAAAGGAAAGCGCAACTTCGGCGGCAACCAGAACTGTCGCGGACGCTCCCCGCTTGCGGGTAGCCGATCGCCGGCCTCGTTTCAGGTCTTCAGCCAGATTGAGGTGGCGGACAACAGAGATAGGCGCGAGTCCGAACAGAATACTGGTCAGAAGAGCAACACCAAATGTGAAAGCGAGAACGCGCAGATCAAGACTGACGTGGCTGAGATGCGCGAATGAAGGCGGCTCAACCGCGACAATGGCCTTGAGCGCTGCCCAGCCGAGAAGCAAGGCCAGCGCACCCCCGAGAAACACCAGCAGCAATGTCTCCGTGAGAATCTGCCGGATCAGACGCTGCGTGGATGCGCCCAGGGCCGCGCGAATGGTGGTTTCCTGAAGTCGCTGCCGGGCGCGGACCATAAGCAGGTTGCCCACATTGGCACACCCGATCAGCAGGATGAAAGCAACGCCTCCGAAGAGAAGTAACAGCGTTCGACGAACCTCGCGAACATCATCGTTTTGCAGCGAGAAGACATACAGATGATAGTTAGGTATAGACGTTCGGCCGCTTAGGCCGTTGATCTGAGCGGCGACGGACCTAAGCTCGGCTTGGGCGGCCGCCAGTCCTCCCGCGTCGCGCAGCCGGCCCACAAGGTGGAGAAAGGCAGGCCCGTCCGGCTCCCACGGTCCGATGGCAATTGACTGAAAATAGTCAACGGTGGGCGTAACGCTGGCATCGTCGGGAAGCATCAGGCGGAAGTCCTTGGGAAGGACGCCGATCACTATCGCGGACCGGCGACCGAGAGGGACGGATGTGCCGATGATTTTGGGATCGCCACCGAACTTGCGGACCCACAGCTCATGAGAAAGGATAATTGTGGCTGGGGCGTTCGCCAGATCATCATCCGGTCCGAAAAAACGTCCAAGCGCGGGCCGCGTACAAAGGAGGGGAAGAAAATTGGACGTGACGTCGCCGGCCTTGCCCTGTTCTGCGTCGCCTCGTCCCGGAAGCACACGATTCGTGACCCAGATTCCGGCTATCTGATCGAACGCCCTGCTCCGTTGGCGCATCTGGTAAAGCTCGAACATGCTTGCAGGCGCACGGCTGGAATTGCCTTGCTCCGACCAGATCATCGTCAGCCGATTCTGCTCGGGATAGGGCAGAGGTCGGAGCAGCACGGAATTAACGAAGCTGAAGATGGCAGTATTCGCGCCAATGCCGATGCCGAGCGTGAGTATCGCTGCAAGAGCGAACATCGGATTCCGCTGCAGCTGGCGAATCCCAAAACGCATGTCGTGCCAGAGGTTTTCAAGTTGGACTCCGGAGCGGCTCTCACGCACGGCCTGCTTTACCTGCTCCAAACCACCGCAGTCCGCCCTGGCCTGCCTCTCCGCTTCGGCCTTAGGCGCACCCGCTGCGATCTTCTCGTCGGCGGCCATCTCAACGAAGGCGCGCACCTCGGCATCGAGATCCTTCTCTATCTGTTTTTTGCGAAGGAGATTGCGCAGAGCGCTTCCGAGTCGAATCTTCACAATGGCTCCTTTAAGTGGCTTTCAGAGCACTCCCCATCGCAAGCGCGACTTTCTTCCACTGGTCGGCTTCCGCCACCAACTGTCGCTTGCCCAACTTTGTCAGGCGGTAGTATTTCGCGCGGCGATTGTTTTCCGATTCACCCCATTCGGAGGCCAGCCATCCCGCTTCTTCCATCCGGTGCAGCGCTGGGAATAAGGAACCTGGCGTTACATGGAACGCACCGTGCGTGATCAGCTCGACGCGTCGTGACACGCCAAGGCCATGGAACTCGGCGTCACCGATGGCTTTGAGGATGAGCAGGTCGAGAGTGCCCTGAAGTACTGGGATTCGTTCGTTAGGCAATCGATCTCTCCTATCGATCAACGATATGAGTCTGCACTGATCGACAGCGCTATGTCAATGGGAAGTTTTTTGCTTCCGTCTCGAAGCGGGGAGTAGCCGAGAGGCTGCCGGGATTTATAGGATGTTGTCTGGGATTGAGGAAGCACTGGCCGTTTTCCCTCCACTCGGCGTCAGATGCAGTGCGCCTACAGAGAAGAGATCGTTCATCGCTTCCCGTTCTTCCACTCCTCATAGGAGATACGAGGAATCGTCATGAACGCATCACGCGTGCGTGCGTAGTTTCCCAGCCCGTTCATGCGGCCAATAGCATGCAATTCATCGGCTTTGATGTAGGGCCCCGAAGGGTCCACAAACTGGTCCTCAACATAAATCGCGACGACACGCCCGAGGATGATCCTGGAGCGACCGATCTCCATTGTCGTGTACTCACGGCATTCGAGCGCTGCGTGCGCCTCGGCCAACCGCGGCGGCTTCACCTTCTGCGACGGCACAGTGGTAAACCCGGCAAGCTCCGCCTCGCTCATCTCGGGCGGGAAATCGGTGGCGCAGATGTTCATCTTTTCGGCGATGTCCTCGGTGACAACGTTGACCACAAATTCGCCGGTGCGCCGGATGTTGCGAGCTGTATCCTTGGGAACAAACTTCTGGGCCGGCCGATTGGTGACGCCCACCCCGATGATGGGAGGGTCGGTACAGAGGTAGTTGTAGGCGCTAAAGGGCGCGGCATTCAGTTGGCCATTCTCATCCATGCTGGTGATCAAAGCGATGGGCCGCGGCGCCACCAGACCTACAAGCAGTTTGTAGGCTTGTTCGACAGGACCTTGTTCGAGATCAAAATTCATCGGTTGGAGCGCTCCTGACAGTTGATGGTACCCGAGCGGACACGGTTGCGGTCGTTCGGAGGCATTCCCGAGTCCGCATTCAGTTTTGATTGTGGTTCACAATAAAATCCCTGGCGTATCAGATGATACGACCGACCAGACATACGGGTAGATTCAGGAGCACCCTCGTTTTATACTTTTCCTTATAGGTGAAAAACATCGATGTCGAAGCGTGAATTTCAAACTGAAGTCAGTCAGTTGCTGCAACTGATCGTCCATTCTCTCTATTCGCACCCCGAAATCTTTCTTCGCGAACTGATATCCAACTCTTCAGACGCGCTGGACAAGCTTCGTCATCTGACCCTTGTCGATGACGAATACAAGGCGCTGCCGTTCAATCCCCGCATCGACCTGGAACTCGACGAGGCGAACCATACCCTTACTGTTGCGGATACGGGCATCGGGATGAATGAGGAGGACCTGGTGTCGAATCTGGGCACGATCGCCCGCTCCGGCACGAAAAACTTCCTCTCGCAGCTTTCCGGGGATGCGAAACGCGACTCGAACCTTATCGGCCAGTTTGGCGTCGGCTTCTACAGCGCCTTCATGGTTGCCGATCGCATTGAGGTGGTTTCGCGCAAGGCAGGCGAAGAGCGGGCTTGGCGCTGGGTGAGCGATGGCCAGGCGGGTTTTGAGATCGAACCCGCAGAACGCACTGTCGCTGGTACAACCGTGCTCCTTCACCTCAACGACGAAGGCAAGCAGTATGCCAATAGCTGGCGCTTACAGGAGATCGTAAAGAAGTATTCCAATCATATTGCTTTTCCCATCTTCCTCACATACGACAAGAGCGAGTGGAACGCGGACGAAAAGAAGTCCACCAAGACCCGGACCACCGAACAGGTCAATGTGGCCAGTGCCCTTTGGCGCCGGCCGAAGAATGAAATCACCGAGGACGATTACAGGGAGCTGTACAAATCGATTTCCGGAGATTCGGAGGATCCTCTCTTCTGGTTTCACACCAAGGCCGAAGGAAGCCTTGAGTACACCACTCTTTTCTACGTGCCTGCGAAGGCTCCCCTCGACCTCTACCAGGCTCAATATAAGGTTGGCGTCAAGCTCTACGTGAAACGTGTCTTCATCATGGACGACGCGAGAGAGCTGTTGCCTCAATATCTGCGTTTTGTTCGCGGCATCATCGACAGCGAAGATCTTCCGTTGAATGTAAGCCGCGAGATCCTTCAACAGAACCGCATCCTCACCAGCATCCGGACGGCCAGCGTCAAAAAGATCCTCACTGAATTGAAGAACGTCGCGACCACTCAGCCTGATCAGTATCTTAAGTTCATCACTGAGTACAACCGCCCTCTCAAGGAAGGTCTCTACGGCGACTTCGGCAATCGCGAGACGCTGCTGGAACTGATCCGCTTCAAGTCCACCAAGGCGGAGGGCCTCACCAGCCTTGCCGAGGCGAAGTCCCGCATGAAGGATGGACAGAAGGACCTCTACTACATCACCGGCGGTGCAGAATCGCTGCTCCGCACTTCACCGCTGCTCGAGATCTACAGGAAGAAGGATCTGGAAGTTCTCATCCTCGACGACGATATCGATGAAATCATCTTTTCCGGCGTCGACAAGTATGGCGAAATCGACCTCAAGGCGGTCAACAAGACTTCCACCGGCGAAGACCTGAAGGACGAAGCCGAACCCGACAAGGCCAAAGCGCTTCAGCCGCTGCTTCTCAAGCTGAAGACACTCCTCGGCGATCGTGTAAAGGATGTGCGTGTCTCCGTACGGCTTGCAGACAGCCCCTCCTGTATCGTTTCCGATGAGGATGAGCCTTCCCTGCAAATGCAGCAGATGATGCGGGCCATGGGCCAGAAGGAAATCCCGGCACCCAAGCCCACGCTCGAGATCAACCCCGATCACGAAATTGTGAAGAAGCTGCTCGCACGCCCTGATGATGCCGTCGCCAAAGACGCAGCCTGGCTGCTTCTAGACCAGGCTCTTCTTATGGAGGGCGTGCCGCTTCAGGACCCCAGCGTCTTCGTCCAGCGACTCAACCGCATCCTCAATCTATCCGTCTAGTTTAATTCCGTAGGTGATCCAGCTTGTCGACAATGGTCGTTCGGGTTTCGCGATGAAATCTGCGCCTTCCAATCTGGAGGCAGTCGGTCTTGCTCTGGCTGGGTTCACCTTTTGGGTGCTGGCGGACACGAGCATCAAAATGGTTGGAAGCTCCAGGCTGCCAGCTTATGAGGTTCTCGCTTTCCTCGGCTTGTCCGTTATGGCTCTACTGATCTTGCGCGGATTGTGGCGTGGCGACGCGAAGGCGGTGTGGCCGAAACGGCCAAAGCGGCAACTGGTTCGCTCTTGCCTGGACCTCGGGAATAATATCTGCGTGGTCGTGGCGTTGCGTCATCTCCCGTTGAGCCTCTTTTACATCCTCGTCTTCATGTCTCCGATGGTCATCACACTTTTGGCGGCGCTGTTTCTTCATGAACGATTGGAATTGCGCAGAACCATAGCCATCCTGGCAGGCTTCGTTGGGGTCGTGGTAGCCGTGGATCCGTTTGGTTCATCGAGACAGGGAGACTGGATGGGGGTCGCTGCCTGCATGGTGTGCGTCGCCTGCTTCTCCGTCAACATGGTCTGGTCCCGTGTCATGACGCAATCCGAAACACCTGAAAGCCTCACCTTTCTTTCCGGTGCTTTGATGGCGGTAACGGGCTTCGGATGCATGCTCTGGCACGCAGAACCGCTCACGATGCGGTTGGCCGCGACGCTGTGTGCAATGGGATTGTTCTGCGCCTGCGGAAGTATTTGCTTCTTTGTCGCCGTCAAGCACACGTCCGCTGCCAGTGTCTCCCAATATCACTACACTCAGCTAATCTCGGGCGCATTGATCGGCTATCTGATCTGGCATGAGAAGCCGACAGTGTCCATGATGATTGGCGGGTCCGTCATCCTGCTGTCGGGCGTTTACATCGCCCTGGTGGCTGCACGTCAACGTCGTGAAGAGCTGCCTCTGTTTCCCTTTGTTCCATTCGAAGAGTGAAAGGCGCCGCGAGCCTTCGGGATTCGTGGGGCGGCGCGGTTGATCTATGGAACAGTCAGGCTGCAGAAAGAGAGACTGCCCGTGATGACCTGCAGGCGAATCATGGAAAGGCCTGCCGGAATGTTGACGGATAGTGAAGTGCTGTTCTCAAGAGCCTGAGTCGACTGCGCCGCCATGGTCACCGTGCCTTGCCGAACTCCGTTGACCCATATCCCGAGTTGAGTAGCGACGCTTGTGGAGCCGCTGACGGTGAGATTGCCGGTGAAGGCCGCACCTGCATTACTGGCCGGGTATGCGACGTAGGAACCTGTGCCTATGCCCGACTCGCAAGGTTCGCCGCCGATGGTTTGTGGATAGCCATAGGAACCGTTGATGAGAAAGTAGGTCTCTCCATTAACTGGACCCTTGGTTTCATTTGTCAGATTCAGAGTTCCGGGGAGAGGTGTGCCCAACGTCACCGCTGCCTTGGTTCCGGTTTGGATATCGTTCAGCGCCGCGAACTTGAATGTATTCACTCCAGTGAATGGACCATCGCTCGGGTTGATGTCTGACGTAAACTCCCAATCGCCCGGCCCTTCAACGGTGTAATAGACAAGCACGTCGCCGCCCATCTGCGCCCAATCGGCCTGGTAGGCGTCCATGAAGGCTTCCATCTGCGAGTTGTCGATGAGGGTCACGTCGGCAGCATTCGAGAAACTCAGCCCGGGCCCTCCTTCGTAAGCCACATGCTTGACTCCATAGTTCGTAGTCCACATGGAATCAGTCGCCCAATTCTGGGACGTTGCAGCGTCTGGATAACTGGTATTGAAATACGTGCTCGGATTACTGAAGCCCGGCCCATTGGGATAGTAAGCGGACCCTCCTCCTCCATAGAGCACCTTCGAGGCTGTCGTGCCCTGGCTCTGTGCATAGCCATCCAGCCATGTAAGGGCTTGCTGGAGCGTGTCCTGTCCATTGCCCTGCTGCTCTTCAACCAGCGGGCGCACCCTGGTCATCATCTGGTCGGAACCGAAGACGCCTTCAAATGTCTGACTGATGGAATACATGCGATACGCCGGATAGCGCCAGACTGTGTAGTACTGGTTATAGCCTGCGGAACTGGGATTGTTGTCCGGCGTAAACAATGGACTATTTGAAGGAAGGTACTGGCAGATATCCGCAACCACCGGGTACACACCCGCGCTGGTGTTCCAGACCTCGTTTGCGTATTCCAGATAGAACCGCAGGCTCGGGTTCAAAGGCGGATAAGCGGGGTTGGCTTGTGGACTTGTGTACGGATTGGTTCCGTCCGTGCCAAAGGCGATTGCATAGGCCATGTTAACGACGTAGGCGTCGTTGGCGACCATGGGTATATTGAAATAGCAATCGACCATCAGTGTGTTACACAGGATGATCTGGTATTCCAGAGCGACTCCTCCGCTACCGTTGTAAACCGCGCCATCAGGGCCGGTCCAAGTATTGGGAAGACCCGCCTGCGTAGCACTACCCGGCGTGACCCGGTCCGCCCAATTCTGGACGTAATTGCCGTTAGTGTTGGTCCAGTCCATCATGCGCACTGTGCCAACCTTGCTCATGGCAGTCAGGAAGTTCTTTGAGAAAATCGTCGTCCCGTCCAGCGGGTCTTCCGAGCCTAGGTTGGTCGTTGACAGATAGAGATGGGCATTGGTGAAACCTGACCCCGCAGTGCTGCTCGCGGTGCGCTTGGTGTTGGTAAAGGCCAAGCCACAGGAAGCGCTTGAGGTCTCGATGAATGTGACATTCGCAGTGGTGATATTGGTCGCGGCGTTGTAAGCCTGGTTGGCGACACCTCCATTGCACCACATGACGGAAACTGTCGCCTGCCCGGTGAAGGTCAGCGCATAAGTACCATTGAACTGGGTTCCACTTCCAATGGTGTCGGTAAAGATCACGGTGGAGGCATCCTGCTGCGGCCAGCCGAGGCTGTCGACGTTCGTCAGAACGGTACCCCAGGCAGCTGTATCCCAAACGCGAGACTGCTTGAACATATCCAGGTAGGCATAACTACCATCCCAGTCGCTGAGGAACCAGGTGCCGAGCCCGACATAATTCTTGGTGGGATCCTGCGCTGGAGGCAGCGGGGTTGAACTCGCGCTGGGTGTGCCTGAGACGCAAGCAGAGGGAGCGCTCGCCCCGGTAGAGTTCACTGCAGTCACTTCGAAGTAATAGGTGGTGCCATCCGTCAGCCCGCTGTCCAGATAACGCGGCGTATCGCTGTTGACCTGTGTGCTGGTTCCCGCGCATCCGGCCAGGGCAAATAGGTTGACGTTGTAAGAAGTGGCTCCGGCGCTGGCGTTCCAGAAGAGCGCGACCTGCTTGTCGCTGGCGACGGTAACAAGACCGGTGATCGCGGCAATGGGAATGGCCATCGCTTGATTGGAGGCTGTGCTTGTCCACACTGGATTCACGGAGTAGGCGACGTAGTAATACGTGGTGCCGTCGGTAAGGCCCGTGTCTGAAAATGTTGTTGCAGTTGGATTGCCAACCGTTGCGTAAGGACCGCCGGAGACCGTCGAGCGACCCACCTGGTACGACGTGGCTCCCGTTCCAGCAGCCCAGCTGAGCTGAATTTGGCCGTCGCCTGGGCCTGCGGTGGCTACAAGGTTTGAAGGGACGCCGGGTGGCGCGAGGGGGGTTGCGGAAGCCTGATTGGAATTGGCACTTTGGCCGGAGGTGTTGATCGCAGCCACAACATAGTAATAGGTCATGTCGTTCACAACGGCGTCGTCCTCGAAGACAGCGCCGCTGGTGGTGCCAATCACCGTATACGGACCACCCGAGGTCGTAGAGCGCATTAGAGAGTAACTTGTGGCGCCCGTGGAACCAGCCCAGCTGAGGGTTACCTGCTGGTTTCCGGGAGTAGCCTCAAGCGCCGTGGGCGTCGCCGGAACGCCCGCAACGGTGACGGTGACCGTAAGAGACTGAGTGACCGCTGGTCCGCTGGAAGGAGTAACCGTGAGTGTGTAAGTGGTGGTGACCGAAGGGGTGACTGCTACTGGCTTTCCGCTCGTGACGGCAAGGCCTCCGGGTGTAATGACGCCGGTGCCGTTGACAAATGTTCCCGTCAGGCTGGTGGACTCCCCCTCGGTCACTGAGGTAGGGTTCGCCGTAAAACTTGTGATTGAGGCCGCAACGGGGTTCACAGTAACAATAGCCGTTTGGCTGACAGAAACTCCGGCTGAGTTTGTAACTGTGAGAGTGTACGCCGTAGTGTCGGACGGGTTGACGCTGATCGCTGTTCCGCTGGTGACAGCAAGGTTCCCAGGTGTAATGATGCCCGTGCCGTTGGCAAAGACGCCCGTCAAGCTCGCAGACCCGCCTGCGGTGATCGATGTTGGATTCGCCGTGAAACTGGTGATCGCGGGGGCAGCTGGAATTACGGGTGGCACGGTGACCACGGCAGTCTGGGTGACAATAACCCCCGATGCGTTTGTGACGGTGAGAGTGTAAGTCGTCGTGTCGGAGGGAGAAACGGTCACAGCGATTCCGCTAGTGACGGCGATATTACCGGGTGTGATGACGCCGGTTCCATTGGCGAAGACGGCCGTCAGGCTGGCTGACCCGCCCACTGCAATTGATGTTGGGCTCGCCGTAAAACTGGTGATAACCGGCGCGATGGGCGTCACAGTAACAGTGGCAGTCTGCGTGGCCGCAATTCCGGCGGCGCTTGTGACGGTAAGAGTGTAGGTCGTTGTATTCGAGGGAGTAACGCTCACGGCCACTCCGGTGGTGACAGGGAGATTTCCCGGCGTAATAACGCCTGTGCCGTCGGCAAAGACACCTGTCAGGCTCGCAGATCCGCCTGCCGCGATCGACGTTGGGTTTGCCGTGAAACTCGTGATGGAGGAAGCAGAAACCGGCTTGAAACTCACCGAATCCATGCAGCCCAGAAGGCAGACCAGGCTGAAACTGGATACAGCAACGAGCATTGCTTGAATCGGATTTAATTTCATCGTACCTTCCGTTCCTTCAGATTCTTGCACGTTTTGCACATACATATCACCATTACTTCTGTCCTAGAACTTGAGTGTGACGACCGTCACTTGGTGGCTCCATTCGGGGATAGCCGTGAAGGCAGTGATGATCTGTCAAGCACACTCCAGCGCTGGTTTGCCCGATTGCATGGTCGAGCGAATTGTCAGCGCGGGCGGCCAAATCTGCGCCGTATTTGTCAAAATCGCAGTGAAAACCTGCCCCAGTTCTTGACAAATATGATCTGCCGCGCTAAATATGACTGTTGGTCATTTATGAATCGTAGTCACAATAACTGGCCATCCCAGCTCCCAGATTTCCCGGTCACTGAAAACCTGCCCCATCTGCAAGGTATGGGGCGCCGCGAGCGCCGCGCTGCCGAAACGCGTCTGCGCTTGTTTCGCTGCGCCCTTCAGCTCTTCGCCGAGCGCGGTTTCCCCAACGTTACAGTAGAAGACATTACTCAAGCAGCGGATGTAGGTAAAGGCACCTTCTTCAACTATTTCGGGAGTAAAGAACACGTACTCGGCGTGATGGCGGAAATTCAACTCGGAAAGGTACGAGAGGCCGCAGCGCTGGTGAACCATGACAAACAGACCATTCAGTCCGCACTGCAACACCTCTTCCAACGTGCGGCCGAGGAACCAGGGCGCAGTCCCGACTTGGCCCGCGCGCTGATCTCCTGTTTTCTGGCGAGCGAAAGCGTGCGCAGCATTATTAAGAGCCACATGAAAGAGGGGCGCAGAGTTATTGCGCACATGGTTGCGGCGGGGCAAAAGCACGGAGAGATCAACCCTCGTCTGAAGAAAGAAAAAGTAGCAATCCAGGTACTTCAGGCGTTCATGGGAACGGTTCTTTTCTGGTCGCTGCATGAGGCTCCGCCGCTAGCCGCATGGATGGAAGACAGCTTTCAACAATTCTGGAGAGGAGTTGCTCTCTCCGGTCAAGAGCAGACGCCATGAGAATCCCTTTCCGAAACATCGCCTTTCTATCTCTTGCAAGCCTAATCGCCGGCACAGTCCTTGACTTCAGCGCCTCCGCGCAGGCTCAGCAACCCGCACCTCTGCGCCTTACATTGCAGGATGCAATTCAGAAAGGCCTGCAGGCCAACATCAGCGTCTTAGTTGGCACGACCCGGGTTGATGAGGCTGAAGGTACGCGCTCGCGCCGCGAGTCTGCCGCGCTACTGCCTCACATCAATGCACAGACTTACGCCAACGCACAGAATCGCAATCTGCGCGCGTTTGGCCTTTCGCTGCCCGGTATCCCGATTCCCAGCGTGGTCGGTCCATTCTCAAACTACGACTTCCGCATCTATGCACAGCAGAACATTGTTGATCTCGAGAGCTATCGCAATCTGAAAGCCAGCGATCGCGCTATCGACGCCAGCAAAATGGATTTGCAGGATGCGCGAGACCTTCTTGTCCTTGTCATCGCCGGTCTCTATCTGAACGCACAGTCCGTCGCAGCCCGCGCTTCTGCCGCGGAGTCCCGCGTCATCGATTCCACCACGTTGTACAAACTGGCCAAGGACAAGCATGACACCGGCACCGCCACGGGCGTCGACGTACTGCGCGCGGAAGTCCAGTTAGCAAACGACAAGCAGTCGCTGCTTATCGCAGACAATCAGTACAAACAATCGCTGCTTTCTCTCGCGCGCAACCTCGGCATGGAGCCGGGCACACCCATGGAGTTGGCCGAGCCGCTTGTGTATAAGCCCCTGAGCCACTCGGGGGCGGACACTCTTGTGCCCTCTGCACTAGCGGCGCGCGCAGACTACCTTTCGCTCGCGAGTCAGCGTCAGGAGTTAGTCGAGCAGCAGCGCGCCAACAAGGCCCGCTTCTATCCAAAACTCAGCATCAACGGTAACTTCGGCGGCATCGGCCGCAGCATCGATGGCGTTCAAGCCACCGGCCTCATCCAAGGTCAAATTGATTTCACAGTTTTCGATCGCGATCGCGAAGGAGAAGCTGCCGAGCTCGCCAGCCGCGTTAAGCGCATCGACGATCAGATTGCTGATCTGCGTCGCGGCATCGACGAAGATGTCCGCGCGGCGCTGTTGGATCTTGACTCCGCCGCGCAACAGGTAACAGTGGCCGAAGATGGACAGACCCTTGCCCGACGCGAGTTGGAACTAGCCCAAGATCGGTTTCAGTCAGGAGCCACGAATAACGTCGAAGTAGTTACAGCCCAGGATGAACTTGCCCGCGCAGAAGATAACTACATCCTTGCGGTTTCAAGTCACGTGGACGCGAAGTTCGCTCTCGCGCGCGCTCAGGGCAACACGGAGAGAAACATTGTGCAGTCAATGGGAAATCCATAGGCCAGTTCCTTTATCCGGCTCTTGATCCAGATTCCCGCTTACGAGGTTCGAAGCTATGAAACGATTGATTCCAGCTCTGATTCTGCTGGCTGCTGCGATTGCGGCGGGCGTGTATTTCTATCCGCGGTTTGTCAAAAAGCCGCAGCCTCTCAATCAACTTACGCTCTCCGGCAACATTGAAGCTCACGAAAGCCTTGTCGGCTTTAAAGTGGCGGGCCGCGTTGTCGAGTTACCCGTCGAGGAAGGGCAGCAGATTGAGCAAGGCGCCTTGTTAGCACGCATTGAAGACGCCGACCTGAAGCAGAAGGTTCGCATCGATGAAGACACAGTGCGCGTGCGCGAATCGAACCTCGCACTCACCCTTGCCGGCACACGAGAGCAGGAACTGAAAGCGACGCAGCAAACTATGATCGACGCTGAGGCTGACCTTGAGCAAAAGAGGCTAGATAACGAGCGAATGCAGCGCTTGTTCGCCAAGGATGAAGTCTCAGCCCAGGATCGCGACCTGGCCGCTACGGCCCTCAGGCGCGCCGACGCAACTTTCAAGGCAGCGCAACAGCGCTACAGCCAGGCCGAAGAAGGCAGCCGCAAAGAAGACATCACCATTGCGCGAGCAAACCTGAATGAGGCCGGAGCAACCCTCAACCTATCGCGCGTCAACCTTACATACGCCACTCTTCATGCTCCTTCAAGTGGTGTTATCACGGTCCGCCAAGCTGAGCTGGGTGAGGTCGTCGCACCTGGAACTCCGGTTGTCACTATTGCTGATCTCGGCCACATTTGGTTGCGCGCTTACATTGCCGAGACCGATCTGGGCCGGATCCGCTGGGGACAGGACGCGACCATTACCACCGATACCTATCCCGGCAAGCAATACCACGGTCGCATTTCTTTCATTGCATCTGACGCGGAGTTCACGCCAAAGAGCGTTCAGACTTACCAGGAGCGGGTGACTCTTGTCTATCGCATCAAAATCGAGATCGACAATCCGAATCACGAACTCAAGCCCGGGATGCCTGCCGATGCTCGTATCGATCTGGCCGTCGCTCAGCAGGGCTCGCAGCCATCTTCGCTGCGGCCAGCAAAGCAATGACCACTGAGTCACAACCCGCGATTGTTGCAGATGGGCTCACCAAGTCATTTCCCGGTGTCCGCGCGGTCGATGCGCTCAGCTTCGACGTAAGCCCCGGAGAAATATTCGGCCTGGTCGGCCCTGACGGCGCAGGCAAAACGACGACGCTGCGTATGCTTGCCGGCATCATGCCACCCGATGCAGGCTGTGCTACTGTTGCCGGCTACGATATAGTTCGTAATCCAGAAGGCGCCAAGCACGCCCTCAGTTATATGCCGCAGCGCTTCGGCCTCTATGAGGATCTGACAGTCGATGAAAACATTCGTTTCTATGCCGACCTGTTCGGAGTCAAGCGCGCAGAACGCGAGCAGCGTGCAGAGCAATTGCTGCTAGCTGCCGGTATGGCTGAGTTCCACAGCCGCATGGCTGGCAAGCTATCCGGCGGCATGAGGCAGAAACTCGGCCTTGTTTGCGCACTTATCCATCGTCCCAACCTTGTTCTTCTCGATGAGCCAACTACCGGTGTCGATCCCGTTTCGCGTCGAGATTTCTGGCGCATCCTTTATGAGTTGATCGCTGAAGGCGTGGCGATTCTCACCTCGACAGCATATCTCGATGAAGCCGAGCGCTGTCACCGCGTCGCTCTTCTGCATCAGGGCAAGCTCCTCTTTTGCGATACGCCCGCGAACCTCAAAGCCCGGATGGGCAAAGGCGTTTTGTCCGTCTCGGGGACTGAACCACGCAGCCTCCGCGATCATCTCGAACATGCCGACGGAATCTCCAGTCTCGTGCTGACCGGCGATGGCCTGCATGTTGTGGTTGACGATGCGCGGCGTCGCATTCCCGAGTTTCAGGCGACGCTCACCAATGCGCACGTACCATTCGATTCCATCCAGCAGGTCGCGCCGTCAATCGAGGACCTCTTTGTCGATGCTGTAAGCAGCGGAGGGTCAGCCCATGCCTGAGCAAACCTACTCAGTCGTGGTTGAGAACCTGTCGAAGCGCTTCGGCAGTTTTGTCGCTGTGGACCAGCTGAACCTCAACATCCCCAAAGGTGAAGTCTTCGGTTTTCTCGGACCTAACGGGGCTGGAAAATCGACCACCATTCGCATGTTATGCGGGCTGCTGAAACCCACGTCTGGCCGCGCCTCCGTTGCAGACTTCGATGTAGGACGTCAGCCTGAATTTGTTCGTCAAAATATCGGCTACATGTCACAAAAGTTCTCCCTCTACAACGATCTCAAGGTCATTGAAAACTTGCGCCTCTTTGCCGGCCTCTACAGTGTTCCTTCGAATGTACTCAAGCAACGCATTGATTGGGCACTCGAAATGGCCAACCTGAGAGGTCAGGAGAATCTCATCACCGGCACACTGCCTGGCGGTTGGAAGCAGCGTCTGGCGCTGGGCTGCGCCGTGTTGCACAAGCCGCCAATTCTCTTTCTCGATGAACCCACCTCCGGCGTCGATCCCATCTCACGCCGTCAGTTCTGGGACCTGATTCACCACATGGCGGAGGAGGGAGTTACTGTCTTTGTAACTACGCACTACATGGAAGAAGCTGAATACTGCAACCGCCTTGCCCTGATTTTTCGGGGCAAAATGGTGGCCCTAGGCACTCCTTCGGAACTGAAGCGCGATTCCATGAAAGGGGAACTGCTGCTTGTTGAATGCGAGCCGCTGGGTGCGGCTGTTGAAGCGCTCCAGGCGGCCCCAGACGTTCTGGATGCAGCAGTCTTCGGCAACGCGTTACACCTGGTCGTACTCGATGCCACCGCAGCCATTCCGCATATTCAGACCTATCTCACGGGCCATAAGATCACCGTCGGAAGCATCGAAAAGATCCGCCCCACTCTGGAAGACGTCTTCGTTTCCCTCACTACCGTCAGAGAGCCGGCAACGGAGGCGAGGCCATGAATCTCAATCGCCTGTTTGCTGTCGCCAAAAAAGAAACGATCCAGATTCTCCGCGATTCGCGAAGCCTCTTCATTGTCGTCCTCATGCCTGTGACTTTGATGCTGCTGTTTGGTTACGGGGTCAATCTCGATCTCAAGGGGCTTCCCGTTTATGTATTCGACCGCGATGGGAGCCAGCAAAGTCAGGACCTGCTCAAACATTTTCAGGCTAGCCAATATTTCCATATCGTTCGTGCGGCAAACAACTATTCATCCATTGCACGCGCACTCGATGCTGGCTCCGCCAAGATGGCAATTGTCATTCCCTGGAACTTCTCCCAGCGTCTGAGTGAAGGCGGACCGGTTGAAGTGCAGGCGATTGTCGATGCCACGGATGACAACACAGCGAATGTGCTCATCGGTTATACGCAGGCTGTAGTGCAGGGGTATTCGTCTGAAGTTCAGACCCGATGGCTCGTGCGACGCGGGCAACAGATTCAAACCACCCCGATCGGCGTGGAGACCCGCACCTGGTACAACGAAAACCTCGAAAGCAGCGCCTTCATCATTCCCGGCGTACTCGCCCTGGTCATGTCTGTTATCGGAGCATTCCTCACCTCCCTCACGATCGCGCGCGAATGGGAACGCGGTACCATGGAGCAGTTGATTTCAACTCCTGTGAGCGCAATGGAAATCATGCTGGGCAAACTGGCACCTTATTTCATCCTTGGCATGTTCGATGTAGTTATCTGTGCGGTCATCGCGATCTACTGGTTTCACGTCCCTTTCCGTGGCTCTTTCATCACCTTGCTTATCAGTTCCGCCATGTTTCTTATCGTCGTGCTGTCACTCGGATTCTTCATCTCTGTCCTGGCAAAGAGCCAGTTTGCGGCTAGCCAGATTGCGTTGCTCATCACTTTCCTTCCGGCATTTCTTCTCTCCGGCTTTCTGTTTTCCATTGAACAGATGCCGATTGTGTTGCAGTGGATCACACGCATCCTGCCGGCGCGCTATTACGTATCGGTGCTGAAGAAAATCTTCCTCAAAGGCACACCCACTGAAATGCTCTCCGCTGACTTGATTCCGCTGGCTGTGTTCGCATTTGTGCTTGCGCTGCTTGCCACCCGCGCGTTTCACAAGAGGTTGACATAAAGGAAAACTCATGTTCGGCCGCTTGAAACAAATGTTAATCAAGGAGTTCATCCAGGTCTTCCGCGATAAGCGGACGCGGTTCATCCTTATTGGTCCGCCCATCATTCAAATGCTGGTCTTTGGCTACGCAGCCACTTACGAAATCCGCAGCGTCCCCACCGTGGTACTCGACCTCGATCACAGCCAGGAAAGCCGCGACCTGCTCTCGCTGTTCTCTTCCAGCCCTTACTTCGACGTACAGCGTCAACTGACTAACTCCCGCCAACTCGGCGATCTAATTGAGCAAGGTAATGCTACGGTTGGGCTGGAGATTGATGCTGGATTCGCGCGGAAACTGCGCGGCGGCCAGACCGCGCCACTGCAAGTCATCGTCGATTCTACTAACTCCAATACCGCTCTCGTCGCCTCCGGCTACATTTCACAGATCGCACTCGGCTATGCGCAGGCTTATCAGCAGGACCGGATCAACCGCATCGCGCCACAGCTGGTGGAAGCCAACCCCTCGGTACAGCTCCAAGCGCGCCCATGGTACAACCCGGAACTCAGAAGCCGTTGGTTTTTTGTGCCTGGAGTTATCGGCAGCCTGACACTGGTATTAGTCGTTACACTCACTGCCTTCGCCGTGGTGCGCGAACGAG
>JBEKPF010000028.1:0-65378 GCA_049521035.1 Occallatibacter sp. | reverse complement strand
TCTTCCGGCTTCAGGTCGAGGACGGCCTGGTTCCGTTTGTCGTGGACGGCGAGGTCCAAGGAAACTTCGTTGACATTCGTGCTGAGGCCCGGAGCCGGTTCCGTTGCCGGAGCGGGCGACTGAACCTGCGGCGCCACCTGGCCGTGTATCGGGGAGGAGAAGATGGCCAGCAATATTGCTGAAGACCACAGAATAGAAGCTCTTCGAGGCATCGCCATTTCTGTCATTAGCTTACAAAGATTGATCATGGTAACCCCAGTCCACTGCACCGGTTTGTGCAGGAGCTTTTCTGTCTTCTTTCGCAGAAGAGCGTTGGTGTTTCCGAATCCCAAGAACTTCGCAGCGAAGAATCCGCTTGTGTGGAATCCTAATACGTCAGCTTGGTCCTGGGTGCAGGTATTTTGACGGTAATTTAGCGGTGCCGGTTATGCCCAAATTATGGTTGAGGCGAAGGGGACTGGACTCAGCGCACGGTCGTGCTGCGATCAACGCGCATCATTGGAGTGTGGCCCGCGGATTGAGTTCCGCGCACGACGTGCGGCGTCATGACAATCAAAAGTGTCGAACTGCTCTTTTGCACGTCGCTGCCATTCACGCCGCTGAGGCCCGGAATTTCGTTGAGTCCTGGGTATCCGCTGATGGCCCGGCTTTGCTGCCCGTCGAGTTCACTGATAATCACCGCTCCCTCGCCCTTGCGAAGCGTGATTACTCCCGAATAGGCGTGGTTATCGAGTATAGGGTTGCCATTGAGTGTGGTTCCGGCGAGCGCATCGATCTTCAGGTCGATGGTGAGCGCGACATCATCATTGCGCATGACCTTAGGAGTTGCTTTGAGGGTCAGACCGAGATCCTGGTACTCGACCTGCGGCACATTCGGCACACTGCTCTGCAGCGATGAGAGCAGGGAGGACAATGCCCCAGAAGCTCCGGCGGAGGTGAGTCCCGGAATGTTGGGAATGCTCGGCGAGAGGCTGGAGAAGGAGGAAGTCTGGATAGGATAGCGCGTGCCGGATTTCACGGTTCCCGCTTCGCCGTCGCTGAGGCGCAACTGCATCTGCTCTAATTCGCGCGAGTCAGAGGAGTTGAGAGAAAGATTCTCGGTGATGGGGCCTGGGGAAAACCCTGAGAGCGTAAGTCCGCCGCCAAAGAGTGCGATTCCGTTGGAGAACAGCGAACTCGACACTTGCCCGGAGGCAAGTAGAATGCCGAGAATCGCCAATGTATCGCCCGGGGCGGCAAGGCCGGAAGAGATGATTTGCTGCACCAGGCTCTGGTTGGCGTTGAGGATGGACTGTTCCTCTGCATAGACGTTGAAGGCTGAGACAGTTTGCGGCAACTGAGTCTGGGTGTTGCGGGAATTGGTGTGGGCAAGTTGTATCAACCGCACGTCAAGCAGCACCTGGTTGCGTCCGGCAAGGAGATCGCGAATCGTGGCGTTGAACGCGGTGAGCGTCTGCGGAGAACCGCGCAGAGTCACGGTCCCCGCGGAAGAATCTTCATTTTCGTGCTGCACGTTGAAGACGTTCTTGGCCACGTTCACAACATCAGTCATATCGGTCGGGGTCAGGCCTGGCAGATAGATGGTCTCCATTTCCTCGCGCATGAACCGAAGGCGGTTCTCTGAAGTGTCGCGAGCTACCAGAGCCCGATGCGCATCGAGAGGGATGTAGAACGAATCGGTCAACAGCTCCACCATCCGAGTGGCCACTTCGAAACTGGCGTCGTCCAGATCGAATCGAATCGGAGTTGAGCGGACGCTTTCGTCCAAGGTTGCCTCAAGACCATAAGCTCTAAAGACCTGCTGAATTGTTTGACGCGCGTCAGTGTGGAGGTGAAAGCTGTGCACACCGGAAGTGGGCGCAAGCTCGATGGGGGCGCCGATTGAATCTCCGGTCTGTGCGTAAAGAGAAGTCGGCTGCGTGTGAACTGCGTCATCGGCGAGTTCGTGAATGTGTTCTGTAACCTGGATATTTTTGGGATCGAGCTCCAGAGCATGTTGAAGGGCAGCGCGCTCTGCCGGCTCATCGCTCATGATGCGGTCTTTGGCTGCTGCCTGGATGAGTGCTGTGACTGCGTGGCTCCGAGCCAGCTCAGCTGCAAGCGTGTAGTTGGTGTTGGAGGGGTCAAGCTCGGCTGCCTGGCGATAATCCCGCATGGCTTCTTCGAATTTTTCTTTCTCAAAGAGTTTGCTTGCCTGCAGAAAAAGCTTGATGGCGCGCCTGCGATTGCCGGCGGTGGTCTGCTTGGGTTCTTTTGTATCGTTGTCCGGCTGCGCAGTTTGGTTGGAGGAGGGCGCGGCCTGCACCGGCAGGGCTTGCGAAGGCGTGGCAGGCGGTGCTCCTTGCGATTGGGCAACATGCGGAACCATGGCTAACACGAACCCCATGGTCCAGATGTATATCGACCGATGCGACGTTTGGCACATCATGATGCTCGATTGGGCCCAGCGGGAATTCACTTCGCTGCCCGTGTCATCGCAAGAAGATCGGCGAGGGATGAGACGCAAACCTCAGGCTGATACTTGAGCAATTCATCGAAAGTGTATTTGCCCGTGGCCACAGCAATGACGGAGAGGAAGTTGGCGCGCGCAGCCTCAATGTCGCGCGGAGTGTCGCCCACTACACAGATGCGGGCTCCGCGCCCAGCCATCTCTCTCGCCTTGTCCGCCGCCTGACCGATGAGCTCAGAGCGAACGGGAAAGTGGTCGCTGAATCCACCGAAGCGGAACCACTGGCGCAAGCCCACTTGCTCCACCTTGATCCAGCCGATCATCTCCAGATTGCCTGTGGCCACGCCGAGCAGGGCTCCACGCCGCGCCAGGTAGTCGAGGGTCTGCTCCACGCCGGGCATGCGGACCAGGTCCAGCTCATGACGCCGTTCGGCAACTGTGTTCCGCATGGCCTCAAGGATGGCCTCCATGCGTTCCTCGAGAACCTCAGCAGGAATGCCCGCCTGACGCCAGGCCTCGCGTAGGATCGCCGTATCGGTGCTGCCGTGGAGCAGGATGCCTGCCAATGTAATTTCGAAACCTGTGACTCGATGGACGCTGGAAGCGAAGGAGTCAAAATGCACGCGGTCGCGGCTACGCAAGAGCGTCCCGTCGATGTCGAAGAGATACGCATCTTGCGCGTCCCAGGCAAAACCTGGCTCGATGGCGACACGCGCTTCATTCGTTGGTTGAGTTGTCAGCATGTCTTTGGTGAAACAATCAGCCTTGGCGGAAGTTTTGACGTGCCGCGCTATATACAGGACGTTCGCTGCGGGGTGGACGCTTGAGCCCGGCGCGAACCTCGGCCAGCTCCAGTCCCAGCTCGGCCATGGCACGGCTCAGCGTGTTGCGATGGATCCCCAACTCTTCGGCCGCCTTACACTGGTTCCCCCGGTGCGCCACCAGCACTTCGCGCAGATATTGTCTTTTGAATTCGCGTACGGCATCGTCATAGCGCATGCCGCTGGAGTGCATTTGCGTCACCAGGCTGTCCAGTTCTCGTTTCACGTTCACCTCTTGCTGTTTTACCAGATTGTCTCGATCTTTGCCGAGGCAACTTAAGTGCTACAAAACTTCAACCACATCAACCTTTTTTGGGACTGATCAAACTCGGCGTCTCTTCTTCCAACGTCCTGAGTCCGTCCCGCACACGGTGCGCAAGTTCCGAGGGGCTCATGTGGGTGCTGAGGTGACATGCTCCGAAGAACATTTTAGGCAATCTCGCCTGCGCCAGCCACTGGGCTTCAGGGAAAAAAGCCACGATCACGAGAATGCCCAAGGTTATCAGAATTACGCCCTGAAAGAATCCAAAAACTGCACCAGCCAATCCATCCAGGCAGCCCAGTCCAATCAGCTTGAAAGTCTTGGCCAGAATTGCGCCAATAATGGCGAAGACCGCCATCACCAGCACCGCAATCAGAATGAATCCAATAGCGTCAGCAATTGCGCGAATGCGGACCAGGTGAATCAGAACTGTCGCCACGCGTCCGTAATTCCAGAACGCCACAGAAAATCCAATCACCAGGCCGGCCAGCGCACAAGCCGAGCGAAAAAATCCCTGTGCCATACCGCTGATCATGGACGCAGCCATGACGGCCACAATGACCCAATCCACCCACACCATGTTTTACTCCGTCCAAGGTCTACAGATTGAGATGCCGCCCGGTCAAGCGGCGAAAGGCTTCAAGATACTTCTGCTGTGTGCGTTCTACGACTTCGTCAGGCAGTCCAGGGGCAGGCGCCTGTTTGTTCCAGAGGATTGCTTCAAGATAGTCGCGCACGAATTGTTTGTCGAATGAAGGCTGCGGACCGCCGGGTCTCCACGCGACCGCTTCCCAAAAGCGAGAGGAATCCGGTGTCAGGACCTCATCGGCAAGAATAATCCCTTCGGTGGTTCTGCCAAACTCAAATTTTGTGTCGGCGAGAATCAGGCCGCGCGACTCCGCATGATCGGCCGCTTTCTGGTAAAGCGCGAGTGTCAACCGGCGCAGTTCCGTCGCATCCTCGGCACCCAACAGAGACTCAGCGGCGGAGAAGGAGATGTTCTCGTCATGCGCGCCGTCCTGGCTCTTGGTTGCGGGTGTAAACAACGGCTCAGGTAACCGCGAGCCGTCCAGTAGCCCGGCGGCAAGAGGAATGCCGCAAACGGTCCCACTGCCCTTGTACTCTTTCCAACCCGACCCAGCGAGGTAACCGCGAGCGACACACTCGACGGGAAACATGGTTGCCCGTTTTACGAGCATCGAGCGGCCTTCCAGCTGATCCGCATAAGGTTGCAGCGCGGCGGGATACTGGGCGACATCGGCTGTGATCAGGTGGTCGGCAACAATACTTGACAACAGGTCGAACCAGAAGAGAGAGATCTGGGTCAGGATCTTGCCTTTACCTGGAATGCCAGTGGCGAGAACGTGGTCAAAAGCGGAGATGCGGTCGGTTGCGACCAGCAGAAGGGCGCCATCGATCGCATAGAGATCGCGTACCTTGCCACGGCCGATAAGCGGTGTTGCGCCCAAATCAGTTGTTAGAAGAGCTGTCACAGAAAGGCCTGCCTCGGCGTGAGCTGAATCTCCGATTTTCGAGGTCGCAGCGAGGTTTGTCAATGTGCTCGTTGCATGTTTTGGTGAGCAAAGTTGGCCAGCGGATGATACGAAACTCGATGAGATTTACCATCCCGAGACTTGTTGAACAATACAACATACCCCTGTGATGGCCGTCACGGACCAGAGTCCGCACATGGGAGAAACTCCAATTGTCAACATGGTTCGGAGGGCGAGCACGAATAGCCTTCTTAGAGCCGGGCGACACGAGACAGCCGTGGAAAGGGGAAGCCGCTGCTAGCCTCGTTAGTGCAGGGATCACCAGTAGCCGCGTGCTACCGACCTCCAGTGCCGGCTACTGGTCCCCGTTTCTAACTTGTGAAATACAAGCGCCTCCGAGGAGAAGAGATCCTTCGGAGGCGATTTTTTTGCTTTGAAAGCCCATTGCGGGCCATCAATTTTTGGCTCCTGGCGTTGTCTGCCATAAATCAACTGCCGAGTAGCTGGTGAAATATCCGGAACCCGCTAATCTGTACCTCGGGACAACAGACACTTTGCTAGTATGTTTGGCATGTCGCTTGATGGAAAAGTAATTGCAGGATTGGGAGCCGGTTCACTGGCTATTGCAGGGCTCTTGCAGTGGGCGAAATTTGACTCCGACAACAGCCCGGGCTTTCTTGCGCGCGCCTTCGATAGTGAGTTTGATTGGTTATCAATAGTCTTTGCGATCCTCGGATTGCTGGTCCTCTTGTGCGCGTTCTTCGTTAATCGAAGGGATCGCCAATTGCGGGAGTTCGAAGAGGCCTTGAAACGGAGCAATCAGCCGTAGCGAGGAGACGATAACTCGAAAACACTCTCCAATTGATTACGATCTTGACTCGACAGAACCCGAATTCTCGAGTTCTGTCCCGAAAATTTCGACCCTTTTCTCACACAAATGCGCGTGAAACTCCCCTAGGCCGTAGCGCGTTGGCGTTCCTGGTTGTTCAAGCGCACGCTTATGACCTTGGAGACACCGGGCTCCTGCATGGTGACGCCGTAGATCATGTCGGCGGATTGCATCATGCGTTTGGAGTGCGTGACAAGCAGGAATTGAGTGTCGAGGCTGAGTGAGTGCAGCAAGTCAGCGAGACGCCCTACGTTGGTTTCGTCCAAAGGCGCGTCGACTTCGTCGAGCACGCAGAAGGGGCTGGGCTGGAACTGGAAGATGCCGACCAGCAGAGCCAAGGCAGTCAGCGCTTTTTCTCCGCCTGAGAGCAGCAACACGTTCTGCAGCTTCTTACCGGGAGGCGAGGCAACAATCTCCAGTCCGCTCTCTGCCTGATTCTCCTGATCAGTGAGGCGCAGAAAGGCCTGACCGCCCTGGAAGAGCCGTGAAAAGACAACGCCGAAGTTCTCGTTGATTTTCGCGAAGGCTTCATCGAACTTGGTGCGCGAGATTTGATCGATCTCCTTGATGGTCTCCTGCGTGTTCTCGATGGACTCGACCAAATCCTTGCGCTGAGCTTCAAGGAAGCCATGACGTTCGGCGGTTTCTTTGTACTCATCGAGCGCCATCATGTTGACCGGTCCCATCTGTTCCATCTTCTGGCGCAGAGTGCGGCAGGTTTCTTCCTCGGCGACCAAAGCTTCATCGGCGATGCGCACGATCTGTTCGTCGGCGCGTAGAAGCTGGGCTTCGATGTTCACCTCGGCAAGGCAGCTTGCCTCGAGGTATTCGAGATCGGAGCGAAGCTTCGCGACCTGGCTGGATCGGCTCGAGCGATCTTCGCGCAACTGATCCAGCGCGGCACGGCCAGTTTTCAGATGCGTCTCCATGCCCGCTAGTTGCTGGCGAAGAACCTGGGCCTGCTCAACGATCGACTGCGCCACTGTCAAAGCCAGGGCGCGCATTTCCTCCAGTTCTTGCTGTTTTCCTGCGAGGGCTGCGGTCTCGGCAATGCGCTGGTTCCGCTCGACGTCAGCAGACGTTTGCTGCTGCGAGAGACTCTGCACACGCCGCTCCAGGTCAGAGTGGAGACGATCGATGCGCTGATACGCAGTTTCAGCGCCGCGCCGCCGCTCCTCAAGGCCAGCGAGCTCCGCGGTAACCGCAGCGGCTTCCTGTTGCAGACCTTCCCGTTTCTGGCGCAACAAGTCCAGCTTGGCCTGAAACTCATCGAGCGATGCCTCGGCGGTGGCGCGCTCAGCCTCAAGGCGCTCGGTCTCCTGGCGCTTTTCCTCGATAGAGGCGTGTTTGGCTTCGCGCGCATCCTTGTTGCGTGCGGCCTGCAACGTCCACTCTTGCAGGCGGCGCTCGATGCGCTGCGCCTCGCCTTCCATCTGCTTGAGTGCTGCGCCCTGGTTGGCGGTATCAGTCTCGGCCTGGCGGCGCTCTTCGCTGCGCGTTTCCAGCTGGGCAGTCAGTTCCTCAATGGAGCGGGTCAGAGCCGCGGCTTCCGTCTCAGCCTCTGCCAATGCGGTTTCGAGTTTGGCCAGGCGGTTTTCTGTGTCGCGCAATTCGCGCTTGAGCGCCAACGGACCTTCAGAGGCCGGTTTGCCGCCGGTCACTGTCGTGTTGTGAAAGCATTCGCCGCTGGGCGTGAGGAAGAACGCATAGGTGTAGTGAGAGGCCAGACGCAGCGCCTCGGCAGGGTCCTCAACCAGATAGCCGTTGCCCAGCTTGGGGAGGATGGTTTCGAGCGACCGCTCGAAACCATTCAAGACGCGAATCGAGTCTTTGAGCGGGGTCAGGCCGGGTCCACTGATGATGGAATCGGAGGGCTCCTCGAAAAGCGCACGCTGCTCGGGAGAGTGAACCAGGAATGTGGCTCGGCCGTCAGAGCCGGACTTCAGCAGCCGCACACCTTCTTCTGCGGCCATCCAACTTTCGACGACAATGTAATTCAACTCCTCGCGCAGAAACTCGTCGACCACTGCCTCATGCTCGGCACTCACCTCAAGGAAATCAGCGAGGGTGCCGATGGCCGATCTGCCTGAGCCCAGCGCACCTGGCTTGAGCAAGCGGCGTACGGTCTCAGTGGAGTACCCGTGATTGCGGATTAGCGCTTCCAGAGAACTGCGACGACCTTCCAACGCGGCTTGTTCACTGCGCAGTTGATTTGCGCGTGCACGCTGCGCGTTTTCTTCGGCACGGCGCGTCTGCAGAGTTTCGCGAAGGTTTGCAATTTCACCTTCGAGACGCTTGAGCGCATCGACTGCAGATTCAAAGCGCAGCTTCGACTGACCACTGACGACGCCCAGATTCTCAAGCTCGTTTCGGGCCTGGCCCATCTCAGCGTCAAGACGCTCTGCCTCGCGTTCCAGAGCGGCAAGGCTTTCTTCAGCTTGGGCCGTGTGGTTGCGGGCGTTGCCGGCCAATGTGAGCAGATGCATAGCATGGCGGCGATTGGTTTCCAACTGACGTTCCACAGCGAAGACTTCTTCTGCCGCAGTGCGTGCTTCCTGCTGATGCGTCTCAACCTTGTGGCGGAAGTCCTTGGCCTCACCGGCCGCCGACTCAAGGAATGCGTGCTGTTGCGTTCGCTCCTCGGCGATGGTGGCCAACTGAGTCCGCGTAGCTTCCAACTCCGCTCCGGCTGCGGCAATGCGCATTTCCAATTCGGCGACGCGTTCAGCGTTACCGCGCTCCCTGGCAGTGGCACGTTCCAATTCCACGGCGGCTTCGTTGGCGCGGTTCTGAGCTTCATGGCCTTCACGCTCGAGCTCATACCCACGCTCCGTGAGCGAGTGCTGAGTTGCTTCCTGCTCAGCGATTTCCGCGGCTGAGACGTTGATCTTCTCAGTCAACGCGTTAATTTCCGTTTCCAGTCCGGCTTGCTCGGCGTCCATGGCTGCCATGCGGCTTGCCAGAACAACACGCAGCCGGTCACGCAACTCGTCGCGTACCGCGGCGAACCGCTCCGCTTTTGATGCCTGCCGTTTGAGGCTGTTCATCTGGCGAGTGACTTCTTCAAAAATATCGTCGACGCGCGCCAGATTCTGCTTGGCACTCTCCAGGCGCAACTCGGCTAGCCGTTTCTTGTTCTTGAAGCGCGTGATTCCGGCTGCCTCTTCAATGATGGCCCGGCGATCATGCGGCTTGGAGCTGAGCAGTTGCCCGATCCGCTCCTGCCCAATGATGGCGTAGCTCTCCGGACCCAGGCCGGTGCCCATGAAGATTTCCTGAATGTCGCGCAAACGGCAGAGCTTGCCATTGAGCAGGTATTCACTCTCGCCGGTGCGGAAGAGCCGCCTGGTGATGACGATTTCGCCCTTCTGCGGCTTGTGCTGGAACTTGCGGCGGCGAATCTTGAGAACCACTGCTTGCGGCATGTGCGCTTCCGCGGACTCGGCGGGCTCCGGGCCAGAATCCTCTTCGCTGGAATGGCCGGGCTGTTCAGCGGCAATGATTTCTTCGGCCTCGCTGGCTCGCTGGCGACGCACTTCATCCTCATCCCAGTCGGTGGGGCCTTCATGTTCGACGAAGACCTCGGGCTCGACAGGAATCGGCCCTTCCCAGGCTTCGGGATCGACCATGGTCAATGTGACTTCAGCCATGCCGAGCGCTTTGCGGTCGCGGGTTCCTGCAAAGATAACGTCTTGCATGTGTGAGCCGCGCAGGGTCTTCGCGCTCTGCTCGCCAAGCACCCAGCTCACCCCGTCGAGGATGTTCGACTTGCCGCATCCATTGGGCCCCACAACCACGGCAATGCCCGCTCCCGGCACAGACAACTCCGTGCGGTCACAGAAGCTCTTGAAGCCGAGGATGTGGATTTTTTTCAGTTTCAGCATGTTCACTCCGAGATTGACGGGGTCGTGCGCGACCGGTTCCGGCTAGAGGCACAAACCCTCCTTGCCTTGGCAGGCTGGGAAGGATTACCACCTGATTACAGACTCTAAGCAGCCCGACGCGCGCGGTCAACGTTGAGGAAGCTGCGATTTTGTGGATAAGGGAGGCCGGAATTCCTCTTCACAAAAAATCCCCAAAAACCTGTGGAGAACTGGGGTATTTCTAGGTGTTTGACGGGTTTTCCACAGGTCATAAACCTAGGATTTGTCTTTAGACCAAGGCTGTGCCGACGGCGCTGCGAACTGTTTTTTCCAGTGCGCGGAGAGCCTGGGGGCGTGGGAATCCGGGGCGGCTGGCCAGGCGGATGGTTCGGGAAGATTTGCCTGAGAGCGGCCGCAGGACGATCCCGCGGCTTCCGAGCGAGCTGGCAGCGAGGGCTGGGATCAAGGTGGTGCCGTAGCCGGCGGCGACGAGGTTGACGAGCGTCTCCAGGGTTGCGGCTTGCATGGACCCCTGCAGACCCTTGCGAAGAGAAGCGTGCTTGGCACCGCAGGCGGCCAGCGCTTGATTTGCGAGACAATGGCCGTCAGCCAGCACCATGAGCTCCTGCGAAATATCTTCTTCGGCGACGGACCGAGACTTCGCCAGCCGATGATTTCGAGGCAATGCGGCCAGCAGCGGTTCATCAAAGAGGGAGATTTCAGTGATCTCCGGAGATTCGGGCGGCGTAGCGAGTAGCGCAGCGTCGAGCCGGTGATTGCGCAGGCCGTCAATCAGAGAACGGGTCTGGTCTTCCCACAGTTCGATCGTCAGTCCCGGATATGCACGCCGCAAGGGATTGAGAATCAAGGGCATCAAATAAGGTGCAAGGGTAGGAATGACGCCGAGACGCAAGGGACCGACAAGTGGATCGCGGGCTGCGCGGGCCACGGCTTCCATCTGGCCGGCCTCTGCCAGAGCGCGTTGCGCATGGCGAAGGATCTGGCTGCCGACGGGAGTCATTTCAACGCGCTTGTTGGTGCGCTCAATGAGCATGACGCCGAGTTCGGCTTCGAGTTTGCGGATTTGGCTGCTGAGGGTGGGCTGGCTGACGTTGCAGGCCTCAGCAGCGCGGCCGAAGTGACGATGTTCGGCTACGGCCACGAGATAACGGAGTTCTTGGAGGTTCATGTGGGGTTTCGCGCTTTGCCTGTTTTCATCATAGAGCAGGAGAATCGTCACTTTAGAAACAATCGATTTTACTTATCAAGATGGACAAATTAGTTTCAAGGAGCAGGCGTATTATCTTGGCGGCGGCAATTGTGTTGCCGTGCAGGTTGAATTTCGTATTCTTGCCGCGCAAAGCGGAATGGACAACAGAGTTGCAACACGAAACCAAGGAGACTTACCCATGTCTGATCGCGAGACACAGACCCCAGGACCACCGATAGTCGACGACCAAAACGCCATGTTAGGCGAAGCAAAATGCCCGTTTTCAAACGGTGCTGGCAAACACACGGTGGCTGGAGCCCCAGGAAATGCAAACTGGTGGCCCAATCAGCTCAACTTGAAAATTCTGCACCAGCACTCGCAACTGTCCAACCCCATGGGCGAGACATTCAATTACGCCGAAGAGTTCAAAACTCTCGACTTGAATGCCGTCATCAAGGACCTCCATACCCTGATGACGTCCTCGCAGGAGTGGTGGCCTGCGGATTACGGCCACTACGGACCGTTCTTCATCCGCATGGCGTGGCACAGTGCAGGCACCTACCGCATTGCGGATGGCCGTGGCGGCGGTGGGCGCGGAGCACAGAGATTTGCGCCGCTGAACAGCTGGCCTGACAATGTGAGCCTCGACAAGGCGCGCCGGCTGATCTGGCCAATCAAGCAGAAGTATGGACGCAAGCTTTCGTGGGCCGACCTGATGATTCTCACTGGCAACGTGGCGCTGGAGTCGATGGGATTGAAGACATTCGGCTTCGGTGGTGGGCGCGAGGATATCTGGGAGCCGGAAGAGGACGTTTACTGGGGTCCAGAAACCAAGTGGCTGGGAGACGAACGCTACAAGGGTGAACGCCAGCTTGAGAATCCTCTTGGCGCGGTTCAGATGGGCTTGATCTATGTGAATCCGGAAGGTCCGAATGGCAAGCCGGATCCGATTGCGGCGGCAGTGGATATTCGAGAAACCTTTGCGCGCATGGCGATGAACGACGAGGAGACAGTTGCCCTGATCGCCGGCGGGCACACGTTCGGGAAAGCGCATGGCGCCGCCGATCCGAATAAGTATGTTGGCCGGGAACCCGAGGGTGCCGGTATCGAAGAGCAGGGCCTGGGCTGGAGTAACAGCTTTGGCAATGGCAGCGGTGTTGACACTATCAGCAGTGGCTTGGAAGGCGCATGGACCGCCAACCCGGTGAAGTGGGACAACGAGTACTTCGAAAACCTGTTCAAGTATGAATGGGAACTCACGAAGAGTCCCGCAGGCGCTTATCAGTGGGCGCCCAAGAACGGCGCGGGCGCAGGCACGGTGCCCGATGCGCACGACTCCAAGAAGAAGCACGCACCCATTATGTTTACGACGGACCTTTCCCTACGGTTTGATCCGATCTACGAGAAGATTTCGCGGCGCTTCCTTGAGAACCCCAAGGAGTTCGCGGACGCTTTTGCAAAAGCTTGGTTCAAGCTGACACATCGCGACATGGGGCCAGTCTCGCGGTATCTTGGTCCGCTGGTTCCAAAGGAGCACTTGCTCTGGCAGGACCCACTACCCGCGGCCGATCATATCCTGATCAATGAGAAAGATATTGCAGATCTGAAGGCCAAGATTCTCGCCTCTGGGCTTAGCACTTCGCAACTGGTCACCACGGCTTGGGCGGCAGCTTCAACCTTCCGCGGCAGCGACAAGCGCGGAGGAGCGAACGGTGCGCGTATTCGCCTTGCGCCGCAAAAAGATTGGGAAGTCAACCAGCCGGCCGAACTGGCGAAGGTACTTTCCAAACTGGAGGCGATCCAGAAGGAGTTCAACGGAGCGCAGAACGGTGGCAAGAAGGTTTCGCTCGCTGACCTGATTGTTCTGGGTGGCTCGGCAGCGGTTGAAGCAGCGGCGAAGAAAGCGGGCCACGACGTGAAGGTTTCCTTCTCGCCAGGTCGTACGGACGCCTCGCAGGAGCAGACTGACGTGGAGTCGTTTGCCGTTCTTGAGCCAACGTCAGACGGGTTCCGCAACTACATTCGCAATGGGCAAGAAGAATCGGCTGCGGAGCTGCTGGTGGACAAGGCGAACCTGCTGACCCTTACCGCTCCGGAGATGACGGTTCTGATCGGCAGTTTGCGCGCGCTGAATGCGAACTTCGGGCAAACCGAATATGGCGTCTTCACCAAGAGGCCGGGAACACTGACCAATGATTTCTTCGTGAACCTGCTCGACATGAACACGAAGTGGCAGAAGTCGACTGGACCCAAAGGCTTGTTGGAGGGTCATGATCGGGCCAAGGGCGAGCACAAATGGACGGCTACCGTGGTCGATCTTGTCTTTGGTTCGAACTCGCAGTTGCGTGCATTGGCTGAGGTTTATGCTTCCAGCGACGGACAGGCTGAGTTTGTGAAGGAATTTGCGGCGGCGTGGACCAAGGTGATGAACCTTGATCGCTTCGACGTCAAGTAGTTTCAACTTAAACAACAAAGGCCATCTGCAAGGGGTATTGGACCTTGTAGATGGCCTTTGTTGAGTTATACGGTATAACTCTCCGTTAACCGCGAGTTATAGGTGCAGATAGTGATCTGCTCCATAGACTAATGCCAGAGTTACAAGCGCAATGAAGACTTCGCCAATAGCACCGACGGCAAATGGGCGCCAGCCTTGCTTGCCGAGTTCGCGCAGACTGGTGCGGAGACCAACTCCGGCGAAGGTCAACAGGAAAGCCCAGCGCGAGAGATTGGCCAGGCTGGCTAACTGCGGTTTGTTGAAATAGCCGATGGTGGCGAGCAGAGAAATCAGTAGAAATCCCAGAACGAATTTAGGGAACTTCTTCCAGAGGAACGCGGCCTTGTTGCCGACGGCCTGCGCCTGCCCGCGGGATGACCAGTAGAGTGCGTAGCCGAGCACCACGAAGCCGATGAGCGCGTTACGCGTGGTCTTGGCGAGGACGGCTACTTTGCCTGCGGCGTCTGAATAGAGAGCACCGGCGGCGGTTGCTTCGGCGGTGTTGTCCACCGCAAGGCCGGCCCAGAGGCCGTAGGCTTTGTCGCTGAGATGAAACGAATGGCCGATGAGCGGAAAGGTGAAGAGCGACAGAGCGCCAAGAGCGAGGATGGCTGCGATGGCGTAGGAGGCATCTTCGTCGTCGGCATCGATGGCCGGTTTGGCGGCGATGATGGCGGAGACTCCGCAAATCGACGAGCCGATGGCTAACAGAGAAGTGAGCTTGGGCTTGAGTCCAAAGGCGCGGCCGATGGAGTGCATGAAGGTGAACGACAGCGCGATAGCGAAGGCGACGAGCAGCAACGAAATGCCGCCTAGATGAAGAACGTCTCCAAGCAGGAAGCGCGAGCCGAGCAGGACAATGCCCGCTTTGAGCCAGAACTCGTAAGTGGCTACTCCGGGCTGGAAGATGCGAGGGATGCCGGTGGTGTTGGCGATGATGAGGCCGATGACGATGGCCCAGAGAACGTATTCGATGTTGGGGAAAGTAATGTGGTTCGACTTGGTGTAGGCGGCGATGGATTGTTCGATGAATTTTCCGGCGTAGCCCACGGCGGCGAGCAGCAGAAGGCCGGGGACAAGTTCGATGATGCGGCGTGCGAGACCGGCAGAAGTCGCGCTGGTGGGTGTAGAAGCGGCAGTGGCCATTTCGTTTTCCTTTCCAGGTTGGGGAATCGCCAGGGTCACCATTTGATTTGAGGGATGAGGTTGAGGCGCACGAGCAGAGAGAGAACCAACGCTAGTGTGACGGCATAAACATCGAGCGAGATGCTGCGCCGAGGCGCAGAGTTAGTGGAATCTGGCATGGTGTTTCTCCGATGATCGGTTTTTGAAGTTCAGGCTGTGACTGAAGCGCCGTTTGGAGCCAACTGAGTTGCGGCAGCAATTTCCCGAACGGCCCATCCGGCGATTAACAGGCTGGGTGCCTGGGCGGGAGCGGCGTCGCCGAGAGCGGCGAGGGTGGTACATCGGATCTGCTGGCCGGTTTGCGCGACGCGGGAGACGAGGGCGCAGGGGAAGTCCGGTGGAAGGCCTTGTTGCAGCCATTCCTGTGCAAGTAAGCGCAGATCGCGGCCGGGCATGTAAACAACGCGGGTTGCGTCTTCAAGCGCAGGCACCGGCGACTGATTGTGGGAACTGGCGTGATGGCCGGTGGAGAAGATTACGTTGGATGCGGCGTGACGGCTGGTTAGCGAGAAGCCGACGGCAGCAGCGGCGGCGAAGGCGGCGGTGATGCCGGGGACGATCTCGAAGGGAATTTCAGCTTCGGCCAGGGCGGCAATTTCCTCGGCGGCGCGGCCAAAGATTAGCGGGTCGCCACTCTTGAGGCGAACGACGCTTTTCTGGTCGCAAGCGCGGCCGATCATCAGTGCATTGATTTCTTCCTGCGAGATGGTCTTGGTGCCGCAACGCTTGCCTACGTTGACAATCTCTGCGCTGGGCGAGGCCAGATCGAGAATTGGCTGGGGAACGAGGTCATCGTGGAGGATGACCTGGGCCGCCTGGATGAGACCCATGGCTTTGACGGTGAGGAGATCCGGGTCGCCTGGGCCTGCGCCGACGAGATAGACAGTTCCTTTGAGTGCGCAGTGGTCATCCTTAATGCTGCGCGACTGCGGAGTGAGAGCCATCTGGCGCGAAAGGCAAGATGCGGATTCGCAGAGTTGGCGGTGGGCTAGCTGATGGAGCAGAAGCTTGCGGGATTCGCTGCGCGGATGTGTGGTGAGAACTTCGCGGCGCAGTGCCCCGAGTCTCTCAAGCCACGGGCCGAGGTCTTCCGGCAATTGTTCATCGATTTCGCGGCGAAGGCGCTGGGCGAAAGCAGGGCTGGCTCCGGTGGTTGAGATGGCGATCTGGAGATCGCCGCGGTTGACGACGGAGCCGAAGAAGAAATCGCAATTGGGAATATCGTCGACACTGTTGCACAGAATGCCGCGCTCGACCGATCCACGATAAACGGTCGCATTGACTTCAGGTGAATCGGTGGCGGCGATGACTAGCGTGTTGCCATCGAGGTCGGAAGGCTCAAATACGCGCTGAATCCATTCGAGCTTGCCTTCCGCAGCTAACTGGCGGATTTCACTGTGCGCGTTGGGGGCGACGACGCGGAGTTGTAGGCCGGTCTTGAGCAGGGAACCAATCTTGTCGAACGCGACTGTGCCCGCGCCAACGAGGAGGCAGCGGCGGCCGTCGAGTTTGAGGAAGATCGGCAACATGCTCATGAATTCATCTTCAGTCTGCTACTCCGTGTGGGACGCGGCCAGTGGGAAGATCGCGCTCGACTGCTGCTAAGACTTCGCCTGCGAGATAGGCGCGGAGTTCGTCGTTGGAATATCGGCTGAACCAGGCGCGCAGATTCTCATCGGGCTGACGGTCGGACAGGTACTCGCGCAGGAGGCGTTCGATGGCGTCGGGGACCAGTTGCGCAGGGCAGCGATAGCCAACGGGGCGCGCTATGGCTGCGTGCTTGCCCACTGCGCCACCGAGGCAGAAGTAGAAGGCGTCCGTGAGTTGGCCATCGTGCTTGATCTTCTTGCCCTCGATGCCGATGTCGGCAATCCAGTGCTGGCCACAACTGTTGGGGCAACCAGTGACGTTGAGCTTGAGCTGCTGATCGAAGCCCGGCAGGCGCTCTTCGAGTTCGTCGACAAGCCAGCGGGTGAATGCCTTGGTCTCTGAGATTGCGAGCTTGCAGAACTCGGTGCCGGTACAGGCGATAGCGCCGCGCCAGAATGCAGATCCTTCAACATGAAGACCGAGGTTGCCAAGTTCGCGAACCAGTTCAACGGCTTTGTTGTTGGGGATGTCAATGAAGATGAGGTTCTGGGAGACCGTGGTGCGGAGGGAACCGGTGCCGAAGCGCTCAGCCAGGTCGGCGGCAGCTTCAAGCTGATCGCCTGTCAGGCGGCCGCGGAGGACAGATGCGCCAACGTAGCTGAGACCAAGCTGACGTTGTGCGTGGATGCCGACGTGATCACGGAAGACGTCATCTGGAATCTGCTCAGGCACGCCGGGAAGAAGTGTGAAGTCAAGCCGGGACTGGAGTTCGGCAAGGAAGCGCTCCGTGGTCCAGCCTTGCTTCAGGAACAAGTGCTTGAGGCGAGCGCGGTCGCGGCTTTCGCGCAGGCTGTCCTGATCTCGGAAGATTTCAACAACGGCGCGAACAACACGGAGAGCCTGATCGGGCAGGATAAAGGCATCGAGGCGAACGGCGAGATGGGGATCGGCGGAGAGACCGCCTCCGACTCGCAAAGTGTAACCGATATCGCCGTTATGCTTTGTCGCAGTGAGACCGATTTCGTTGATCTCCGGATTGCTGCACCAGGACGGGCAGCCGGTGACGGAGATCTTGAACTTGCGGGGAAGGTTATAGAACTCCGAATTCCCGTTGAGCAGATGGGCGACTTCAAGGGCCAGCGGAGAGGCGTCAATGATTTCATCCCCAGCAACCCCGGCCAGTGGGCAGCCGGTCACATTGCGCACTACGTCGCCGCAGGCTCCTGCCGGCGAGAGTCCGGCTGCGTTGAGCGCGTCGACCACTTCGGGCAGCGATTCAATCGTGAGCCAATGAAGCTGGATAGCCTGACGGACGGTAATGTCGGCCAGGTTGCGGGCATATTTCCGCGTGAGGTTACCGATGACGCGCAGCTGATTGGCGGAGAGAATGCCGTTGGGAATGGCGATGCGCATCATGAAGTAATCGGAGGCAAGGCCTTCTCCGCCTTTGCCGCCCGTGGCGCCAACGCCATCGCCCTGCGTGTAGATGCCCCACCATTTGAAGTAGAAGGCGGCCCACTCGGGGACGACGCTGGAGCGGCCTTCACGGGCGAAGACGCGCACCTCGTCGAAGGCTGCCCACGGGTTCTTTTCGCGTTTGAGCCGTTCGGCGCGTTGGGCCTTTGTTTCCTTTTCAGGGGCAGCTTGAGACATTGTGTCCTTTTCTCATCAAAACAGAAATCCCGCGGCAGCTATAGCTGTATCGCGGGCATTTGGGGGAATCTTGAATTTCGACCAGATAGTCAGACCCAGATCACCCGCGCGCGCGAAGCTGCGTACAGAGGCGACAACAGGGCATACTGACCATGTAAAGATGATAGACGTGGATTATGCGAAATGCAAATGCTTTGAGAAGAACGCAATAGACCGGGCTGAATCTGTGGATCAAAAGTCCGTTTCCAGGTTATCTGTGACCCTGGAGTGGTCTGCCTCTGCGGCCCCCGCGCAATAAGAGCGCTCCACGTCCTTTCGCCCAGATGGATTTTCGTCATCCTCTTTGACGAGTGGCACACCAGATAAGAACCAGCGGGGTGGTAATGGTTTCGGCGAAGATCATTGCACTAAGTGCGTTCTTGGCACGAGTTCTGGATATATCGGTCCCCGCGACCGTCATGGCTTCGCAGGGTGTCTCTGTCAAATCGCTCTTGCAGTTCATTGCCAGTGGGGCATTTGGACCCTCGGCCTTTAATGGAGGTATGAGGACCGCCGGCATCGGTCTTCTGTTCCACTTCCGGATTGCGTCTATCGTGGCCACAATTTACTACGCGATGAGTCGGAGCCTGCCAGTCAGTCTGGGTCGGCCCGTGCTTTTCGGGATCCTCTACGGCATCACAGTGCATCTGGTCATGAGCCGCATTGTGGTCCCTTTATCCAGGGCTCCCAAACGGTCATTCTCCATCAATGCATTCCTCACTCAGCTACAGCGTGTTTCATAAATAGTCGTTGTGTTTGTGGGGCAGTCCCTCAGGGGTTAGAACCCTCGTCATTCCGGCCCTTTTCGGCACGACTGAACAGCTTGGTGAAAAAGACGAGCATTGAGGCTGAATTCTAGAAAAACATGGCGCAGTGGCTAAAGCCCGACATTGAGCGCATTGCGCTTGCGGCACGGCTAAAGTCATGCCCTGATACAAAGCGCGCCCAAAGCGGAGTTTTTCACCAAGCTGTGAAGTCGTGCCCGATACAAAGCGGGTTTTTGAAACACGCTCCAGCCATCCATGTCTTTTTGCGTGGGATTACCGATCGCACTCACTCAGAGCCGTCTCGCAGGGTAGTCACGCACATGGAGCCAATGGGAGGCTCATTGGCCTGCTACTGACAGTGAGCAGAACGGACGGCCAGCGAGGCATGGGGAAATCAGGCGGCAGCAGTGGCCAAACGGTCGGTTCGGAGCTCTCTCAGAATCTCCTGCACAGCTACGGCAACGGCTGCTTCTCCTTCGTGCGAGAGGCTCATGCGGATGGGCTGTCGAGGATCGATGGTAATTGCATAGAGAACAATCTCGTGCTCGCCGCCCTGAATATAAAACATGTCTAACAGGTCTTTCATACCTATGTCGTGCGCGGTGAGCGTGGGCGGATAGTCGCGGGAGAAGCGAGGAGTCGTCCGGGTGACGGTCCCCGGAGGGCTGTCGTCCGCGGCCGCGTCGATGAGGATGATGCGGTCGGCATTCTGAAGCGGCTCCAGCAGCGTAAAGCCGCCGGTGCCACCGTCCAGGCACGCCACATTGGGAGGAAGCTGGTGCTGTTCAAGGGCTCGAACCGCATAGACGCCAATACCTTCATCGCCCATAAGGATGTTGCCGAGGCCGAGGACCAGCGTCTTCACGTAGCCAATAGATTGGTTGCTACTTGTCACTTTTCTCCCGCTCAAATTTCCAACCGCCGATGATCGATGATACGGTGCCACGGCCTTCAATGTAGTCGTGATAGAAGGCGAGATAAATGTGGATGATGATGAAGGTGACAAAGAACCAAAGGAACGTATGGTGCCAGAAGCGCACACCAAACTCACCGCCCATCAGCGGAACGATCCAGTTGAACATCTGCGGCAACCACGAGTTGCTCATGCTGGAGTAGAGCGCGAAGCCCGTAATGGTCTGAAAGACGAACGCGAGGAAGGTGAAGAAGTAAATGAGGCCTGCCAGCGCATTGTGTCCTGTAGAGATGGGCCCGTGCAGTTTGGTTTCAAGCACGTCAGCCTTGATGACTTCAACAATCTCTTGCCGCTGCGTCCGTTTGAGCGGAAAGAAAGCGCTCCAGCGTGCGTACTTATTGCCCACGAAGCCCCAATAGAGACGTGCCAGGAAGTTGAAGACGTAAACGAACGCTGATAGGAAGTGGATGAAGCGTACCCAGCCAAACCAATATTGCTGATAGGCTTGGGCCGCGTAAAATGGGCTGGACGGAGCCCCAATCAGGTAGCCGGTTATGCAGAGAGCCACCAGCGCGACCGCGTTGATCCAGTGGTAAACGCGCACGGGCAGTTCCCACACATAGATTCGCCGATAATCGACCGGATGCTCGTGAACCGGCGGTACTCCTCTGCCTGCACCAATGCCTGAAGCGCTCATGGGCGTCACTCGAATGAAACCTGGTGAAGGTGCCGTCCTTGCGGATCGTACAAATGCACGGCGCAGGCCAGACACGGGTCAAAAGAATGGATGGTGCGGAGAATCTCGACGGGTTCATCGATCTTCGCAACGGGTGTGCCGATTAGCGCCTGTTCAAAGGACGAACGCTGCCCCTTAGCATCGCGAGGAGAGCCATTCCAGGTCGTTGGCACGACGAGCTGATAGTTCTCGATGGCGCCGTTATGAATCTTGATCCAATGCGCCAGCGCTCCGCGAGGAGCTTCAGTGAGACCGACACCCTCTGCATCCGCCGGCCAACTTTTCGGTTCCCAGAACTCGCCGTTGAACGTGGAGACTTCGTTGATCTTCACGCGCTCCATAAGCTGGCCGTAGAACTCTTTGAGCCATCCCATGGCTAGTGCCGCATCCAATCCGCGAGCCGCGGTGCGACCAAGCGTGGAGAACAGTGCTGCCACAGGCACGTTGAGCTTGCCCAGTGTGTCCTTCACCAACTCCTGAACATCTGTGCGGCCGGAGGCATATGCGACGATCAGCCTCGCGAGCGGGCCAACCTCCATTGCACTTTCCTTCCAGCGCGGAGTCTTCAGGAATGAGTATTTCTGGTGGCCTTCAAGTGTTTCGAAAGGCGGTTTCGGCCCGGTGTAGCTCAGGCTCGTTTCGCCTGCCCACGGGTGAATGCCGACATTGTCGCCGCCTTCATAGGTGTACCAGGAACTGGAAATATATTCCTTGATCTCCTGAGAGTCACGCGGATTGACCGGGTGAACCGTACTGAGATCGCGATTGAGCACCACACCCCGCGGGTACTTAAACGACTCAGGCTGGCCATAGCCCTTGGTTGGAAATTCGCCATAGCTCATGTAGTTGGGCAATCCGCCGCCCCAACTCGCCCAGTCCTTATAAAAAGAGGCCACCGCAAGCAGGTCCGGGATGTAGACCTCGTTGACGAACTCATCTGCCTGGCTGATAAGGCGGGAGACAAGATTGAGCCGCTCAGAGTTGATGGCGGCTACTTCATTCATGTTGATAGAGCAGGGAACACCGCCGACGAGGTAATTCGGATGTGGGTTCTTGCCGCCGAAAACGGCGTGGATCTTGACGACTTCCTTCTGCCATTCAAGGGCGTCGAGATAGTGAGCGACTGCGATCAGGTTCACTTCCGGAGGAAGTTTATAAGCCGGATGGCCCCAATAGCCGTTGGCGAAGATGCCCAGGCCGCTGGCAGCGAAGGCCTTGATCTTGGTCTGCACGTCGGTGAAATAAGCCGGCGTGTTCTTGTCCCACTTGGAGAAGGACTGCGCCAACTCCGCGGCTTTCTTCGGGTCGGCCTTGAGGGCATTGACGATGTCGACCCAGTCGAGTGCGTGCAAGTGGTAGAAATGCACCACGTGGTCCTGGATGTAGAGGGTGGCCATCATGATATTTCGGATGATTTCTGCGGTTGGAGGCACAGTAATGTTCAGTGCGCTTTCAACCGCACGCACGCTGGTTAGGGCATGCACGGTGGTGCAGACGCCGCAGACGCGCTCAGTGATGGCCCAGGCGTCGCGGGGATCGCGGCCGATGAGGATCTTTTCCAGGCCCCGGACCATGGTGCCAGAGCTGAATGCGTCCGTGATGACGCCATTTTCTACCACTGCCTCAACGCGCAGGTGGCCTTCAATACGAGTAATAGGGTCGACGACGATACGTGTCATAATCCCTCAAATCTCCTTCTGATCGTCAGCGTGCACTTCGGCAATGACGGGGCGCTTGCGTATGTTGGTGGCTACCGCGTGAACCGCAACTCCGGCCAGCGTGGCCACTCCCACAACCGTGCCGACTGTGTCCGCCGTGCTTTCAATGCCGAAGCCGGGGAACGAGGCCAGGTGCTGGTAGAACGGACCGTTATCCCAGAAACCTTCTTCGCTGCAGCCGATGCAACCATGGCCAGACTGGATGGGATAGCTTGTGCCCTCATTCCACTTGATGACCGAGCAGGCGTTGTAAGTGACCGGACCGCGGCAGCCCATCTTATAGAGGCAATAGCCTTTGCGCGCGTTCTCGTCGTCGAATGACTCGACGAAGAGGCCGGCGTCGTAGTTGGGACGGCGATAGCAGGTGTCGTGGACGCGGCGTCCGTAGAACTCTTTTGGACGGCCCTGGCTGTCGAGCGCGGGAAGCTGGCCGAGGGTGAGAAGGTGGGTTACGACGCCCATCATGACGTCGGCGATGGGCGGGCAACCGGGCACGTTGATGACCGGCTTGTCGATGAGCTTGTGAATCGGCGTGGCGCCGGTGGGGTTGGGCTTGGCGGCCTGGACGCAACCATTTGAAGCGCAACTGCCCCACGCCACGACGGCGGCCGCATCCTTGGCGACGGTCTGCAGAATCGATTCCGCAGTCTTGCCGCCAATCATGCAATAGACGCCGTCGTGGCCCGTGGGAACCGCACCTTCAACGAGCACGATGTACTTGCCCTTGTTGTTCTGGATGGTGTCGTTGAGGCTTTTTTCCGCCTGGAATCCGGAGGCAGCCATGAGGGTTTCTGTGTAGTTGAGCGAGAGCACATCGAGCAGTACATCGAGAACGATGGGATGCGATGCGCGGATGAAGGACTCGCTGCAACAGGTGCACTCCTGGAAGTGCATCCAAACTACAGCCGGTTTATCTTTCTTCTCGAAGGCCGAGACAACCTGTGCCATTCCGGATTGACCGAACCCTGCCACGGTTGCAGCTGCGGCGCAGAATTGAAGAAAGTCTCTGCGGCTGTAACCCTTCTGCTGCATTGAATTCCAAATTGACTGACCCATGCCCTACCTCGCTTGCCATGCGCACGCCGGCTGAAAAACTCCCGCGGGACGAGAACACACCCAAAGGTCCACGGGAGTTTTGCCGGCTAACTGGAGCGACGGTACTTACGCGAAATAACAGGTCGCTGTGCGCTGCGTCACAGGCGTTGCAAATTCGTTCAGATGTATGGAGTTGAAGAGTGATTTATATCACCTGGATCGGGACAGATGGCAGATGACAGGTGACAGATGATAGCGGGGCGCACCGTCGCGGCGAACAGTACGACCCGGACCTAGGCCTGTACTACTTGCGGGCACGCTGGATGAATCCGCTCACGGGCCGGCTCCTAAGCAGAGATCCGGAAGATGGCGTTCCAACCGACCCAGCTACGTTGCACAAGTACGACTATGCTGGAGGGGATCCGATCAACTTGGCTGATCCAACTGGTCGCGCAGAGACCACGACGGGAAGAGCAGGCGGAGCCGCAGGAGAATGGATCGGGCTTGCGGGAGCAGCGGTAGCCATTTCGATCGGCGTAGCGAAGACTCCGGGTGTTGTCCAAGCCTTCGGCCATACCCTTGCGTGTGACGTTGAACTGCTTGGGAGCGATGCAGAATCAGTCGTCCATTGGGGAATTGAAACAGGGAGTGGAAAGAGTGCGTCGATTGAAAAAGTCGATGAGTGTCATGTTCAAGAAAAGAAGAAATGCTCACCTGAGCTTGGTGGAAGTCTTGGCGCCGTTGTAATCGGTGAAGATATGAGGAACCGGATGGTTCCGTATGCCGTATCCATCGGTGCAGGGGTTTACGCTCCGCCGGACGCGCAGAAGAGATGTGGATGTGGAATAACACATTGTGGATAAACAAGGTTATGGATCAAGGGTGCAAAATCTTGGACGGCGGCCCGGCTCCCGGTCGGAGAAACTATCCGGGGCCGACCAGTCCTTTTTACGTCTTGGAGTTGAGCCAGATCGCTCGTCGCGCATACCCCAAAACGCCGGTTTACATTCCATAGAAAGCAAGAGGCAACATGTCGATATCGATAACCAGAATTTCTGACGACCTATATGTCGCATCGGCAACGCCCCCGGACGTTTCTGCAGACTGGCGCACAACAACGCCAATGCGCGGACGTCAATTGACCAGGACTCTTATTGAAATGGGAGCACATCAGCAAGATGTTGGAGATGCGATGTACGAGGCAGATCCGGTGTGGGTACAAAAGCTGCGAGATCCCTCCATCCTTCCTTCCCAAACCAGTTGAGTTGATTCCCTGCGGGGTTGGCGGGTTCCCCACATCTCGATTCTGAGACATGGGATAGCAGGAAGCCGGCCTTCGAATCTCCCAGGTCTGAAAATCCAGACCTGGGCCACCCCCAACGGCAACGTCACCGGAACCGCCAACGGCAACAGCTACGTCTACGATTCCGAAAACCACATGATCCAGATGGTCAAGGGCGCCACAACCATCACGATGCTCAACGAGATTGATTTCTCAGGCTATCGTCTGTTTCGTGGTACAGCGCGCATTCTGCCCGACTTTGTTCCGGCGCCCGATGGCAAGTGACATGTTCATTGCGGAATCGGCGCGATCGGCACATACTCTCGCTGGGCGCGTCATCCTGGTGCGATAAGGCAGCGGAGGAATGTGGCACAGAGCATTTCAGCGAACGGCCGTGCAACTTCCCTTGGCACGGGCTAAGTTGCAAACACTCCGTCGGGGACTGCACACGGGGGCTCTCGCTAGCGTTGCCTTGCCTGGACTGCTAAAGACACCTTCGAACACAGAGAGTCTCGATCGAAGGGCTTCATCACATACTCGTCGGCTCCGGATTGGATCGCCTTCTGAATGTGCTCAACATCCGTCTCGGTAGTGCAGAAGACTACGATCGGAGCGCTGCCTCCGTCTGTTCGGCGCAAAGCTTCTAGGAATTCCAGACCGTCCATCACAGGCATGTTCCAATCGAGCAGGACAATATCAGGCATCCGGTTCTGGCACTTGTCGAGGGCGATTTGGCCATTTTCGGCGTCGTCAATCTCTAGTCCCAGGCTCGCCAGCGCTTTGCGCGCGATTCTCCTCACCATCGGCGAATCGTCGACGATCAAGCATGAGCTGGATGCAAAGTCTGAAACGGGAGATTGACTAACTCCGCATTCGGTCGAGTTCAACACGATTCCTGCCCTCCCTCTTTGCCTGATACAAGGCTGCGTCGGATCTTTCTACCCACTCCGCCAGCGGGTCTCCATGCTCATAGCAAGCGACTCCGATCGAAACCGTGACGGGCGTCATAGGCGGAGTCACATCAAGCGCAAGAGGTTCTCTGGCCAACGCGTGACGAATATTCTCTGCCACCTTGGCTGCGGACTGGGCGTCTGTGCGTGGTAAGAGAACGGCAAATTCCTCGCCGCCATAGCGCGTCACGTGATCTTCTCCACGCACTGCTTTTTGCACGATCCTGGCCAGGTGACGAAGTACGATATCGCCAGTCTGGTGTCCCCATGTATCGTTCACCTTCTTGAAATGGTCGATGTCGATCATGAGCAGTGCCAGTTCGTCGCCACTGTTCATCGCCTCCCCAGCCATCCTGCGTATGACCGCATCGAATGATTTCCGATTTCCGACTCCGGTCAAACCGTCTATGGTGGCGTCGCGGATGGCGCTGTCCAGATTCCGCTCCAGCTCCTCGATTTTTTCGGCAGACTCGCGCATGCGGAGGCCCACGTACTCGCTTCGGCCGGCCATCCGCTTGCTCTCCTGCACCAGGTTCTCAATAAGATCCTTCAGATTCTCCAGGCTCGCGCCCAAATCTCCTGAAGCAAAACCGCTGAGAGCGGCACCAAACTGATGAGCGTCAGCACTTGCGGAGTGCGCGTCGTCGCGTGCGACTTCAGCGATTTCAACAATGTCCTTGAGGGTCTCGAGCGCCTGCAGCGAAGTCTGACGAACGGCGTGAGCCTCCTTCGCGGACGAGAAGAAGGTCGAATACAGATCCTCCAGCGTACTTTCATCGAACCTGGCGTTGTTGGAAAGAATGACGTCAATGGTTCGTTGCAGATTGGGACTCAGGCCGGCGTGGTACTCGTACCAGATGGCATAGTTAGCAGGGGTGGCGGGTAGTTCGAGTCTGTGCAAAGTCGCTATTACCGAATCCGCTATCGACTGAGTTTTGACAACGTCGGCCAGGGCCATTCTTACACTCCAATTGTTTCCAAGGCATCAAACGGCCTCTTCGACAATCGCTTGCGAGTTGCTACGCTATGTGAACGCCGCATCATTGCCATGGTTCTCGCGGCATGCAGCGAGCTTGCCTGCATTGACCGGCCCCGCGCCGATCGAGAAGCATCGAGAGCCAGGGCGAACCCGTCGCAGAACTTGGCGCGAAGCGGAGGTTTTTGAACCGCTTCCCCGGCCGACAAGCTGGCCGGGAAATCTACATATCGGCACATTGATGTCTTCTCAACAGCCCCATTTCGCAAAATGATTCCTAATGTGGGAAAAGAGCCTTGCTGATTGAGGCGAGTGCCCATTCTTGTTTCGCCTTTTCTTCGTGAGTTGAATGAGCCGGGTGCAGGATCATTGGCGCGTTCTTTAGGGAAATGGCAGGGGATCACAAGAACCAGATAGCGCTCACCTGGCGGGCTTTTGTCGTCGTGGTGCAGTGCGAAATGAGAGCTCAACCCCTCTGATCTATACTCGCTTCGGACATTGAAAGAGGCGGTGCCATGCGCCGATTGATCGTGCTGGCGTTCGTAACTGTCCTGGTTCTCAGTTCCCGTGCCGATCAGCATTCAACCAGCGTGACGGTGGAAGAGTTGCAGCGGGCACTGGCAGCACAACAAGACGCGCATCAGACGGATGCCGACGTTGCGCGGCAACTGTCTGGGATGCAACTGACTGAACGGCTGAGCACGGCCAAGCTGGCGCACCTGAAGGTAGGCTTGCCGGGCGAAAAGGCGCAGCAGGCGCTGGTTGCGCTGGCAGACGCGTCGGTTTTCCTCGATCCTCCAGCAGCGGAGATCCCCACAAGCCCCATGCCGGACCCAGCGGCGTTGCACCAGATGCTGGTTTCGATTGTGAAATACGTGAATACGACCGTTCGCCAGTTGCCGAATTTTATTGCCACTCGCGATACGACCCGCTTTGAGGATAGGCCACTTGAGGATATTCAAGGTTCAGTTGGAATGACTACCATGATGTATCTGCCACTGCACGTCGTAGGCAGGTCCAATGTACTGGTGACTTATCGTGACGGCCATGAGGTTGCGGAGAAGGTAGCGGCGAAGATCGAGAGAGGCGAATCACAAGAGCAAGGATTGTTCACCCAGGGAGTGTTTGGGCCGATTCTGAGCACAGTGGTGGGCGATGCCCTGAAGGGCAAAATCACATGGAGCCGCTGGGAAGAGGGAGCGAACGGTACGGAGGCGGTCTTCCACTATGTTGTGCCCAGAGAAAAGTCGCATTACTCGGTGGGCTTTTGCTGTGTATCGAGCGGGTTAAAAGACAAGATCCCTGAGCCGGGGGACTGGCACTTGTTCTCCGAAGTTCCTGCGTATCATGGTGAGATTGCATTCGACCCGGCAAGCGGAGCGATTCTTCGCATCACACTGGAAGCGGAGATGCTGCCAAATGAAGTTGTCACAAAGAACGGCATGATGGTTGAATACGGCGCAGTGGATATAGGGGGAAAGAGCTATATTTGCCCTCTGCGGGGTGTCTCGGTCTTGTTGGCGCACACGACTCAACCTCCGTTGACGATGCAGCCGGTGGCGAATTATCGGGGGCCGACAAAGACATTCTTGAATGATGCTGTCTTTGAGCTGTATCGCCGGTTCGGCTCGGAGGCACGCATTTTGGATGAGTACAGCGCTGAACCGGTCGGCAATCCGGCTGCTGGCGTTGCTGAGCGCGCAGTTTCGACGAGTTCGAAACCGGCGTCGGCCGCGAACGCCGACTTGCCCAAAGCGACGGGGAGCGGTGCCGGGGGCGCGGTGGATATCGGCGCTGCTGCAGCGGCGAGTACCGCGGCTTCGACGCCAGCGCCTGTGGCAGTGGTTGCGGCTGCGGCTCCTGTAACAGCAGTTGCGCCTCCAGTGCCGGAAGAACCCGAAATCACGATTGGAACGACCAGCGGACAAGCGAACAACAGCCGGGCGGACCAGGCTGCCAGCGCTGCGCTTGAGCAGAGGTCCGGCTACACACTGAAGGTGACTTCGCGGCTGGTGGATGTGAGCATTGTGGCCGACGATAAGAAGGGCCATCCGGTGAGCGGACTGAAAGCTGAAGATGTCGAGGTTTACGACAACGGACGAAGGCAGGAGATTAAATTCTTCAGTTCGGTTGATGCCGTTTCCGCACCCGCAGGCAGTGCAGCAGTTGCTTCGCTTGAAAATACATTTTCAAACCAGACTTATTCAGACCGGACTGGCGATGGAGCGGCAGGTTCGCAGGCAACTCCACGGACAACTCCACACACCGAAGCAGGATCGACGATTCTGCTAATCGATGAGAGTCACATCGCCTGGAACGACCTGAATAACGCCCGAACGCAGATGCTTCAATTCCTTGCTGCTGCGCGGCCGGACGAGCGGATTGGTCTCTACACCATGAACAGTCTCGGCTTTCGCGTGTTGGCGGAGGTCACCACAGATTACGCCGCTGTAAGCGCGCGGCTGCAAAAGTGGATGCCCACGGTGCAATCTGTTACGCAGGCGCAAGACGAAGAGACGCGCAATCGCCAGCAGTTCAATGAGATGCGCAGTGTCTCCGACCTCAATTCAGTGAACGGCAATCAAATAGATTCGCCGGATGGGCTTTCTCCCGTCGATCCTCAATTACTCACCATGGGAAGCAACCCAGCACGCGCGTCGCTGATTATTCTGGTTGGCGTGGCGCGCCGCCTGGGCGCTGTTCCTGGACACAAGAACCTGGTCTGGGTCTCCAGCGACAATGTCTTTGCCGACTTCCGCGATCAGCAAGTATCCATCGACCAGACCACCGGAACCCTGGACAGCTTTGCTCTGCGCGCGCAGGAGGCCATGAACGACGCACACGTGGCCGTCTATCCCTTCGATGTTTCGCAACTGGAGACATCGGCTATCGACGCCGAGACTCAACACCGAAACGTGCAACTAACCCCGACTAATCCAGAAGCTGGGAAGCTCCCGACCGACTATACCGCGGGCCGCAACAAGGCCGAGATGCTTGAGGATATTCATCCGATCCAGTGGCCTGTTCGCCAGGTGGCAGAGGCCACCGGGGGACGCGCGATCCGGCGATCCGGCGATTTGGCGGCTGCGCTTTCTGAGATCGTGGATGACGGTCACGCTACCTATCTGTTGAGTTTTTCTCCGGATCAACCGGCGGATGGCCAGTACCACACCATCACTGTCAAGCTGAGCGGCAAACGGCACGGCCTTACTTTGCACTACCGCACCGGCTACCTCTACATGAAGGAGCCGGCCACGCTCAAGGAGCGCTTCCGGCAGGCGGTATGGCAGCCTGTCGATGCGAATGAGTTAACGATCGCCGCCAAAGTGATTCCAGTGGACGCCGGCGCCAACATGAAGATCAACATTGCGGCTGGCGGGCTGGATGTGAAAGAGGAGTCGGAGCGTTGGATGGACGATTTGGATGTCTTCTTCATCCTGCGCGATGATGCGGGCCTTCATGCGCAGGTTGAGGGGCAAACGCTGGGGCTGCGGCTCAAGCCCTTGACATACCGGCAACTGCTATCCACGGGCATTCCCTACGAACACGTTGTTCAGTTGAAGCGGGGGATGGCTTCGCTGCGCATTCTTGTGGTGGACAAAAACTCAGGCCGCATGGGTTCGGTCACCATTCCAGTCTCGGCCTTCGGTCCCGACAAACGGTAGGACGATCACCTGGTGAGATCGGGGCTCTCCTCAAGGCGGGCGGCCTGGGTCATCAGATAGTTCTGCTCAGGAATGCTGGTGGTGCGGGCGGCTGCGGCGCGGTAGTGGCGGATGGCGGTTTCGCGATCGCCGAGCATTTCATAGAGATGGGCGCGAACCGCATCGAGACGATGATGTTCGGCGAGACGGTCGTCGTTGTCGAGAGACTCAAGCAGATGGAGACCTTGCGACGGGCCGTGCACCATGGCGGTGGCGATGGCGTGATTGAGCGTGACCATGGGGCTGGGTGCGACGCGCTGCAGGAGCAGGTACAAAGCGAGGATCTGCGGCCAATCGGTTGCTTCAGTGCTTGGGGCTTCGTCATGCAGGGCGGCAATGGCGGCTTGCAACTGGTAGAGGCCGACGGATCCCTTGGAAAGCGCGGCGGTAAGGAACGCGGACCCTTCAGAGATGGCGTCGCGATCCCATAGAGCGCGGTCCTGACGGTTGAGAGGGATCAACTCCTCGCGGGGGCCGGTCCGCGCTGCGCGGCGGGCGTGAGTGAGCAACATGAGTGCGAGCAGGCCTGCAACTTCAGCGTCGCCGGGCAGCAGGGACAAAGCAGAGCGCGTGAGACGAATGGCTTCGCCGGCGAGATCGAGTCGCTGCAGATGCGCTCCGCCGCTGCTGGCATAGCCCTCATTGAAAATGAGGTAGAGCACGTGGAGAACCGCGGGGAGGCGCTGTGCGCGCTGGTCAGGCGATGGCAGAGAGAAGGGTACGCCGGAAGCCTTGATGCTCTGCTTGGCGCGGCTGATGCGCTGCGCCATGGTGGCTTCAGGAACCAGAAAAGCATGGGCGATTTCCGCAGTAGTTAGGCCACCGACGGCGCGGAGCGTGAGGGCAATGGCTGAGGACGGAGTGAGGGCTGGATGGCAACACATGAAAAGCAAAATCAGAGTGTCGTCAGGGTCCATGTCAGCCTCATTGTCCGCGGGAAGCGTGAGGGTTTCCGCTTCGATGGCGACTGCGGTTTCCCTCTGGCGACGGGCGATTTCGCTGCGCAGATGGTCGGTGATGCGGCGGGATGCGACCTGAATCAACCAGCCGCGCGGGTTGTCAGGAACTCCCTGCTGCGGCCATTGCGTGAACGCGGCAAGCAAGGCCTCCTGCACGGCGTCTTCGGCGGCAGGGAAGTCGCGAAAACGGCGAGCGATGACGCCGAGCACCTGCGGCGCCAGTTCGCGCAACAGGTGCTCGGAAGTTGTGTCCCATGGGTTGGTCATCGTGGCTGGCTAGGTCATCTCCGGTGGCGGCGCGCTCATGATGGGACGCACTTCAATGGGCATGTTCAGGGGCGCTCCGCCGGGGCCGGGAGCCGCCGAGATCTGAGCTGCGATGGCGTAGGCGCGCTGAGACGTTTCGACATCGACGATCCAGAAGCCGGCGAGAAACTCCTTGGATTCGGGAAAGACGCCGTCGGTGATGGGAGCGCCATCGTTGGCGGCGTGAACGAGGCGAGCCTGATCGGGAAAGGATAGGCCCTCGGCAGAGACGAACTCGCCGGATTCGAGAAGGCCCTTGTTGAGGCGCAGCATGAAGGCGATGTGCGCCTGCAGGTCTGCGCGTGGCCAACTGGGGACGCCGTGACCGGAACGCATTGTGTTCATCATCAGAATGTATTTCATTTTCATGATCCTCCGTGTTGCAGGTTCTCTGTGTGAATTGTGGGCGTCATTTTGTGAATGCGCCGACTTGGTGGTGTGCTCCTCATTTGCGGGGAGCCGGCGGGGCTGCGGCGAACTGGCGGACTTCAATGGGCATGTTGGTCGGGATTCCGCCGGGGCCGGGCGCGGCGGAAAGCTGGGCGGCGATGGCGTACGCGCGTTCGGGAGTGGCTACGTCGACGATCCAATAGCCGAGCAGAAATTCCTTCGACTCGGGAAAGATGCCGTCGGTGACGGGGAGGCCGTTCTTCTCGCCGCGAACGACGACTGCTTCACGCGGATGGGTCAGGGGCTGCGTGGCAATGAATTCGCCGGAGTCGGTTAGATCTTTGGCGATGATCCGGAGACGGATCATATGCGCTTCGATGTCGGTGGGGGACCAGGCTTGATAGGTATCGACGCCTGCCTTGGTACCGGACATCAACAGGATGTATTTCATTGGATTGCTCCTTTGGTAGATTGCTGCTCGGATTGCTCTGCTCTATGCGCCCTTGTTTGCCTGGAACATCCAGCGGACACCGAATTTGTCGTTGAGGGCTCCATAGGTTCCGAAGAACATTTCTTTCAGGGGATCTGTTACGTCCGCGCCCTCTGAGAGCTTTTCAAAGAAGGATTTCAATTCTTCGAGAGTGCCTCCACTGAGAAAAAGACAAACGGTGTTGCCGCGTACGGGCTTTCGATCGGGCATGAGCCAGTCGGAGGCTGAAATGTCGACGATGCTGCTCTTGAGGCGTGCATTGATGGTTTTCTCCTGTTGGAACGCGGGCATGAAGTCCTTCGCCGGGGAATCTTTGACCAGGACTGCGGTCAATTCTCCGCCAAAACAGGAATTGTAGAACTCCATTGCCTTATGGCAAGTTCCGTCGAACAAAAGGTAGAGTGTCAGGGTTGTCAATTTGTCTTCTCCTGGGTTCTGAAGTTTAGTTTGTGTCGTGGAATGAGCGATTAAAGCCGCCAACGCCGCTGTGGAGAGAGCAGATGCGACGAAACGGCGACGCGATAGCTGGTGGGTTTTGCTCATGATCGTCCCCCTTTGAGCGAAGCGCTGGTTTCACAGACTCTGATCTGCGCTTTCATGGGGTAGTCGGAGCTGGGACAGCGTTCTCTACATTGCCCAGAGATATTTCTTTGCCCAGAAATATTTCTCCGGAGCGCAGGCCAGGATTCGGACGCTGGTGAGAGTACTGAATTATCGCCGGGGCACCGCATCTTGGTAGACTTCGGCAATGCAACCGCGTGCCCTCAAAGTTAGGCTTTACGAGACCAGCAAGCCTGTTCGTCGCGCACTTCATTATGCTTTCTACGACTGGACTCGCGGAATGGCTCCGTCCCGGCGCTTCATTACATGGGCCGGGATTCTGATCCAGGGATACGCTGTGTATGCGCTTTGGACGCGGTCCCTGGTGTGGCCCGTGATGTGGCCCCGAGGACTACCACTATTTGTAACTGCGGCTCTGCTTTACGGCGTGGGGGCCGCGCTGATGAACGGGATGCTGACTTCGGAATTCTTCCGCAAGACCCAGCTTGAGGCCGACCAGATAGCCGCAGCACAGATCCAGCGGACTCTTCAACCCCAAAAACTGGATGAGCTACCGGGCTACAAGCTGGAGACGTTCTATAAGCCCTTTCGGGCGGTGGGCGGCGATTACTTTGACGTCATCGAGGTTGCAGGCAATCGAACGCTTTTCGTGGTCGCGGATGTGTCCGGAAAGGGAATGCCGGCTGCGCTGCTGGCGGCGAACATACAGGCGCTGGTTCGAATCATCGCGAATTTTGATGCCGATCCTCTGGCGATGGCTCGGCAGATCAACAAGCACCTGTCCCGCTACACCCCCACTGACCGCTTCGCGACGGCAGTGTTCATCTTGCTGAACCGCGAAACGGGAGAATTGACCTATGTGAACGCGGGCCACAACGCGCCAATTCTTTTCGGCGCCGGGCCTGCCGTCAGCATGGATGCTACGGGCGTGCCGCTTGGATTATTTCCAGAAACGGACTATGAAGCTCGAACAGCTTTGCTCCCTCCTGCCGGTTCGTTGCTGGTTTTCACAGATGGATTTACCGACTCGATTTCTGCGGAAAATGCCGAGGATCGGTTGCACGACGCGCTGGCCGGCAGCGCGGGAAGATCGATGCTCACGTTGAAGTCGCTGGTAGACCCGCATTTCAATGAAGATGATGTCACCATCCTGCTGGTGAAGCGCGATGCCGAAGCGGCTTCCAACCGTGGCCGCGGATAAGTAAGAGAACGAGTGATCAGGCCATGTAGCCCGGCCTCGCATTGCGCTTAATAGGCTGAGATGAATTAGAGTAAAGCCCGAACAAATTTGCGATTGCTGAATGCATGAAATTGGCAAGTGGAGGAGAAGAGATGAGATTAACAAGAAGTCGCTTCTATTCGTTAGAGGTTCTGTCGGCAGCAGCGAGTGGCATCGTATTCTCCGCTCTGGCATTGGGCCAGTCTTCCACGGTAATCGATCTTGCGCATATGTCGAAACTGGGCGCGGTGGACTCCCGCTTTGTTTCCTATAACGTTGAAATGGTCGAAGTGACCGGCGGACGCTTCTGGAAGCCTTATAAATCGGCGGTTGCGGCGCCGGAAACCGCGAAGTCTAATCCTGCTGCCGACGCCAATCAGCAAGTAGGCGTGAGCAACGCGCTGTTTGAGTATCGATTTCCGATCGACCTGAGCAATCCGCGGCTGCGCAAGCTGGCAGCAGCGCTGGGACCAGCGTACATGCGAGTAAGCGGATCGTGGGCGAACAGCACGTATTTCCAGGATGATGACCTACCAGCATTGAAGGAGCCACCAAAGGGTTTCCGGGGCGTGCTGACGCGAACGGAGTGGAAGGGTGTGGTGGACTTTTCGCGCGCTGTGGATGCGAAGATTGTGAGCTCGGTCGCGGTAAGTCCAGGAGCACGGGATGCAAACGGAGTGTGGACGCCGGAGCAGGCAAAGGCGCTCTACGACTACACAAAGAGAATCGGCGGCAGCATTGCGGCAACCGAGTTCATGAATGAACCGACATTTCCCGGACCGGGCGGAGCGCCGGCGGGTTACGACGCGTCGACATTCGCAAAGGACGTGAAGGTCTTCGAGCCGTTCCTGCGGAAAGAGTCGCCCACTACCATTTTCCTTGGGCCGGGCGGGGTGATGGAAGGAATGCCGATGCCTGGCGGCGGGCTCGGTGGGATGATCACGAAGACCCTTCCCAGCGAGGACTTGATGAAGGCGACAGGGCCGGCATACGATGCGATGTCGTACCACTTCTACGGGGCTGTTTCGCGGCGCTGCGGAGGCAGCATGAAAGTTGAGCAGGCCCTGACCGCGGATTGGCTCGACCGGAGCGGCACGGTGGAAGCTTTCTATGCGGCGATGAGAGACAAGTATCTTCCGGGCAGAACCATGTGGCTGAATGAAACGGCGGAGGCAGCCTGCGGTGGAGATCCGATGGCAGCCGAGTTTGTGGATGTTTTCCGCTACTTGAATCAACTGGGCATACTGGCGCAGAAAGGCGTGCAAACGGTAATGCACAATACGCTGGCGTCGAGCGACTACGGACTGCTGGATGAAAAGACATACGAACCGAGGCCGGACTACTGGGCCGCGCTGCTGTGGAACCAGACGATGGGCACGGTGGTGCTTGACCCTAAGTGGACCAAGGATCAGGCGGTGAGGATCTATGCGCAATGTGCCAAAAGCGGAAAAGGCGGCTTGACCGTGCTGGCTTTGAATACGGACAGCGCGCACGAACAGCAAATTACGCTTCCGCGCGACGCCGAACGGTACACGCTGACCGCGTCCGATTTGGCGAGCGACAAGGTTTTACTGAACGGCAGCGAACTGAAAGCCCAGCCGGATGGATCCGTAGGACCTCTTGAAAGTGCTCATGCAAGTGCAGGTGTCTTTCAACTGGTACCGGCGAGCGTGACGTTTTTCGTGATTCCCTCGGCGCACAATCCAGCCTGCAAATAAGATCGATGGGTTACGAGCGAAAGGAACGGAGTCTGTCGGCATGAAGCCGGATGGAGCGGCGATGAATACGGAGTTGCTGCGATTCGACGGCGCAGTCGAGCGCGATCCCGCCATTGATGCGTGGTTGAATGCGCACCCAGGTCCATTGGGTGACATTGCGCGTGAGTGGTTTGAGGTGATGCGCAAATGCGGGGATGAGGTGCGGGAACTCATGCATGACGGCTGCCCGGTTGCCTGCCTGGGCGATGTGCCCTTCGGCTACGTGAATGTATTCACCGCGCACGTGAACGTGGGGTTCTACCAGGGCGCGTCACTGTCAGATCCGGCCCGCTTATTGCAGGGCGCGGGCAAGCGAATGCGTCATGTGAAACTGAGACCGGGAACGGCCACAGACGCTGTAGCGCTTCGCAAGCTCATCGAGACGGCGTACTCGGATATCAAGGCGCGTGTCGAAAACGGCTAACTCTAGGCGCTCATCCCCACGATTTGCCATCCCAGGCGGAGCGCCTTGACAGGCGGTTGCCATTCCATGCGCCTTGATCCCAAAACATATTCGAGGTAAGAGCGAGAATCTGCCGTAACCGCATCCATACGCAAATTAATTCGCGCCAGCCGGTTAATCTCCATCCATGCCGGCTTGGGATCAGCGTAGATACTGCCCATTGCAGAGTCTGCACCTTGGCGGTCACCGGTCGCGTAGCCAGAACATAACGCCAGTATTCCCGGCTCGACTCGCAGCTCAGTCGAAGCCCTGATCGCCTCTTCCGCCAACCGTTCCGCCGTATGCCACTGTGCTCCGGGCAGCACTATTGGACTAGTCTGGCCCGTAAGAAGTTCGAGCGCATATTCATTCGCCGCGCGTTCCTCGGCATCATCCACTGGATTCAGTTCGTTCGTATCGAAATCGACAATTGCTTCCCTTGCCTGTACGTGCCCGAGAGCTATGTGAGCCAGTTGGTGGGCGATACAGAACGCAAGCGGCGCTGGAAAGTCAGTCTCTTTGCCAAGCATCATCGCGCCGCCCAGTTCGGTGCGAACTGTCATCGCAGCCATTCGCATTTGTGGCCAAGGAAAGATTCTGAGATAAACGACCGGAATCGAAATGAACCGGCAAATGGAGGCGAGGTCGAATACACTAACGTACGGCTGTTTCCGCAGAATTACTTGCCGCAGTCTCGCAGCGCTAGGCAGCGTGCGCTTCTGCGCTGGTGGTGAAGCGCAGATCAGGATGGAGGATAGCGCCTTCCCAAATGACACGATTGCCTCGAGTTCACGCAACTCCTCAATTGTGACGTTCTTAAGGTGCGCCTGGTCGCGCCAAATAAAGGTAGGCTGAGACGCTTCATCCAGCAACGAGGCAGCCTCGATGCCCAAATTGCGTGCGAGGGACAGGCGGAGCGCGACCCGGGCCGACGAAGAACCATCCAGGAAGTCACTCCACCAATCCGGCCATGCAGCTCGAATGGCATACCCGCTCAGACCGAAATCTTCCAAACGGCGTCTAAGGTCCAGGGCTAACTCGGTCACCGGATCTCCCGTGAGTCGGTCTGGTTGAAGCCCAACTTCCTCGCACTGCCTGGATCGTCAAAACGACCGCTTCAGCACAGAGAGAGGGCCTCTCCAGATTTCGTTAAGCGTTTTCTACAATGGATTTCTGTCTTCGTTCCGAAAGTCTTTGCATTCCAGGATTGATTCTGCACGCTCGCATGCGGCCTCCACGGCCCTGCCATTCCCTACGAATTGGCGGAGATGCATCCTGGAAAACCATTGACCAAGAGTTATTGGGAACCTCGGCAAGGCCGGCTCATCAAATGAGCCTCCTCTCGGTCATGTACTTCAATCGGTCACTGAGCTAGTGCTGCTCATGGGCGATTCTAAAGCACCTTCACACTGAAGCGCCCCTAGATATCTTGGAAGTTTTCTCATACGTTCGCCATACGCAGTATGACCCAAAAGTAACTTTGATTCAACAGATACGAGCGGATAATTAATGTGGAATGTCGGACTAGCATATAGATTTTTCGTCTGAAGCAAGAACCGGCACGTTGAGGAATCAGGTTGGTAACCTGAAATCGGCCACCGTCATGGAAAACCACCTGCGGTGAGGCAGACGCTAGCGGGGTGCTCGCACTGGCAGTCTAAGGTTGGCCACAGCGAATTGATGGCGGTTTGAGCTTCATGGTGTCCCATGTCTCAAAAGGCGAAGACAGGGCACCTGGGCAGCGCTCCACCGTGGAAAGCGTCGCCCAGGCACCGGGTTCGAATTGAATTGATGTCGGTCTAGTTGCTCAGGAACCGCTCGACCACGATAGATGGAGCGAGTTCGGAAGATCCTGACTGAGCGACGGGCCCGACGACGACAATATTCCCGTCAGTCTGAATCAACAGAACCAGGCCGAAGCTTGAGGCGGAATTGGATGTCGTGCCGCCGCTGCCGAAAACAGTATCAAGGCCGCCGTCCGCATTAAGCCGAGCCAAGCCCAGTAGCCCCGGTGCATCGGACCCAGTGCCCCCGATGCCACCAGCCACGACGATCTTTCCATTGGACTGGACCGCGACTCCGCCTGCAGTACTCTCGTTCACGGTTGTGAAGTTAGTTGACGTGAGGGGGATGAACGGGAACGTAGTGGTGGTGAACGTGGAGTCGGAGTCGTCGTTCTCAGTGAAGCGAGCGACATTGAGGAAGGTCGAGCGCTTGTTGAGGCCGGCACTTGTAGGCGCGCTGCCTGCAGGCGGAGCTACTGAAGAAGCAACAAGGATGTCTCCGTTGGTCTGAAGAACGGTGGTTGAGAATCCACTGATCGTTGTCGGCGAAGACTCCGTGAATGTCGACACCGGCGCACCGGTTGAACTGAACTCCGCCTCTGCCGACCCAGCCAGCGCGAGGTAATCGCCATTCGAGAGCTGCGCCAAAGTTTCGGGTCCAGCGATTGCCGTTGCCGCTTGTTCTATACCACCCGTACCAAAGGTCTGGTCGAGGCTGCCGTTGGAGTTGTAACGCACAAGCGCAGTTTGCACCGGGGATTTCCTACTCAGGCTTGGCTCAATTCCAGCGATGAGAATCTGGCCGTTGGACTGCACCAGCAGGGCGCTGGCTCTTTCATTCTCATTGCCGAAGAATGCGGTGACTATTCCTCCGTTGCCAAAGGTCGTATCCAATTTGCCGCTTGGAGTCAGGCGCGCAACCCCAAAGCCGGTCTCGTTACTGCTGCTGTTGGGGGCTGCCGTTCCACCGATAACGATGTTGCCTTCGGAATCGAGAGCCACTCCGCCGGTGGGGTTGAAGATGTTCGGGATCGCTGTGACGACGACTCCGCCGTTTCCAAATGTGGTGTCGAGTTTTCCTGCTGAGGTATAACGCAACAGTTCTACGTCCCCTCCGAATGCGGTTGAATTGCTGACGAACGCATTCACGACAACCAGGAGGTCGCCGTTCGACTCTTCAAATGCTGCCATTGGAATGCCGCTGATGTTCGTGCCGAGGGTTGTGGTAACGGTTCCATTTGTGCCGAAGGTGTCATCGAGACTCCCCGCGGTCTGTGCCTGGCTGATATTGCCTCCAAACAACGTAGTAGCCGCCAGAATACCGGTCGCTACAATTAATCCATGCATTTTCATTTTTGTTATTTCTCCCATCGCAGTTGGTTGTTGGCAGTAACTCCAAGGGAGCAATCCAAAGTACATTGTTCAAAACGTGTCCATGCATTTGAATTCGCGTTACTCATGCGGCCGCTCTCTCTAAGCAGGAGGGAATTGAGTTCCAGTCCTTGGGTTCTGCCACAGTGACTAACTGAGCCTGGAAGTATTTATTCCTCATAATTTGCTTGCTCACGTTAGTTAGCCCGTGCAAGTCAAAAGAAAGCGGAGTTGCATTCAATCGAGGCACACCTGCCATGCGACGACTCGGTGCAATTCGCTGAGTTATTAACTCGGAATGGATTGGTAATAGTAAGCCGGCTCGCGGAAGTTATGCACTCCTGTGGAGCCGAGTCAGTGTCTGAGGAAGAACAATTTCGGTGAGGATTAGCGGTTAGTTCTTGGGGATTTCCAGCGCGTTGGTCAGGGAGCCTACTTTTTCCACATTGTGGCTGCGGCACCAGGACTCCAGGCCCTTGGCGAGACGCTCGGTGGCGCGCGGGTCTGCGTAGCTGGCTGTGCCCACCTGTATAGCGGTGGCGCCGGCGAGAAGGAATTCTACTGCGTCTTCAGGGGTGACGATGCCGCCCATGCCGAGGATGGGGATGGTAACGGCGCGCGCTGTTTCATAGACCATGCGGAGGGCGATGGGCTTGATGGCCGGACCGGAGAGACCGCCGGTGATGTTGGTGAGGCGGGGGCGGCGGGTTTCGATATCAATGGACATTGCGAGGAAGGTGTTGGTCATGCTGAGGGCGTCAGCACCGGCGTCGGCGGAGATTTTGGCCATTTGCGCGATAGATGTGACGTTGGGCGAGAGCTTGACGAAGAGGGGACGGGCGGATGCGGATTTTGCGCGGTGGATGAGGTACTCGAGTGAGCCGGGATCGGCACCGAAGGCCATTCCGCCGGCGTGGACGTTGGGGCAGGAGACGTTGAGTTCGTAGGCGGCGATGCCTTCAGCCTGGTTGAGCCGCTCAATGACTGCGATGTACTCGCCGACGGTGTAGCCGAAGACGTTGACGATGACATTGCAGAGAGGATAAGCGAGCAGCGGAGGGAGCTTGCGGGCGATGAAGTCGTCGACGCCGACGTTCTGGAGTCCGATGGCGTTGAGCATGCCGGCGGCGGTTTGAACGATGCGCGGAGCGGCATGGCCGGCCATGGGCTGGAGAGAGATTCCCTTGGTGACGAAGCCGCCGATGGCTTCTAGCGAAACGATTTCTTCAAATTCGATGCCATAGCCGAAGGTGCCGCTGGCGGCTATGACGGGGTTGACTAGCTCCAGGCCGGCCAACCGGACTTTCATGTCGGGTTTCATATCAGATTACAGATTACTAGGTGCAGGTTGCAGAGGGCAGTTGCGGAGGGCCGTGATCCTAGTCGGGCTTGCCGGTGTAGTGCTCGTGGTGGTGGACGTCAGCGTGGTCTTCAAGGGCTTCAAGATGGGTGATGACTTCAGCGGGAGTTCCTAGCTCGACGGGCAGGCGCTCCTCAAGGATCGTGGCCTGGGCATGAGCCTCGCTGACTGACGTGTTGCGCGGAAATAACAAGTGGACCTCGATGATTTGTCGATAGCCGGTGGTGCGGAAGCGCACGCCGTGATATTGAATGCTGAGTTCGGAGCAAATGGCGTCGAGTCGCTCACGGATTTTGCGGCCAGCTTCGGGATCGGAGTAATCGAGGAGGCCGACGGCGGAGCGCCAGACGAGTTGACCTCCAGACCAAAGAATGTTGGCGGCGACGACGATGGCGACCAAGGGGTCGAAGGGCTTCCAGTGCGTAAGCATGACAAGGCCGAGGCCGACGACGACGCCGAGGCTGGTGAGACTGTCCGTGAGGACGTGCTTGCCGTTGGCCTCGAGGATGAGGGAATTGGTTCGATGGCCGGTGCGGAGCAGATAGTAGCCGAGGCCGGCATTGAGGATGCCCGCGGCGAGAATCAAGAAAACGCCATAGCTTAGGTTGTGGATTTGCAGGCCGGCGATCCACTCGTGAATGGACTCGAAGAGGATGGCGATGGCGGCGACGACAATGAGTGCGCCTTCAAATCCGGCAGAGAAAAAAGTGATGCGCTCGTAGCCGTAGAGGAAGTTGTGGGAGGCAGGGCGCAGACTTAGACGCAGACTGAAGCTTGCGAAGCCGACGGCGATGACGTGAATGACGGACTCGGCCGCATCTGAAAAAATCGCCGCGGAGTGCGTCATGAACCAGGCAGCGGTTTTGCCCAGGAGCATGAGAAAACCGAAAGCCAGCGAGAGACGCATGGCGAACTGCGCGTCCCGCATGTCCTGCAGGTTTGCTGGTGGCGCGTGTGCTGGTTCTTGCGTTGACACTTGCGTCGTCCCGGTTGAGAGGAAAGGCGATTGGATCATCGCCTGTGAGGCCGGCTCGGATTGACGGCTCCAGTGTAGCTCAACCGGAACGGAGGCAAATGTGACTAAGGTTTGGGGTAGGGATGAGTTGGCTTGAGAGCTTCAGTGAGAACGCGGCCTACGGCGGCGGATGGTTGATTAATTCCGGCGAGGGATGCGAAGGTGACGGCGAGATCGACGGGAGCTACTTTTTCAGGGTATTCGCCTGGAATGAATGGCGCGCCGTAAAAGGCGAGCGGCACGTGGCGATCGTAAGACCAGGGACTGAAGTGGGTGGTCCCAATGGCGCCGTGGAAGTCTTCCATCTGGTAAGCACCGAGAGCGAGAAAGACGTACCAGTTGCCGTGATCGGCGTAACTGTGGGCAAGCAGGCGCCCCCATTCGGAGGGCGGCAACTGGCCATGCGCCAGGTCGAGGCGCGAGTACACTCCGGCGACCTGCGGCATGGGCGGAAGGCGATGCTGAGCCGGATCGGAGCCTGGGAGCGGCTGCGGAGTGAGACTGGCTACGGCTGTGGGCAGGAGGGCGGCGACGGCGTCCTCCGCGGTCTTCTCGTCGATTTTGGATGCCTCGAAGGTGCGGCGGTCGAGAACGATATAGGGTAGCTCGGGGCCGGGCATGAGGTATTGCAACTGCTTGCCGGGCGAGTAGCGGTCGTTGAGTTCCGCATTCAACTTTGCGTAGAGCTTGTCGAGGTCAACGACGGCGGAATCGATGCCGAGCTTGGCGGCGTCGGCGGGAATGGGAGCAATGCCGTGGTCGGCGGAGAGTGCGAGCCAGACATTTTGTAGACCGATGGACTGATCAAGCCAGGAGAAGAAGCTGTCAAGGTCACGGTCTAGGCTGAGGATCATCTGTTCTTCGAAATCGGAGTCGGGCCGAATTGATGGCCTTGGATGTCATTGGGCGAGAGGGAGACTACGAGCAGATCGGTAGCGCCGTTTGTCCCGAGCTTTTCACCGATGATGAGGGCGCGGGCGAAGTCGAGCTCGTAGCGATTGGCTGCGGGCATTCTTCCCACAAGATCGTAGAACTGCGTGGTGCCTTCCACCTGAGCATCGCGCGCAGCTTCGGCAATGCGGCCGCTGGCGTTGAAGGTGCGCGCCCACTCAGGCAGGTGTTCCATGTAATAGGTCGAAGTGGTGAACTGGCCGCTGGAGGTGTCAATCCAGAACGCGCCGTTAGCGGATTGGCCGGCGGGGAGGATGGAGGCCCGGTCTTTGAGCGAGATGCCGTAGACGCGGGAGCGGCCATTGGTGGCGAGACGCAGTTCATCGCCAAGGGTGGTGGCACGGAGGTTGCGCGGGGATGCACCGATGACGTATTTGAGCGCGGTTGCAGGCGCTCCGGGCTGATTGGCGGGGATGGAGGACGGCGGGAGATCGACAAGCTGATAGCGCTCGTCTTCAACGGAACTGACTTTGTGATCCCAGGAGCGGGATGCGTCCCACCACTCGTTGCTTTCGATGCCGTGGCCGTCAGAGTACGCGCCAGTGCCGATGGTGGAGTGTCCGGGAGCGGTCTTGGTGTTGGCGTAGTCGAAATAGCAATTGGTGAACCATGCGCCTTCATCCATTAAGAGCTTGAAGCCGCGGCCCTTGAACTCGTTGTGGTCGCGGTTCAGATAGTCTCCGCGGAATTGGTCGATGACGACAATGACGATGAGCTTGGGGCGGCCTGCGTAGGCCTGCGCCGGTGCGGCGGACGGAAGGAGGATGGCGAGAAGCACGAAAAGCAAGGCAAAGTGCAGGCGAGGCTGGGATTTCATGTCTGGAATCATAAATAACCGATGGTTACAATTTGATCTATAAACAGAATTTCGTGGGCTTGAGGGGGCGAGATAGGTGCTCTCATTCTCTCATCATGACGAAACCGGGGCAAGGATGAGTTAGGCTCATCTGTTGGGCGAAGTAGGGGAACGATGAAGCGTGTGATCGCAAGGGGTTTGTTACTGGCTGTTGCTTTGATGGCTCTCCGAACCGATGGGCAGGCGCTGCAAACCGGAACCGGGCCGGCTGGCGCTTCGGCAGCGGCTGACGATGCGGTGCTGCTTGATCTAGTGGTTCATGACAAGAGAGGCAAGTCGGTTGTCGACCTGAAGCCTGAAGAGTTGGCTGTAAGTGACGACGGTGATCCGGTGAAGCTGAGCAGTCTTCGGCTTGTGAGCGGCGGACAGCAGAGCGAGCGTCTGATCACGCTGGTCTTCGATCGGCCGAGCGCTGAGCGTGGTCTGGATCAGCCATCCAGTCCGACGATGATGAAGGACGAGCGCGATGCAGCGGCGAAGATTCTCAAGATGGCCGCTCAGAACGGTTTTGCGTTTTCGGTATTCAGTATCGAGCGGCGCCTTCGTCTTCAGCATGGTTTCACTTCAGATCGCAATGCCCTCATCCAGGCCATCAACGCCGCCACGGAACCCGAAAAGGCGGGCGGTGACGGTGCTGCAAACCCGACGGAAAAAGAGCTGATCTCAGTTGCGCTGACCGGGGCGGGCACATCCGGGAAAAAGGCTACGCCTCGCGAACGGATACTGGCGCAGGCGCTCTATGGAGCGCTCAAGCGATCCGGTCCCATCGCCCAGGATCAACACGTACGGCCTTCGTTGGCGGGCTTGCTGGCACTGACCCAATCGCAGCAGGAGATTAGCCAGAGAAAAGCCATCATCTACTTCTCTTCCATTCAGGACAAGCAGATCGATTCGCATGCACGAGCCGCGATTGAATCGATCATCGGAACAGCCAACCAGGCCGGCATCAGTATTTACGTGGTGGATATGAATTCCATCAACGGCGGCGGATCGCAAATGGTCATGATGGGCGCGGTACCGGTAGAGCCCGGCTATACCGGCTCACCGCAAAGTCAGGGTCTGGCGCAACGGAGAACAGAGGCTGATCTGCAGAAGGCCGATGTCGTCGATATGTTGCATCTATCCGAGCAGACCGGCGGGAGTTATATCTCAGGAGATCGTTTGATTAGGTCAGTGGAACAACTGATCGGAGACATGACCACTTATTACGAGGCGTCCTATCTTCCGCCGGTCAAGGAATACGACGGAAGGTTCCGTCCAGTTGAGGTGAAATCTTTGCGGGTGGGGCTGAAAATACGCACACAAACAGGCTATCTTGCATTGCCTCCGCGCTCAGAGGACGGGAGCCGTCCGCAGCCATTCGAGATGCCTCTGTTGAAGCTATTGAAGCAAACACCGCTGACTACAGAATTGAACTTTCGCGCGGCGGTCGTGACGATGGGAAATCATCCCGAGAGCGAGGTAAGCACGCTGGCGATCGAGGTGCCGCTGGCGAGCCTCGATCTTCGAAAGGACTCAAACACACCCACCTACACGGCGCATCTCTCGATGGTTGCAAATATCCGGGACCAGGCGGGTGCGCTTGTGGAACATTTCAGCGCGGACAGCCCACAGCGCGTAACGCTCAGCAATCCTGAAATGAAAAGCACGGAAGTGATCTCGTTGCAGCGTCACTTTGCGGCTCCCCCGGGTAGGTACGTTTTAGAAGCAGCGATCCTGGACTTCAATAGCGGCAAGGCGGGTGCGCAGCGCATTCCATTCGAGATTCCGAAGGAATCGGGGACGCCCTCGCTGAGCAAGATTGTTCTGGTGCGACGCACCGATCCGCTTGGGGCCGAGGAAGAAGCCGACGAGCCGCTTCGCCAGGGAAGCAATCGAGTGACGCCGAATCTATCTGGTGCGTTACCGGCAGGCGCGACGGACGTTTCAGTGTTCTTTGCCGCGCACACCGACCCGAACGCAGCCGAAAAGGCTAAGCTGGCGATCGAGGTGCTTCAAGACGGGAAGCCTCTGGGCGGCGCTCCAATGAGTGCACAACGAATTAGCGGAAAGGAATACGTTTCTTACCTGAGCGCTTTTTCGATCAATCCACCGAAGGATGGCGTTTATCAAGTGAAGGTCATGCTGAGCCAGGGTGGAAAGACCGCGGAGGCCGATACTTCCTTTACCATGACCGACGCAGAAGCGGCAGATGCGGATAGTGCCGCCGACTCATCGGACCCGGGAAATGCTGCGCGACCCGTGGGCCCGCTGATGATTACTTTTCCCACCAATCCTATTCAGCGCCCTGTCCCGGACGAGTTGAAGTCGATGATTGCGGATGCGACGCGGTACGCAATGGATTACCGGGAATCACTGCCTAACTTCATGTGCGAACAAGTTACTGATCGATCCGTCAGCATGGACGGGGCGAAAACATGGAGGCATAAGGATAAGATAACGGGCTTGCTGACCTATTTAGATCATGTGGAGGACTGGAGTTTTTTGGAAACAGAACGGGACGGCCACAAGAGCCACATCGACGAGGAAATAGACAGCGAGAAAGGTATTTCGTCAGCGGGACTTTTTGGCGCCGTGATTTCCGGTCTATTCAGGCCCTCGTCGAAGACGGAGATCGCGTGGAAGGAGACCGGGGTGTTAGGCGATGGGACGGTGCAGGTGTTCAGCTATCGAGTTGCCGAGGAGAATTCGAATCTGAATCTCCGCGTGGGCCCGACAGAGGTAATCACGGTCGGCTACCACGGCCTGGTGTATATAGATGGCACGACGCACAGCGTGCGGCGCATCACAGAAGTGGCGGACAATGTGCCTAAGAAGTATCCCATTCACGCAACTTCAGTGAGCGCGGACTACGATTATGTTTCCATCGGTGGCCATGACTACCTGATGCCGGTCGGAGCGCAAGTCATCCTGAAAAAAGGCCACCATGAGACGGACCTGAATGAGATAGGTTTCCGCGATTTCCATCGTTTCGGCTCGACTGCAAAGATTGTGACAGCTCCCTCTCAATAGGAGCGGCGATGGAATTCCACCCCACGGACAGGGATCGGTCCGTGGGGGATCAAGGACGAAGGCAAGGGGCTGACTCCATGGTCCGCGGGAGGATCGACGGAGACTTACTCGCCTATTCCGACGTCGGCATATGGACGTACATGGATTGAATTCCAACGCGTCCGGGGCCGGTAAACCGGTTCCAAACAAAGCTGAAGGCGCTGGCAAATAATCCAGTTGAGAACTTCTGGAACTGAGTCTCCATGGTGACCGACGGGTCCTTGTAGATCCACCCCCCCGGCTCGATATCGATCTGTTCGCCGGGTGCAAGAGTTACCTCGAAGACGTTCCCATAGCCGTGCACCCACACGATTCCCTCGCCGTGTTGCGCAGTGAAGTGATCGACGAAGAAGCCGGTGCCGCCGAGCAACATATTGGAAACGCCTTTCACCCTAGAGAATCCGTAATCCACATTTCCCGTGGCGGCAAGAAACTGGTGTTCCCGCATGTCAATTCGTTCGCCGGGATTCAGATGAATCCCAAAGATATGGCCCGCGCCGTCTCGGCTGAAACAGATCTGTCCCGGCCCCGCGACCTCGGTCAGGAAGACAGGCATCCCGGCGAGTAAGCGCTTGAACCCGCCACTCAGGGGGCGAACGCCGATTCGCACATTGAGATCCTTCCAGAGAAGAATGTAGTGTTCGAAATACACTGGAACGCTGCTCAGTTCAATGTGTAACGCCGGAACCAATTCACCTTCGATGTGATAAGTGATGCCTGCAAATGTCTCGTTCCGTGCTGCGGTAGGTTTCAAGACAGGAATGGGCACATCGCACCAGCTTTCTCTATGGGATTCGTGAGTTGTTGCAGTTCATTATGGATGGAGCCAGTTACTGTTTCCGGCCCACGTCGTTTACTGGGGTAACATTGCCGCCGATGAAGAAAGTGCAATTGGAACCCTGATGCCCGCAGACGTCCCGCTGCATCTTGATCCGCTCAAGCTGGAGAAATTGATCGGGAGACAATTGCATGGCCTCGCGATAGGCGTTGTCGGCGGACGCACGGCTTTGCTCCGCAGCCTTGCGCTGGTCTTCCGCGAGTTTGGTCTGCTGCTCGGTGATGGCCCTCTGTTCCTGCGTTGCAGTGGCGATCCGCTGGTCCTTGATGGCATCTGGCGGATTCACGCGTCCCACGTTGATCGCCGTGAAAATGATGGGCACTCCAAGCTTTTGGACGATGAGTTGAGCAGCAGTGGAGACCTCGCTCCCGACAGCGTCTGCCGCCGTCTGCGAGATTGCCATCTCCTGCATGTCCCGTTGTTTCACGGAATCCCGAACCGCGGTCCGTAAGGGCTGATCCAGGTTACGATCCCAGAACCCCCAGTTGCCCTTTTCGTCGCGGTCTGCACCAAACCCGCTCACGAGCTTCACGGGATCAACAACCTTGAACTGCGCAACGACGTGGAAGCTCACCGGCACGCCCGATTTGGTCATCATGTCATCGAATTCCATGTCGATGCGCTGTGGAAGCATGTCAACGTCGATGGCTTCGCTGGTGATGGCACCGTACTCGCGTCCCGCCATGACCGGTGTCTGATCGACTCCGCCATGACCGAAAAAGAGCGGCTTCTCCATCCACACCGCCTCGTGGCCGGCATTCGGCGCAGCCACGCTGCAACCCGCCAAACCGCAAACAAGGAAGACTCCAAATATAGCAATGAAAATCCCCTTCATTTCCCTCTCCATGGGACGTTGAACCCCCGAGCCACATTAGCAGGAGACGAGGCTTTCGCGCTGTGATAGAAACCTGTCCGGGAATATCTAAAGTTGTACTCGCCGGCTGCCGGCAGCTTCGTGGCGAGATATTATCCTCCCAAGCCCCATAGGAGAGGTCTACCCGCCTCAGTTCCGCGCCTTGCGTGGGCTTGGCTGGGGTGGGTATCTTTGTTAAGCGGGTTCAGCCATTTACAGAAAGAGATTCATGGACGTTCTCAAGCGGCTTTTTGAAGAGCATTACAAGTTTCCGGCCGAAAATTTGCAGCCACTTCAGGGGCAGCTTGGCGGGTCTGGGCGCGCCATTGTGCGGCTCACTGGCGGGGGGTACAGCGCTATTGGAGTTGTGTATTCGGTTCGCGAGGAGAACGTCGCGTTCCTTGAGTTTTCGCGCCATTTTCGGCGGCATGGATTGCCAGTGCCGGAGATTTATGCGGAGGACTTGAGCCAAGGCGCGTACCTGGAAGAGGACCTGGGCGATACGACGCTGTTTGCATTTCTGAGCAAGAATCGTGCAGGCGGAGTGATCGGTGCGCCGGCGATTGAGGCGTATCGCAAGGTGGTGGCCACGCTGCCGCGCTTTCAGGTGGATGCCGGGCGCGACCTGAATTACAAGGTCTCCTATCCGAGGGCGAGCTTCGATCGACAGTCGATCGCGTGGGACCTGAACTATTTCAAGTATTACTTTCTGAGGCTCGCGGGCGTACCGTTCAACGAGCAGGCACTGGAGCAGGATTTCTCTCGGCTCACAAAGTTTCTGCTGAATGCAGACCACGATTATTTTCTCTATCGGGATTTTCAATCGCGCAATGTAATGCTGCGCGACGGGCAACCGTTCTTTGTGGACTATCAGGGCGGACGTAAGGGTGCGCTGCAGTATGACATTGCTTCTCTACTTTACGATGGCAAGGCTGATTTGCCGCCCGAGTTACGGCAGGAGTTACTCGACTACTATCTCGATTGCCTGGCGAGTCATGTCAAGCTCGATCGCGATGCATTCATGCAACACTACTATGCATTCGTATATGTACGCATCATGCAGGCGTTGGGAGCTTACGGCTTCAGAGGGTTCTATGAACGCAAGCCTCATTTTCTGCAGAGCGTGCCGTATGCACTGAAGAATTTGCGCTGGCTGGCGCATCAAGTGAAGCTACCCATCGCGCTGCCCGAACTGCTTGAGGCATTCCATAGCATGTTGGCCTCGGAGAAACTGCTGGGACTGGCGTCTGCTGCCGAGCCTTTGACGGTGCGGATCTTCAGTTTCAGTTTTCATCGCGAAGCGCCTGCCGATGAGTCAGGAAATGGCGGAGGCTTTGTGTTCGACGGCCGTGCGCTTCCCAATCCCGGACGCGAAGAGCAGTTCCGGCAACTAACCGGCAAGGATACGCCGGTGATCGAATACCTTAATAAGCAGAACAGCGTTCACCAGTTTCTGGCCAGTGTGCTGTCGTTGGTGGACGGGAGCGTGCACGCATACCAGAGGCGCGGATTCAAGAGCCTGATGGTGTCATTCGGATGCACCGGCGGGCAGCACCGATCGGTTTTTCTGGCCGAGCAGTTGGCCAACTATCTGCGCGGCAACGGCGGCGTGAACGTGGTGGTGCGGCATATCGAACTGGAAAAGATGGGCCGATGAGGGCGATGATTCTGGCGGCAGGACTGGGCACGCGCCTGCGGCCTTTGACCGATGACCGGCCGAAGGCGCTGGTGGAAGTTGGCGGCCGCACAATGCTGCAGAGGGCCCTGGAACGCTTGCGCGTTTTTGGCGTGAGCGAAGTGATCGTTAATGTCCATTACTACGCGGAGATGATCGAAGAGTATTTGGAAGCCAATGGAAACTTTGGCATGCGGATTGAGGTTTCTCGCGAGGAGTTGCTGCTGGATACCGGCGGCGGGCTGAAGAAGGCCGCGTGGTTCTTTCTGGAGTCTGGGACGCAGGAACCTTTCATCTTGCACAACGTGGATGTCATCAGCACGATTGATCTGGCGCGTATGCTGCGCTTTCATTCTGACAATGACACGCTGGCAACGCTGGCTGTGCAAGACAGGGAGACTTCGCGGTATTTGCTTTTTGACGAGCAAGGCCTGCTCTGTGGCCGGCGGGCGGGTCGAGACGGCTCAGCCCAAATGGCGCGACCCGCGACCACGACGACGGCTCTCGCGTTTTCTGGAATCCACATCCTCTCCCCCAGGATCTTTTCAAAGATGATCGACGAAGGCGCGTTCTCCATCATTAAGGCATATCTGCATCTCGCAGCGCAGGCAGAAAAGATTGCCGCTTTCCGCGCGGATGAATTCTATTGGCGCGATCTGGGCCGGCCGCAGAATGTACTGCAAGCTGCGCGGGATGTTGAGAGCGGATTGTACTCCGCAAGTTGATCGAGAACCTCTCGTTAACGTTTATTGGAGACGATTACCCCAGGAGATGGCGCCGCCAAAAAACAGCCATGCCCTTTTGAGGCATGGCCGCATTTCTTTTGCTCTGGCGGTTTCAGTTAGACAGCAACAGGCTCCGCAGCTGTGACTTTGACCGGGGTGAGCCAGCCAAAGCGGTCCGGCTTAAGCCCGTTGGCAATCCCAAAGAATTCGTCTGCGATTTTCTTCGTGATTTCGCCGGGCTTGCCGTCGCCAATCACAATGCGATCGATGGACCGGATGGGCGAGACCTCAGCAGCTGTGCCGGTGAAGAAGACTTCGTCGGCGATGTAAAGAAGTTCGCGCGGCAAGGCCTGTTCAATCACGGTGAAGCCGAGATGGCGGGCGATAGTCAGCACGCTGTCGCGAGTGATGCCGGAGAGCGCGGAGTTTGCCAGCGGCGGAGTGTAGAGGACGCCGTTACGGACGATGAAGATGTTCTCGCCGGAGCCTTCGCTAACCAGGCCGTTGACGTCGAGGCCGATGCCCTCTGCGTAGCCGTTGATCTCGGCCTCCATGTGGATGAGCTGGGAGTTCATATAGTTAGCGCCGGCCTTGGCCAGGGCGGGCATGGTATTGGGGGCGAGGCGGTTCCAACTGGAGATGCAGACGTCCGCGCCGTCGTTGCCGGGGATGTATTTGCCCCAGGGGAAATTGGCGATGTAGACCTCGATGGGCGAGCCCTTGGGGCTGACGCCGATTTCGCCATAGCCGCGCAGTGCGATGGGGCGGATGTAGCAAGGGGTCACGCCGTTGGCTTCGATGATGTCGACCACGCCGGCGCACAGCTCTTCAAGGGTAAAGGGGATGGTCATGCGATAGATCTTGGCTGAGTCAAGCAGGCGCTGCATGTGCTCTGGCAGGCGGAATACTGCCGAGCCGTGGGGCTGCCCGTAGCAGCGAATCCCTTCAAATACGCTGGAGCCGTAATGGATCACATGGCTCATGACGTGGAGGGTGGCGTTTTCCCAGGGGATGAGATTGCCGTTATGCCAGATTTTGGAAGTGGTTTGTATGGGCATGGGGGTTGGAGAGCTCCTTGAGCCTCAATGGGCGCGTATAGCCAAAGGGTATCGCGATTCGGGGTGGCGTGTCACGGGGCAGGTGCATCGGCAATTGCGGAGGGTTACTAGATTGCCAATTCCTCGGCTGTGGGAGGTTTGAAAGCAGGGCTCCATTTTGGATCGAACGGGGAGAAGTAAATGCAAAAACAACGGCCCCGCAAGGGTGCAAACAGGGGGGCCCTTGCACCGCCGGCCATTTCAATTTCCAGTGAATAAAAAATGGGGACGGATGCTCTGACGAAGCACCCATCCCGGAGGAATCTCAATGCTGCAGGGTTCGATGCGATGAGTCGCCTCAGCGTTCACTTCCGGCGTGGACCCGTTCCGACTTCTGTGACTGCGCGTGCGCCTGCGAGGCAACGCCTTGCAAAGCCTGCAGAAGCTGAGCACCCATCGGAGTGCCCTGGCCTGTAAGCGGGTCCCACCCGTACGAGGCTGAATAGAGTCCATTGTTGCCAAGGTTGATGTCGCGGAAGCCGCTGGACTGATCGATGTTGTAGAGAGCCGGGTTGATGAAGCCCAGGCGGCGGTTGAGCTTCTGGTTGAGCAAGAGGACGAGTCCAGCCCATAGCGGCGCGGCTGCGGCAGTCCCACCAATCACCTCGCGCTGGCCGTCGACCAGAATCTCAATGCCTGTTTCGGGATCGGCATTGCCGGCCACGTCGGGAACGCCGCGGCCGGTTTGGGAGACGACGGCAGCCTGCCATGCCGGACGCTGAAAGACCTTGCTGAATCCGCCGCCGGTGGCCCCACCGCGGATGCCGTCGTTCCAGACGGTCTCACTTTCGATGGCGCCGTTGACTGCCATCAGCCGTGTGCCGCCAGCGGCCAACACATGCGGGCACGATGCCGGAAAGTCAACTTGATTCGTTGCTTCATTGAGACCATCAATCGAGCTGGTGTGACCTGCTGCGACGCAGACGGTGATACCGAGCAGCCCCGCCTCCTGCGCCAACTGGTCGAAGTTTTCCATGGACTGATGCGACCAGTAGCCTTCCGCGCTACCCCATCCAATGGAGAGCACACGGGGTTTGTTGAGTTGATCGTGGATCGCGGTGCTGAGGGCATCCTGAAATCCACGCGTGGTGTTGGGGGTGAAGTAGACGGCAATTCCTGCGCCCGGCGCAACAGCACCTGCCATTTCAATATCGAGCATCACAATCGAGTCGGCGCTGTGCGGAGTGGTGGGGCGATTGTCTGCGTGATTGACGGAGATGCATTTGACGGCGGGCTGTTGAATGCCGATGCCGCGGAAGTAGTCGCGTACGTCGGCGGGACGATAGCCGCCGCCAAGCTCAATCAGGCCGATGGTCTGGCCGCTTCCATTTGCATCCTGCGGAAAGTTGTAGAGTTTGGCAACCTGCGGAGGCGTGTAGGAAATGGTGGACGCGCGGGCGCCAAAGTGACGATTGGCATCGCGATAGCGGATGTGTGGTTGGGCAACGGGGCGATTGTCGAGACCGAAAATGCCGGAGACGAAGCCTGCGTATTCTTCCGGCATTTGAATCGCGCCAGTGTGCCCGCGATAACTTCCGTTCTCGAACTCGAATTCGGTGAGATCGACGGCGAAAGCCTTCTCCATGTTGGCGGCGGTGCCGGCAAGGGTTACAGTGCGACGCAGAACTTCGTCACCGCGTTCGAGCATTTGCAAATTGTGGTCGCGTGCGAACTGGGCGATTCTGCTGACCTGCGCGGGATCAGCGCCGTATTTGGTTGCGAACTCGGCGTGCGAGAGGAGTTTGACCTCATCTTCCATCGGCGGAAGAGACTGGCGATGCTTGAGCACAACGGAGATTTCAATGAGCTGATGCGGGTCTGTGGGGCCTATGGCTCGTGCTCCCGGAAGTGAAGCGAGTTCAGAGCCCTTGAGGGGAATCTTCTTGGAATTCGACATGTGCAACTCCTTTTCTTGTGGATTCGGATTTGATCTGTCGTTGGAAGATGGTCCCAGCCTGTCTCCTGCCGGTGGGCCAGACGGAGCCTTTTCCAAAGGGCTCCGCTCGCACACCGGCGACGCTCCCTGGGTGCGGGAGACACGGTTGCAATAGAGTTTGTGCCCCGCAATTGCGGGGCCGTTGACAGAAGGAGGGCTAGCTGGCGCGAAGGCTCAGGGACACTTCGCGAGCAGGGGTCGAATTGTAGTAGGCGAAGGAACCGGTGCACTGGTGACAACCTGGTATGCGCACAAACCTGCGACCGGCCCAGCGATGCAAACTGCTGGGCACGATGCTTCCACCAGGTGCTTTTCTAGCTGGTCATTCGCCGCCGTACAGCCTCGAAAATACTTCCTCAGTCGGATCTTACGCAGACGCAGTCTCTCGATCAGGTCTAACTCGGGCTGCAAAGGCGGAGCGGTGTGGATTGCTTCACCTGAGTTGTCTATGTCCAGCTTGACGCAGAGCAGAATGGGAACGCTCGCTCGCCATCCGAACTTTTGATGCGGTGCTGTCCATTTAAATCACCGCCCAATGCAGAACAATATACGCCAAACCGCGCAGCGTTTGTAAAGGATAGTCATGGAATTTTCAAGCACTCGGGCGAGGTGAGATAGCGTGTCACGGCGGTGTGCTAATGTTCAAGCCGTGAAGATTCCCAAAGGACAAGTGAAAGATGGCGCGGCGAAGAGGGCGACAAATACGCGCACGTTGCCGGGGATGAAGGTAGGGGATGGGTTTACGCGGCACCCATTCGATGTGGAGTTTGGTGTGCGGACGAGCGGGTTGATCGCGGGGCGGCACCTGAAGAGCGGGCATCGGCACGATCGGCATGCGACGGCTTACTTCGGGGTTGCGCCTTCAGTATTTCGAGCTTTGATGCGGAGATGGAGACGGACGAGCCCGGCTGCAAAACTGGAGGAAACCACGTTTGTGGATGTGGGCGCGGGCATGGGGCGCGCTGTGCTGCTGGCTGCGGAGATGCCGTTCAAGGCGGTAGTGGGTGTGGAACTGCATCCTGGTCTGGCGGCGATTGCGCGCAAGAATCTGACTGTGTGGCGCAAGGCCAGTCGTGCACGTGCGCCGATGAAGCTGATCTGCGGAGACGCAGTGGAGTTCGACTGGCCTGTGGGACCGTGCATGGCGTTCCTGTTCAATCCATTTGAGGCGACAGTGATGCGCCGGTTTGCGAAAGCGTTGAAGAAGAGCTTCAAGGGGCGTAGTGGGCAGCTGGAATTGTTGTATGTGAACAATGAGCAGGAATGGGTGCTGGAGGCGCAGGCTGGATTCGAAAGACAGTTTCTTGGACAGGTGCCGCGGTCGCGAGCGGATGCGATTGCGGACTATAAGATCATGGCGAATCAGCCGGAGGGAGAGTATGCATCATCGAACTGGGAGGATTGTTCGATCTGGCGATTTGTCGGGTAAACGGCGCTCCGCATCCTATTCAGGCGGTGCAGCTGGAGGCTCCCACTCTGCTTGAGCTCTGTCGGTGTCGCGGCTGTTTCTGGTCAGCCAGAGAAAGATGGCCAGGGAAGCGAACGTTCCAAGTAGCATTCCATCGATCTTCCAGAATGGACTAGCGGTCGGGACAACAGTCCTTAGTCTGTTGACTGTCATTACCAGGATGTTCAGCCCCAAGAACAATATGCCGAATAGTCCCAGAGCGACTTTGGCGACCTTTGGCCAGATGCTGTGCGGCAATGCGGTGGAGAAGAGCAGCGGAACGGTTACAGCAACGGGTAGGATCTTGACAAACTCGAAGGCTCCAACGGCCATTAAGGGGGTCTGGGCACCGATGTAGCGGAGTCCGCACAAATCCAGCACGATATACGAGAGGCCGAGAATTCCGACCAGAGTAAATGGCCCATGTTGCGCAGTTCGAAAACTTCCCCCAGGAATGACCGATCCAAGCAAAGCCCACATGCTCGCCAGAAAAATGACCGACAAATTGAGTTTGGTAATTGCGTTCAAGTTCTTCCACTTGATGCGCAGGACACTCTGGGCGTACTCGTCGCCTTGATCGGCTGCCTTGTGGTACCAAAGATCGGCTTCGGCCAAATCCTGCGGCACGCCGCGGCCATAGTAATACATATTGCCGAGGTTGTATTGAGCCTTCGCGTAGCCCTGGTCGACGGCTTTGTGATACCAACGGAGAGCCTCAGCGTAGTCCTGCGGCACTCCATGGCCCTGCTCATACATGAGGGCGACAGCGTTCTCACCGTCCGCATCGCCTTGATCAGCGGCTTTGCGATACCAGCGCAGAGCTTCGATGTAGTCCTGCGGCACTCCCAACCCTTGCGAGTACATGTAGCCAAGGCCATCTTCGCTATCCGCGTTGCTTTGGTCAGCAGCCTTACGACGCCAGCGGAGAGCCTCGTCGAAGTCCTGCGGCACACCCTGGCCACGGGCATACATGTAACCGAGGTTGGACTCAGCTTCTGCGTCCCCTTGTTCGGCGCGCACGCGGTATGCCCTGGCTTCTTCGGTGAGCTTCTGTTCAGAAGCTTCGGTCTTGTGATTTTGCCAGGTGAGTACCGCCGCACAGATCACGCCAAAACACGCGACGGCGGTTAGAGGCTTCCAGGTTGGGGTTTCAGGCCACTCCGCGAGTGTAACGCTGGAGGTTGGACGAACAATGTGATGTGCGCCGCATGGCCAGTTGTGGCTTACCCTGCACCTTTGGCTGTATTTCACCCTCTATACGAGAAAGTGGCGAATGAACGCAATTCTTGCGTGCACTTGTCCTTGCAGTATGAAGTAAGTCCAACAAAATATAAGCGTTGTCCTCGTTTTTTCAAAACCGGAAAACGTTCAAAAACTCTGCTTGTAGTGCTATCTAAGAAATGGAAACAAAGAACTTACGGCCGTCCTCCGCCAAGAGACCCTGAAAATCTGCCCTCTGTGTCCAAATCGGCTAGAGTTTTGTGTATCCCGGTGCACACATTTCACTGAAAGTCGCCATCGCCGCGATCTGCACATCTTCCTGCTTGGGAGGCGGTTAATTTGTGCATCTGCAGCGCCACCCCAAGCTCGCCTCCGCTGGCGGCGAATTTGACAAAGGAGTGAGCGGAGAACTCGCAGGAAGATGATTGGCTGGCGGCGCGTATATGCTTTCTCTACGGCAATGAGAGTCGTGCGTGAAGGCGCGAGAATCACGCAGAAAGATAGGGCGCCAGCCGAGGTAAGACCGTGAGGGAACCGCATCTGATTTTGGGGTTGGGCGAGTTGTTGTGGGACGTGTTGCCGGAGGGACCTCGGCTGGGCGGGGCGCCGGCGAATTTTGCGGTGATGGCGGCAAGGCTTGGGAATCATGCCGCGATCCTGAGCCGTATTGGACGCGATGAACTAGGGCGGAAGGCGATGGACCAGCTCGATCCGCTTCCTGCTGACGCGGGGTTTGTGCAGGTGGACCTGCAACACGAGACGGGGCGCGTCACGGTGGAGCTCAAGGATGGGCAACCGAGCTACACGATTCACCAACCGGCGGCATGGGACTTTCTTGAGCTCTCTGACGATTGGGTGCAGTTGGCGGAACGAGCGGACGCGATCTGTTTTGGGACATTGGCACAGAGGCGCGGTGAGTCGAGACAAACGATTCAGAATCTGGTGGGATTGACCAAAAAGGAGAGCATTCGGATGTTCGATGTGAACCTGCGGGCGCCGTTCTATTCCGATGAAGCAATTCAGGAGTCGCTGGAACTGGCGACCGTAATGAAGATGAATGACGCCGAGGTTCCCCAGGTGATGCGGTTGATGGGGGTGGCGGCGGGGCAAGTGGAATCGGGCGTCCCAATTGGGTTGGATGGACTGCGGGAAAATGCTGAGCGGCTGCTGGAGGAGTTTCCTACATTGGGGATGGTGGCAGTGACGCGCGGGGGACAGGGGAGTCTGCTGGTGACGCGCACGGAGTGGCATGAGCATCCGGGTATTCCGGTGAGAGTGGCGGATACGATTGGGGCGGGAGACGCATTCACCGCTGCATTGACGCACTACCTGCTGCGCGGAGCGGACCTGGCGACGCTTAACGAAGCGGGAAACCGATGGGGTGGGTGGGTAGCTTCTCAGGCGGGAGCGATGCCTGAACTGCCGGAGAAGGTAAGGGCGGAGATGGCTGCGGCGATTGAGGGATGAGAGGGCTTGCGGCTTCTAAATCCCGCTATACAAAGACTCAGTTCGCAGCTCGAATTGAGCAGAGCAATGGTATATGCAATAGAAAAGACAAAGATTAGGAGACGATGACCTGGTTTGTTGAACTTAGACTGGATTTAGAATGCGATTTACCTTGTTGTTGTTTATCAAATTGAATGGTTATAATTGTTTACACCAAGAATCTTGAATTCAGCTGAGAAACTGTACGCCGCGTTGGAGATCAATGCAAAAGGTGATGGTTGCCGTTGCAAATGTTTATGTGATTTGAATTAAATTGCATAGACAAATCTTCCGCGGTCGTTTTAGTGTCCTTCATAGGGAGCGGACACATTCGCTGACGCTAGAGATGGTTGTACTCCGGGGAAGGAAGAAAGATGGTACGTGGACGTAAGTCGGCAATTGAACTGAGGCCTCCGCCGGAATTGAATCCGGCAAATCCCGTAGCCAAACACAAACGCGTCTTCGATTATCTGCACGCGCATATTCAGTCCGGTGCGCTGAAGGCGGGCGACCGCCTCCCCAGCGAAGCCGAACTGGGCAAGCTTTTCGACGCTTCGCGGATCACTGTGGCGAAGGCGGTTCTTGACCTTCAGAGGATGGGCTTGGTGACCCGTCGGCCTGGTGCGGGCACACATGTGCTTGCTCAGGATCACGGGACGGGGCGGACATTCGGATTGTTGATCCCGGAACTGGGGTTGACGGAGATTTTTGAGCCGATCTGCCATGGGATGATGCGGTCGCCGTTTGCGCGGCCGGACGCACTGCTTTGGTGCAACGCGTCCACTTCAGTGAGAGAGAGCGCCCGCGAGGCGGAGCAGATGGCCGACTCGTTCATCAAGCAAAAGGTGGCGGGGGTGTTTTTTGCGCCGCTGGAACTGATCGGAGAGAAGGACGCAGCAAACCGTCGAATTGCGCGGGTTCTGGAACGGTCGCAGATCCCGGTGGTCCTGCTCGATCGCTGTTATATGCCGTATCCGGAGCGTTCGGCGCACGACCTGGTTGGCGTGGACAACCGCCGGGCAGGCTATGTTGCGACGGCGCACCTGCTAGGGCTGGGAGTGCGGCGGGTGGCATTTTTGGCAGAAGTGCATTCAGCAGGCACGGTGGATGCGCGCATTACCGGGTTTCACGAGGCGTTGCGTCGGAGCGGGATTCGACCAGAGCAGGACCCAGCCTGGCGAGGGAGTGCTCAGGACGAGGCGTTCGTTCGGCGGCTGCTTGATGCGTTGCATCCAGAAGCAATTGTGTGTGCCAACGACCTCACAGCTGCCCGGCTGATGCAGACCCTCCTGACACTTGGCGTGCGCATTCCTGAACAGGTGCGGATTGTGGGCATGGACGACGTCAAATACGCGAGCCTGCTGCCGGTACCGCTGACCACAATTCACCAGGACTGCGCGGGGATTGGCGTGGTGGCGATGGCGACGATGCTGGAGCGACTGGAGCATCCGGAACTGCCGGTGCGGGATGTGACGGTGCCGATTAAGCTGGTGGTGCGGCGGTCGTGCGGGGTGCATTTGGGAGCACAAGGAGTGAGCCAAGCCGTGTGAGCGAGCTGATGATCGATACCCACCAGGTGCGGATTGGTCTATTAAAGTAGAAGCACGGTGATTATCAATATTGCAAGGCGGGCGCACGACCATAACTGGGAGCTGGATCCGATTGCGCGTTCGCTGCTGGATACGGACTTTTACAAGCTGCTGATGCTGCAGTTTATCTGGAAGCACTTCAGATCGACACAGGCCTCGTTTACGCTGCTGAATCGGACGCTGTCAGTGCGGCTGGGCGAAATTGTGGATGTGACGGAGCTGCGGGAACAACTGGACGCGACGCGGAAGCTGCGCTTCCACAAGTCCGAACTGATATGGCTGGCCGGCAACACGTTTTATGGAAAGCGTGGGATTTTTGAGCCGGGGTTTCTGGAGTGGCTGGAACGGGACTTCCGGCTCTCGGATTACGAGCTGTCGGTGGAGGACGGACAGTTGTCGCTGCGTTTTTCAGGGCTGTGGACGGAGACGACGCTGTGGGAGATTTATGCGCTCTCAGTGATTGACGAGTTGAAGACGCGTGCGAGCTTGAAGCGGCTAAGCGAATTTGAACTGGACATTTTGTACGCGCGGGCGAAGACAAAGCTCTGGGAGAAGATGGAACGGCTGCGCGGAGTTCCGCGGTTGAGTGTGAGCGATTTCGGAACGCGGCGGCGGCACAGCTTTCTGTGGCATGAGTACGTGGTGATCGCGATGAGCGACGTGCTGGGTGCGAGTTTTGCAGGTAGTTCGAATACTTATCTGGCGTACAAGCACGATCTGGAAGCGATTGGAACCAACGCACACGAGTTGCCGATGGCGCTGGCGGCGCTGGCGGACACGGACGAGGAGCTGCGGACCGCACAGTACAGGCTGCTGGAACTGTGGCAACAGACTTATCAGGGCGAGTTACTGATACTGCTGCCGGATACGTTTGGGACGACGCAGTTTCTGGAGGGTGCGCCCGATTGGGTAGTGAACTGGACGGGGCAGCGCATCGACAGCAAGGACCCCTATATTGCGGGCGACGAATATATTGCATGGCTGCAGCAGCATGGGCACGATCCGCGGAAGAAGAGACTGATTGCTTCCGATGCCTTGGACGTGGAGCAGATTCTTGGGCTGCACGCGTATTTTGGCGGGAAGATGAGGAATGGGGCGCGGCCAGAGGATTTTCAGCGGGCGAGCGATTTTGACGACGAGAGGAAATGGTGTCCAGAACGGCGCATCCGGTTCAGTTCAGGGTGGGGGACGTTTCTGACCAACGACTTTCGGAATTGCAATCCGCTGGGGGATGAGGGATTTAATCCGATGAGCCTGGTTTGCAAGCTGACGGATGTGGATGGTCGACCGGCGGTGAAGCTGTCAGACAATTACCGCAAGGCCATGGGACCCGCTGCTGAGGTGGAGCGGTACAGGCGGGTATTTGGAATGGCTGGGGTGGCGAACATCGAGACCGCAGTCTAGGATCGGTCAAATCTTAACCAGCACCGCGGGTTGGCCTTTAAGGATCTGTGTGGCAGTCAACCCTGCAACCAGTAAATCGCTTTTGTATATTATGAGTGAGCAAGCGCTCAAATAAGACAACCAAGAAAACAAGAGAAAATGTCCCGGCCCCGGAGCGATGAAAAGAGGCCGGCGATTCTGGATGCCGCGTTGCGTGTTGTTTTGGTGGCACCTCCGGCATCGGACGCGCTGTGGCGCATTGATCGTTCCTCTCTCAAGGCTCTCGCAGAGCAAATCAGCCAGAGGCTGGGTACAGTGTCCATCCTCGTGAACTCCGCCGTGTCACTCAACAGACGGATACATTGGACAGTGAAGAGCAGAGCTTGACGCGCATCTTCGATATCAGCTTCGCAGGGACTCTTCGCGCCTGCCATGGTCCAGGCAGGCTACGGACGGATCATCAACATTGCGTCGCTATCGAGCTTCGTCGCCTTTCGCAGAATGGGCGCCTACAGTGCGAGCAAGAGCGCCGTGGCTTCGCTCACGCATTCACTCGGAGTCGAATGATCGCAACACGGCGTATGCCTCAACCCATTGCTGATCGACAAGGTACGGGATATTGTCGGGCTGTATCTCGATCCGCCGCATCATGGGCTGGTTTTATGCGTGGATGAGAAGTCGCAGATTCAGGCTCTGAGCCGGACACAACCAGTGCTGCCCATGCGGGTCGGACAACTGGAGCGGCGTACTCACGACTACACAAGACATGGCGTCACCAGCCTGTTTGCTGCTCTCGACATCGCCACCGGCAACGTCCTTGGCAAGCGCTATTGACGCCATCGTTCAGTTGAATTCCTGGCTTCCCTGAAGAAGATCGATGCCGCTGTTCCGGCCAATCTCGACATCCACCTGGTGCTGGACAACTACGGGACGCACAAGACTGCACCGGTCCGTCGCTGGCTGCAGAAACGGCCACGCTACCACCTGCATTTCACTCCCACGCGCGCCTCATGGCTCAATCAGGTCGAACGCTGGTTCGCACTGCTCACACAGTGACAGATCAAGCGCGGCTCACACACCAGCGTTCAGGAATTGGAAGAAGCAATCCAGGAGTTCATCACTGTCCACAACCAACAACCAAAGCCCTTCCGATGGACCAAATCGGCAGATCAAATCATGGCATCCATCGCCCGATTCGCCACTTCCACTCTGATTGCTCACGCGCCTGAAATTTATGCAAGAAATCAATGACTCAGGACAATAGAAAGTGTTGACACCAGCTCCCTAGCATGAGCACCAGAGCGCCCTGCGCACCCGCCCAGAGTTGCACGTTCCGCAAACGCTGCTGACAAAAATGAACGAAGAATGGGTTGCAAGATTGCGCCTTCAAACGAACGCTGACTCACGTATACCCGTTCGTCGGCTCCTACCGGTGCGTTCAGCATGCTCTGTGCGTACTGACTTTACGCAATCACTCGCAATGCCACCCCCTTCCTGAGCATCGCTTCATGATGGCGTTGTTCTTGATTTCGGTGACCTCGTCCTCTCATGTTGAATGACTCGGACCTACAACCCTTCGGTTAACGGCATCCATTTCGGCTCATGCCGGGGCAATACGGTGAGGAATATGGCTTGAGCGGGATGTTCGGCTGCACCCTTTATTGAGATAGAGGAGATCGTCACGAGGGCAAGCTCTAAGCCGACCTGTAAATGGTATTCTGTCGACCCGTTTAACAGCATGGCTCCAAGTCCCGTGTGCAAGCCATTGGTGATGCTGTTCCAGCGATCCCATCTAGAAGAGTGCCGCCGGTATCAAGACTCTGCTGGTTCACAAAGTGCTGGCCGAAGTCGGTCCCGATTTGCCCAAGTTTAGCAGCATCGCAGCGTTCGCTTCATGGCCGGCCCTGAGGCCGATATTCACCGTTGCACCGTGGGTGAACACGTTCTTGAACCAGGCATCTTCTCGCCTAAAACCCACAAGAGTAAATTCACCAAACCAGAGCTGCCGCGGCGCTTCAACACCGGTGATACCTATTACGTTTTAAAATTGCCCGGTGAGGGGCATTCGGGTATAAAGAGTGGCTCCTCAGAATCCTAACCCAAAGTGCATCGCGAAAGTCACCGGATCTGTGTTTGGACCGCCGACCGGCCGATTGAACCGGACTGGAAGGTCCCCCTCCGCAAAGTAGGCCTTGAAGAAACTGCCTTTGGATTTTATCTGCCAGCTTTTGTTTAGAAGCGGAGTAAATCCATACTCCGAAGAATTCACGACGAAAGCCGCACGAATGCCGGGGGCGAAGCCGTGGCCGACGTTCCACAAGAACCCGGGATGAACCGTGAGCGACACGTCGCGCGGACTATCCTGCACCGACGAGATAAACTCGAAATCGAATGCCATCCTGCCCGTTCCCTTGACCGTGATCCCGGCCGGGAAACCGATAGAGAAATTGTCTGCCAGATCGGTTGTCTGGCCGCCTGACCAAGTGACCAAGGGAAGGACGAAACCAACGTGACCTCCAACTGTGGTCTGGGCCTTGGCAGTTAGGACCACGGTTGCCGAAGAAAAGACAACCACTGCAGTTGCTCGGAGTGTTTGATTCGAAATCACCCAAATTCTGTTTTTCATTATTGATGCAATCACGGTTGTAGTTCCTCCAATCTGAGATTTCTTAGGATTCTGAATCTTCGCGATGCAAAGGAGCGCCAGTGTTGGATTGGGATCTCAGTGTCCCCCAAAGCCGGCACTGGCTAAACTGGTGTGGCGCGAACGTATGTCATCTGAGGTAGCCATGCCGCTCCGGCGATTTGACGCAGTCAAAGAAGCGGCTCGCGAAGCGTTTGCTGGAGGCGACAGAGCGAAGCTTTGCGGAATCGTCGTATCGCCGCTGCCCTCACCAGGTTCCTTGCTGACGGTAAATCTCCACACCAAGCCCTGCTTGGTGCAAGTTCCACTGGAATCGCACACTCCCGATTTGAGGCGCGCTGTGTAAGTCTCGCCTCCTTTGAGAATCACTTGGTTTGGGAATAACCCCCAAGCACCCGCACCGACCTGGTCAACCCAAGCAGGGACGGCTGCGCCGTGTGAATCAGTCAATGTGAAATTACGTGTGTCGACGCCATTGATGGGTTTGGAAAAGAACACCTTCACAACGGCGTTTTGATACACGCTAGAAGCGCCGGCAGCGGGATATGTGGCTGTTTGCAACGGACGGTGATCAGCAGGCATGCCTTCGACCGTCATCACCCAATTGCGAACGACCATAGGGACGGGTGGGGCTCCCTCAACCACCGGAGGCTCGGTGGATGGCGTGCGTCCATCGCATCTTCCGCCCAGAACGCAAGGCTCAAGTATGAAGTTGTTATTGGTGTCGGCCATGTTGCCAAGGAACTCGAGAGCAACCATGGCCTCCAACGATTGGTAATAAACCGTGGTAGTAACCGTGATCGGACCTTGCGTACCCCGCGGGATGACGACCGAGTAACGATCGATCTTTTTCTCATACTCGGGTCGGCCGCGAGGTTTGAATCGAGTATCTCGGAGGAAGGAGTCGTCAAACAAATCGCCATTGCCGTTCTTATCCACGAACACCGGCAAAGCGGTGGGATTGGAAGTATCAATCACTCGGCCATCCTTATCAATGGGCAAGCCGTTCGCGTTTGTCTTGAGATTGAGGGGCGTCGCATACGGCAAGTCGAGCGTGGGGCATCCGTCGCCCAGAGATGCCACCGCCTTGAACTGCATGGCGTACGGGTCGGCTGACCCGGCCGGGATTTTCCAATTGCATCCGGGGAAGTTGGGGTCGACCATGTCTTCGGTGGTCAGGTTGCCTACGCCGATCGACGTCCGGTTCCAGACCTTGTCGTGAATGGGCAGTTCCTTGCTGGTCGCCATATCGTAGGCGTGAATTGCAAGCCAGGCTGTGCGTCCTTCCGGAAAGCCGGTGGGAAAATCGTGGCCGCTGCCCGTGTTGGCGACCATGATGGAGATCGGCGTCTCGTTGCCCACCTTTGCCTGGGCAGGGCCGCGCAAGTCCATGCTCAACACGTGACGCAGACGATCCCAGGCAAGCCGGGCCTGTTGTGCGTAGACGCCGCGTCTCTCGAGGTGCGTATAGAAGGCCCTGGAGTAAACACTGTGGTGATCGGCGGAAGAGAAGCTGAATGTAGACAGCTCGGGATAAGGAGCGATAGAGCCGTGTTCGTCGACATCCTTGCCGATGAGTCCCGTCACGTAGGCGTTGCCTCCAACAAAGTGATGAGTGAAGAATGGATGCGGCGAGCCCCCTTCATTCGCGACGCGGCCCTCAAATGGCGGTAACGGTTTTCCGTCTTGATACAGAGTCTGTGCGGTTCCGGGCTGGCCGTAATCCTGCTGCATGTGGCAGCTCTGACAGTCACGTTTGTATCGGGGATCGAAGTTCTTGTTTCCGGGTCGGTCGGCGTATGCGCTGTTGGCCCACTCCGTATACGTGCGCTCGATGGGAAATCCTCCAGTCCATTTACCGAGAGCGTTCTTGATGGGCAGACCACCCGTCACATCGTGACAGGCGGCGCACATCTCGGAATGAATAAACATAGCCTGGTGATA
>JBEKPF010000027.1:0-65927 GCA_049521035.1 Occallatibacter sp. | reverse complement strand
ATGGTCATCGTGGCAGTGGCGGTACCGGTGTAGTTGGTATCCGTCAGCGTAGCGACGACCGTGTAGCTACCCGCGTTGGTGGGCGGAACAGACGATTGCGGATAGGTTGTGCCGTTGATGCCGGTGTAGGTGAACGTCACCTCGGAAGCAAGGTTGGCTGGCGTGGTGGTCGCGGTAGCCGCAATTGGAGAGCCCGTATAGGTCGGCGAGAGGTTGCCCAGTACCGGGTTCGCTGTAGCCTTGTTCACGGTGACGTTTGCCGAGCCGGTGACGGTGTTGTAGTCGGTGGTGTCGGTGGGGGTGAAGGTGACGGACTGTGCTGCTGTGCCTACACCGGGCGCTATGGTCGGGGCGGTGAAGGCGAAGGTGCCGGCGGGAGTTGAGGTTCCACCGCTCAGCGTGGAAGAGGCCAGTGTCTGTCCGTAGGTGATGCTGCTGGCTGTTGGCCAGGTGATCGTCGGTGTTGCCTGGTTCACGGTCAGCGTGACGCTTGCCGTCCCGGAGCCTGTATAGCTCGGATACCCCGATCCCGGCGTATAGGTGACCTCCAGCGCATGTGACCCTGCAGAGAGCACCGTTCCCAACACGGGGCTGTAGACGTAGGTACCGTTGGCGTTGGGGGTGGTGTTGCCGCCGGCATTGCCCGCGGCATCCAACTGTGTGCTGCTCAAAGCCGTGCCATAGGTGATGGCAGAGGGCGCGGCCCAGGTGACGGCAGCATGTTCGTCGGCGGTGATGGACAACGTCCCCGTTTGTGTGGCGGAGAACGTCGGGCTGGAAACAGATGCCACTACCGGCTCGCTTGCGGAGGTGGCGCCCCCGGTGGCGTTGGCCGCGACGCTCACGGTAACTTCAAATGCATAATTAGCGCTGGCGGCGATTCCGGTGGTCTGGGAGCAGGTCAGTGTAATCACAGAGCAGTTCCAGCCGCCGGTGGAATCTGTCTCCGCAATGGCGGTGGCCGTGAGGCCCGAGGGCAGCGTAATGCCCAGGGTGATGGGCAAGGCCGTGGTGGCGCTGAGCGCGGTGGCGCCGTTGGTAATATCTACCGTGATGTTGTCGGCGCTGTCGCCCTCATAGAAGGTCGCTGGGCTGTTCCCGAGAGTGATGGTCATCGAGGGCACAACTACCGGAGTCACGGCATTTGTGAGATCGAAGAGCCCATACTCCAGGAGTTTCTGCTGCTCAACCTCAGCTTCGCCGCTCAAGGTCGGGCACTCCGCTGGAAAGAGGGTGGTGTTCGACGGGCCGGAGATGTTCTCCACGTGATAGTCGTTGAACATCACGCGGCCGTATTGCGAGGTTTCGTCGGCGCCGACTGGCGTGTTGAAGCTCATCTGCATGATCGGGGAATCAGGAGGACCGGCATAGTTGCTGCCGGTCTCCTGATTGAGCGTCAGCCACGTCTGGGTTGGTGGAATCGCTGACGCTACATTGATACGCAGCGAGCTGATCTCTATCTCACCCTCTGTGCCGGAATTTGGCGTTCCCAACGTGCCGTTCGCCGAGTACCCGTTCTCGTAGAGCCATGAGGAGAGCGTCGAGCCGGCGGTGAAATCGGTATTAATGGAACCGATTCCATAGCCGTTGCCGGAGGTCCCAAGAGTACTGCCTGAACCAGCTTTGGGGGTCGTTGAGGTAGTAAACGTTGCTGCTCCCGAGAAGCTCGCTCCCGCGTATTTTTCGGTGCTATCCAACCATACATCGCTATAGTGGGTAGCGGCGACGCGGCCGCCCGCGCTCGTATAAGCGATTAATTGGTCAATATTCGCGTCTGATTCGGTGGCGCTTGCGTCCCCCTGACAAGGAAGCATCAACAAATCGTAGCTAGCCAATGGTGTTGTACTCGTCCCCGCAATGAGCGCGGTTTCCAGTGGAGTCGTCGAACTGATGACCGCTCCAGACTTTGCGTCACCCTGGTAAAAGTGGATGCGCCCGCCTGCACCCACGGAACAACCACTAGGAACATTGCCCGCATCGTCCGTGAATTCGCAATCGTTAAGGCCTACACCATAGTTCGTTTTGCGCAGAACGCACTCCACGGCATCGGCGCTTCCTGTCGCGACGGCGATCAGGGGAATGTTTCCTTGTGCCGGCGTAGGAGCGCTCGTAGGCTGCGGGTTTAAATAGCCAGCGTTGTGGCTGGACGGCATTTCCACGACGATTCCCGTGATAGCCGTGGTGCCGACATCCTCGGTGAACTCACTCATCCACTTGCCAGACTGGATGACCAAGGTATAGACGGTGTTTTCCGGCACATTGCTCAGCGTAAAGGTGCCATCCACCGCGGTATAGGTATAGGCATATACGCCGGTACCCGACCCTACCACGATCGGGAGGGTGGTCGACGCGGTAATGCACCCCGCTGCCGCGGTTCCCGGGCACTTTGCTCCTGAAGCCGGCACCGTGACTGTCCCGGTCGTTACATAGACCAACACGTTTGGCAGCACGTCGGTGCCGTTGGGCATATAGACTGTGCCACTGATCGTTGTGTTTTGCGCGGACACAGGAGCGCCCAGAAACGACAGCACAAGAAACAAGGCAGCGATTGAAAGTGTGAATGCTTTGGAATGGCTGCAGAGGGCGGCACATGACGAACGGAGAGCAGAAAATAATGATCGCATTATCTGGCAATGCCTTTCACACACGCACAGGTGCAGCGACGCGCTAGGCGAGCAGCGCGATCAGGGATGTGCCGATGTCGTACATTTACCGGCACACACTGAGTTGTCGTCCGCAAAGAAACCCGGTGTGTTATTGCATTTATATGCGAACGTTAATGAAATGAAAATCCCTAGTATGTAACCAGTTAAAAACTCACAAGTAATAGCATCTAAGTTGGAGTTTGTGATGACATTTAAGTTGCAGGTCTATAAGAAGATTTTAACTTATAGAAATGTCATGACATTTTAGTTACAGATAAGTGAGCTCAGAATAGTGAGTTCTTATTTTATATCACCGGAGTGAAGATACCACTTCAAATTGCCGCTAGCAGCGGTGGAACTTATCTGGAGCATTATTCACGGCAGCAGTGTCCGGTGCGTCACGCTTTTTGGAGCGCGATAAGTTCGTTAGTTTTGACTCAGAGGAAACTCTTGCCGCGGTGAAGTGTGTTTCTGACTGCGTTAGGCGCGCTTCCGCCACTTATCCTCCCGCTCGAAGATACCGCTAGTATATGGGGTTCATGGCGCGATTCCAGGTTACAGTTCGTCCTTGATTGCCGGCAAGGGCCTCCGAAGAATGTTGGCGGCGTCTTCGACTTTCAGAGGGCGGCTGAAATAATAGCCTTGGAACTCGTCGCATCCCTGGTTCCGAAGAAACGATAACTGAGCTTTGTTCTCGACTCCCTCAGCAAGAACCTTCAGGTTGAGACCTTTCGACATGTTGATGATCGCGGTGGTAATAGCTGCGTCGTCTGTATTTAGAGCGACGTCCCTGATGAAAGAGCGATCGATCTTGAGTTTTGTCACTGGAAATTGCCGCAGATAGTTAAGGCTCGAATAGCCAGTTCCAAAATCGTCGATTACCAGCTTCAATCCCATATCTTTCAGGTCTAGAAGAACCTCGAACATTACATCCGCATTGGACAAGAGCACACTTTCGGTTAGTTCGAGCTGGAGATATCCGGGGTCGAGACCGGTCTCATGGAGCACCTGCTTAATGAGTTCCCGGAAACCTTCCTGGCGAAACTGAACAGCGGAGACATTCACGGCCACCGGAACCACCGGGAGGCCTTCGTTTTGCCACTTCTTGACTTGAGAGCAACTGGTTCTGAGAACCCACTCGCCGATGGCCGTCATTAAGCCGCTGTTTTCGGCAATTTGAATGAATCGATCTGGCATTACCAGACCCAGGTCCGGGCTTTGCCAGCGCAGGAGTGCTTCTAGTCCTGTGATCTTGCCGCTGGCGATATCGTTTTGCGGTTGATAAAGGAGAAAGAGCTCGTCTCTCTCGATCGCCAGTCGGAGGCTGTGCTCCAGGGTCAACCGCTCCATGACGCGCGCGTTCATTTCATCAGTAAAGAAACAGATGGTGTTGGATCCTTGTTCTTTTGCGCAATACATGGCGGCATCGGCGTTTTTGATGAGGGTCTCTGAGTCGCTGCCATGCTCAGGAAATGAGCTGATCCCGAGGCTACAACTTACGCTGAGGGAACGGCCCTGAATGCAGAATTCTCCAGTCAGCGAATTTACGATGCGAGTTGCGATGGCCTGGACTTCGTCCACATTCACCACGCTGGTTAACACGATCAAGAATTCATCGCCTCCCACGCGGGCCACTGTGTCATCCTGCCGGATCTCGTTTTTGAGGCGCGTTGCCACCTGCTGGAGAAGCAGGTCACCGAACGAGTGTCCGAGCGAATCGTTGATGATTTTGAAGCGGTCGAGATCTAGAAACAAAAGCGCCACGCAACTGCCTCTTCGTGTGGCTGAGGCAAGGGCATTGCTCAAACGATCCTGGAGGAGCAATCGGTTAGGCAATCCCGTAAGGCCGTCGTAGTAAGCCATGTAACTGACTTGCTGCTGCGCGAGTTTGCGATCGTTGATGTCTTCCACGGTGCCTTCGTGGAGCACGACTTGTCCCTCGGCGTTACGCGCGGCGCGGATATTCGCCAAGACCCATTTGCTTGTTCCGTCTCGACAAACCACCTCAATTTCGGCGCTGCGAACGGTGCCATGTTTCTCCAGAAGCCTGGTCCACTCGTCAATCCTTGCAGGATCGATGAATCGTCCCCGCGGGTTCTCTGACAAATCAGCAAGCAACTGCTCCGGGGAATCCCAGCCATGCATGGTGGCGAAGGCAGTGTTAACGTTCACTAGCCGCCCATCCGGGGTCGCCTGAAAAATTCCAATTACCGCATTTTCGAAGATGACCCGGTATTTCTCTTCGGCCGCGCGTAGCGCCTCTTCCGCTTCTTTTCGTTCGGTTATGTCCTGATTGATTGCAATAAAGTGGGTGATCTTTCCCGGTTGGAATGCGACCGGCGTAATGGTCATTTCTTCGAGGCTAAGAGTTCCGTCCTTACGGCGGTTGGTAATCTCACCCCGCCACACTCTGCCGGAGGAGATGGCTTCCCACATTTCCTTGTAGAACCGTTTGTCGTGCATGCCCGACTTCAACTCATGGCGATTTCTTCCGATCACTTCTTCAGCTGAGTAGCCGGAGAGAGCCGAGAACGCGGGATTGGTCCAGACCACGATTCCCTTGGAATCGGTGATAGTTATGGAGTTCGCGGCCGCCTTCAACGCGGCTGCCAGCAGATTGAGCCGGGCGTTCACCGAGGAAAGTTCGGAGGTGCGTCTTTCGACCAAGCGATCGAGCTCTTCCATGCGCAGGCTTGCCTGCTGCATGGAGGCCCACTTCGCAGTCATCGCGTGCGCGAGCTGGCTCACTTCAATAATGTCAAAGGGTTTCTTGAGCACGACGAAGTTGTCCGATACGCCCAGGCGCTGCGAGATGTCATTCCAGTTGTAATCGGAATGCGCGGTGCAGATGACTATCTGCAGCTTGGGATCGACCCGCCAGAGATGGCCAATCGTCTCCACTCCGTCCCACCCGGGTGGCATGCGCACATCGACGAAAGCCAGTGCATAAGGCCGGTCCTCGGCCTGTGCCTGTTGTACGCGCTCGAGTCCTTCCTGGCCCTGGAAAGCCGAATCGATTTCAAAAATGACGCCAGTCGCGACAGTTGCGCCGAAGAGCAGCGCCTCATCTGCAGCCAGCTCGGAGTCAATCGCGCGCGGCAGCAGAATCTTTTTCAGATCGTCGTGAATCGATTCGTTGTCGTCGACGATGAGGATCCGAAAGTAGGAGTTCTGGGAAGTCATAAGGGGCTCCCGCCGGCGGCCCCGTTGACCTGAATCGGGAGTTCGAGGGTGAAGATCGCGCCTGCATTCTGCCCGCCGCTCACCACGGTGAGTGAGCCGCCGAGTTCCCTGGCAGCTAACGCCCCTGAGTGCAAGCCAAAGCCGTGACCGTCTATTTTCGTGGTGAATCCGTGGGAAAAGATGCGCACCAGGTTGGCCGCCGGAATTCCGACGCCATTGTCGCTCACGCGGATTGCAGCACGCTTCTCGTTGAGACGTTCGGTACGAATTGCGATCTGTTTGTCGGGATTTCCGGAGGCCTTGACCGCGTCTTTGGCGTTCCGCAAAAGGTTCAGCAGAATCTGCAGAACCTTGTGACGATCGGTCGTGAAGGGTGGCAGCGCGTCGCTCTCAATCTTAAGCACAATGCCGTGCCGCTCCGCTGCGAGGCCCGAAATGCCAACTCCATCTTCTATGACTTCAGAGAGCGCGACCTTCTCATAGACGCCCGCTGTTCGGGCGTAAGCCTGCTGCATGGATACGATTTCTTTGATGTGACTGATGTGGTGCACAAGGCTGGCCACTTCCTTGCCGAGTTCGACACGCTCTTGTTCCAGATGATGTGAGAGATTGCCCATGTATGGGAGTATCCTCTGCCCGCGCGGGTCGTTGGCCAGAAAGTCGCTCAATTTGCTCTTATGGTCCTCGATGGTCTGCACCAGTTCGCCGATCTGGTTGATGCGCGATACGCGCAGACGATCGGCCACTATGGCGGCAGAAACGTTGACGCTGTTTAGCACGTTGCCTACGTTGTGCAGCACGCCTGTAGCGACTTCTGCCATTCCGGACATGCGTGAGAGATCGATCAGCCGCGTCTGCGCTTCAGCCAACTCTGCGAGCGCTGAGTCCTTGGCGGTGATCTGCTCGCTTAACTCCTGGGTGCGCTCGACTACCCGGCGTTCCAATTCGCGCTTGCCTTCGGATAGCTCATGATCACGGAGCAGTATCATATCCGCCATTTCGTTGAAAGCGTGCGCCAACTGCTCGATTTCGTCCCGGCTGCGGATATCGGCGCGGGCCTGAAGGTCGCCGTTCGCCACGCGCTCAACCACCGATTGCAGTTGAAGGATGGGTCTGACGAAGCGTCCGGCATAGACAGCGGAAGCCACCAGACTGATCAGCACGCAAACAATGGCCAAGATGCCGGTACGCACATTCACCTGCCTGGCGCTTTCGTCATAGCTGTCCAGGGACAGCCCGACATGAATCCAACCCCACTGAATACTGCTGTAGTCAAAGGGAACAGCGTAGTGGAAGACGCGGCGGTTGAACATGGGGACAAAGCCCAACTCACTCGATGGGGTTCGTGACGCGGGATACCAATAATGATCGATCTTCGGCACCATGCGCCAGCCCTTGCGATCGACTACGACGGAAAGGCCATCGTTCTTGGTGATGACAAGAAAATCCACCGCGTTGTCGCCCCTCAGGACTTCCATGGCGTGCTCGACGACCGAGGAATAGTCTTCAGAGATGGCCGCCTCGGCCACTTCGCCCTGGAGCGCAACCGCAACACCTTTGGCCTTGGACTCGAGCTCAACGCGCAGATCACGCTTCTGTTCGGGAATCAGCACCGCAACAAAAATTCCCAGCGTGAGCAGAGTGATGGTCCAGGCGAGAAATACGGTGCGGCGTGCGATACCGGTGGAAATGACCATGAGGTCTTACTGTTGCCCTTTCCGCACTCCGCCCTGCTGCGCGGACAGGTGCTCAAATTGGCGCACTATTTCAAGTGTGGGACTCATCACTGAAATGGGCCTCACGACGAATGAGCGAGATTGATACAATTCGACGATCTGCTGTCCTCCGGGAACGCTGGAGATTCGCTGAATGGCATCAATCAGGGTTTTGCGTGAGCGTGCGTTCGTATTGCGTCGAAAGCCGAATACGATCGGAATGATCTTGGGAGATATGGCCAGGGCACGAAGATCACGGCCGAGTTGGGGATTGAGTTCGACGGCAGTCTCCCAGCTTTGGCGAGCCAGGCAGGCTGCATCCAAGCGACGGAAAAACACCGGAAGGATAACCTGGTTGATCTTGTCGCTCATTGTTCGAGCGGAGAAGAAATGATCTGGCTGCGGCAATCCGTTGGCCGCCAACATGGTCCCGAGCCATGCCGGCAAGAGGACCATGTCTCGATGAAGATGCGAGACAATGTGTGAACCGTGCAGGTCGGCAATCGTCCGGAACTGACTGGCATTGTGAACTAGAAGAACATACTCCATCCCATCGGCAAGATAATCCTGAAGGACCAGGCTGTCGGGGTCGGTGATATCGGCGAGCTTCGCGAACTCTAAAGCGGTAACGCCGTAGCAGTCGATGGTGTCCTGACGAATGCCGCGAATCAGGTCTTCAGTGGGGATGAATATTTCAGGAATGGGTTCCGCGGTCTGAGCGCTATATTGCATGGCAACTTCCCTGAGCCATACGCGGTAGGCGGCACGAGCATCGGTGACATTCGCACCTGCCAGCGTCTGGATACTGATGGCTACGCGCAGGACGGTCCTGTCACTCGCGCTTAAGCGGAGACTGGATGCCAGCGTAGCGGCTGCTGCGCCCGTCATCATCGCCAGGCACTGTCGCCGGGTTATTCCTTTACTTAGCGGGTCCATCTCATTCTGTCCCGCGTATTGCCGTTCACGCGGTCTCAGAGTTTTCCTTTCCGTCCGCCAGCTTGTTGCGCTGAAATGCGCTCATACTGGCGAAGCAAATCCAAAGTGGAATTCATGACAGAGGTTGGTCTCACAACGAACCCGTGGGATTGATAGAGGGTGACAATCTGTTGCCCCGCGGTCACGGAAGCGACCTTCAAAATGGAATCGATTAACACCTTACGACCTTCAACACTGCAGCCGCGGCGAAAGCCGATGGCGATGGGGACGAGCCTGGGTGAAATTGCGAGAGGGCGTAGATCGCTGCCAAGTTGAGGATTGAGTTCGACTGCTGTCTCCCAGTCGCGTCGTGCGAGACAAGCTCCGTCTACTCGGCGAAAAAAGACCGGGAGCACAACCTGATTCAGGTTGCCGACGGGGGTCTGGCTGGCGAAGAAACGTTCCGGTTGGGGCAGGTTATTTGCGGCCATCAATGTTCCCAACCAGGCAGGCGCCAGGACCATGTCGCGATGGAAATGGGTAAGAATCTGCGCCCCACGCATGTCGGCAAGTTTCTTGAAAGGACTGCTGTTATTCACTAGTAACACATATTCCAAGCCATCGGCCAGATAGTCCTGGAGCAACAGGGAGTCTGGGTCAACGAGATCGGCAACTTTGAGGAATTCAAGAGCGGTGATGCCAAAGCATTCGATCGTCCCCTGGCGGATGGATAACAGCATCTTTTCCGAGGTGAGAAAGATTTCTGGGTCCATGGTTGCAACAGTGGAAGGCATTTGACGAGTGACTTCACTGATCCAGACTTTGTAGGCCGCCCGCGCGTCATTGACATTGGCGCCCGCGAGCGTATCGATGCTGATGGCCACCCGCACTGGCTTTTCGGCCCGGCAGAGTCGCGGCATCAACATGACTGTTGCCGCACTGGTAAACAATGCCAGTGACTGCCGCCGAGTGATTTGCCTTTCCGAACTTTCGCTCACATCTTTTCTCCGCCGTGCTCTCTGCGCTTGAGAAGCGTGCAAACCGAGGTGCTTTGTTTGCTCACCAGAAACCCACGTGTGCGATATTGGGTCTCCTTATTCAAGGTCTGCTCAATGATTTGCGTTGAGGTCGGCCTGCACGCTCCTGCCGACGACCAGGTCGATTCTGGATTTGAGGGCCAGGTTGTCGTAGACCGCTTTGTCGTGGGCTGCAGTAATGAGCGCTTCCTGCAACTGAGCCCGGATTACTTTTTCAGTTGTCACCAATCCGCTTTGATAACCGCGCAAGGTGAGTTCGGTGTCGTCCTTTGCGGAAACCGCGGCATCCTCCGTGGCGTGTACCACCTTTTCGCTGGCCCCCATTTCAATGAACATGCTGCGGATTTCAAGGCCGAGGCCATCTGAAAGCAGAATCTTCTTTTCCTTGAGCTGGTTGATGCGGGCGCGCGCTTCGGTAACTCTGCCCTGGGTGAGCATGCCATCAAAGATTGGGATTTCGACACCGAGATCTACTGACCATCCGTCCTTGTTGTTGGAAGTGGAGAGGCCGCCGTCGTAGGCATTCCACATCTTGTGCAACTCGCCCTTGAGGCCGATGCGCGGATAGAATGCGCTTGCCGCGGTTTTGCGTTCACCTTCAAGCGCGCGCAGCCCCGCTTCTATCTCCGCCCAATCCGGATTGAATTGATAAGCCGTCGTAACCAGTTCATCGAGGTTTCCCGCGTAGGGGTGATAGGGCACCTCTTCGTCCTGAGGAATTACGCTTGATTTCCACGACAAACCGATGGTGTAAGCCAGAGCCGCTTCCGCTGAAGCTTCATTGGCTTCGAGGGGCGCCACCATTGAGCGCACGGTCTCGGTCATCACCTTGTTGTCCAGGAAGTCAGTCTTGTTCACTGTGCCCGTACCGTCTTTGTAGAGCGACTCGGTCATGCTCTGCGTGGCTTCCATGCGCTCCAGCGTGTCCTGACCAAGTTTGTGCAATTGCCGCGCCAACACTGCGCCGAAATACAAACGGGTCACGTTCTCCCGGAGTTCGAGATCGGTGCGCCGAACCTCCGCGTGCGCCACGTCGATAGCCGCGAGCGATTGCTCTTTATATCCGCGCCGCATTCCTCCGTCTTCGAGGAGCCATTTGAATTCGCCCGAAATCGATTCCGTGGTCGGGTTCATCAGCTTCACGTTCTGCTCTGGAATGGGAAACAATTGCGCATTGGTGGTCACGGTCTGTCCGGGAAAACTCACGGGGACGGGAACGGCCACAGGCGGAAAGCCGGGACCAAATGCATTGGCTGGAATGGTGACTGTCGCGCTTCCGCCGGGAATGGAAACCGTCTGGCCCGGGATATACATCGCGCTCGCCGGATAAATGAAATTTGGCGAGGAGCTCATCTCGTCGATGCCGCCTTTAGCAGTGACCTGCGGCCAGTAGGCGGCCAGGGCCTGGCGATGCTGCGCCTCAGCGATTGCCACGGCAAACTGGCTCGCAGGGCGATTGTGATTTTTTTCCATTGCTATGCGGAGGCACTCGCTGAGCGAGAGCACCTGGCGGTCTTCCGGCACGGATTGGCTGTATGCCGGAGCAGCACCCTGAAACGCGAACCCGCCCAGGATCAAAAAGCAGAAAGCAAAACGACTGCGCATCGCAGACTCCTCAAGAAAGATCGCGACGCGGTCATTTACTTCTTTGATGTGCCCCGGTTCGTCTCCGCAAATTGAGGGCACCGCAAAAACGCGCCAAACGATCAAAATTGCCGTGATCTTTGGGTCGCCCCATCGCGAGTGAATCTGTCAGCTCTCCGCTGCAACCTGAGAGCCAGGGAACCGAGCGGGCATAGACACAGCCACACCCAAGCCCGAGGTTCTCGGAGCATGGCGAACAACCAACGTTTCGACGGGGAATTGTCGAACCGAGACGAGGAGAACTACGAGAATCAACAGCAGGAACTAACCAATACTATCGACCAAGTGCACCGCATTTCCATCCCTCTTTTGCGTTACCATGAGATTCCTCATGAAAGTCTCCCAGGCTAAAAGGACCTTTGTGTTGACATATCTACGGTATGGGCTGCGCAGCGGCAACGGCCTTGCATGCGGGTTGATTGAGTTACTGCCGCGGACCGGATCGCGAGTCAATCAGGCTCCCGGGGTCAATGGGAAGTCGGCGTTTACCGAAGCGCTGTAACTTCAAATGCTGCTTGCGCGTCGGCGAGCGAACTGCCTCCAATCCAGACGGTGTATTTGGTTGCTTCGATGGCGGGCGAGTTTTCGAGGTTGATGAACGAGAGTTCGTTGAATCCGAGCGGGAAACTGACCTGTTTTGATTCGCCCGGCGCAAGCGTGACGCGTTCGAATCCTTTCAAGCTTCGAACAGGCTGTTCGACGCTTGCGCCGAGATTGCGGACGTAGCACTGCACAACTTCAGTGGCTGTCCTGCTTCCGGTGTTCGTGACTGTAGCCGTTGCTTCGACGAGAGGCGCGCCCTGGTCTGCGCGGGCCTGCGATAGAGGGATGCTGCTCTTGGACACCTTGACGTCGCGGTAGGCGAAAGTGGAGTAGGAGAGGCCGTAGCCAAAGGGAAAGAGCGCGTCATTGGGAACATCGATGTAACGCGAGAAGAAGCGCGAGTCGTCACCGGGTGGCTTGGAAAGATCGATTCCGATGGGGGGACGGCCGGTTGGAAACTGGTTGTAGTAGAGCGGTTCCTGGCCTACGGCGCGGGGAAAACTCATGGGCAGTTTTCCGCTGGGCGTTACGTCGCCGTAGAGAACGTCGGCAATGGCGTTGCCGGCTTCGGTCCCAGGAAACCAGACTTCCATGATTGCGGAAACATTTTTTGCCGCCCAGTCCAACACCAGCGGACGACCTGAGAATACGAGCAGGACGATTGGCTTGCCGGTGGCCGCAACCGCCTCGAGGAGCTGCTCCTGGTTGCCGGGCAGATCCAGATATGCGCGGCTGCCTGCCTCGCCGCTCATGGCACTCGATTCACCCAGCGCGAGGACTGCGATGTCGGCATCCCGCGCTGCTTTTACGGCATCGTCGAAGCCATCTTCGGAGGGACTGTCGATTTCAGTTCCTTTGGTGTAGAGCAAAGTTCCGCCTGTTTTTTGTGCGCGCTCTGCGAGCGCTTGTCGAACTGTGATGATGTCGGGATTCCTGCCCGCTCCACCCCATGCCCCGACCATTTCTCCGGCTTCGTCGGCGAGCGGACCGATGAGCGCAATGCGTTTGTGCTTGGGAGAAAGCGGCAAGACCGGTGCGCCGTCAGCGAGGGGGCTGTTTTTGAGCAGCACAAAGGACTCTTCCGCGCCCTTGCGCACGATGGGGCGGTGTGCGTCGACGGCTGAGGTCACCTCCGGGCCTTCGGTGTAGGGATGCTCGAAAAGACCGGTGGCGAATTTGACTCGGAGCACACGGCGCACAGCATCGTCCACGACAGACATAGGCACCTTGCCGGTACGGATCAGCTCAGGCAGTTGGGTGTCGTAGAAATGCGACATCATGTCGACGTCGACGCCGGCGGTGATGGCTTTGCGGGTTGCGGTTGCAGGGTCGAGAGCGATGCCGTGATTCATCAGTTCCATCACCGCGGTGTAGTCGCTGACGACGAAGCCGTTGAAGCCCCACTCCCCGCGCAAGACCTTGCTGAGAAGAAATGGATTGGCGCTGGAAGGCATGCCATTCAAGGAGTTGAAGGCCGACATGATGGTGGCCGCGCCTGCCTCGACGGCAGCTTTATATGGCGGGAGATAGACCTGGCGAAGGGTGATCTCCGACATGTCCGTGGTGTTGTATTCTCGGCCTGCTTCAGCGGCTCCGTAGGCTGCAAAATGCTTTACCGAGGCAGCGACACGGCCGGGCTGCGAAAGGTCGTCGCCTTGGTAGCCGCGAATGTAGGCGCGGGCCATGGCAGCGCCCAGATACGGGTCTTCGCCAGCGCCCTCGGCGGTTCGACCCCAACGAGGATCACGGCTGATGTCGACCATGGGGGAGTAGAACCAGCGGACACCTGCCGTAGTGGCTTCTTCCGCAGATGTTTCTGCGAGAGAGGCGACGAGATCGGGATCGAAAGTGGCGGCGAGGCCCAACGGGATTGGATACACGGTGCGATAGCCATGAATGACGTCTGCGCCGAACAACAGGGGGATGTGGAGGCGGCTCTTTTCGACTGCGAGATGCTGATAGGTATTGGTGCGCTCAGCGCCGATGGTGTTGAGCATCGAGCCGACGCGGCCTGTGGCGGCAAGTTGCATCACATCGAGGTGATTGGCTGTGACTGGATTTACCGCGACGATGACGTCACCTTTGTTGGACGCGGCCTGCGCCTGGGCTGCCTGGGCGGTGGGGGAGTCACCGGTATCGTTGTACTGGACCAACTGGCCAATTTTTTCTTCGAGGGTCATCTGACTGAGCAGATGCTCCACGCGGACTTCGATGGCTGGATTGGCCAATTGAAAATTGGACGCACGGGGCGGCCGGTTCGGGGCTAGCGATGAAGGTGACTGGGACGCTGGCTGGGCTACCTGCTGGGGTACGGCGGAAGTAGAGAAGGCGGTCATTGCCAGGACCAGAGCGCAGCAGGCAAGGATGTTGCGCCTGGCGGAATGCGGACCCGCTAAGAGCCTCTTCACAATCAGGGTGTCAACAATGCGGAATTTCAAGGCGGTCTTCCTCCGGAAGAGGATTTGTCAACTACGTGCGGATTGGGTGCCGACTTAGTCTGCTGGTGAAGGTTCATGGCAGAGTTAGAGCAAAGGCGGATATCGCAGCTTTCGATGCACAAGGATTTTGAAGCGCTAGCGCAATCGTTTGCGCTAAAGGAGTTTTGTATCATCTGGAAATGAACGAAGTCAAATGGGATCGATTCGCCTGGTGGTCGGCCAAGTAGAATCGCTGGCGGCGCTGTGGCACTCTGTTCCCGATGTGGTGCGGTAGATCGCGCTGTGGGCCATTTTTCTGTGAGGAGCAGAATCACCCTGGAACTTCTTGACAGCAGATGGCGCTGGTGAGGACAATGGCCTAGCGCAATCGATTGTGCCAACCAAGATTCCAGCTTGCATGCCGTTGTCTGGCTGCTAGATGAATTCCTGTTTCACAACATCTTCCACGCGTGCCAAAGGAAAACGCAAGGAAGGCTTTCATTGCCGCTAAGCCGTGCTCTGAAACGGTGGCGTCAACGTCAAGCTGCGCGAGGTATTGGGGGATTGCATGATGCGGCGGGATGGAACATGTACGATGAACCGGCGCGAGCTGCTGAAAGCCATGGCAGCGGCAGCCGGTTGTGCGCTTGTGCCGAATTGGGCGGCACTTGCAGCCGAGCCTTGGAAACCAAGTAAGGAAGACGAGGCATTTCTCGACGACCTGGAGCGACAAGGTTGCATGTTTTTCTGGGAGCAAGGCAGCCCGAACACCGGACAGATACTCGACCGGGCACGCAATGATCTGACGGGCGGCCGTGATCCGCGGCGGATGGCCAGCATCGCTTCGACCGGATTTGGCTTGACGGCATTGTGCATTGCGGATCATCGCGAATATCTGCCGCATGCACAAATCGTGGAGCGCGTGAAGACCGCGCTTGAATGGCACCTGAACAGCATGCCGGAGCTGCATGGTTTTTTCTATCACTTCACGGACATTGAAACAGGGGAGCGGATCAAGGGAGTGGAGCTTTCCTCGATCGATACGGCCATCCTGTTGTGCGGTGTGCTGACGGTAGGGGAGTACTTTCAAGACGCAAAGATTCGGGCGTTAGCTCAGCAGATCTACGAGCGTGTGGACTGGCCGTGGATGCTTAACGGGGGCAAGGCCTTTTCCATGGGCTGGCAACCGGAGAGCGGCTTCCTGGCGAACCGCTGGGACCACTACTGCGAACTGATGATGATTGACCTGCTGGCCATTGGATCGCCGACTCATCCGATACCACCGGAATACTGGAACAACTTTTCGCGAGACGAGCTTCACTATAAAGAGTTCAACTACATCAGCGGGAACGATCCGCTTTTCACCCACCAGTATTCGCAGGCTTGGTACGATTTCCGCTATAAACGTGATGCCTATACTAACTACTTCACAAACTCCATCACGGCTACGCGCGCGCACAAGGCCTTCTGCCTCGATCATCCGCGATGGTTCAACGAAGACTATTGGGGTGTTACGGCCTCGGACTATGTGGGCGGGTACACCGCTTGGGGAGGGCCGCCTGCGATTGGCCCGCTGGATGGCACTGTGGTTCCATCGGCCGCCGCTGGATCGCTTGCCTTCCTTCCAGCAGATTGCATCTCAGTGTTGAAGGCGATGCGTTCGAAATGGGGCAAGCAGGCCTGGGGACGTTACGGCTTTGTCGACGCCTTCCATCCATCCGCCGGCTGGTTTGACCCGGATGTGTTGGGAATCGATCAGGGCATCTCAGTGCTGATGGCCGAGAATCTCCGCTCTGGCCTGGTCTGGGACACGTTCATGCGCAATCGCTCAAGCGTGGAGGCAATGCAGCGCGCCGGATTTCACGGGGTGGGCCTGGATCGATGACGAAATCGTTGGGTAGAAATTCCATCGAAGATCTGTGCGGGAAATATCTTCCTTGATGCAATCGTTCGCTATGATTGGAGAAATGCCACATGAGTAAGATGCCGCGCAAGGCAATGACCCTGAAAGAGCTTGCGGCAACGCTTGATCTCTCTCAGTCTACGGTCTCGCGCATCGTCAACGGCGCTGGGACTGCGCACCGCATTGCGAAAGAGACCCAGGAGAGGGTACTTCATGCAGCGGCCCTGCATGGCTATTCGGCGAACGCAGTGGCAAGGAGTCTGCGCCAGAAGCGGACATTCACCATCGGCGTGATGGTGCCGGAGATCAGTGAAGGCTACTCGACCGCGGTGCTCAGCGGAATTGAAGATGAACTTCTGAAGGACGGGTTCTTTTACTTCGTTGTCAGTCATCGTCATCGCGCCGATCTTCTGGAGGGATTGCCGCGGATGATGCTGGCTCGCTCGGTTGAGGGCATCATCGCCATCGATACACCCATTACGGGTGAGCTTCCTGTTCCGCTTGTGGCAGTGTCCGGACGCAATCGGCGTAACGGGGTGATCAACATTGAGCTGGATCATGAAAAGGCCGCGCACCTTGCGCTGTCGCACCTGAAGGGCCTGGGGCACAGCAAGATTGCATTCATCAAGGGGCAGGCATTCAGTTCGGATACCGAACTGCGTTGGCAGGCTATCGTAGATGTCGCCCAGGTTGTGGGCATTACGGTCAATTCTCAACTGGTTGTACAGTTGCAGCAACCGGAACCGGGTCCGGGGCCTGGCATGGAAGTCACACGCGAACTGCTTCAGCGCAAGCGGCCATTCACAGCGATCTTCGCGTTCAACGATGTAACTGCGATTGGAGCCATTATGGCTCTGCGCGAGGCGGGGCTCCGCGTTCCGCGTGATGTCTCGGTTATGGGCTTTGACGATGTGCTGATTGCGACGACCAACAATCCGCCGCTCACGACGATCAATCAGCCGTTGCGCGCCATGGGCCAGGTGGCGGCAACCACCCTGCTCGGACTCATCAGCGATGAGATTCCTCACCCGCGGCCTCCGGTGATTACGGTCTATCCCAAGCTGGTGGTGCGCAAGTCCACGGCACCAGCTTCGTCGCGGACAGCGCCGCCCGATGCGGACGAGTGACGCGGCCTGCCTGGTGGGCTCACATGCGGTGCTATGACTGCAGGACAAAAAGAAGAAAGGGCGCGCAGCGCGCACCCTTCCGGTTGGAAATACTTTGGACTTTAGAAGCTGAAGCGTGCCTGAAAGTCGATGATTCTCGCCCCGAGACCGCGTGATGCCTGACCAAGATTTGAGCTTGCGATGTTGTTCGAAATGCTTGAGGGGTCAATGTTCAACAGGTTAAAGGCGTTGAGCATGTTGGCTTTGATTTCGAAATTTGCACCTTCGCCCAGAACTTTCATCTTAGGCAAGCCGAAAGATTTGGCAAAAGTAAAATCGACATCTCTGTATCCGGGGCCGGCAAAGCTGTTGCGATCGAGTCCGGGTGGAGGGATGAAGGTGGTTGATGACTGTCCGGAATTGTCCGTAATTGCAGCGCTGTAATTCGGAACTTGGAAGTAGGCATCGGAGAATTGATCGTTGTTTGTGCCTGTATTGGCATTTTGAGCGTCTACGGCCTGATTGGGGAAGTTGTTTCCGGTCTTGAAGGCATTGTTGCTGGTGCTATTACCAGCTCCTCCAAGATAGTAGGGACGCAGGTTCTGGTATCCGTAGTTACAGAGATTGCAATAGATCTGGTGAGGCGCGTTATAGACCGGGGTCCATCCAAAACCTGAGTGGAGGGTCATGATGCCGCTGAGCGACCACCCGCCGACGACCTTCTCTGCCCAGTTGTGGCCGCCGCGAAAGAGAACCGGCTGCCAAACACCAAAAACCTTGAAGGATTTATTGATGTCAAAATCCGACCGGCCGTAGGAGTACCCGGGATTGTACAGATAAGCGTCCGTAGAGTACGGGCCGGAGTCTGTATCCATGCTATGGGCCCAGGTAAACTGAGCTTCGGCAGAGAAGGTATGGGAGAACTGGTGCTTGAGCCCAGCAAGCATCATGTTGTTGTTCGACGTACCGAAGCTGCCAAAGGTGCCGACGCTATTGACAAGAGGATTCAATGGATCCCCCTGAATCACTCCAAGAGCGTTGGCGTTGTAGTTGTAGAGGAGATGACGGCCAAGTCCGCCCTCGTAGCCGACGTTGGCGATGAGCGCGTGGCCCAGGTCGTACTCGATGTCGAGCGAGAAGTGTTCGAGGTATTGGGTGGGCATGTGGCCGGGCAAACCGCCCAGATACGCGTTGCCTGCCGTCGGCAGACCGGCGGAGTTGAACGTCGTTATGGCATTGGGGTTTGGTGGATACCCGAAGATATTGGTTGGGCTGCTCGAGACGGCGTAGACGACATCGGGATTGATCTCGGTTGGGCCCTGGCTGGAAGTTGAAATGTAATTCGATCCTGGCGGGTTGCCATCGTAATTGTTGGCGGTGGCAATCTGCTGTTGGTTGTAGTTCAAACCGAAGCCGCCGCGGACCACCATCTTGCTTTTGAACATTTCCGGATTCCAGTTGAAGCCAAACTGTGGTCCGAAGTTCAACTTTTGCGCTGTCCACGCACCGATACCGGTACGTATGGTTATCCCAGTTAAAAGGTTGGTCCCGCTGCCGAAGGAGAGCACTCCCATGTTGTTATCCTTATCGGTCATCGGTCCAAAGTAGGAGTAACGCAGTCCGGCACTGAGCGTAAGGTGCGGATTGACCTTCCAGTCATCTTGGAAAAAGACGCCGAGAAGATTCTCGCGGTTATCGTTGCGAAAGCCTCCGGGGAGGCCGGTGGTTGCTTGATAAGGACCGCTTTCCGCCTCCGGTGCGTCGTTGACGAAGTCCCATAGGTTATAGAAGGTGTAACTTGGCGCTCCGAGCGGATCGTTCAAATAGTAAAGCCTCGTGAATTCGAAGCCGAATTTCATGGTGTGCTCTCGCAGCACCTTGGTTGCAACATCTTTGTATCCGTAGGTCCATTGGTCAAGATGGCTTGGAGACCCAACGCCGAAGTTGCCGATGTTGATGCTCCCGATTTGAAAGCCGTTCGGTCCGCTGCCCTGGAGTTGATCCTGGGGCAGGCCAAAAGGAGCCTGGGCATTGCTCTGAAGTTCGTTGTAGCGCCAGCCGGCGGCGTTCGCGCGAGCCTCATTCAGGAAGGTTGCCGAGAAGGTATGGTTCCAGATGATCGAGAAGGCATCGTTAATCTGCGAGTGGTTGAATAGGTCATAGCCGAGGCCGCCGTTGTAGGTGGTAGTTGTGGCTGGAACCCAGTAAATTGCAAAGCTGGCGTGGTCTTTACCCGTAACGTCGGCATCGAGTCGCCCATTGTATTGCTTGAAATCGCTGCTGGTGGGATTGCTGGTGCTGTAGTCGGCGATATCCGCAATATTCGACAGGCCGCTGCCGACGCCCGGGGTATTGTTATCGACATAGGTGAGGTCCTGCTTGCCCAGTCCGGTGGTGAGTGGCGAGCCAATGTTCAAGCCCTGTCCCGCGATGGTACGGCAGTTTACACCTTCTGAGAGTCCGGCAGACTGGCAATTTGCAGAGGCAATCACCGTGCCGAGAACGGCTGCGTGTGGGAAATTCAGATAGGTTGAAGCGATGCTTCCCGATGCGGCCAATGGCGCAAGCGCAGAGGTCGCGTACCAGCTTGTGCCCGTTGCGGGGGTGTTCTGGCTCTGTCCCTCGTAGTTGAAGAAGGCAAAAATTCTGTTTTTCCAAAACGGCCCCCCAACACTGCCGCCGAATTGGTTGTAACGGTCTGAGTCCCGGAGCAAGCCACGTGCCGAGGGTGAGAGCTTGTTTCCGCTTGCATCGACGTCCGCGACCGAATTGGGTCCGTTCCAACGCTGATACGCATCCAATCCTGGGCGAACGATCTGGGCGAAAAGGCTGCCGTGGATCTCGTTGGTGCCGCTCTTCGAGGTGATTTCGGTAATCGCACCCGAGAAGCGGCCATTTTCAGCGTCGTAGGCATTGGTAACAACCTTGACGTTGCCTACCGAATCCTCACTGGGAGTAATGACAGTCGATCCGCCCCAGACGGCGCTTACCGTACTGATACCGTCAACGGTGTAGCCGTTGTTCTCAAACTGGCCGCCGTTGGCGTTTGCCGAAGCGCCATTCTCGGTGGCAAAGATACTGCTTGAGCTTCCGAGGTTGCCGCCGCCCCCGGAGGATGCTCCCGTTTGGGTACCAGGAACCTGGAATCCGCCGCCACCACCCTGCTTTGATCCATCCGCCAAAACTCCGGGAGCCAACTGAATGAGCCCGATGACGTCGCGCTGGAAAGTCGGCATATGCTGGATTTCATTTTCCGTGATGGTTCGCCCGTTGTCCGCGGTTTCCGTGTCCATGGCCGGAGCGAGCGAGGCATTCACAGCGACCGTCTCCGTCGTGGCGCCTACGTCCAGTTGGACATTGAGTGCGTTGGGCTGCTCGGGAATCAACTGTAAATCGTCAAGGACCTTCTTCTTGAAACCGTCTCGGGTGACAACCAGGGTGAAGCGATCGGGAGGAAGGGCATTGAAGTTGAATATTCCGTCATCATTGCTGGTTCGAACAACAGTCTCGTTGGTTGACTTGTTTGTGAGTGTCAGCGTGGCGCCTGGAATAACCGCTCCCAGCGGATCGGTTACAGAGCCTTGAATGGATGTCCGGAATTGCGCCCGGGCGGGTACGGCCAAGACGACAAGCAAGACTAACGCGGCATAGCAGCCAACAACAGTGTGGAGAAGCCGCACACTTCTCCATATAAAGCAATTTGAACCAATAGGTAGCATCCTGGTCTCCTCAAAGAAGCCGTTCAGTGAAACTGTGGAAATTAGGATCGATCACAAAGCTCAGCTAAAACAGGGGATGTTGCACAATCGATTGCGCCAACGTAGCAGGAGCAACATTTGGTTGTCAACAGTCTTCTTGTCGCCTCCGGCCACTGGCGGAGGTTGACGCCGAAGACGGAAGCCCTGGTAGCTTCAACGCGATCTCGATGCATGTGTATGCTTCTACCCATGCCCCTTGCATCGTTCCCAAAAGCCCGCATCTCGTCTATGGGGCTCACGGTTGATTTTTCCTATAACTCCGCGCGATTGGCGACAGCATGAACCGGCTGCGCCGCGAGGTCGAAGTCTTTCTGGATTGCCCGCGCTCCATGCAGGTTCTGTTGCTGGCGAACATGACCTATGCCCTGGTGCTGCCGGTTATCGAGATCTTTGTCGCGGCCTATGTGATGCGTAACTCGCATGACGTTGGCAAGGTTGTCACCTATCAGTTGTCAGTCTTTGTGGCCACGCCAATAGCCTTTTTCGGCAACGGCATCCTTCTGGGACGAGTTGGTGTGAAGCACTTGTATGCCGCCGGAATGATTCTGTCCGGAGCGGCGATCACGATGTTGATGCGGACCGCTGTTCTGACCCCGCTGGGTATAGCGGCGTTGGGCACGACCTTGGGACTGGCGACCGGCCTCTTTTGGGCGAACCGAGGGTTCCTAGCGTTGGCCACCACCCCTGACAGCAGACGCAACTACTTCTATGGGGTTGAGACGTTCATGGGAACGATGGCCGGTGTCGTGGTGCCAGCGTTGGTTGGCTGGTTCATCGGCGGCGCAACTCTTTATGGCTGGGCGGGTGGAACTGCCAACGGGGCCTATGGGTGGGTCGCGATGGTCGCGCTTGGTCTAACACTGGCTTCGGCACTGTTGCTTGAGCGTGGTGTATTCCGCAATCCCTCCCGTACAAGGTTTGTCTTTTTTCGCTTTCACCCGCTGTGGTGCGAGATGTTGGAACTGGCGGCGCTGAAGGGTTTGGCACATGGGTACATTGTCACCGCTCCAGCGATGCTGATCATGCTGCTGGTGGGGAAGGAAGGGACGCTTGGGCTGGTGCAGGCAATTGGGGGAGTTTTCTCCGCGTGCGTTTTGTATGCAGTGGGCCGCACTACAGCTCCCCAACATCGCAGCGTCGTATTTACTGCTGCGCTGCTCCTGTTCTTTCTAGGCGCGGTTGCCAATGCGGTTTTCTTTAACGCGGTGGGTGTGCTGATTTTCATCGGCTGCCTGGTGCTGGCAAAGCCGCTCCTTGACCTAGCCTATAATCCCATCGAATTGCGTGTGGTGGATGTGGTCTCTCGCCTTGAGGGGCGCAGCGAATATGCCTACTTCTTTAATCATGAGTTTGGATTGTTCACAGGACGCTTCCTGGGCTGCACATTGTTCCTAGCCATCGTGAAATGGGGCTCGGCAGTTGCGGCTCTCAAGTATGCCTTGCCGATCATCGCGCTACTGCAGTTGCTCTCAATCTGGGTTGCCGCCAATATCTCTCGTGGGATGAAGCTCGTTGGCGGTGTTGAACGGAGTTAAAGGACGGGTTCAGGCGACGATGCTTACTTTGGCAGGGGATTCGGCTGGGATTGGTTTGGCTTTGGCAGCGGCGCTGATAGAGTCGGAGACAACCCAACTGGCACCGGCGATCGCAATGCTGATGGCGTTGCCTGCCCAATTGAAGTGGTTGGTTGGTGCGGCGGAGAGGTTCGGAATCCAGAACAGCAACTCGAAGGTGACGATCTCTGCGGTGAGGAGACGCGCGGCAAGCGGAGCCATGATGCCGGTGAGGATGGCTACAGCGGCTGCGAAAAAGCCCAACGTGGTGGCATAGCACCAGAACATCCTGGTTGGTGGTAGCCAAGCAGGGATCGCACCCAACAGGCCGGGCATGTCCTTGATATGGACGATGCCGAAGGAGATGGGGCAGATACCAAAGAGGAGCACGAAGAAGTGCCGGCGGCGTGCAATGGACGAACCGGCAGGCGAGAAAGCTGCGAGGAGGACCAAGCCCCCCGCGACCAGGGAGAACTCCTCAAAGACATTGCCGATGGGGTCGTAGTTGGTGAGATTCACAAAGGCCTCAGGCACCCAGATGAGCGTGAAAACGGAGTAGAGAGCGGTGAGGGTCAGAGCGCCAATGCGGGCGGTGCGGGGCACGAGAAGCACGATCCCACCGGCGAGTTCGATGATCGCGGTGAGATAGGCGAGCGGTACGCGCAGAGGGATGTTGGGGCCGACGTGCTGCCAGACCGTGGCGAAGTCGCCGGAGACAAGGCCGAGGATGCCGAGAAAGATGGCGGCTCCGCTGTAGACGTAAAGCCCGAGATTTGATGTGAAGCTGCGTTGTTTTGCCATCGAGTGCCGGGGATTCAGTGTCGTCCGGATAGGTGCGGCGGACCATATCCACTTTGCGCGATTTGAGACGGGCCATTGCTGACCACCGCCAGTGTGGGGTTAGGGGATGCGGGTCTCATATGCGAGTGATATCGTGAAAGCAAAATATTAAGAAATTGTTGCAGGATGTTGAAAATGAAGAAGTATCTGGTGGCAGCTGAAGGAATCAAGAAGGTTAACAGAGAGTTCGTCTGGATGTTCATCGAACTGATTGCAGGGTTAAATGCGAAGTTGAAATCTGGACAGATCGCTGGTTCTCTTCAAAGCAGAGAGGGTCAGTTTTAAAGGACAGCGTGGGCTGTCGAGCGCTGCTGCATTTTATTCAACGCTGTGATATGGTTCGAATTACGGAAGGTTGGCAGAGCGGTTGAATGCACCGGTCTTGTTGAATCGAGCGCTGTCGTGGAAACGCAACAGATGTAAGGAGTCAAAGTCGGCGAAACCCCTGGGAAGACCCGAGGCAACGCCGAGCGAAGGCTAGCTTCGGGCAAAACCAGAGAAGATGTGTCCGGTTCAGTTTGTTCCGGGTCGCCGTTCCCTGATGGTCGCGTCGACTTGAATGCATTGGCTTCGAGATACGGCATCTCCGGTTTTGCTACAGGCCGGCAACGTGTAGAGACTTGACGGCTCCCGCCTAAGGCTCTTTGGAGCTATGGCGAAGACAAAGTCCAGACCACAAACAAGCTCATGCTTGGTAGCGAAAGCTATAGTCGTAAGGAAAACCGGCGGGGCTGAAAGGCCCTCCAGGGTTCGAATCCCTGACCTTCCGCCATTCATCCTCAAACCTCACGGACACCTGCGATACTTCCGGAACCTTCACTTGGTGAAGTCTTCCGCCTCACGCTTCTGCAGAGTTAATTGGTCACTGTTCATCCTGGATGGAAAAGAAAAGGCCCGAGCGGAGACATCGCCCGGGCCTCATTACAGCCTGTGTTAGAACGTGAGCTTTAGAGCGCCTTGCATCACACGCGGCGGAATGTTGCCGACTGCGCCAATTGATCCAAAGCCGCCCCAGGTAACTGTATTGCCGTAGCTGGCGGAGGGATTAGCGAAGCTGGGATGATTGAGAGCGTTAAAGGCTTCCCAGCGGAACTGCAGTTTCATACCTTCAGTAATGCCCCAGCTCTTCATGATTGCCGCATCCGCAGTTGAGATCCGCGGTCCAAACATGATGTTCTTTCCGCTATCGCCAAAGGTCCCCACTGCGTTGGTGACGAAAGCCTTGGTATTGAAGAAGCTTCCATTGCCAACCCAATCCCAGTGGTTTCCTCTTCCGACGCTGAGCGGCTGCCCAGGAACGAGATCAGCGCGATCCTGATACTGCTGCGAACCGGAGTTGTTGGAATCGGGAGATTCGATGGAAAAGGGATTGCCCGCCTGGAAGGTGATAATGCTGCTCAGTTGCCATCCACCGAGCGTCTCCTGCATCAGCTTGTCATGCCCGCGCAGGTTTGGAGCCTGGTAGATGAAGTTAGTCACTGAGTTCCACGGAAGGCTCAGAGTCGAGTTACCGCGATTCCAGGCCAGGTTGAATGGGTCCCCAAGATAGGGGGTGCCGAAGGAAACATTACCTGAGCTTGCTACATCGATGGTCTTTGACCAAGTGAAGTTGGACTGCACCTGCAGGCCGTGCGACATGTGGCGCTCAAACCCGGCTTGCAGTGAGTTGTAGCTTGAGGTTGCGGTGCTGAAGTCGGTGAGAATCTGTCCAAAGTTTGAGTAGGGCCGCGTGCCGCTGGGCACAGCCGTGGAATAGATAGCGGCATTCTGGTCGATAGCGTCCGACAGATGGAAAGACTCACTTGCAACATAAGCCAAACGCGCGACCATGGTTGAGCCGATCTGCTGCTCAATGGATACATTCCAGCTCTGCGTGATGCCAAGCTTGAAGTTCCGCGCGAACGCTTGATCGACGGTAACCGGGGTTGCGATCGGGGAATTGGTTGCAGGCTTGTAGGACACTGAGGTGAATGGTGGGAACGGGCTGGTATTGCCGGTTCCTGTAAAGGTCGACCACGGGTTGTTGAAGTTCAACGGTCCAATGATCTGTTGGTTGGTATTTGGGTGGCATCCTCCGGCGCAGCTGCCGTTGTTTCCGTAGAAGTTATAGAGCGGGCTGAAAGGCGCAATGTCCGCCGCGTGATTATAGGAGGAATACTCAAGCGGACCGGTAAACAACCCGAAGCCGGCATGAAGCACGGTATGCGGGAAGCCATTGGGCTGCCACGATATGCCCAGGCGCGGCTCCCAGTAGCCGGTTGAGTCGTTCATCAAGGTCGATGTCATTCCCTTGTCTCCAGGGAAGATCAATCCCAAAGGCGCATTGGGGAACACAGTGCTCTGTTGTCCTGCGACAAATGCTGCGCCGCGTCCGCCGGCGGAAGTGGGTGCATAGTTTGGATCCCAGCGCAGTCCGGCGTTCAGCGTCAAATTGGGCCGTAGGCGGTATTCGTCCTGGAAGTAGGGAGCAACTTGCCACCCCGCAACATCGGCAATTTCTCCCGCACCCTGCTCGTACTCTGACATATAGCCAAGCAGGAAGTCGGCCAGGCCATTGCCGGTGTAACTGCCATTGCTGAAGCTGATGATGGGCTGCGTTGGATATTGCGTATACTCCTCGGCGAATTGGTGCAGTAAGTCAACGCCTGCAGAAAGCGTGTGGCGATTGAGTGTCTTGATGAAGGTGTCAGTGAATCCATAAGTGTTGCGAACTTCCTGCGAAGGTTCGGTCCAGCCACCGTTGAATCCCTGGTTACCAACGGTGAATCCTTCCATGTAGCACTGGCCTGGCAATTCATCCACGGTGATGTAGCGGGAGAAGCACATGGGTTTTCCGCTGTTATCAAGCACGGCGGCAGAATTGTGCGCGCTCATTTCTGACCAGAATACGGCTACCGTGTTGACGGTCGTAGGATTGATGGTCCAGGTATGTTCAAGCACATTGTTGTAGTACTCCATTCTCTCCTGAAATCCATAATTCCAGTTGCTCAGGTTGAGCACGGAAAGGATGTTACCCGGCGTATCTCCCGAAGGCTCTGTGAAGTTGTTGGTAAACGAGCGCAAGCTGAGTCGTTGGGACTTCGAGATATCAAAGTCGATTTTGCCTGTGCCTTCGTCGTAGTTATTCTTCAGAGCTGCGGCTTCGTAGTACAGTTGGCCATTGGCTGCCTGTGTCACCGAGGACGAGTGGCCGGGCAATCCATCATTGGTGATGGCCACAGACGCAGCGTTCAGCTTGGTTCCCGGCGCAAGTTGATTGGGTTTGCCGTTGATCGTTTCAAACGGCCCGTTCAGCAGAGTTGAAATCCCACTGAAGTCGCCGTTCAACATAGCCGCAGTCGGCGTGTAGGTAAGGTTTGTTGCCGAGGCTTCCACCAGCCTGGTTCCCTGGTAATTGCCGAAGAAGAAGAGCCTGTCTCTCTTGATGGGTCCGCCCGCAAATCCACCAAACTGGTTGCGCTTGAGGGGATCGACCGCCTTACTGAACCAATTTGCTGCGTTCAAGTCGTTGTTGCGCACAAACCAGAACGCTCCGCCGTGGAATGAGTTAGTGCCGGACTTGGTTGCGATGCTGACCACCGCGCCCGGTGAGAACCCATAAATGGCGCTGAAGTTGTTTGAGATTACGCGGAATTCCTGCGTGGCGTCGGCATTCGGAAACGGCGCGGTCAGGTCGTTGTAGTTATCCATGTTCGACACGCCATCCAGCATGTAATATGTGCTGCCCTGGCGGCCGCCGTTCGACGACGCTCCCGTCTCCGTTGCAAATGAGAATCCCGACTGTATGCCTTCGCCGCCATGCTGAAGCACGTTCGAAGTACCCGGTGCGAGCAGTACGAGCGACGATGGATCACGGCCGTTTAGCGGCAACTCCGAGATGGCGTTTTGGTCTACCGTGGTGCCTAACTCAGCCGAAGTGGTGTTAATCAGTTCGGCGTCCGCGGTGACACTGACGACCTCGCTCTTGCTGGATCCAACCTTGAGGTGAACATCCTGCGTGGCAGAAAGATTTGCCGTCAGTTCGATACCCGTCTGGGTATAGTGCGTAAATCCCGGTGAGTCGATGGCCAAGGAGTAAGTGCCGATCGGCAAGGGCCTCAGCAAGAATGCACCCACGCCATCGGTCTTGACCGTCTGGACAAAGTTTGTTCCCACGTTCGTAGCGGTCACCGTGGCTCCAGGAATTGCAGCCCCGGAAGGATCAGTGACGTAGCCAGTCAAACTCGCGCTTGTGCCCTGTCCGTAAACCAAAATCCCGGTGCAGACGAGGATCAACATCGTCAGCACTCGTAGATACTTCGCATTGATCATTTGCACAGCCACCTCCAGAAGTGAACTAACGTGATCGCTCAGAACGGTTTGGTATTTCATTGGAACCGTTTTCATTGGTTTGCGTTCCTAGTGCCTATTTCGTTGGAGGACACAATCCATCTGCCGTCCGGGCCGGTTCAATCGTTGCAGATGGCGGTTTCCAAGTCGTGTCGAACATTACGCTCCCGCAATGTGGTCGTACATCTGCCGAAAGTAGGATAAGGTGGATTATTTTAGAACGACGTTTCAAGTTGACGATCGGAGTGATATATACATCCGTTTGTTGAAGTTACGCGATGCCCACCGCTTCTGATTTGGTCTAGAAAGTGTGGCGGTTGTCCTTACGAGTCATTTTTCCAAGTCCATCTTCTTACCGTAGTGGGCTCCCTGCCGCGACGCCGTAAATGCAGGCCCTGCACTCGGACCAATCCTTGCATCTTTTCCTATCGCCCTCAATCAGAAATCTGAATTCCGGAGTGTACACGCTCTCAGCAATTGGTTGTACACTGCAACGTGCAACAGGGGTGTTCCGGCTTCCTCGGCCCTGTTGAGGCTCGCCGTAGTTTGAGGGTCGGCTGATGTGTAATCCGCAGCGGACAACGATCGATCATCTTCCAACTCTTCGAACAGTTGAGGAGGTGGGCCTCATGACACTCATGCACAATTGCCTACTTGAGATTTGCCTTGCGCTCAGAGCGGCGTCTGCGTTGGTGATTTTCGTTTTACTGACAGGAACCGCACTCGCCTCTGCGTCATGTACCGCGCCGCCGGGAATCGAGGCGCGTCTCGAGGGTAAGCCCACCGCGGACGCCTATGCAGATATTGGAAAATGGTTCGGCGATCGGAAGCAATTCCAGTGCGCAGCGCAAGCTTTTGCAGAAGCAGTGAAGCTCCAGCCGGATTCGGCGACGTTGAATTACATGTGGGGGCTCAGCCTCTACTCCGCCGGCGATCTGCTGACATCCGTTTCGCCGCTGCGGCAGGCAGCACTCCTCAACCCTGCGGATGCGCGCCCTCATCTCGTGCTTGGCTCCGCTTTCGATCGGGCAAGCCGGACTGCGGATGCGGAACAGGAATGGCGAACCGCGTTGGCCATCGATCCCGCCTCGACTGCTGCGCTGGATGGGCTCTCCAGCGATCTGCTCAACGACAAAGACTACACGGGAACCATTGCATTGCTTGAACAACCGGCTCGTCAAACCCCGCGAACAGCGCAGCAGAGCCTCAACCTGGGATTGGCGTATGCCAAAACGCTGCAACTCCACGAAGCAATGAAGGTGCTTCGCGAAGGGTTGGATGCCGCGCCGGATTCGCTCTCGCTGGCGAATGAACTGGCTGTAGTTCTTAAGCTGCTTGAAAGGCCGGATGAGGCAGAAAACGTTCTGTCCGCTGCGCTGGATCGGCACCCAGGCGACTTCAACACACAGGTTCTCTACTTGCGAGTCCTCGTCTCCCGCCATTCAGAGAAGGCACAGATACTTGGAAAAAAGCTGATGTCCACCGCGCCTCGCAATTGGGAAGTGCTCTATCTGAATGCGCAAATGGAAATGCGCGATGGGGAGTTAGCGCAGGCGCGCATGCATCTTAAGCAATCTGTGGCTCTAAAGCCCGACTACTTTCAGTCGCACACCGCGCTGGCCAACGTACTTTTCAGTTTCAAAGACTTTCCTGGCGCGAAGGCACAACTGGAAAAGGCAATCGAACTCGGCGACAAGGAGCCTGCAGTGCAATACGAACTTGCCAAGGTTCTGCAGAGCCTCGGTGATACTGCGCAGGCACAGGAAACAATGCAAACTTATCAGGCCATGAGGAAGGCCGAGTCCGATCAGGCGCTCGCCGTTGGCAAGATCGAATTGGGAGATCGGGCATTGGCGGCAGGCGATGCTCAGCAGGCTGTCGCCTTCTATCGCGAGGCACTCTCCGACGATCCCAGCGAAGCGCGCGTGGCCTACAAATTGTCGAGGGCCCTCGACAAGACAAATGACCTTGTCAGTGAGAAGGCCGAACTCCAGCGCGCCATTGAACTGAACCCGAATTTGGCCGAGGCGCAAAACCAGCTCGGTTATATCAGCGGAAAAGCCGGCGACCTCGTCCAGGCCGAAAGCAGCTATCGAGCCGCTGTCCACGCGTCACCTTCGTATCTGGTCGCATGGATCAATCTAGCGGCAACGCTGGCCGACGAAGCCAAGTGGCAAGAGGCAAAGCGGGCGGCAGCGCATGCGTTGGAGATAGACCCCGGCAGCGTTGAAGCTCGACGTCTCGCAGAAGCAATCGCCTCGGCCCAACCAAATCCATAACGAGTTTCGATACGATTACTTTCCGAGCTCAGCGAGTTTGACGGTCCCTTTGATTCCCTGACCTTCAACCACGGTGTAAATCGTATCTGCAGGAATGTCTTTGATCTCCTCTTTGAGCCCGCTCGGCCAGAGAATGGTCACTCTCTTCATCAGTCTCTCGCTGCCCAGCCCAAAATGCAGCCGCTGATCGTTGCTTGACAGATAGCTTCCTCCGCCTCGAACTTCATCCATCTGCTCCATCGACGCCGTCACCACCGTGACTCTCGCACCAACGGCCCCTATGTTGCTTTTCGTGCCCACCAGCCGAAACAGAACGCGATGATTCGAATTCCTCGTTTCGTTCAGGTAGACGGAAGGCGGGCCGCCCGCGTTGTAGACAACCACGTCAATATTTCCATCGTTATTGATATCCCCGAATGCGGTTCCGCGACGCGACTGAAACGGCCCATTGTTCAGACCTGATTGGTCGGAGACATCGTTGAAGGTGCCGTTCCCGTTATCGTGAAACACCTGCAGCGGTTCTCGATAACGTGGTTCGTGCGCCAGCGCATCGGTCAGCGGGCTGAAGTTGCCGTTTGCCACAAATATGTCGGGCCATCCGTCGTTATCGAAGTCCGCAAAGCCGCTCCCCCAGCGCACAAATGCATCAGAACCACGCGCAAGGTGTGATGGCCCGGTAACATCCGCAAACCCCTGCGATTTCTGATTCTTGTAGAGGCTAATGGGCTGGTGCATGTAGCGCGTGATTAGTAATGCCAGGTTGCCATCATGGTAAATATCTCCAAAGTCCGCAGCCATGTTGCTCAGAGACTTGCCTTGCTCGTCGACCGCGGTTCCCGACCACAAACCGACATCTTCAAATGTTCCATTGTGCCGATTGTGGAAGAGATAGTTAGGCCCCATATCGTTTGTCACGAACAAGTCGGGCCAACCATCGTTATCGTAGTCGCCCCAAACAACGCCCATGCCCAGCCGTTTTTCAGCGTTGTCGACTCCGGCCTTTCGTGACACGTCTTCGAATGTCCCATCGCCGCGATTGCGGTACAGAAGATCCGTCTGTCCGTCCAGTTGCGGCACTTCCATTTGCAATCCCTGATAGTCGAAACCGCGCATGCCCGCTTGGGGAAGGTGGTGCAGGTCTGAGTTCACGTATCGCGAGACAAAAAGATCCAGATAGCCATCGCGGTCATAATCGGCCCACGCTGCTGCTGCGCTGAATCCGCCCCCTTCCACGTGCGCCTTCTCGGTTACGTCCTCAAATTTGCATCCGCCCAGATTGTGATAAAGCGCATTGTGCCCGTAGCCCGTCACGTAAATATCCGGAAAACCGTCGTTGTCGAAATCGCCAATGGCAACGCCCATGCCCCAGCCTTTCGTCGTCAGGCCCGCTTGAATCGTGGTGTCTGAAAAGTGCAGCGGGGAATCCTGATGATAGAGAGTCACCATCAGCTCTCCGCCCTTGAGGTACTGGCCCACGCTTGAGTCATTCACCGTAAGGATGTCAAGCATGCCGTCGTTGTCGCAATCGAATAGCGCAACCCCTCCACCCATCATCTCCACAAGGCGCCGCCTGTCCGGCGAAGAGTGAGGTACAGTGGTGACTCCAGCTTCGCGGCTAATGTCCCTGAACCGGATGACGTTCGGTGCCTGGGTGAATGCGGGAAGAGCAAAGCATAGAAGTGCGCATGCGCAGAGCATGATGGAACCGTTGCGTCTGGAGTTTGTTGGGGCTTGCCGAGGCGATCGATAACTGGCTGACTCCTCACTTGTCGGCTTCCATCCGAGAATCATTTGCCTATCCAGCTTAAGAATCACAATCGCCAACCCGCCGTCTTCGCTCGAATTGTAGCCTAGTGATTGCGTAGTCGGCCGTGTGGCTGCGGGCTCAGAAAACATCAACCAAGCATGGGGTTGTATCGACCCTCAGGGCTTTGGTGGTTTTAGCACGACCTCATACTCCGGAAGCAACTCCACACCGAGCACCTTGCCAGTCTGCCCGTCTGCGTTCATCGGCGCCCAGGCGCGGGCATCCAGGTAGATCGGCGCCTTGCGCGGCAGTGGCAGAACGCTCACCTCGAGCTTCTTACCAAAAACATCTGGCAAGAATCTTTTGAGGCCAATTTCCCACGTACGCCCGTTATAGAAGTCGTCATCCAGCAGCCTTTCGTCCAGCGAAAGTCTGGCCACATCTCCGGCGTAGCGAATGCGCAAATAAATGTCGCTCATGCCATTCATTGGTTGCGATGGAATCTGCAGGGTCCACTTCGCTGCGCCAGTAAAATCCGCGCCGTCAGGCGCCAAAGGCATCGGGCCCTTGCGTCCATCGACATGTGCGTCCATGCGGATGGGCGGTCTCGAAGCGGCTTCGCGGCTGCTCCTCCAGTCGAACTCGATCTTCCGTGGTTCGACATTAAATGTCTGTTCATGCCAGAGCGAATGAGGGTTGACGATTTCGCCATTCGGCAAGTAGATCTGAGCGGTGATACGCGATGAATCAACTGAACGGAGGTGCATACCATCGTCAGCAGCAAAGACGTCGGCAGGAGAAAGAAGCACTGTCACGTGATCTTCGCCTGAGCTTCCCGATGAGAGTCGCCAGAACTGCTCCGACTGTGCCTCGGTCATGACGAGAATTCTTGCCTTCACACCGTTCTTACCGATCACTTCAAGTTCCGTATCCTTGCCCGGCTGCACGTTGTCCACCTGAATCATCCCGTCGGAACGAGTGATTGTTCCGCTGCTCGATTCAACGGATGCAACAGTGCGGGAGTCAAACGCAAACTCCGAACGCAATCCCCGCGGTGCAAAGAAAAAAAAGGTTGTCTCCGTTGGATTGTCGAGCCGTGAAAGTAACTGCGCTGTGCTGTAAGCAAGCGTTCCAACTCCGAGATCGAGATTCAGCGGCCAGATAAAATGGCTGTTCGCGGGAACGTCAATCGGCGTGCGGGGCAGGTCAACTAATCCCGAACCAAGCTTGACACGGATCTGAAACGCGGGCCGCTCAGGCATATCGAGATTACGAACATAGTTGTTCACAAATAGAAAGCCGTGGTCGCCGTCAGCGCGAAGCATCACGCGGGCCAGGCTCGAGTCTGCTGCGCTTGCTGGTCGTTTGTCTGCCGCGTATGGAGTCATTGCGGCAAGCCCCGATCCGAACGATTGCAGAAAGAGGTGCAGGCTTTTCACTTTGCGAAACGACTCCCGCTCCTGCCCATACTCACCCAGCGGCGCTTGAAAGTCATAGGAAGCAGAAGGCAAGTCGTTGGGATATCCTGTTGCGATCGACTCTTGCAGCGTAGTTAGCTTGCCGGCCGGGTTTGCACCGCCTTGAAACATGTAATACCCGTAGAAGTTCACGCCAGATCCGAGCGCAGTTAGAGTGAGTGCTGCAATATCGTCTGGCTTGAGCAGCGGCCTGCGATGATACGAGGTCTCCATCCCTCCGCCTTGCTCGGCAGCAAAGTACGGATAGTGACGAAGATCGATCTTGCCGGCAGGGTCACCCAGAGCCATGTCGCCCATATCCCGCCGTGCGCGATCCGCGGAGAAAAGATAGACCGGGTTTGGCGGGGAGTCAGTCGTCAGGCTCGTCCAGAAGTCGTCGGGATACGCGCCGGAGACCGGGATCACTTCATGTACTGGATAGTCGTGCCCTGGCCAGCCTGTAACGGAAAACAATGGAGGATCAATTCCCGCTGCAATCGCCATTCTCTTCAGTTCAGCAAGATGGGTAGCGCCCGCCCCGGGGCCAGTCTCGCCGTATTCGTTCTCAAGTTGTACGCCAACAATCGGGCCACCGTCCTGCCATAGCAGGCCCTTCACCTGGCTGCCAATCTGGAGGTAGAATCGGTCTACGTATTTCAGATACTCAGGGTTGTTGCGGCGAAGCGGAATTCTTTTGTTGATCAGCCAGTCCGGGAACCCGCCATTGCGCACTTCGCCGTGGTCCCACGGGCCAACGCGCAAGTAGACGTATAGTCCGCTTTCATTTGCAAGCTCGACGAAATGGCGCAGGTTACGCTGGCCAGTCCAGTCAAATTGACCTTCGATCTCTTCGTGGTGTATCCAGAAGATGTAAGTGGACACCACCTGCACGCCGCCGGCTTTCATCTTCAGCAATTCTTCTCGCCAATACTTTTCGGGATAGCGGGTAAAGTGGAATTCTCCCATCACCGGCAGCCAGCGCTTTCCATCCAGCACGAGGCTGCGGCTGTCCACCGATATGCGGTGCCCTGAAGGCGAAACGCCGCCCATGTGTAGAAAGCCCGTTTCCGGCGCAGGCGCGGGAGTAGATGCGTCAATGAAAAAAGATGGAACGACTTGTTGGGCCTTTAGAGCGGAGGCCAAACTTAAGAGAGTTGCAAGAGAAATGGCGGAAAGCCAGGGTTTCATATTGATCATTCACCAGGATCTGATAGACGATTCCGACCGCGACAACAGACGCATGTGTGGAATCATGCTCATTCCAGCGGAGAATTCTTTCTGCTCCGCTTTAGTGCAAGCGCTGTTCAGGTTTGCTGCAATTCCACCGGTACTGTAGACTCGCCCGGAAGCGCCATGTCCGATTGCGAGTCAACTATAGGCGTGCTTCGTACATCTTTGAATCGGCAGAAAGTAGGATTGGCTGAATTTATTTCTTCGCTCGCCCAAGATGCTCTCTTTAACACCTTCACTTGGGCGCAAACCTCACTGACGAACCGGCGCGCACCGTGTAGAACTAAGCTGGCGCCTGGAGGCTTTCACCTGAACACTGAATCCCATCCAGTTCCATGGACTCCTAATAGACGAACAACTCGATGGATTACTTGGCTCCTGCGGCGCGGCCGATTTATCGGGACCCTCGCGGCATTCATCCTCGCCAAGCCAGCGGCGCAAGCGCAGCGCGCGCCGGTTGAGCCGATTGCGGCCGACAGGCAAGAGTGGAACTACACTATTCACTCATGGCAATCGCAGGATGGTCTGCCTGAAGAAACGGTACAGGCCTTCGCCCAGACTCCAGACGGCTATCTTTGGGTAGGAACCAGCGGCGGCCTGCTGCGGTTTGATGGCGCTCGCTTCCATTTATTTGCGCATGAAAACACGCCTGCCTTTGGCGAGAACAGTGTCTTTTGTCTGCTTGCCGGCCGCGCTGGCAATTTGTGGATCGGCACGGACGGCAGTGGTCTCATTGAATCGCGCAACGGTGTCTTCCATGCCTTGACTGCGGAGAAAGGTGAGACTGCTGATTTTGTGCGCGCATTGGCTGAGGACCACAACGGCTTGTTGTGGGTCGCCACGGACGATGGGCTCTTCTGGGCCAAAGACGGTCACATGGTGCGGGCTGACAAGCCGTTGGGGCTCCCCATCTTCAACGTACATGCCGTTCTCGAAGACCGCACTGGCCGGATCTGGGTGGGCGGTTCGCGCCTCTACTCATTGAAAGACGGCGTGCCCCATGAGTACTCCTTGCCTGACAACGACAGCCGCAATAAGGTGAAGTCTTTTTTGCAAACAGCGGACGGAGTCATCTGGGTGGGGACGGTTGGCGGTTTATACCGTCTGCGTCCCGGACAGGACAATTTCGAACCCGTCCCCGGAGTCTCCGGCACAATTCGCTCTCTACGCGAAGCGCCCAGCGGCGAACTGTGGGCTGGCGCCATCGGCGAAGGGATTTACCGGATTCGCGGCGACCGTGTCACGCGGCTGCAAGCGCCTTTGCCCCTCCTTAGCAATACCGTGCTTTCTATCTTTGCTGATGCTGACCGGAATCTTTGGATCGGCACTCAGGCAGGTATGATGCGCCTGAGCCGCACGCCCGTGCGGGTGCTCGCGTTGCCCACAGCAGCCGACTCCGACTTTGGCACAGTCGCTCTGGATTCTGACGGTTCGCTGTGGGCTGCTTCAAACCAGCTTGTCCATCTGCAGGGCGACCGTCCCGTCCCTTTCAAGCTTCCGGGGCTGGAGGACGCGCGAGTCCGTAATGTATTGCGCAGCCGTGACGGTTCGCTATGGATCGGAACCGACGGCAGCGGCGTCTTCCATCTTTCCCCGCGCGGCACAAAGCACTTTACCACCCACGAAGGGCTCGTCAATAACTTCGTCCGCGTCTTCCTCGAATCCAGGGACGGCACACTGTGGATTGGGACCGATAACGGCGTCAGTCATCTCGATCAAGGTGGCTTTCACAGTTACACCGGTCAAAATGGCCTAGCCTATAACAGTATCCGCTCTTTGCTTGAGAGCCGCGACGGGACCATCTGGATTGGCACCGAGCATGGACTGAGTCAGTTTAAGAATGGCGCATTCCTTCATGACCCTATGACAGCCGAGCTGGTCGACGAGAAAGTGTGGGCGCTTCATCAAGATGCCGATGGAGGCATGTGGATAGGCACTCGCGCTCACGGGCTCTACAGATACCGCAACGGTCAGCTCTCTCACTACACCACCGCCAATGGACTGGCCAGCGACAGCATCTATTCCATCCTCGAGGACAAGCACGGCCATTTCTGGTTCAGCGGACCTTCAGGTGTCATGCTGTTGAATCGCGGCGAACTCGATTCGCAGGTCGCCGACAAAGGCCAGCTGCTTTCACTGCGAATTTTTCGAGCCGATGAGGGCGGCAAGCCGGTGCAGTTTTATGGGGGCACACAGCCCGCCGGCGCTCTCACCGCCACTGGCGAAGCATGGTTCCCCACCAGCCAGGGACTGTGGAGCATTCGTCCGGATGAACTGGAACATCCCTTTGTCTCCAACCTCAACATCGATACGGTTACCGTCGATGGCCGGCCCGCGCCTCATGCCGGGAAACTGAATTTTGATGCTGGCAGCGACCGCATTGAAATTGCCTATGAGCCCGTCTTGCTACGTTCTCAGGAGGGCCTTCGTTTTCGCTATCGGCTCGACGGATATGACCGTGAATGGACCTACGCAAATGCTCAACAGCGGGTCGCGACGTACACGAATCTTCCCGCCGGTCCCTATACATTTCTGGTTGAAGTCTGGGAGACCGATCATCCCGGATACAAGGCCCGCGCCTCCATCGGCTTCGTTAAGAAACCATATTTCTACCGTACGCCTTGGTTTGTAGCAGTCTGCGTGCTGGCCGTTGCGCTGGTGTCCATCCTTGCCTATCAAATGCGCATGAAGCAGATCCACGACCGGTTCAAAGCTGTATTGGCGGAGCGCACGCGCCTCGCGCGCGAAATGCATGACACCCTTATTCAAGGCTGTGTCAGCATCTCGGCATTGCTTGAGGCAGCGGCCAGCGGTGAGGTTGACAACGAATCAAGAGCGCACCTCATCGACTATGCCGCTACGCAAATTCGCACCACTGTGGATGAGGCGCGGCAGGCAGTGTGGAATCTGCGCGGAGAGGAGCATACCGTCGTCGATTTGGAGGCCTCTCTGCAGCGCATGGCTTCGCGGATTGGGCGCGAACACGGAGTGGAGATGACCTGCCATCTGCGCGGAAAGCCATTCGACATCAACCTTCCGGCGACGCACGAGGTGATGATGGTGGCCCGCGAAGCCGTCTTCAACGCCATCCTCCACGGTCGCGCGAAACAGGTTGATGCGGAGCTTTACTATGCGGAAGAGTCGCTTTCGCTCACGGTTCGGGATGACGGCGAAGGTTTCGATACTGCAAAGGCATTCACTGACGGGCACTTCGGCTTACGTGGAATGAGAGAACGGATACATCGCTTCGACGGTAAATTCGAAATTGAAAGCACTCCACATCAAGGAACTCGCGTACGCGTGGTGATTCCACGCGCAGAGATTGCCCAAGGAAGCCAGCAATCCCACGAGTCTCTGCGCACGGGCTGACGACTCTATCTTCCAGGCACTATAATCCGGGTGCTCATGTCTTCCATTCGAATTCTTATCGTGGACGATCACCCCATCATGCGCGTGGGCATCACAGCTCTTCTCGCGTCCAACAAGGAAATGGAAGTGATTGCCCAGGCGGGCAGCGGCGAAGAGGCGGTCAAATTACATGCACAGCATGGCCCGGATATCACTCTGATGGACTTGCGGCTGCCTGGCATCAGTGGTGTTGAGACCATTCGCGCCATTCGCAGCCAGTCCCCCAAAGCGCGGTTTATTGTGCTCACGACCTATGAGGGCGACGAAGATATCTATCAGGCCATGGAAGCCGGCGCATCTGGTTATCTGGTCAAAGGCATGCCCCAGGAGATGCTGATAAATGCTGTGAAAAAAGTCCACACAGGCGGTCGCTATCTCCCCCCACCTGTCTCGCAAGCGCTTACTTCGCGGACCCGCGACTCAAACCTCAGTAACCGCGAACGTGAAGTGCTTCGGCTGCTCGCAAACGGCAAATCCAATCGCGAGATTGCAGGCCAGCTCGGCATTACAGAGGCCACCGTCAAGTGCCATGTCAGCGTGATTCTGATGCGGCTGAATGCGAGCGATCGCACGCAGGCCGTTGTCACCGCGCTGCAACGGGGTCTGATCCATATCTAGGTCAGTTTCACTTGAGTACGGAAACGAGTCTGCTTCAATAAGGTTGTTCGTCAAGCATCGCAACCTAAGCTTGTTGGGTGTGAGGTCTTGTCGAATTCACGAGATTGCGAACTGTGGAGTCGGTTCTTCGGCCAAGCTACGCCATAGGTTCTTCGGCCCAGTGATCTCATTGCCCAATTCGACTCCTACAGCACGACTCCTTTTTCATCCAACTTGTCGAAAAGGGTCTGATAGTAAACGCGGGGGCTTTCTGGATCGGCCGAAGGGAGAGGCATGGCGCTACGCATATGCCTTCTCTCGTCAGCGGGACGCAGCTTGGCGCTGGGAGAGAACTCGACGCCGGGTACGAGTACCAGCCCAAGGCCCTCGGACTGAAGAGTCTTCGCCAGGTTCGTATTCTTATCGTCTGGTCTCATGGATGTACGCACGAAGCCGATTCCAGATTGGTTCAGCTGCTCTACGATCACTTGCTGGTCCGCGGCGCTGAAATTCTGAAAGCTGTTTACATTGATGCCAATCACGCACTTAGTTTCCTGGGCGAGACCTACCTGGCAGAGCAAGGCCAAGACGAAGAGAGTTCTCCCAAAGGGATGATTTTTAATTGGGCGCATGCAGGCAGTGTAGTGGAGCGGGAGTAGTCGCCTAACTTCGATCTCGGATCGACAGATGAATACGTGGGCTGACGCCACCTCGATGCTGGACCGAAAACAGGGCGCGAGAATACAGTACTGACATGGCGAGCTCAGTCAAAATAATCCAAGTGCTGATCTTGGATGACCACCCTGTGGTCCGACTGGGTTGCGGACGATGCTTGAAAGCGAGGGCAACATCTCGGTAACGGGCATGGCGGGTTCTGCGAGAGAAGCTTTGACGGAAGTCCAGAAACTGCAGCCGGATGTTGTTCTCATGGACCTGCGCACGCCTGAAATGGAAGGTGCCGAGGCGGTCACCGAACTGCGCCGTGTCCATCCCACCATGCGTATTCAAATCAAAGAGTGTTCTCTAGCTGGAGAGTCCGATGAAGATAGCCGCACGAGTTTTGCTTTGTTCTTTCGTTTGTTGCCTTTGTTTCTGCTCGGCGCTGTCTCAGGAGAGACCTCCCGCAACGCCTCTAATCACACATGACCCGTATTTCAGCATCTGGTCTGCAACAGACAAGCTTACCGAGTCCGACACAACGCACTGGACGGGAACTCCTCAGCCCATCACCGGTATTGTGCGCATCGACGGCAAAGCATTTCGATTTATGGGGCATCATCCGGATGCGATTCCCGCAATGGCGCAAACGGGCAGTTCAATAACAGCGACGCATACCCAATATCAGTTTCGGCAAAGCGGCGTGAGCCTGGAACTGACATTCTTCACTCCGGCGATGATGAACGATCTGGATGTGCTTTCGCGGCCGGTCACGTACCTTACTTGGGCTGCGCAGGCCGAGGATGGCGCGACCCATCGGGTTTCAGTTTTCCTAGATGTCGATCCGTTGATTGCAGTCAATGACCGGAGCGAGAGGGTTGTGTCTTTCCGCAACCACACCACATTGCTGAACGTTCTTTCTGTGGGATCTCGCGATCAAAACATCCTGAATCGCTCCGGCGACAACCTCCGGATCGACTGGGGCTATTTTCACTTCGCAATACCAAAGGATGAGGACTCGACTGCGGCGATTACTCCTGACGCCGCCAAGATTTTTGCAGAAACTGGACTACTTCCGGCGAGCGATTCGATGGGCATGCCACAGGCCGCAAGCCATACAAATCCGCATCTTGCGGCCTGTCTAGAATTTGGAGCTGTCGGTGCGCAACCGGTAACGCGTCACGTACTTGTCTCCTACACTGAGGGCTATGCCATTCAATATCTGGAACGAGATCTGCGGCCGTACTGGCAGCGTAACAACCTGCCGGTTGAGCGGATGCTTGACGAAGCCGAATCACAATACTCGGTTCTTGATAAGCGAGCCGAAGCATTTGATGCGGAGCTGAAGGCTGATTTAACCAAGGTCGGGGGAGAACATTACGCTGCCCTTGCGATCCTGGCATATAGACAGACACTTGCGGCCCACAAACTCGTGGCCGACGTGAATGGCGATCCAATGCTCTTTGCTAAAGAGAACTTCTCAAACGGCTGCATTGCCACAGTTGATGTGCTTTATCCATCCGCCCCATTCTTCCTTTTCTTCCAGCCGAAATTGCTTGAGGCTCAGCTTCTCCCGGTGCTCGAATACTCCGCACTCGCGCGTTGGCGGTTCCCGTTCTCGCCTCACGATCTCGGCCAGTATCCGCTGGCCAATGGGCAGGTGTATGGCGGCGGGGAAAAAACGGAAGAAGACCAGATGCCAGTGGAAGAGAGTGGCAATATGCTCATCCTGGCCGATGCACTGGCGAGAGCAGAGGGTGATGCACACCTCGCAGAGCGCTATTGGCCGCAGCTCACGCGTTGGGCTCAATATTTGAAGGAGAAAGGGCTCGACCCGGAGAATCAACTGACTACCGATGACTTTGCCGGCCATGTTGCCCACAACGCGAATCTATCGATTAAGGCAATCGATGCGCTGGCCGCCTATGCCGATCTAGCGCACATGCTCAAACATGAGGACGTTGCCAAAGATTATGGCGCTATGGCGAAGGACATGGCGGTCAAGTGGGTTGCCATGGCTCAGGAGGGTGACCATTACAAGCTTGCATTTAACAGCCCCGGCACCTGGAGCCAAAAGTACAACCTGGTCTGGGATCAGATTCTGGGCTACAACTTGTTTCCCAGGTCTGTGCGCGAAACGGAGATGACTTTCTATCAGGGGAAAATCAACCGTTACGGGTTGCCTCTCGATATTCGAGCTGACTATACGAAGCTCGATTGGTCCGTCTGGACGGCCACGCTCGCTTCATCTCCGGAACAGTTCAATGCGATTCTCGATCCCATCTATCGATGGATGAATGAAACGCCAAGCCGAGTTCCTCTTACCGATTGGTATGACACGAAGACAGGGAAGCAGGAAGGCTTTCAAGCGCGCAGCGTGGTGGGCGGCGTCTTCATCAAAGCTTTGTCGGACAGGCAGCTCGTTGCCAAGTGGAATGCGTTGAGCCGCGTATCAAACCAGGATCAGACGGCGACCGAGGGAAAACCGCAGTAACCGTTGTAACTGCGCATGCGAGGGAAGCAGACATCGCCCTTCGTCGGCGTCAGCTACAGGCGCTTTATGAAGGCGAGGGCTTCTTTAAGTTGGGGGAATTGCGCTTCTTCGGCTTTGAATTCGCGGGAGTGAACGCAGCGGCGGAGGCCACGCATCTTGACAGGATGCTTGAGATGAAGCATCTCGTGATAGAGCAGATACTCGATTGCATAGCGGGGGCTTGAGGGACGATCGAAGACGCGGCTGACGACGATGGTGTTATGGGCAGCGTCGTAATGGCCGAGAGAACGCTTGGCCATATGCTCGCTCCATGTGAGCTCAGGACGTCCGAGAAGGCCACCGAAGAAGCGCGTATTGAGCGAGTCGAAGACAGCTTCAAGATTGTAATAGCGGCCTTCAGGGCCGGTGAAACGCTTGCTGCCGCGAGCGTAACGGATGAGTTCGGTCTGGCGGGTTACGGCGGCGGATGAGGCGAAGCGTTTGTAGCGGAGATTCTGGGTGGGATCTATGGGCTTCTTATAAAGCTTTGCGATGAGGATGTGAGCGATGGCATGAATGACGGATTCGGGCGCGCCTTCGAGAAGGTCAGAGAGGCTGACGTGAAGATGGCCTTCGCGGAGTCGGATGGTGGTGTTGAGCGAGGTGAATCGGCGAAAACGGACAGAGATCGGGGGCATGGGCGCGCGAGGGCGGAGGGCCCGGTATTCCTGCTCAAAGATTTGGACGAATTCGGGGGACACCACTTACAGTTTACAGGCTGGGGAGGACAGGTTGCCGATGACGGCGAGGCGACGTTCGAGACCCTGCAGATTCGGCTGGAGATCAAAACCGGGAGCGGGACAGTTTGCAACGGTGTTCTCGCCGACCGGGCGACCAGAATGCCTGCAATGCTCGCGCACACCATCGCCAGCATTGCGGCGAGGCCCCAGAGCAATAAGCTCAACGCCCGTGCGAACCGATCCCGGAGTGCAAACGATCCTTCAGCAATAGGCACAATCAGCGCATGGCTCTCCTTGTCCCATGGCCTTCCAAACCTAAGCTGCTTGACGACGTGTTCACAGATTACGTGGCGTATCTGCGTCACTCGAATTCGTTCGTGGAGAAGACCTATCAATTGGAGAAGGTGGGCTCTTTCGCTGGAGCAGGAACTCCCGAAGCAAAGGCGTTTGCGGAAGAGAGACTGGCTGCGGCAGCAACGGAATTGCGTGACATGATCTACACCGCATGGGTCAGATCTTCGTAATGATGGCGAAAGATCATCAGGGAACCCGGACTAACTGGTCAGTTCCTATCATCCGGTTCCCGGCGATGTTGCAGAACAAAGTGTTGGTTCAGATCGAGACGCAAGAATTGCCTCTTGTTATTTCGCCTGGTTTGGAGTATTTCCAACGTTGTGAGGAATCGAGAATGCGAACGTTGCGCCCGGGCTGGCATTTTGAACAGCCCACAAGCGGCCATGATGAGCCTCTATGATAGAACGGCTCACGGCCAGCCCGATACCCATGCCCTCTGGTTTGGTGGTGAAGAAGGACTCGAAAAGCCGTTCACTGATTTCCGGATTAAAACCAACTCCTGAATCCTGAACAGAAACGGTGACGTTACCGCCCTCCATCTCAGTCCTGATGAGTAACTGTCTTGGCCGATCGTTGACCGTGACCATAGCGTCCAGTCCGTTGCGGAGGAGGTTTAGAATCACCTGTTGAAGCTGAACGCGGTCGCCGTTAACGGTTGGCAGACTATCGCCGAATTCACATTTCAGGATTACGCTGTTCCTCTGAAGTTCACCGGAGAGGAGTGTGATGATTTCGCGAGTTGCTTCATTGAGGTCGACCAATTCGATATCGATTTGTTTCCTGCTGAAAAGCGTTCGTAGTCGAGTGATGACCTCAGACGCGCGTTTACCATCGCGAATCATCCGTTGTGCGGTCTCCTGCGCACCATCTATATTCGGAGGATCGCTCTTCAACATACGAAGGCAAGTGCTCGCATTCATGATGATTCCAGATAGCGGCTGGTTCACCTCATGTGCGATTGAAGCTGTCAGTTGTCCCATGGTCACGACTCGCATCACTCTTGCCAACTCCTCCTGAGTGTTGCGTAGTTCTTCTTGTGCGTGCTTCCAGTCGTGCATGTCCACCACTGTGCCGTGCCACTTGACTATGCGCCCTTCCTTATCAAGCAATGGCAGCGCGCTCGTCATACACCACCGGTATGTGCGGTCGGCAGCGTGAAATGCGCGAACTTCAGCCTTATAGGGAGCGCCGCTTTTCACAGATGACATCCAGGCTTCCGCTGTCGGTTTAACATCATCGGGGTGGAGAAGGTTCATCCAACCATCGTTCATGATTTGTTCAGGACTAACACCGGTGTATTCAAGCAAGCGACCGTTGCAGTACTCGATCGCTCCATCCGGAGAAGCACTCCAAAGCATTTCGGGTATGGTTTCTGTTATCTGGAGCAGATTCAATTCCCGGATCCGCAGGGCTTCTTCTGCTCGCTTCCGGTCCTCGATGTCAGTCATGAGGACATACCAGCCGGTCATTCTGCCGTCTGTGTCGCGCACGGGGAGGGCGGTGAGTTGAAACCATCGATAGACGCCATCGGCGCGGCGGCAACGTAGTTCAAGTTCATGCGCAGTTCCGGTTCTCATCGTTTCCGTAAAGATCGCTATTGAGCGAGCGAGGTCGTCTGGATGAATGGCATCGTTGGTTGCCCAACTCTTCATTTCCTCCATCGTCATTCCGTAATAATCCAGGAACCGCCTGTTGACAAGCTCGAGCTCACCGCTCGGAGTCATAGTGGTAACGAGTCCCGGAATGCCGTCGATAATGTGGCGAAGATTGTTCTCGCTCGCGCGCAAGGCATCTTCAGCGCGCTTCCTATCCTCAATATCGGTCCCTAAGATGTACCAGCGCGCGATGTGGCCGTGGGCGTCTCGCACGGGAAGGGAGCGAAAGTGGAACCATCGATAAATACCATCGAAACGGCGGCACCGGTGCTCATGATCAAGAGGAATCTCGTTTGCGATCGACTTTGAGTAGATGTCGATCACGCGAGGCAGGTCATCTGGATGAACAGTTTCGTTGACCGACCAGTCTTTCAATTCATCGAATGTCTTGTTGTAGTACTCCAGGAATTGCCGATTGACAAAGTCGACCTCACCGATCGAATTCACGGCGCAGACATACCCTGGGATACTGTCCAGAATCTGGCGGAGGTTGTGTTCACTAGCCCGCAGTTCCTCTTCGGCACGCTTCTGGTCGTCAATATCCGTGGTTGTGCCGACGAATTTGAGGACTTTTCCTTCTGCATCGCGCAAGACCACGGCTTGCTGAAGGTGCCAGCGATAGGTGCCGTCCATAGCGCGGATAGACCTGGTTTCGAACGCAAATCCCTGTCCCGAGCGAACTCCTTTCCAAAAGGCCCTGGATGCAGCTTCGCGATCCTCGGGGTGGATCACGGTCATCCAAGCCTCGGGGTGCGACCGGACGAAATCAAGAGTCTGGCCGGAGAATTCAAGCCAGACTTGATTCACGAAATCAGGTGTTCCATCAGGCTTGAGCGTCCAGGCAGATACCGGAAGACGCTGCAGCAGCCCAACTTGGAGCTGCAGCTGTTGGTTGGTTTCGGCAAGCTCCCTTGTCCGTTCCGCGACCCGCCGATCGAGTTCACTTGCGACCTGTTTCTGTTCACCCAGGAGGCGCGCCTGCTGCAACCCGATCGCTAACTGATTCGCAGCTACTCTAAGCACCAGGCTCTCAGTTTGCTTCGGAAAGCCGGGCCTATGAGATCCTGCCACGATGAGTCCGAGCTCGCCTTCTGTTCCCATTCTGATGGGAAATACAGAAACTTCCTGCTCGCCCAGATGTCTGATCACTGGTTCAGACTGCCCGTGCGGAATCTCTACCGGCCACTGACTCAGTGCATGACTGAGATCCTCCTGGCTATGAGTCGTCCCGTATAGCTGAGTAGTCTTAAGCGCGTCGGTCGGGACTTGGTGCGAGTCGAGCTGCACTCGTGCATAGAGGAAATCGAGGTCGAGCATTGCCAGAAGGGCATCGAGGAAGGTATCGAGGATTCGACCTGGTTCGCTGCCATTCCAAATTGCTGGAAGAGCAAGGACGCTGACCAGATCGTTCATGCAGCGCTGCAGGCGTTTTACTTCAGGCGCAGGATCGGTTCGTTGATCGTGCATAATGGTCCGCCTTTACAAGCAGTTGTCCGCGCTGTGCTCGGTTCACAGGCGAAACAAGGATGCGGGCTCTCAACTCTAGACTGCTCAAATCATATTAATCGAACTCGGATCAGGCTCACGGGATGGCGCACTTGGGTCAGGGAGGGGCGATTCCAATGACCGAAAGATACGAGACTCGCGCGGTAGGCCAGTGGCTGGACATAACGACTTGCTTCAGATGTTGAACATCGTGACAAATGTTTGCAGCTGGTTGAGGATTTTGTTCAGTTCCGCGATGGCGGAGTCGGTCTGGATGGCATTGGCGCTGGTGCTATTGGCCGCCGCGGCAAGCTCTGCCATCTCGCCGGCAATGGCGGCTGCGGTCTGGGCGGCGTCCGAAACGTGACGCCCCATGTCATTGGTGGTGACGGTCTGCTCCTCGACCGCGGCGGCAATGCTGTGGGAGATATCGCGGATCTGGTTGGTGACGGACGCGATGGCGGCCATGCTTTGGACGCTGTCAGCGGTGTCGCGCTGGATGGCGGCGATGCTTTGGCTTACTTCTTCGGTTGCCTTTGCGGTGCCCTTGGCCAGTTCTTTCACTTCATTGGCCACCACCGCAAAGCCTTTGCCCGCTTCGCCGGCACGCGCCGCTTCGATAGTTGCATTGAGCGCAAGCAAATTGGTCTGCTGAGCAATGCCGGAAATGACCTTGATGACTTTGCTGATCTCCGTGGAAGATTGGCCAAGGTGGTTAATCTTTTCTGTGGTGCTGGTGTTGACTTCGACGGCAGACTGCACAACCGACGAAGCCCGACTGGCATTTTGGGAGATCTCACGAATTGAGTTCAGCATCTCAGACGATCCCTTAGCTGCCGCGGTCAGCTCGGCGGAAACCTTCTCGCTGGACTTTGCCGCGGAGGTGGCGAGGCCGCTGGTTAGAACAGCCCCGTTTCGCAATTCCCTGGTGTTCGCTGTCATTTGCTCCGAGGCGGAGGCCATCACCATAGTGTGCTGGCTGATCTGCTCCACTTCGTGCGCAAGATTCAAACAGACCGTGTTCAGCGCCGTGGCGATGCGTTCGTATTCGCCGGTGTAATGGCCTTGCACGCGGGCGGTCAGGTCCATTTTTGTCAGCGCTGTCAGCACCCGCTCAATCTCCCTCACGGGCGCAAGCCACGCATCGAACATGGCATTAAATCCCTCGAAGATACGGCGGTTTACGCCTGTAAAGTCTTCTACGTTGGCGCGTACATGCAGATCGCCGTTCTCGGCGGCCTTCGTCATCTTTGCGATCTGGGTGTTGCGTCGGTTGATCACGTCGATGAAGCCGTTGCAGACATCTTTAGCGTGGGCAAAGTTGCCCGGGAAACCTTCGTTGAAGGGTTCCGGAATGCGGCCAATCGACATATTTTCTACGGAGGTGACGGCGCTCTCATAGGTCTGGACGATGGTATCCAGGATCTCGTTGATTGCGCGACTAGCAGCGGCTCCGTCCGCGTCATCATTGGTGGGGACCAGTCGTCGTTTGAGGTCGCCCGCCGAGACCGCATTCCGCAATTGCTCCAGCTCCGTCAGGAACGAAGACCGCCCTTCACTAAGCTCTTCCCGCCCTGCCATGACGCCGCCTGACTCCACCACAGATTCCAAAGTAGATCTCCAATCCGAGACGAGGCTTCTCAAGAGAGCGCAAATCATCTCGAACAGACCTTTCTATCGGCTCTGATGGGCAAGAATTCCAGTGCACTGGCACAAAATGGGTACGCCCTCGTCGAGGCCAGAACCCCATAAGCCGCCTTGTTGTCTGGGGAGGTTAATTCGGGGCTGTTCGGGTCCGGGGGAAGTCTGGTTGATCGTAACTAACCGGTACGGCCTGTCATTTGCCGTCTGATTTCGACTTGGGTTCGGCGCGGTCTTGGTTTCTTTCGTCTTTGTGGATGTCGAAGTATTCGGTCTGCTCGGTGAGGAGGCGCTTGGCCTCGTCGGCCAGATCTTCGCCGCTCTCGATAGCTTCTTTGCGGGCGAGATCGAATCCGGGTTCGCCGGCTAGAGCGTTGAGAATGCCGAGCCAGCGGGGAGTGGCTTCGTTGAGTGGCTTGAGAGCTTTGCGGATGTCGGCATGGCGGTCAGAATAGGTGTCGAGGTTCGAGCCCAGCTCGTCCATAAGGGCGGTGAAGTCCTGTAGCTCGTCGTCGAGGCGGCGGGCGCGGGCTGTAGATTTGGAGCGATTAGTCAGGCCCTTGATGGTGTCGGCATGCTGGTTGAGGAACTTGGTGTAGAGATCGACGCGGTCATTGGGATAAATGCCGGCTTCGCGAATCTGCTCGATTTCGGCTTCGGTGAGGGGCTCGCGCTTTTCTTTTTGGGCGAGGAGTGGCGCGGTGAGAAACAGGCAGATCAGGACAGAGAATAAACAGGACGAGGGACGCATGGGCTCCGAAACTCCAGCGTTCCCATTGAACCACACGCGGTTGATTCGAGAGAAGAGCGGGGCGAGCCAGCCGGGGGGGAGATCTCTCAGGGGCTAAAGCCCGGGCGCTGCTTTGTGCCGGTTGCGGCACGACTGAAGTCGTGCCCTGATACAAGGTAAGCTCACAAGCCTCGCGGGATCAGGCGTTTACAAAGGCCGATCCGTTTCTTGTGCTAATTCTGTGCTACTGACATTCGCCAAGTGTGTGCTTCAGGCGGGAGAAGCTCGGGCGGCCGAAACTTCTCCATTGGCGGTTAACCGCCAGGAACTGCGGTTCATCGGTTTGGTGCTGATGTGGAATCGAAGATCAGACCCTCCGATGATTTGTACGGAGCGCCAGTGACATCAACCACATGCGACTCTAGTTCGCGCTCCGTATACGCTGCCGAACTGTAGATGCAGTCTCCTTTGAACGTCTCCGTTAGAAGTCGCTGATACCACCAACCACTGACCTGCAACTTTGACTCACGTAAACGATTCAGGCATTGGGTTGCATCTCGGTTTATACAGATGATCTCCCCGCGGACATGTAGCTCGACCCACTGGCCAGCACCAACTCTGATCGACTGTGACTGGTTTTCTGGCTGAGACCATAGTGCTACATCGCTGCGAATACGAAGGTCTCCTTCATTCTTGAACGGCGCTCCAAGAAAGAATTCAACCGTGGCAGCTTGATAGCCGACTTCCCCAAGGTTCCTGTCAGACGTAAGTCGAGCTGACGTCACCGCAGATTCAGACCATGGGACAAGGGTTGTTCCGATTCCATGGTTCTTCAGAACGACGGTCATGTCGATGAAAGGCTTCTTGTTCAAAGCTATGAGTTCTGCGCTTGAAATCGACAATGTCAGGGCTGGACCGTCTGTCATTAAGATAACACCGTCAGCATGCCCACCTGCACCTGACTCTTCGCAGACCCTCGCTTGTTTACCGTTCCCTTGCGCAATTGTTGACACCTGTGGTCGCGGCTGCACCAAGTCCTTCGATCCTACGTTCTGCGCCTCCAACGGCGAAGTTCGCAACAGAAAGAGCATGATACCGAGAATCCCAAAAAGAAATTGCCGCCAATGAATCAGCATTTGCATGTCGTCACCAATCTACAGCAGGGATCGCCAGAATTGTCGGAATTCGTGTTGTGCCTGTATTGTCGCCAATGGGGAGTTTCGGCCTGTGCATGCCGCGGTCCTAGGCCTGAATTCTGTGCTAATTTGTGCTAATGACCTGGGAATTGTGGCCTTTTTGGGCATTTGGAACATTGCAGAATCAGTAAGTTGCGTGTTTTCAATGGCTGTTTAAGCCGTGCCCTGATACAAGGCGCACCCAAAGCTGAGCCTTCAGGCTAGCCGTGAAGTCGCGGCCTGACAGACGCTCGGGGCTATTTGCGGAAGACCTGCATCATGGTTTCGTTCTGGGCCTCATTCACCTGGGCAAGAGTCTCGGCAACCAGTTGGCGGTCCTCATAGTTGCTGTTGTGGAGCATTTCGCTGAGGCGGAAGGCGGTGTGCCGGAGCAGGATCTCAGAGTCTTTGAGACGCTTGTCGTTCTCAGCCATGGTGAGGTGGATTTTGTGAGCGAGCGACTGGATTTGCTTGAGCATCCCCGTAGCTTTTTCCGCATCACCGGCGGAGTACTGGCGCAGGCTGACCTCTGTCATCTCGTGCAGGAGTTGCGCGTAGAGGAAACACTGGTCACGCGGGGCGGCCTGGCTGGCCTTGGCGGCGAGGGCGTCAATACTTTGCTGGTCGAATGTTTTGTCGTCGAGTCCCGAGGCGCAGACCGGGGTTGCCGACACGGTGAGAAGGACGAGAGCGACGAACGAAATCCCGGACCGCATGAGGCACCTCCGCTGAGGCGGTATTACCCCTTACGCCACTTTTCGAAAAAGCGAAACCTAACCAACTCGGAGCGGTTGCTGCTTCTGAGCAAGCCGTCCGGAAGTGCTGGTGTCGGACGCATTTTCAAAAAATGCTATTGCCGAGACTATGGCGCAATTTTCGAGATTACGCAAGGATAAAAACTTGCGGTCTCACCGGACCAGTCCTCGGCAGGCCAAAGAGGCCACCGCATTTGTTCTGGACATAATCGGCAATTCGAAAATCATTTTCCGAGCAAAATGAGACGTTGACGAGCCTGCCATTCCTGATTTGGGAATTTTCCAGCGGATGCGTCGAGGAAGTGGTGGTAGTACGTGATTGCCTCCGCCTTCTGGTGCAATGAATCGTAAGATGTTGCCCACAGAAAATAGGTCGAGGGGAGTTCTGGAAGATACTTTGATCGCATGGAAAGAGCGTGCAGTGTGACGGAAGGCTGGCTGGTTTTTGAGGCGGCAAAGGCGAGACCGCTCCAGGCGTCAGCATCCGTGGGGTCGAGTTGGGTGGCTTTATCGAAGGCGGCAAAGGCTTCGGCGAAGTGGAGTTGGCGAATCAGATTCTGGCCGTGGGCGACGAGGAGGTCGGTGTCTTTGGGGTTGGCGGCGAGCAGGGTGACGTAATAGTGGTCGGAGGCGGCGGAGTCTCCGGATTCGGCGAGGATTTCAGCAAGCATGCGGGTGATGGCGGGGTTGTCAGGATGAGCGTCATGGAGCTTCTGGACAAGCGGAAGGGCTTCGGCCTTGTTTTGCGCGGCGAGCACTGTGGCGAGTTGGGCGGTGAGAGCTGGGTCATCGGGTAACTGCTGGAGGGCTGCGCGAAGAAAGGTTTCGGCCTCAGGAAACTGCTTGCGGGCGATGAGCAGGTGGGCCAGGCCGGCATTCGCGGGGGCGGATTTGGGGTCGGCTGCTAGCACGTGGCGATAGGCTTTTTCTGCGGCGTCGTGTTCGCCTGCCTGATCGGCGAGGGTAGCGGCGAGCAGCGTGTCTGCTGGGGTTTCAGGAGAAAGCTTAAGAGCTTCAATAAGGTCATTGGAGGCTTCAATGGGGTCGCTTGCCCGGTCAATTTGGGCGAGAGCCCGCCAGGCGCGGGCTGGGGCTGCGGGGCCGTCTGCACCGGGGTCGAGATGGGCGGCGAGGGCCAGCTCAGGACGGGCGTCAGCCGTTTTTCCCTGGCGGGCCAAAAGCAGGCCGAGGGAGATATGCGCCTCAAATGATTTTGGGTCGGCAACGATGGCACGGTGATAGAGGGCGATGGCGTCGTCGGGGCGGTTCTGGGCGTCGGCTGCATAACCCATGTCGAAGAGCGCGCGGGGATCGTCGGGGTGGACGGCGAGGAAGGGAGTGAGCTTGTCCTGGGCGGATTTCCAGTCGGATTGGGCGATGGCAGCTTCGGCTTCGGTTACTTCGGCGGCAACGGGCTGCGACTCAGCGGCAGACGCGCTTGCGGGTGCCGGAGATTGCGTCTGCGAACCTTGCGCGGTGGTTTGACCATAGGCGCAGACAGAAATGAAGAGCAGGACGAAAATGGCGAGACGAAGCACAGAATCCCTCAACTACCAGTTTAATGGCGAGCTGGGGATTGGACGCCGAAGGGTGGGCGGGGTAATCGGCGGAGGGGTCGTGTCAATGTCTGGTCTGCCGACCATCCATCCGCTACCGCTGATTCACCACGAGGTTCGCGGTAAAATTCAAGCGAATCCGGTTTGAAGCCTGATTGTTCGTGCCGATGTCGTCATCCCGCGCGACGAATCGATCGTAGGAGTTTCTGTCGATCGAAAGACGGCTGAAGTCGTCCTCGAAGAATTTAGCTGACGCGAATGTGCGGTTCCGTTTGAACGCATTTTCCTGTCCAAAGATTGCTAACCTCTGCTTGATAGTAGGTCTCAAAGAATCGGTGCTTGCATGCGCAAACTAGTCCTGCTTGCAATTGTCGGCTTCATCGCCCTGCCCGCCTCAGCCGCTCGCCGCTTCACTGTCGGACAGTTGCGGCAGTTTGTCTCCTCACAGCTCGCGGCAGGCAAGAGCGACAGTTCCATGGCGGGCAACTTGGCTGGCATTGAGCTCACGGAACAGTTGACTCCTTCCGCGACGGAAAGAATCAGGAATGAGTTGAAGCCGGGCCCCAAAACAAGTGCTGCCCTGGGCCTGCTTTCCGACTGCTCCGCATTCCTTAATCCTCCGCCAGATGAAGTGGCTAGCCAGTCTCCTCCGGACCTGAAGGCTCAGCAGGCCATGTTGAATCGAGCGTCAGATTTCGCACTGAATGCCCTTCGGCACCTTCCTGATTTCCTCGCGACGCGCACCACGCGCAGTTTCGAAAGTAGTAGCATCCTTGTTTCCAATCGGAAAGTGGATCCTGATCACTCGGATGCTACAGCCGAATCCGACCGCTTTTCTGTTCAGAGTCCGTTCTTTGCCGCGGGCACCTTCAATCGCGAAATCACTTACCGCGAAGGCCATGAGCTTTCCGGCGATTCGGTCCTGGCCACGGGCCAAAGACTTATGCCATCCGCGGAACCGCTTGGATTGGTCTCGAGTGGGGAGTTCGGCTCAGAACTGGCCACCATCCTGCTCGATGTGGAAAAAGGCCAGATCAGCTGGGACCACTGGGAGCAGACATCCGCGGGGCTGACAGCCGTATTCCACTACACGGTTCCTCCAGAAGCGGCAAACTACTCTGTTGACTTTTGCTGCGTCCGCCATTTCGAAAACGGCGGCCCCCACCCCAAATGGACGATTCGTGTGCCGGGGGTCGGAGATATCACGAACAGTTACCGCGGAACGCCTCCGTATCATGGAAACCTGTATCTCAATCTCGCCACCGGAGCCGTTTTGCGCGTTACTCTGGTCGTCGAGCTGAAGGAGTCCGACCCCATCACACAAGCCGCTTCCTCGGTGCAGTACGGCCCAGAAGAGATTGGCGGCAAGATTTTCGTCTTGCCCCTTCACGGGGTGGTTCTGTCATCTTTTCGAACCTATTCAGGAAACAGTGGGGGACTCAAGACTGTCTTGCGTATCAATGAGACCAGCTTCGCGAACTATCACCGTTTCGGCTCAACGGTCCGTATCCTTCCTACCGCACCGGACCCAAAACCCGAAAACTAAGCCGTTTTGACTTGAGACTTTGCGTTGTGTCCCCAAGTGACATACGACTGTGCGTATCTATGATAGCTGCATGAGGGGCGGTTGACCGGCCGCCCGGAAGTGACGCCGAAAATTGTGTTCTGTCTGGACTCCTTGTAGGTCCAGGGAGCTGCGACAAAGGCGACCTCAGATCTTTCGACTCCGCTACGCTCCGCTCACGATGACAATGCTTTTGGAGTAGGGCCGAGTCATCGGCAAAGCGGAAGTTGAGTTTCAGATGCTGCACGACGGAACCTCTGGCAAGCGGGGACGGGTGAGTGCTACCTTGGTCGCTTGATGAGAGGGGTGTGTCCTTATGGATCGTCGTAAATTTCTGGGTAACTCGATTGCCGCAGCTGGTGGCGCGATGTTGGGGGTCGACGACATGGCGGCTTCGTCCGCTTCGATTTCGCAGCAGATCCCGGGGGCAGTCCCAGCCAGCGAAGTTGACGGTGCCCGGTTTCCCGATGGATTCCTTTGGGGAATGGCGACCGCGAGTTACCAGGTGGAAGGGGCGTGGAACGAGGACGGGAAGGGCGAGTCGATCTGGGACCGGTATGCGCATGGGGTGGGGCACGTGAAGGGCGGGGACACGGGCGATGTGGCTTGCGATCACTACCATCTGTACAAGCAGGATATTGCACTGCTGAAGCGGCTGAACCAGAAGAGCTATCGATTTTCGATATCATGGGCGCGGATTCAGCCAGCAGGGACGGGCGCGCCAAATCAGAAGGGGATTGACCACTATAAGCAAGTCATGGATGCGGTGCTGGAGGCGGGGATCAGGCCGTTTTGCACGATGTATCACTGGGATTTGCCGCAGTGGGCCGAGGACAGGGGAGGGTGGCCGAATCGGGACCTGGCTGGATATTTTGCGGACTATGCGGGGATATTGGCGAAGGAGCTGGGCGACCGGATCACGGTGTGGGCGGCGTTCAACATGCCCTGGGCATTTACGTATTACGGATATGGGATTGGGATTCATCCGCCGAACCGGGCGAAGTTTGGGGATTTTCTGAAGGCGCTGCATACGGTGGCGCTGGCGCAGGGTGAGAGTTTCAGGGCATTGAAGGCTGGGTCGTCGAAGGCGACGGTGGGGTCGGCTTACAGCATGGCGCCGGGATATCCGAAGACTGAGAGCGAAGCGGATGTGGCGGCGACGGCGCGGTATCACGCGATGAACAATACATTCTTTCTGCATGCGGCGCTGAAAGGCGAGTATCCGAAAGCGTTTGTGGGAGAGCCGCCGTATGAGCAGATGGGCGTGAGGGCGGGGGACGACGAAATCATGAAGGCGCCTTTGGATTGGGTTGGGTTCCACTACTACACGCGGCGGATTGTTTCGGATGTGGGGGGAGCGAAGGGGAACTCGCTACACTACGGGACGGAGATTGAGGCGGATTCGGGGGACACGAATGGGCGCGATCCGTATACGCGATTCCACGCGGTGATGCCGACGGAAGGGCCGCTCACTCATGCGGGGCTGGAGATTTGGCCAAAGGGAATTTACGACCTGGTTACGCAGATATCAAAAGAGTACGACTACCCGGTAATTGAAATTACGGAATGCGGCTGCTGCTACATGGATACGCCTTACGACAAGGAGAGCGGACGGGTTCCTGATGAGCGACGGACCGCATTCTTCAAGGGGATATTGGCGGAGTTGGCACGGGCGATTGCGGATGGCGCGAAGGTGCGGGCATTCCACGCCTGGAGTTTGATGGATAACTTTGAATGGACTGACGGTTATAGCCAGAGATATGGATTGACTTATGTGGACTTCAGGGATCAGAAGCGAACAGCGAAAGATTCAGGATTGTGGTATGGACGAGTAGCCGGGGGTAACCGGTTGTCGCTTTAAAGGTAACAAGTAAAGGTAACAAGTCTCCGCGCAGGAGCAACTTAGAAGGAGAAACAGGGATCAATTCGTTAAAGCTAAATGAAGAGGCAATGAGCGGTGTACGGAGGCAGGCCGGCGGAAAGCCGGGCATGCGATTCTCTCGAAATAACTCCGTAGACGCTTTTTGCATCGAATTGGAAAGCAAGGGCGATTTGGGGGTACCACGAACGCGCTTGCCTGGTAATTCCCCAACGAGGTGAACCCATGAGTTTCTACAAAATGCAGCATATTCCCTTGTCATCTGCCTATCTCTGTCAGGATTGCAATTGCGTTGGTAACTGCGCAGGGCAGTGCCCGGCGTGCGCCTCAACTGTGTTGTTGAATCTGGCGACTGTGCTGGACCGCGAAGTTTCGGCGGAAGAAGAGCAGACGTCGAATTACTCCTATTACACAGAGATGGTGGCGTAGTGTTTCAAGCCCGGCGAGGATTTGTGCCGCGGATGTTCTGCGGGAATTCCATGGCTTCACCAGTGGTTTGATCTGACCCTGCAGCCTGCGCTGCGCGGGTTGGTTCCTCGCGTCGAGGGTCGCGAGAAGGTGGCATAAAAACTGAAAGAATGGTCGAAAAGGCCCTATGCATTGCGGGCGGCGGGATAGTATGCTTTCGCGAGTGCAGTTTAAGTCCGCACCAAGGAAGGTACGACCGCATGCGTAGCCTGAAAGCTCTCTCCTCTGCAGCCTTTGCGCTGCTAACTCTTCTCCTGTTGGCGCCGGCGTCAATGGCGCACGCTCAAATGCCTGCCTATCTTCACGCACTTTCCGACTTGCGCTCGGCGCGTGCGTACCTTCAATACGATACCCGGCCAGCATGGGTCGGTCATCGGCAACATGCTATTGAACAGATCGACAAGGCTATCAATGACATTAAGATTGCTGCGCGGGATGATGGGAAGAACCCGTGGCATACTCCGCCGCCACAGAGCGGGGGGAGCGAAGGATGGCCGATTCACTCCGCAGTGAAGCTGCTGAGAGAGGCACGCGGGGACGTGGATCACGGGCACGATTTGCCGGAGAATCATGGACTGCGGGAACGCTCGATTGACCACATCGACCGAGCGTTGCAGGAACTGCAGCCTGCACTGTAAGACGGGCAATGATTCAAGACCTGCGAGGCGGCGGACCGATCGGTTCGCCGCCTCGTTGTTTGGCCCGAATGCAGATAACGGGACGCCCTTGCGCCGCACCCTATAATAAAGAATGGCTGGTTGCGCTCTGGGGCTCACAGAGGAGACAGGGGCGCGGCTGGACGAATTCATACCGGTGTCTTCCCTTTGAGCACAGATAACGACGCGATCGTCATCCGCGGTGCGCGGACCCACAATTTGAAGAACATTTCCTGCGATATTCCGCATGGGAAGCTGACGGTAGTCAGCGGCGTGTCGGGGTCGGGGAAGTCGTCGCTGGCCTTCGACACGATCTATGCGGAAGGACAGCGGCGGTATGTCGAATCGCTTTCGGCGTATGCACGGCAGTTTCTGGAGCGGATTGAAAAGCCGGACGTGGATTTGATTGACGGGCTGGCTCCAGCGATTGCCATCAAACAGAAAAACACGACGCGCAATCCGCGATCGACTGTGGCTACGGCGACGGAGATCTACGACTACCTGCGGTTGCTCTATTCGCGGTGCGGGACGGTGCATTGCGTGCATTGCGACGGTCTGGTGAAGCGCGACTCAATGGACGAGGTTGCTGAGGCGGTGTTGGCGCTGGGCGAGGGAACTCGGCTGCAGGCGCTGTTTCCGGTGGCGAGTGGGGCGGCGGAAGCGCAGGCGGGCGAGAAGCCGGCTGTAAAGGCTGCGGGGCGGCCGGCGAAGGCGGTTGCGAAGGCTGGCTCCAAGGCCAGTCTGAAGGCAGGGCCGGTGGCAAATGGGGGCGACTCGCCGCATACGGAGACGTTGAAGGCGCGGCTGACAGAGTTGCGGGCAGGCGGATTCAACAGGCTGTATCAGCAGGGCAAGATTGTGGAGTTTTCGACGCCGGAGTCGCTGCTGGAACTGGACTTTACGCTGCCGGTGTTTGTGCTCTTGGACCGGATCGTGGTGAGCGCGGAGAATCGCGCGCGGATGGTGGATGCAGCGGAGATTGCGTATCGCGAGGCGGGCGAGGTTGTGTTCGAAGAGGTTCCGCGCGACGAGAATGCAGAGCGGGCGCGACACAGATTCAGTGGAGCGTATGAGTGCAAGAGCTGCCACCGTCCAGGGAAAGAGCCGGAGCCACGGTTGTTCAGTTTCAACAATCCGTTTGGGGCATGTCCGCGATGCCAGGGATTTGGCAATACAGTGGACTTCGATATGAACCTGGTGATTCCGGACAAGGGGCTGAGTCTGAACCAGGGAGCAATTGATCCGTGGGAGCGGCCGAAGTACAAGTCGTGGTTTGCGGACTTGAAGAAACAGGCGGCGGAACTGGGTGTGCCGCTGGATGTACCGTGGCGGGAGATGCCTGAAGCGGCGCGCGAGACGGTGCTGCGGGGCAAGGGCGGATTTGCTGGTGTGTTTGGATTTTTTGCACAGATGGAGCGGAAGAAATACAAGCTGCATGTGCGGGTAATGCTGAGCAAATATCGAGGGTATGCAGAGTGTCCTGATTGCAGAGGACAGCGGCTGCGGGCTGAGGCGCGCAGCGTGCGAATAAGCACGCAACAGCACGGAACGAAGAATATTTGCCAGGCAACGTCGCTGACGATCGCGCAGGCGAAGGAATTCTTTGGAGCGCTGAAGCTAACCCCGATGCAAGAGGAGATTGCGGGGCCGATTCTGCATGAGGTGCGGCAGCGGTTGAGTTTTCTGGATGCGGTGGGGTTGGAATATCTGACGCTGGACCGGCTGGCATCAACGCTGAGTGGCGGGGAGGCGCAGAGGATTCAATTGGCGACATCATTGGGGTCGCGGCTGGTGGGCGCGCTTTACGTGTTGGATGAGCCTTCGATTGGGCTGCATACGCGGGATACGGCTCGGCTGATTCATATTCTTGAGGAACTGCGGGATCTGGGAAACACGATTGTGGTGGTGGAGCACGATGCGGATGTGCTGCGCGCGGCGGATCATTTGCTCGACCTGGGTCCGGGTGCTGGGGAGTTTGGCGGAAAGCTGTTGGCGGAGGGAGTGTTGGCGGAGATCGAGGCCAATCCAAATTCACTCACCGGGCGGTATCTGTCGGGGCAGATTGCGATTCCGGTGCCAACGAGGCGGCGTGTGCCTGGGCGCGAGAAGCTGGTGTTACGTGGGGCGGAGGCGAACAATCTGCATGGGTTGAATGTGGAGATTCCGCTGGGTCTGCTGGTGGCGATTACTGGGGTTTCTGGTTCGGGCAAATCGACGCTGGTGCACCAGGTTTTGTATCGCGCAGTGGCGCGGGCGTTGGGACAGACGGATGGAGCAGATCCCTCCGGAGTCTTCAAGAGCTTGACGGGCGTGGAGCGGCTGAACGATGTAATCCTGGTAGATCAGACGCCGATTGGAAGGACACCGCGATCGAATCCGATTACGTATATCAAAGGATTTGATCTGATCAGGGAACTATATGCGTCGCAACCGGAGGCGAAACGGCTGGGGCTGACGCCGGGACATTTCTCGTTTAACGTGCCGGGCGGGCGTTGCAATACGTGCGAGGGCGACGGGACGGTGACGGTGGAGATGCAGTTCCTGGCGGATGTGGAACTGCCGTGCGAGGACTGCAACGGGACGCGCTACCAGGCGAAGGTATTGCAGGTTGAGTACAAGGGCAAGAATATTCACGAAGTGCTGCAGATGACGGTGAAAGAAGCTCTGCGGTTCTTTGTTGGGCAGACGCGGCTGCTGGAAAAGCTGGCGGTGCTGGATGAGATTGGGTTGGGTTATTTGCGGCTGGGTCAATCGGCAACTACGTTGTCAGGCGGCGAGGCGCAAAGGGTGAAGCTGGCGGCGCATTTGTCACAAGTACGAGCGGCGAATGCGAATGCGAAGCCGTCGCAGGCGAGCCGGGTGCTTTACATTCTGGATGAACCAACGACGGGGTTGCACTTCGACGATGTGTCGAAACTGCTGACAGCGTTTCGCAAATTGATTGATGGCGGCGGATCGTTGATTGTGATTGAACACAATCTGGATGTGATCAAGAGCGCGGATTGGGTGATCGACCTGGGGCCGGAAGGCGGCGAAGGCGGCGGTCGGATTGTGGCGGAAGGGACACCGGAAGAAGTGGCCGGAAATCTGCTCTCGCATACGGGGAAGTGGCTGGCGGGGGTGCTGTAGAAGTGGCTAACTGAGCTTCAAGCACCAAGTCGTGCGAACGCTTCGATGATTTCGTCTGTCAGTTGTGGGAGTGTGCCGCGAGCGATGCTGCCCGAATCGAGCGCCTCGAGTAGTTGAGTGATTTCGGCAAGGTTCTTTTGGTGCCAAACCTCATGTCCCCAAAGGTGATGGAGTTCGGAAGCTGCTGTCCAAGGGTTCCGCATTCCGGCAACGACTTCGCGAGCGATCTGCTGGGTTGAGAGCTTCCTTGCTTCGATTCCTGATTCCGGGAGCTTGACACCCAGTTCATTCATCATCTTCTCAACCAGATCCGAAACATCTGCCGTGCACTGAACACGCATTTCTCCCGCAAGCCTGCGCATGGATGGCGTATCGAACCCGGCTTCGAGAAGGTCGGCGGCTATGCCCGGAGTTTGTTCTGGGCGAATTCGGCCGGCAATCCATCTTGCTGCGAGGAGTTCAGGTACGGTGTGAGCTTTGGGTGCTGGAACGCTTGGAAACTGTGCGGAGTAGCAGACCGGTGGCGCGTAAAATGCCTTTTCGTAGTCTGATTGCAATTCAGGATCTGGCATTGAAAAGAGAGTGGTCAACTCGGTACGCCTGTTCGGGTTGAATGCCGATTTGATTTTCTTCCACATAGACACTCTCATTGGGACGCAAGTGCGAATCAAGGGTAGGCACGCATCGCATTAGATTTGAATAACCAACTCGCTGTATTGCTTAAGCTGCGGATCGGCTGTTAGCAGGTGCAGCGGTTCGCTCATAGCCTGGGCGATGAGGAGGCGGTCGAAAGGATCGGTGTGGTGGAGGGGCAGGATTGAAACGAGCGGCGTGTGCCGCGCAAGGATTGGGAGTTCGAGTAGATTAGCAGCTTCGAGGCTGGAAAGCAGTTCAGGAATGTCGGCTTTCAGCTTGCCAACCCTGACTTTGATCGCGATCTCCCAGAAGGACACGGCCGAGACAAATACCGCGTCGGCATCGTCGAGAATCCTGCGCGCCGCCGATGGAAGTCTCTGCTGGTCGTAGAACAGCCAGTAGAAGATATGCGTATCGAGCAGAATCCTCATTCGTCGTCGCCACGCCCTTCAAAATACTTTTGAATTTCCTCGGGAAGCGGGTCGTCAAAATCGTCGGCGATCCAGCCCTTCCCCTCCAGGAGACCGTAGACGATGGGTTTCTTCTTTGGTTGGTCGATTGTCGTCAGGCGGGCCACAGGTTTTCCGGCGCGCGCAATAATGATTTCCTGACCGGCGGCGGCCAGGTCGACTAGCTTTGAGAGCTTGGTCTTGGCTTCGTAAATGTTCACGGTTTGTGGGGAAGCTGAGACTGTGGCCGTTGGCATTCTATTGCTCCTGACTTGACTAGGTCTAGTCTAGCATAGATGGGTTGCGAGTGGAGAAGCACCAGGTGTCGTTGTGCAGCCAGCAGGTTTTGTCCACTTTGTGGGCGTCCAGGCGGAGGGATTTGACGGGCTTGCCTTGATCGCGAGCCAGGCTTTCTGCCAGTGGACCGGCTACAGCGGGGTTGCAGGCTCCGCTGAAGGGGATGAAGTAGGTTCCGAAGTGGAGTTCCGCTGCGAAACTCTGGCCAGTCTTTCGGGTGAGGAGAGCCATTGCACCCGGGCCCTTTGCTGGCGCCATGGGAAAGAGGAGTTTGCCGCCTGGCTTGAGGGCTGCGAGCCAGGATGGCTGTGGATGGGTTGCGGCGGCGCTGGCGACGATTACATCGACGGGCTCGAGTGGACTGCTGGAGCCGTCGGCGTTGAGGACCGTGACTTGAGGCCATAGGCTTAGCGCGACACGCGCGCGCTCGGCGAGGGGCGCATCGATCTCAACTGCGACAATTCTTCCTTGTGGGCCGACGATTTCGGCGAGGATGGCTGTGTAGTAGCCTGTGCCGCAGCCGAGGTGGAGCACGTGGTCGCCTTGCTGGACACCTAGCAGATCGAAAAAGTGAGCCCACAGGCTGGGCTGTCCATTGTTGATGGACTTGGATTCGTTGAGGGCGATGAGCACGTTGTGGTAGACGCGCCTGGGATCTGCGTCCTCCGTGGTCCAGTATCCGTCCTGACTCATCACTCGCCAAGGGCCGGGGCCAACGAAGCGCTCACGCGGGACGGATGCGAATGCCGCGAAGAGGGCGGGCGATTGCATGCGTGCCACGAAGCGCAGGTCCTCCGCATAGTAACGGCGCGCGGCCTCAAGCGAGATATCCATGTGGGCTCCAGTGGTTGTGAAGAATAGATTTGCCCTACGGAGAATGATAGGCGCGCTGGACAGAGATCGTTGGCAGGTTTGTTGTGGACGATCTGACTTCGCGTGAAAGGCCGAGTTGCCGCCTCGTTTGCCACGACGAGCGCGGATTGAGTAGAAAGGGTGGTGCACTCGACCGCTGAAGTGGTTGAGATTGAAGGAGCCAACGTTGAGCATTTCTACGGGGTCAATCGGAACGAGTGGGGCCGCGCGGCAGAAGGGAATTAAAGCGCCCCTGGTTCCGGCAGGACGGATGCTGCCTTTCGTGCTTGTCACGGCATTGTTCTTTCTATGGGCGATTCCGAACAACTTCAACGACATTCTGATTCGGCAGTTCATGAAGTCCTTCGAGATTAACCGGCTGCAGGCCGGGCTGGTGCAGTCGGCCTTTTATATGGGGTACTTTCTGCTCGCCATGCCGGCGGGCGAGATCATGCGCCGGGCGGGGTACAAGGCTGGCATCCTGATTGGGCTTTGTTTGTACGGAACTGGGTGCATTCTGTTCTGGCCGGCTGCAATTGTGGACCAGTACTGGTTCTTTCTGACCGCGCTTTTTGTGATAGCGAGCGGCCTTGCGTTTCTGGAGACGGCGGCGAGCCCGTTCATTATTCAGCTAGGCCATGCGGAGAGCGCAGCGCAACGGGTGAACCTGTCGCAGGCTTTCAATCCGCTGGGAAGCATAACGGCCGTGCTGATCGGGAGCCGATTCATCTTTTCGGGTATTGAGCTAAAGCCGGATCAGGTTGCCGCGATGCAGGCGGCGCATACGTACCGCGACTATCTGCGCAGCGAAACGCTGCGGGTGGTAGTGCCGTATGTGGTGCTGGGATGCGTGGCGCTGCTGTGGGCGGTGCTGATTGCACGGGCAACCTTTCCACACACGGGGATGGACTACTCGCGCAACTCGCTAGCAACCGATACATCGAAGCCGTTATGGAAGCGAAAGCACTTTGTGTTGGCAGTGGCGGCACAGTTTTTGTATGTGGGCGCGCAGGTGGGCGCGTGGAGTTACATGATCCAGTACGTGATGTCGTATGCGGGCCTGGGTGAGCGGAGCGCAGGTTATTGGCTGACGGCTGCTCTGGTGGCGTTTACGACTGGACGGTTTGCATCGACGTGGTTGCTGCGGTTTGTGTCGGCGGCACGGCTGCTGACGGCATTTGCGGTGGCCAATGCGGTGATTTGTGCGGTTGCCGCGCTGCACCCTGGTTGGCTCGGCGTCGGATGCCTGGTTGCAGTGAGCTTTTTCATGTCGATGATGTTTCCAACAATATTCGCGCTGGGAGTGAAGGGGCTTGGGACGCGCACCAAGACGGGCGGTGCTCTGATTGTGATGTCGATTATCGGCGGTGCGGCGTTAACACCACTCATGGGGAGGTTAGCGGACATAGCCGGAGTGGCGATGGCGTACACGGTCCCTGCGGCTTGCTTTGTGGGCGTTGCGCTGTACGGGTGGTTTGGATCGGAACGAGAGGAAGCTGGTTAGCGCGTCAGAAAGTTGGCGAAGTGCGACCGGTCCTCAGACATGCAATAAAGCTTGGCCTCACCAGATTAGGGGGTGCCCGCGATGGCTTTGGATCTAAGAATGGAAAAATCGTTTGCGAAAGTGTGGGCGGAGTTGATCGAGATATACAAGGATCGTCAGCCTGAAAGGCCATTCTTCAATTCCAGAATCAAAGGTTCTGACATCGTTAGATGGTCCGGCTACCTGCAGACCTCAAATGACGAACTTTACGACGCCATTGCGCTTCGTATCGCTGAAGGTTACTTCAAAAAAGAACTGGACTTCACGCTCTGCGATGCGATCGTAAACGATATTCATTCCGCCATCACACACGTTGGCGGGCAAAGACCGGACCTGTTTTGGCGTGTCTACTTGGCTTTCGACGAAGGAGAGTATTACCACGACGATCGCCGCGACGTCGATCCCGAAGAACTGTACACCGTCCCCATGATCGAGGCGATTATCGAAGAGTTCCCTGACCACCTATCCGATCGGAAAGACCTCCGGATGTCGTCGACGGACCCACAGTGAGGCTTCGCGGCGAAAACTCACGCCAAACCCAACCTTTCTAACAGCCTCCTTATATCTAAGCTGCTGCAACAAAGAGCCTTACCGAAAACTAATCGTACACCGCCGAAACGGTGTTCAATTCTCAGCAACCGTTCTGCTTAATTCGGCACCTTTCCAGGTTCCAAAACGCAAACGCAGCAGGCCCACAAGGTTAAGGCCTCCGATTTCTGCAACCCTCCAGGCGGCCATTCGCCTCCAATTCACAACCCTCGGAGCGAACATTGGCAGGTTTCGCGCAACTCTTCACACAGCCATTTTGGTTACTCGGCGATAACTGGGTTGGTGAGGGAGCCGAGGCCTTCGATGGTGATGGTGACCGTTTCCCCAGGTTTGAGCCAGCGCTTGGGAGTGCGCCCGAGGCCTACGCCGGGAGGCGTGCCGGTAGAGACGATGTCGCCGGGGAGCAGCGGAGTTATGGAAGAAAGATACTCGACTAACTCGGGGATTTTGAAGACGAGTTCGCGGGTGTTGGAATTCTGAAGCTGCTCACCGTCAATGGTCAAGCTGATGTTCAACTCGTGCGGATCTGCGATTTCATCGGCGGTGACAATGGCCGGACCGATGGGGCAGAAGGTGGGAAAGCTCTTGGACAAGGACCATTGCGTTGTCGCGAATTGAACGTCGCGTGCGCTGACATCGTTGACGATGGTGTAGCCGTAGACGTGGTCGCGCCACGCCGAAGCTGGGATGCGATAGCCGCCTTTACCGATGACGAAAGCTAACTCGGCTTCGTAGTCGGGCTGGGTGGAGTTTTTGGGAAGGACGATGGACTCGCCAGGGCCGACGATGGCGGTGGGGAGTTTGAAGAAGACGACCGGGGTGGTGGGGATAGCCATACCAGATTCGATGGCGTGGTCGCGGTAGTTGAGGCCGATGGCGAAGACGCGTGGCGGGTTGGAGAGCGGAGCGTGAAGCGTGACATCGCTGAAGCGGTGAGTGAGACACACGTCGGAATTTGGCGAGATGGTTGTGATGCCCGCGGCGATGACAGCGAGAGTGTCTGCATAACCAGTGGCGCTGAGGTCGACGACGAGGTTGGTCTCTTCGAGTAGGGCGCCAGGATGGACGATGCCGTCGTCAGTTGAAAATGCGACAAGTTTCATTGAGGTCTCCGGGGTGGAATCGGATGGATGGTGGCGTCAGGCGGTGGACGTCACGCGGCGGTCCAGCCGCCGTCGATGGTGAAGAGGGAGCCGGAGATGAAGGCGGCTTCGTCTGAGGCTAAATAACGGACCATGGATGCGACTTCTTCCGGCTGGCCGAGACGGCCGATGGGCTGCCGCGCGCGGAGTTCGGCGCGGGTTTCTTCCTTGGTGTCCTTATGGAACTTTTCGAGATAGCCCTCAACGAAGGGGGTCTGGACGGTGCCGGGACAGATGGCGTTGACGCGAAGGGCTCTGGGGTGATCGACGGCAAGCTGGCGGGTCATGGCGATGACGGCGCCCTTGCTGGTGCAATAGGCAAAGCGCTGTTTGATGCCGACCAGGCCGGAGACGGAGGCGATGTTGACGACACAGCCGACTGCCGGATGGTTGTCGTTGGCGCCGAGGAGCAATGGAAGGAAGGCGCGAGTGACGAGGTAGACGGCGCGGACGTTGACGTTGATAAGGCGGTCGAAGTCCTCAGGCTCGGTGGTCTCGATGGAGCCTACATGGCCAATGCCGGCGTTGTTGACCAGTATGTCGAGACGGGTGAGGCGGGAGACCGCAGCAGCGATCGAAGCCGGACTGGTGACATCGAGATGGAGAGGCTGCGCTGAGGGACCGAGGGAATGGGCGAGGGCTTCAGAGGCTGGGTGGTTGATGTCGGCGATATGGACGAAGGCTCCGGCTCGGATGAGTTCCCGGGCGGTGGCCTCACCAATGCCGCTGGCACCGCCCGTGACAAGGGCGTGGCGATTGTCGAGGCGAAAAGGCTGGACTGGTGTTGCTAGAGATTCAACGGTAGATGCGGAAACGGCGTTCATGGCGAGCCTATGAAGTTCAATGACACTGTATCGTATTGGCCTGAGTTGCGTGGGTGCGAGACGGCACGGCTTGGTGGAGCGGGTTGCGTGATAAGGTTTTTGATTGGACGAGAAACAAGAATTGTTGTGGGTCTAGACTATTCGTCGGTTCGGTGGGAATGCGTTAAGGAAAGTTGATTCTATGAGCCAAAGTCTATTTGATTTGAGCGGAAGAGTTGCTGTGGTGGTCGGCGGGACGACTGGGCTGGGGCACGCGATCTCGCTGGGACTGGCAGGAGCCGGCGCCGACGTGGTGGCGAGCTCGAGGAGGGCAGCGCCGCTGGAGAAGACGGCGGCGGAGATTGAGCAGCTTGGGGGGCGCACGTTGCGGATTCCAAGTGACGTGACGGATCGGGCTTCAATACAAGCGTTG
>JBEKPF010000026.1:0-66769 GCA_049521035.1 Occallatibacter sp. | reverse complement strand
CTCGCGCAATTCTGCTCATTAGGTTCACCCGCATCGAATGAACACAATAAGGCTGTGAAACAAGCTCTAATTCCTTTGTGTCTTTGAAGCCTCGAGAAAGCGATTGGTGCTTTCTGAATTGCCGCCTCGAGGTTGTATGTTGGAGTCTATCTGTGTTTGTAACGTCTCTGATTGCCGGGCTTCTCGCTCGGCCTCATCCGGTTGTGCATTCTTTTGATAAGCTTCTGCCAACTCCCGATGGTAGCCGGCGTTCATTGGGTTGAGCCGGATTGCGGTTTCCAAGTTGCCCACCGCGGCTTCGCACAACCCGAGTTCAATCTGCAATCGTGCAAGCCGATAGGAGGCATCCGCATCTTCTGGGCTGGACTTCGCCAAATCTGAGAGGAGCGACAGCGCTTCTTCTTTCTTGCCGAGTGCCAGATCAGCTGTTGCCAACGCACCCTTGGTGTCCGCACTCGATGGGTCGAGCTTCAGCGCAACTCGCAACTCTTCGATCGATTGACCATAGTAACCCTTTTTCGCGTAAGCTTGACCAAGTAAATAATGGACGATCGCCGTGTCTGGGCTAGCTCGCTCAAGAGTTTCTAGTCGAACCATTCCCTGGGTGTAGTCTCCAGCCAGTGCCATTGATCCGGCGTATGCCAATCTCAGCGCAGGGTTCGTTTCCATCTTCGCTTCGATAGGTTGGAGTACCTGCAGGGCTTGAGCGTAATCGTGAATCATGTAAAAGCTGAACCCGAGCATCGACCGCACATCGGCGTTCTCTGGGTGCAAGGCGAGCATGTGGCTCAGCGGCACTACCGCCCGCGCATATTCCTTCGCGGCAAAGGCCGCGCGGCTCCAGTTCTCATTCACACCCTCGAGCGTAGGGTTCCAGCTCGCCGTTTGTTCAAAGTCGCTTGACGCATCCGCGTATTTGCCTGCGTTTGCAGCGTTGACCCCGAGGTTGCAGTAACTACTGGCGATCAGCGGTCCAGCCTGCTTCTCCAACGTCTTTTGCGCGGCTAAGTCCTCCGGTCTGGCTTCGTGCGTCCTATCGAGCGGCGCGTGGGGAATGGTGTTCCCCGACAATCTAGACTGAAGCTGTTGCTCCTTCAGGTAGAGCAGATTCTGAGCCACTTCCAGTTCCCTGCGCCCTTCCGATGAATCCCCACTTTGAATCAGAAGCCTGCCTAGCCAGAAATGGGCTTGCTCTATCTCATAATCATTCATTGAGGGGTCGATCGTGAGGGCTAAAGCCTCGCGAAAAGCTTTCTCAGCTTCCGAAGGTCTTCCGGTATCTCTGTAAAGCTGGCCAAGCATGAGATAGTTTTCTGCGCTCTTTCCATTTAGCTCAAGAGCGCGCTTCATATACGCTTCGGCTTCTGTATATAGGTGTCGGGCCAAAGCAATGCGGGCGAGAGGCGCAAACGGTAGCGGGTTATTTGGATCGATCGCGATTTCCTTGCGAAACTCCGCCTCCGCCTTGTCGAAGCCGGGCTGGCCCGACTGCATCATGTAGCTGGCGCCTAGTGAGTAGTGTGCGCCTTTCAACCGGCTGTCCTTCGCGATCGCCTTTCTGAATTCTTCGATAGCTTCATCGAAAAACTTGGTCCTACCGTAAACAATGCCTAGCCGCAAATGAAGATCGGCCGTATCCCCGAATCTTTTCGGCATCTCATCGAGGATATGTTTGGCATCCGACCTTTTCCCCAGAACAAGGTAAGCCGCTGCCAATTGAGAGGATGTGTCGAAACCCGAGCGCAGTTTAGCGGCGATTCTGAATTCCTCCAGAGCTTCCTGATGCTCTCCCAGTTCCAACTGAGCTTGCGCCAGCGTGGAAACAGCTCGTCCGTCAGGGGGCTGGGCATCGTTTTTGAGCGAGGCCAACACCGCAGCAGCCAGGGCCTTCGCCTTTCTCCAATCCGAAGCATCCAAAGCGGCACCGGCATAGTCAACCTGCAGGCCGCGATCGTGAGGCTGCAGCCGGAGAGCCTCCTCGTATATAGGCACTGCATGACCATAGTTCCCCAAAGTTGCTTTGCCATTGGCAACCCGGTGCAGGGCCATGGCGAGAAAGAGCTTGTATTCCGAATCCGCGCGGGATAGATTACCGTCACTCTGAAATCGAAACGCTGCGTCGTAATGTTGCTGCATCGGCGATCTGGAAGAGCGTGCAATGGGAGCTTCTTGCCCTTGTGAGATGCCCCGCAGTCCAAGGGACAAACTTCCGACGAATAGCAAGAAGAGCGGCCAAGCGGGCGAGTCCTTTTGTCCGGTCATAGTAGTCCGGAAGGCGGAATTCTGGACTGAACGTATGCTCAAATCGGCATCCCCATCATTGCCTGAGGTATCTACATACGACGATTGCGACGCTACGTAAGGTGGTGGCTTCCGATGAAGACTCGGCACTATCAGCGTCGATGATTCGAAAGATGATCGACGCTTGGCGAGAGACAGAGATACGCTCGCGCGAATCGTCCCCGTCTCAACGCTTCAGCCATATTCGGCGAGCTGGATGGACACGCACAATGGACTAAAGGTTGGCTCGCATCCCGAACTTTAGGATGAGAATGAAAGCAGCAATCGCTGGCGCCCCGAGGGTTATCTCGGGAAGTGACGAGAGTGTAGCGGCGATTGGCGAGGGTTATCAATCCCGTCGCACCGTGAGAACGGATGTCGGCTGCCGTATTAGCACGCAAAAAACCCCGGCGTGAGCCGGGGTTTCAAAATGAAGCAGTTTCCCTCACTACATCGCGGCAACAAAATCCGGAAGAACTTCGGCAGCGTTTGCCTGGAGCAGTTGCGTCATCCTTGCTGCCATCCCCGTATACATGGACGCGGCGCGGTAAGCATTCACGCTGATGGCGTCGTTTACTTGACTGAAGGCGTATCGCGCAAGAGCCGTTAAAACGCAAATGCGGATGTGCATGGCGTCGGTGCGCAGAGTCTCAAGAAGTTCGCGATCGACGGAGTCGCAATTCCTGGCGGCAAAGTCGGCCATCTCCACCATGACCCCGGCGTTCTGATACATGGCGCAGAGACCGTAAGGACCATGAACGCGCCCCCAAGCCTCATCTGGAGTTGTGTCCAGCCCTTCCCTCCAAAGGAAGTTCTCGGTTAGCTCGCGAGCGCTCCAGTCGGAGCGTAGTCTAGCCACAAGAGATTCCCACGACTGCGTGCCGCGGCGGCATGCAGCGGTTTTCATACGTCCGAGATAGGTTGCCACGAATGCGATTGCGGCGAATTCGAACAGGGGGACTAGCATCAATTCTCCTAACGCCAAACAACAGCAGGCATTCATCCGTCACCGAAACCGCAACCGGATCTCGGGGACTGCCCTTGCCATCGCTGGTACTCATGTCATCACGTACATAAGTAACCTAAAGTAACCACGTCTCGGGATCAATCACACTTTTGGGGCAAGATGTGGCCCTTTTAGACTCCGGCTGCCCTCTAACGCGTTTCGTGTCTGGGACCGGTGCTCCGCTGGGTTCCCTTGAGATGCCTAGATTCGATATCGATTCGTCTGGCAGGAGGGGCTATTGGAGGTGGCCTAGTCGTTTCAATGCGTTGCCGTTTCGTGGGATCGGTTTCGTGGCCAGGACTGCCCATTCGTCCATTCGTGCGTGTATGATTCTTCCGCCGCGTCCCCTGTGCCAGCACTTGCGCGGTATTTCCCTCCTGGAGGACACTTCGATGGCGACAGCCACAGCAGTGCATCCGGGCAAGCTCAGCGATCAAGTGAGCTTTCGCCCGCGTTACGGCAATTACATTGGCGGCAAGTGGGTTGAGCCTGCTTCCGGCCAGTACTTTGAGAACGTCACCCCGGTCACCGGAAAGACATTCTGTGAGATTCCGCGCTCTGACGGGAAGGACATCGAACTGGCCCTGGACGCAGCGCACGCCGCACGCGTCGCCTGGGGGCATACCAGCCCAACCCATCGCGCCAACCTCATGATCCAGATTGCCCAGCGCATGGAAGACAATCTGGACATTCTGGCGTTGGCTGAAACCTGGGACAATGGCAAGCCCATCCGCGAAACGATGGCGGCCGATCTTCCACTGGCCATCGATCACTGGCGCTATTTCGCTGGCTGCATTCGCGCGCAGGAAGGTACCATCTCCGAGATCGACAGCGACACGATGGCTTACCACTATCACGAGCCGTTAGGTGTCGTCGGACAGATCATTCCCTGGAATTTTCCGCTGCTGATGGCTACCTGGAAACTCGCCCCGGCCATCGCGGCTGGCAACTGCGTGGTTCTGAAGCCGGCAGAGCAGACACCCGCCAGCATCCTGGTCTGGGCGGAGCTGGTGGGCGACCTGCTTCCGCCGGGTGTGCTGAATATCGTGAACGGCTTCGGTCTGGAAGCAGGCAAACCGCTGGCCTCCAGTTCGCGCGTGGCCAAGATCGCCTTCACCGGCGAAACCACGACCGGGCGCCTGATTATGCAATACGCCAGCCAGAACCTGATCCCTGTCACGCTGGAACTGGGTGGCAAGTCTCCGAACATTTTCTTTGCCGACGTTCTGCAGGAAGACGACGATTTCTTCGATAAGGCCATCGAAGGTTTCGTCATGTTCGCTCTGAACCAAGGTGAAGTCTGCACCTGTCCCAGCCGTGCGCTAATCCAGGAGAGTATCTACGACCGCTTTATGGAGCGTGCCCTCAAGCGGGTTGCGGTCATCAAGCAGGCAAGCCCGTTGGAGAGCGACACTATGATCGGCGCGCAGGCTTCGAGCGAGCAATTGGAGAAGATCCTGAGCTACATCGACATAGGCCACAAGGAAGGCGCTGAGTTACTGGCGGGAGGTAGCCGCGCTCACCTCGGGGGCGAACTCGAAGGCGGATATTACGTCCAGCCTACCGTTTTCCGCGGCCACAACCGAATGAGGATCTTCCAAGAAGAGATCTTTGGACCGGTGGTCTCCGTAACCACTTTCAAGAACGAGGAAGATGCGTTGGAGATTGCGAACGACACGCTCTACGGCCTCGGTGCAGGTCTCTGGACCCGTGACGTCAATCGCTGCCACCGGCTCGGACGCGGGATTCAAGCGGGCCGCGTATGGATCAACTGCTACCATGCCTATCCGGCTCACGCGGCCTTCGGCGGCTACAAGCAATCCGGCATTGGCCGCGAAACGCACAGCATGATGCTCGACCACTATCAGCAGACCAAGAACCTGCTGGTGAGTTACAGCCCCAAGAAGCTCGGATTCTTCTAAACGAGGTCGGAGTTATGGCGGAGTTACCACCGCAGGTGTTGGCCACCGACTTGGCCATTCACCTGATTCGCGTCCTGCGCCAGAAGCATGGGCCGCTCATGTTCCACCAGTCGGGGGGCTGCTGCGACGGCAGCTCCCCGATGTGTTTCCCGCGCGGCGAGTTCATGACTGGCGACTCGGACGTGCAGTTGGGCGAAGTGGACGGTGAGCCCTTCTACATGAGCCGCAGCCAGTTCGAGTATTGGAAGCATACGCAACTGACTCTCGATGTGGTTGCTGGCCGGGGTGGCATGTTCTCGCTCGACAATGGCGAGGGTGTTCGCTTTCTCATCCGCTCCCGCATCTTTGACGACGCGGAGATCCGCGACCTGCGCGCCGCAGGGCGCATCTAAACAAAGCAAAGTCAGTTTCATTCCACCCCTTTGGAGCGTCATGAGAGAGGTCGTTATCGTTTCCGCCGTCCGCACCCCGGTCGGCAAATTTCAGGATTCGCTCCAATCTTTCTCCGGGCCGCAATTGGGCGCCCTCACAGTGCGCGAAGCAGTTCGTCGCGCCGGAGTTGAGGCTCAGCAGATTGACGAATGCATCATGGGTTGTGTCCTTCAGGCCGGCCTCGGCCAGAACCCTGCGCGTCAGGCGGCCATTTACGGCGGCCTCTCGCCAAAGTCGGGCGCATTCACTGTCAACCAGGTTTGCGGATCCGGCCTGAAAGCCGTAGCTCTTGCTGCGCAGGCCGTTCAGACCAGGAATGCGGAGATCCTGATCGCTGGTGGTCTGGAGTCGATGACTAACGCACCCTACCTGCTTCCCCAAGCCCGCTCCGGCTACCGCATGGGCAACGGCGCGCTGGTGGATTCGATGATCTACGACGGCCTATGGGAGGCTTACAGAGGTTTTCACATGGGCGTGGGCGCAGAGATGATAGCTGCCAAGTACGGCATCACGCGCGAAGAGCAGGATGCATTCGCGGTCGAGTCGCACAGGCGCGCTGCGGCGGCAACGGCGATGGGATTCTTCCGCGACGAGATTCTCCCCATTGAGATTCCCGCAGCAAGAAAGGGTGAGAAACCTCGCAGCTTCGACGCGGACGAGTCCGTTCGTCCAGAAACGACAGTCGGGATTCTTTCGCGTCTCAAGCCGGCTTTTCAGGAGGGCGGTACAATCACTGCCGGCAATTCTCCCGGAGTGAGCGATGGCGCGGCGGCTCTCGTCGTTACCAGCGCGGACCGTGCACGCCAACTGGGCCTGAAGCCGCTGGCCGTCATCCGCGGCCAAGCAACCAGTGGCGGCGAGCCGGAGTGGTTCGGTCTTGCACCCATCGAAGCTGTCCGAAAGGTTGCTGCGAAAGTCGACTGGTCGCTCGCAGATGTGGATCTCTTCGAACTGAATGAAGCGTTCAGTGTCCAGGCTCTGGCCGTCAATCGCGATTTGGCTCTGGACCCCGCTAAAGTCAACGTTCATGGCGGTGCGATCGCCATCGGTCACCCGATCGGCGCCAGCGGAGCACGCATTCTCGTCACCCTGCTCTACGCTTTGGAGCGGCGTGGCAAGAGTAAGGGGATTGCTGCCTTATGCCTCGGCGGGGGCAACGCGGTGGCCCTTGCCGTTGAGCGCCTCTGAACACGAAGCGACTTACCTTTTCAAGCCATTTTCCCCCTCCTCACACTGTCCGGAATCGAACACCTTCTCTCCGCAACCGGTCACTTCGATCGGCAGATCGTCCCAATATTCATCTGGAAGTACTTTGCTTTCAAAGAGTAGCAAGAGCACTTCTTTGGCATAGCAAATGCTAATACCAGGCGTGATGGATATCGCCCGCCCAGATTTGAAGCAGAAGAAGAAACGGCAGCTCGTGGTATGGGGTGTCGTCGGAGTGTTGGTTCTAACGGCCCTTGCGGTTGCGGTTTCGAGGCTCAAACCAGCGGCGCCCACCGTAGACGGTTCAACTGTGTGGCCAGATACGGTCAAGCGAGGGAACATCATCCGTCAGGTGCGCGGTTCGACTGGCAGCCTTGTGCCGCGCGAAGACTCCATCGAGCTTATTCCGGCGCAAACTGACGCGACGGTCGTGCGCATTCGCGTATTGCCTGGAACCAAGGTCACTCCGGATACCGTACTGATGGACTTGGATGATCCTCAGCTTCAGCAATTGCTTCTCACGGCGCAACTCGGCCTGAAGCAGGCACAGGCCGACTACAAAAGCCTTCAGGCAACGCTCGAAAGCACGATGATGGACAAGAAGACTGCTGCTGCGCAGGTCAACGCTTCCTATACCCAGGACCAATTGCAGGCGCAGACAGACGAGGCACTGTTCAAGCTGGGAGTGGTTTCAGGAATCGTCTCGCACGCGTCGAAGACTACAGCTGATCAGTTGACCGTGCAGAAAAAACTCTCCGAACAGCAACTCGACGTGAACCAGAAGGCAATCGAAGTCCAGCTAGCTTCCCAGCAGACCAAGATCGACCAGGCCAAAGCGCTGCTCGATCTTTATCAAAAGCAATCGGATGCTCTGCATGTGCGCGCCGGAATCTCCGGTGTGCTTTCTCCACTTGCCACCCCGGTCCAGGTGGGTCAGCATGTCACAGCGGGAACCTCGGTAGCCGAGGTCACTCAGCTTGATAAGCTCAAGGCCGCTCTGCAAATCGCCGAAACCCAGGCTCGTGACATCCAAATTGGCCAGCCCGCCTCGATTGATACCCACAACGGCATTATCTCGGGCCATGTCACCAGAATTGATCCTTCCGTAGTGAACGGAACGCGCACCGTTGACGTAGATCTTGATGGGCCTTTACCTCCGGGTGCGGTTCCAAACTTGAGCGTGGATGGCACCATTGACCTGGAACACCTGAATGATGTGCTCTACGTCGGCCGACCGGCGCTCGGCAATGAGAATTCGACTTTGAGTCTTTTCAAGGTGGATCCAGACGGCAAGGGTGCCGTGCGCGTCCCGGTCAAGGTCGGCCGCGCTTCGGTCAACAGCATTGTGGTGTTGGAAGGATTGAAGGAGGGTGACACGGTGATTCTCTCGGATATGTCGAGAGAAGACACCGTGGACCGCATTCGTTTGGATCCTGGGGTAGTCGCACACTGAGTGCAAGTGTTGTAAACGGTAACTCCGCAGCCAAGAAGAATCTGGTGCCAGACGAGAGGGAACCGGTCCCTCGGTTCTGATGACAGATAACTGACAACTGATAACTGACAAGAGGGGGACAGGATGGCATCTAACGATAACCTCATTGAAATTGAAGACCTCACCAAGGTTTTCTACACCGACGAAGTGGAGACGCATGCGCTCTCTGGAGTTCACCTCACCATCTCGCGCGGCGAGTATGTAGCCATGTCCGGCCCTTCGGGCTGCGGCAAATCCACGCTGCTTTCCATTTTGGGTTTGCTCGATACGCCGACCGGCGGCAAATATTTGCTCAATAACAAGCCGGTCGAGAGTCTCAGCTTCGGCGATCGTTCGCGAATCCGCAATCAGGAAATCGGCTTCATCTTCCAGAGCTTCAATCTCATCGGCGATCTCACCGTCGAAGAGAACGTTGAGCTACCGCTTACCTATCGCGCCGGTATGCCTTCTCCGGAGCGCAAGAAGCGTGTGAAGGACGCTCTCGAGCGTGTCAACATGGCCCATCGCATGAAGCACTATCCGGCCCAGCTATCCGGCGGTCAGCAGCAGCGCGTGGCAGTTGCGCGTGCGCTGGCTGGCTCACCCTCCGTCCTGCTGGCCGATGAGCCCACTGGCAACCTGGATTCGAAAAACGGTGAGGCCGTGATGCATCTGCTCGCAGACCTTCATCGCGAAGGCTCGACCATCTGCATGGTTACCCACGATCCACGTTTCGCCAAGCACGCGCAGCGCGAAGTGCACCTGTTTGACGGGAAGGTGGTCTCGGAAGACGAGCTCAAAAAGCTCACCGAAGAAGTGGAGGCCTAATCATGCTGCTCCGCAACTTGCTTCAGGACATGCGCTATGCACTGCGGCAGTTGCGGCGCTCCCCAGGATTCGCCCTCACCGTCGTCGTTACGCTCGCTCTGAGTGTGGGCGTGGCCACGGCCGTCTTCTGCGTAATTGATGCGGTAATTCTGCGCCCACTTCCTTTTGTGAACCCAGATAAGATCGTCTCGATTCAGGCGACTGCTGGCGCCGGGTACAACCAGCCGTCCTCCTGGGCAAGCTACCTCGACATGCGCGCGCAGGTGCGCGCCTTCGCAACTATTGCCGGCTACAGCGACTACAGAAAGATCACAATCGACGCCCCTGCCGAGGGACCCACGGCCATCGATTGCGTGCGCTCCACCGACAATTTCTTCCAGGTTTTCGGCGTGGAACCCCTGTTGGGGCGCACCTATCTACCCGGTGAACAACTGGATGGAAAGAACGAGATCGTTGTTCTCAGTTATGACGCCTGGCAGCGCTACTTCAATGGCGACCGTTCTGTTCTGGGCAAGCCGGTCAAGCTCGATGGCAGGGCGTTCACCGTTGTCGGCGTTATGCCCCCCGGATTTCGCTATCCGCTCAACCAGCACGGCGGCGTTTACATTCCACGCGTGCTTGACCAGAGTTGGATGAACAACCGAGGCGCGCATTGGTTGCGCACGGTGGGACGTGTGAAGGATGGCGTGACGGTCGATCAAGCCCAGGCTGATCTGAAGCATGTCTTCAGCGATATTGGGAAGGCCTATCCGGATACCGACGGTGGTCGCGTCGTGAAAGCGGTGCCGCTCGCTGAAAGCGTCGCAGGCAAAACCAAGGGGCCGCTCTGGACGCTGCTGGGCGCGGTCTTGGCTGTCTTGGCGATCGGCTGCGTGAACATCGCCGGATTGCTGCTGGCGCGTGGCGTCCAGCGCGAGCGCGAAATGGCCATGCGCGTGGCTATCGGCGCTGGCCGAGCGCGTTTGCTTGGCCAGATGTTCAACGAGGGGCTGTTTCTCGCGTTGTTTGGCGCTGCGGGTGGCGTGCTGCTGTCCTCGATTCTGCTGCAGCTCATGCGCGCTTTTCTCATCAAGGCACTGGCCCGCGGCTCCGACATTCAGATGAACTGGATCGTGCTAGCTGCGGCCATTGCCGTTGCAGTGGTCGCCAGCCTCGCCGCATCGCTCTATCCCGCCCTACGTCTCTCCGGCATCGATCCTAACCGTGCCCTCAAGGCAGGCGGCAATGCTGGCACCGGACGAGGTCAAGCGCGTCTTCGCTCCGGCTTCGTGGTTACGCAGGTGGCTCTGACCCTCGTTCTGCTGGTTGTTTCCGGTCTGCTGATGCGCGTTGTCACACGCTATTTCAACACGAACCTGGGTTTCGATCCGGCCCACATCCTGTCGGTCAAGATCGGTCTTTCCCCAGCACGGTATCAGGGCCGCAATATGGTCTTTGAGTTTTACCGGCCCGTGGAAGAGCGCATCGCCCACCTGCCCGGTGTGCAGGCAGCCGGGTTCATCAGCATATTGCCCATCGAGAGCTGGGGAAACAACAGCGACGTGCACATTGCCGGCCAGCCCCCGTATCCGAAGAACAAGGAAATGTTGGCTGAAACCCGCTTTATCAGTCCTGGATATCTTGACGTGATGGGTATCGCGCTGCACCGCGGACGGAGGCTTTCGCCAGCGCTGGACCCTGCGGAGAACAAGGCCGGCACCGTCTTGGTCAACGATGCGTTCGTCAGCAAGTTCATTCCCGCCGGACTTGATCCCACATTGCAGCGGTCTGACGACAGCGCGAAGGAAGAAGAGTGGACGCGCATCGTCGGCGTTACGAGCAACATTCGCCAGACTCTCTACGAACCAACCCTGGCGGAACGCGATTGGCTCATGGACGAGATTCCGGCAAAAGATCAGCCGGATAACCTTGCCAACATGGCGTTACTGGTGCGCACTACGGGCGATCCGAAACAGGTGATCTCTGCTGCCCGCTCTGTCGTTCATGAAATTGATCCAACGGTGCCTTTCGATGAACCGCGCACGATGACCGAGGTCGTCTCAGAAACGCTGGTTTTCGAGCGCATGGAAAGCTGGCTTTTCGGTATCTTTGCTTCGCTTGCCTTGGTGTTGGCGATGGTCGGACTCTATGGCCTCGTCAGTCATGAGGTCGAGCAGGCTACGCGTGACATCGGCGTCCGCATGGCCCTTGGTGCGAGCCGAAACCGAATTCTGGGCATGGTGCTCTCGCGTGTCACGTGGATGCTTGCCGCCGGCACCGTTGTTGGCCTTGTTCTTACCGTCGTTGCGCGCAGGCTAATCGGCATGGTCATTTACTTCGAAACGCAAAAAGAGGCAGGAGGCTTCCTGTTGCTGGCGTTGCTGCTGGTGGTCGCGGGCCTGGTTGCGGCACTTATTCCGGCTGTCCGCGCCGCATCTACTGAGCCCATGCAGGCACTGAGAAGCGAGTAGCTGACATAGCCAAGTCCGCCAAGGGAGAACGAACGCAATGAGTCAGTTGCTTCAGGATATTCGCTACACCTTGCGCCAGTTGCGCAAATCGCCCGGCTTCACGCTAACCGCGGTCATCACTCTGGCGCTTGGCATTGGCGCCAACACCGCAATCTTCACGTTGGTCCAGGGAATCCTGCTGCGATCGCTGCCCGTCACCAACCCTGCCCAACTCTACCGCATAGGTGACAACGGCGACTGCTGCGTAGAAGGCGGCTTCCCTGGCGATGCCAGCGATACTGGCGACTTTACCATCTTCTCTACCGATCTCTTTCAGCATCTCCGGAACTCCACGCCGGAGTTTGAGCAGCTTGCCGCCGTGCAGGCCGGCGAGTGGGCCTGGAGCGTGCGCCGCGGCAACGCGTTATCCAAATCTCTCCACGGCGAGTTCGTCTCCGGCAATTACTTCTCTACGCTTGGCATTGGTTCTTATACCGGGCGCGTCTTCTCCGATAATGACGATACGCCCGGCGCCGCGCCTGCAACGGTAATCAGCTACAAGACGTGGCAGGGTGAGTTCTCCGCGGATCCTTCGATCGTTGGTTCCACGATCTTTATTCAAGCCCGCCCCTTTACCGTCGTTGGCATCGCTCCACCGGGCTTTTTCGGCGATCGTGTGACGGACAATCCTCCTGACTTCTGGATGCCCATCCAGACCGAACCCTACGTCCGCGGAGCCAGTTCCATCCTCCATCATCAGGAATCACATTGGCTCTACCTGCTGGGCAGAGTACGGCCTGGAACCAACATTGCCGCATTGCAATCGAAATTATCTGTGACGCTGCGCCAATGGATTTACACACGTCCGGTGCTTCTTGCCAATGGCGGTTCGACTAATGTTCCTAAAATGCACGTGGTTCTTTCCCCCGGAGGCGGGGGGATTCAAAGCCTGCAGCAGGAGACGGGCACCGGCCTGAAGATGCTGATGATTCTCTCTTCGGTCGTTCTGCTCATCGCATGCGCCAACATCGCCAACCTGCTTCTGGCGCGCAGCACCGCGCAGCGTTCTGACATCGCCCTTCGCATGGCACTTGGTGCGGGCCGCAGCCGAGTCATACGGCAGATTCTAACCGAGAGCATACTTTTGAGCTGCCTCGGTGGTATTGCCGGACTGGCGGTCGCCTACGCGGGAACGCACACCATTCTTGCCCTCGCATTTCCCGATGCCCGCAACATGCCCCTGGATGCGAGTCCATCGCTGCCCGTGCTCGGTTTTGCGTTTCTGATTTCGCTGATCACCGGTATTTTATTTGGCACCGCCCCTGCGTGGCTTTCATCCCGAGCGCAACCGGCCGAGGCGATGCGCGGCGCCAACCGCTCCACTCGTGACCGCTCTTCGATTCCACAACGCACGCTAGTAATTTTTCAGGCCGCACTGTCGCTTGTTCTGCTGGCGGGCGCAATTCTGATGACCAAGTCACTGAACAACCTGGAACATCAGAACTTCGGCATCGCTACGTCTAATCGCTACGTGCTCCACTTCGACCCGGCCGGCGCCGGCTACACGGTCGACCGTCTCCCAGCTCTGAATCGCGAGATCGAGGATCGTTTCTCATCGCTCCCAGGCATGGCCGGTGTTGGCCTTGCAATGTATAGCCCGCTTGAGGGCGACAACTGGGGTGAATGCGTCATCCAGCAGGGGCATCCCGCACCCCGCCCTGGCGACAAGTGCGGATCAAGCTGGGACCGCGTCAGCACCCATTTCCTCGATTCCATTGGTGTGCCCATGGTTCGCGGTCGCGGATTCACGGAGCAGGACACGGCGACATCCCCGCAGGTCGTCATCGTCAATCAGGCTTTCGTGAAGCGTTTCTTTCCCAACCAGGACCCCATCGGTCAGCATTTCGGCATCGACCTCCCGCAGTACTCGGGCAGTTGGGAGATCGTCGGGGTCTTTGCGAACTTCAAGCTGAACAATCCGCGCGAAGAAGTGCGTCCTGTCTTCCTGCGCCCGCTGACGCAGCCATATTCCGGCTACAAAGAACCGATGATGATCTCTACTGAAACTCAGTCCATGTTCATGAACGCGATGGTGCTCAACTTCAATCGGCCCGAGCAGAATGCCGAATCAATGATCCGTCAAACACTGGCCGGCGTCGATCCCAATCTGACCGTCATGGATCTGCGCTCACTTGATGCGCAAGTGGCCGGCAACTTCAATCAGGAACGATTGATTGCGCAATTGTCGAGCCTCTTCGGCATCTTGTCGCTCATTCTGGCATCTGTGGGGCTCTACGGTGTCATGTCGTATTTCGTGGCCAGGCGCACCAGTGAAATCGGCATCCGCATGGCCCTCGGTGCGACTCGTCAGAGTGTAGTGGTCCTGGTCATGCGCGGCGTGCTCTGGCAGATCCTCATCGGCCTGATCCTCGGCATTCCCGCAGCACTCTATGCTGGCTACCTCATGAACAGCCTGCTCTATGGAGTGGGCAGTTACGATCTATGGGCCCTGACGGGTGCGCCTTTGATCCTCGTCTTGTGCGCCGCGGCGGCTGGTTTCATTCCCGCTCGCCGCGCCGCTTCCATTGAACCCATGAAGGCTCTGCGCACCGAGTAACGCACCATTGGGAGAACGAATATGAATGCGCTGCTTCAGAATGTTCGTCACGCGTTTCGTCAGTTGCGACGCGCACCGGGCTTCACGGTCACTGCCGTGCTCACCTTGGCGCTGGGCATCGGCGCAAGTTCCGCCATTTTTTGCCTGATGGATGGCCTCTGGTTGCATCCGATGCGAGTGCCTCATCCCGGCGAATTGGTACGGATCTTCTCGACAACCAGCGCGGACCCCGAGGGTCTTTTTACTTATCCGGAATATATCGAACTCGCCCAACGAACCACCGCACTCAAGACGGTTGCCGCTATAGGCCGCCGAGGCAGCCTGATGCCGCGGTCCGATGGCACAACAGCGCTCTTGCTCGTTGATGTGGTTTCAAGCAATTTCTTTGAGTCGCTCGGAGTACGCCCGATCCTGGGACGTTCTTTTGGGGAGAAGGACGCGGCACAACTGCGCACGCACCCCGGGGTTTTGCTTGGTTACGCTTTCTGGCAGCGCGAATTCGCCGGCGATCCCAAAATTGTCGGCAAACAGATTCCCCTGATGCGCGGTGGACAAAAGCGCAACCAGGTGGATGTGTGGGGAGTGCTTCCGTCCGAATTCCGCGAGACGGACAACGGAGGTGATCGCGATCTGTGGATGCCCGCCGAGACTTGGGCTGCGGTCGCCGACCCCGGGGAACTCACTTCGCATGGGTTCCGCTGGTTCAATGTGCTTGGTCGCCTTGCGCCCGGAGCCACGGTAGCACAAGTGAACGGACAGGTCTCCGCTATCGCCGCCGCCATGGAAACCGCCGATCCGGCGAACAACAAAGGCCGTAGCGCGAGAGCTGTCAGCGATTTCAGTTATCGCATGACAAACGCTGGTACCAGCGGCTTGCTTCTGTTTGCAATTGTTGCCGGTGTTGTTCTGCTGGCCACGGTCAACGTCGCGCATCTGATGATTGCACGTGGACTCGCACGTGGTCCGGAGGTTGCTTTGCGTCTCTCGCTCGGTGCGCGAAGATGGGTGGTTGCACGGCAGTTGATGGTTGAGAACCTCCTGCTTGGGATTCTGGGATTGATTGCCGGACTTGGGTTGGCTGCCGGAATCGCGGCGGTGCTACCGCGATTGCTAGTATCCGAGCCCGCCATGCTGGCTGCTGTAGGCTCGTCGGAAACCAGCTTCCATCTGGACTCACGCGTCTTCCTCTTCGCGTCTTCGCTCGCGATGATTACCATGCTGCTTCTCGCGCTCGTTCCTCTCGGCCAGGTTTCTCGACCCCAACTCTCCTCGATCATCCAGGCCGGATCGGCCGCACGCGTCACTGGCAGGACATCGGTATTGCGCCGGGCCGCCGTTTGGCTCCAGATCGGCGTCTCTTTCGCCTTGCTCGTCTCCACCGGCGCCCTGGTGCGTAGCTTCCTCAACACTCGCACTCAATCCATCGGTTTGACACGCAACCAGGTGTTGCTGGCCTGGACTCAGGAACCAGATCCAGGCATGCGCGACGATGTCGTTGAACGCATGAAGGCGCTGCCTGGGATCGGCCGTGTCTCATTCGGCATTCGTGCGCCGCTCAGCCTTTCCGAGGCCGGAATCGCGACAAATGTCCTGCTACCTAGCCATCCCGAGTTACATGATCCGGTTTCGATCAAGTTCAACGCAGTAAGTCCGGATTTCCTCGATGTGACGGGAACCCGCATTATGCGTGGCCGCGGTTTCTCAGCCGCTGATAATGCGAGTGGGTCACCCGTTGTGCTCATCAATCAATCCATGGCTGAAAGATACTGGCCTGGGCAAAACCCCCTCGATCAGGTCGTGCACCTGGCGAGTTCCAAGATCGAAGCCCGCGTAGTGGGCGTCACCGAAAACGCTCCCATCGCCCAGATAGGTGAGCTTCCCGAATCATATATGTACGTGCCATTCGACCAATATCTTGCCCATATGTCGAATATGGGAGAGATCACATTCGTGCTTGAGACCCACCAAAACGCAATGTCGATGGCCAAAGATATACGCCAGGTCCTCATCCACACCAATCCACTTCTCGATCCGATGATGCTGACGTCGCTGCCTGAGCTTATTCGTTACTCGGCGGGGAATTATCAGATGATGGCCGAGCTTGTCGCCGCGCTCGGTTTCATTGGACTCGCTCTCACGGTCGTCGGACTCTACGGATTCCTCGCCTTCCGCGTCACCCAGCGCAGGAGAGAAATCGGAATTCGGATGGCATTGGGCGCATCTCGCGAAGCAACGGCCTGGCTGGTTGTCCGCGATACCGCCCGCATGGCTGCCATCGGCCTGGGGCTTGGACTTGTGCTTGCCATGGCCGCAGCCCGTCTTGAAGCCTCAGCGCTTTTCGGCGTGCATCCGCTCGATGCTCTCTCGCTGACCGCCGCGCTTAGCGTTCTATCCATTGCCGTCACTGTCGCCGCGTGGCTGCCCGCTTGCCGTGCCGCTTCCGTTAACCCCATGCAGGCCTTGCGCACCGAATAGTCCTTCCCCGGAGAAGAAAAGACTTATGAACACGCTGTTTCAAAACATTCGCTACGCGCTTCGCCAATTGCGCAAGTCACCGGCCTTCACGCTTACCGTGATCGTCACGCTCGCTCTTGGCATCGGTGCCAATACCGCCGTGTTTACGCTCTTCGACCAGGCATTGCTGCGCATGTTGCCCGTAGAGCGGCCGAAAGAGCTGGTGCGCTTCGAATGGAACGGAGCCTTCTCGGGATCGATGAGCAGCTTTGGCGGCGACTCAGAAAACCATCACAACTACTTCTCTTATCCCATGTACAAAGACCTGCGTGATCAGAATCAGATCTTCAGCGGCATGCTAGCGGCTGACAAAGCCCAGGTTGGTGTCTCATGGCATAACCAGGCTGAGAACCAGGACGCGGAAGTCGTGACCGGCAACTACTTTCAGATGCTCGGTCTCACGCCTGCTGCTGGCCGTCTGCTTACTCCGCAAGACGATACGACCAAGAATGCAAATCCTGTGCTGGTTCTAAGCTACAGCTACTGGAAAACCCACTTCGGCGCATCTCCAAGCGTCGTTGGTCAGACGATTCTAATCAATGGCCATTCGTTTACTATCCTAGGTGTCGCGCCACAGAATTTCGACTCTGCGATCGGCGGCTACAAACCCGGCGTCTTCATTCCCGTCAGCATGGTTGAGATCACCATTCCGTGGATGGCGCCGCGCGACGACTTGAATAATCATCAATCCGTCTGGCTCACAATGGTGGCGCGGCTAAAACCGGGTGTTTCGGCTACCCAGGCGCAGGCCAGCTTGGGTCCGCTATGGCATTCCCTTCGAGTGAATGAGTTCGCTCTTTACAAGTCGAGGTCGGAACGCTTCAGGAGGAGATTCGTCGATGAATCGAGCCTCAAGGTCGTCGATGATTCCAAAGGGTTCAATCCCGGCCGCATCGATCTCGAAAAGCCGCTCGTCATTCTGATGAGTATGGCCGGGCTCTTAGTAGCCATGTGCGCCATCAACGTGGCCACGCTTCTGTTGCTCCGAGCGGCAGGGCGCGCGCGCGAAATGTCGATGCGTTACGCTCTCGGAGCGCAACGCGGCCGCATCGTATCGCAGTTGCTTGTTGAAGGTGGATTGCTGGGCATGGCCGGAGCTGCAACAGGACTCGCGCTCGCGCCTGTGGTCGCAGTTGCGCTGGTAAGGCTCATGACCAGCGCCGATCCGGGCCAGGAGCCTTATTCAGCCTCGATTGATGGACGAATTCTGCTTTTCACCCTGGCAGTCTCACTGATTGCCAGCCTGCTTTTCAGCGTCGCCCCGGTTTTTCACTTCCTGCGTCCGGATCTGTCCAATGCGCTGCGACAGAATGCCGGAACGGCGTCAAAGAATTCGCAGCGCTTCCGCAAGTTCGCCGTTGGCGTGCAGATCGCCCTTAGTGTCCTGCTCCTTGGTGGGGCTGGCCTCTTCGTCCGCACTCTCGACAATCTTCGTCATCAGCAGGTCGGCTTCGAGACTTCGAACCTCGCCACTTTTAATCTCAATCCCACCAGTTCAGGCTACAGCGAAGACCGTACACCCCAGATTGTTACCAGCGCTCTTGAAGCCTTGAATCGCATTCCCGGTGCCACATCTGTAGCTGCAACCACTGATCCAGAGCTCTCCGGCGATTCAACGACCTCCAACTTCTCCGTGCAAGGCTACAAGGCCAGAGAAGAAGAGAATATGAACTTCGAACAGCCGCGCATCACGCCCGGCTATTTCGCCACGTTGCGTCAACCGGTTCTAGTGGGCAGAGAATTTACGCCGGCGGATGTGCAAGGACGACCCAACGTCGCGGTCGTCAACCTTACATTCGCCAAGCGTTTCTTCGGTTCGCCGCAAAACGCCATTGGCCGAGCCATCGCCGAAGGCGGGGGCGACGATATTAAATTCGACACCACTATCGTCGGCGTGGTCGGCGACGTCCGGCACACGGATCTACGCACTGAACTCGGCGGCGCCGTTTACGCGCCTTATCTACAGCAGAAACATCCCGGCGGAGTTGTGATCTATCTGCGTACCGCTCAGCCGCCGGCGAACATCGAGCCGTCAATTCGCCAGACCATCCATCAGCTTGATCCCACGCTGGTGGTCGACGGACTGCGCACCATGGAAGATCAGGTGAGTCGCAGTGCTTCAGACGAGCGCGCACTTGCTTTTCTCGCCATCGGCTTTTCTGCGCTGGCCATGCTGCTCGCCGCAGTTGGTCTTTACGGCGTGCTAGCCTACTCCATTGAGCAACGGACGCGCGAAATCGGCGTGCGCCTTGCGCTCGGTTCGCAGCGCCGCGGCGTCGTAGTCCTCGTTGTTCGCGAGATGGCCATCATCGCCGCGGTTGCTACAGCCGTCGCGCTTCCATCTGTGGTAGCGTTGGCTCGCCTGTTCAAGAGCCAGCTTTACGGCGTCACAACATTTGATCCGGTTACGCTCACCGGATCGGTAATCCTGACCGCGGTGATGGTTGCGCTGGCCGCCGCGCTGCCCGCGCACCGTGCGGCCACAGTTGAGCCCATGCGGGCTTTGAGAACAGAGTAAGAGAGCTGACCTGTTTTTGTTTTGAAGGCACGATTCTATGAAAGGAGATTTGCGATGCGATCTGTACTACAAGATTTCCGCTACGCGATGAGAAGGTTGCGAATGTCGCCGGGATTCACATTCACTGCTGTGACCGTGCTCGCGTTGGGCATCGGAGCTAACATTGCGGTCTTCACCATTCTTAATGGAATATTCCTACGCCCATTGCCTTATGCGCATTCCGATCGCATTGTGACGGTCTCGCTCGTCAGCCCCATGCCCTACTTCAGCATGACCTATGCGAATATGCTGCAACTGCGCGATGCAGGCGGTCGTGGCATTCAAATGGGCGCCGCGTTAGGCGGCTCAAGGGCCAGCATCACAGGACCGGGTGGGCGCTTGCAGGCGGAGCGTACAGAAGTCGATGAGAATCTGTTCCCCATGCTTGGCGTACAGCCCATTCTGGGCCGCGTCTTCCGCACCGAGGAGACCGACAAGGGGCGCAACCATGTTGTGCTCCTCGGCGAAGACGTGTGGCGCAAGCTCTACCTGAGCGATCCACAGATTGTGGGAAAGACAGTAACCATTCGCGGCGAGGCCTACACGATTCTTGGCGTCATGCCGCGCAGCTTTGCGTTTCCTTTCGGCGAAGATCTATCGCAAATCTGGTCGCCCGCCGAAATTCCTCCTGCGGCGCGCACGGCAATGAGCGGCTCTGGTGCTAAGTTTCTCTACAGCGTTTATGCGCGGCTCCCTCACGGCATGACGCAGGCACAGTTGGCCGCCGCATTGAACCGTGCGCAACTCTCGATCGCCAAAGAGGTGCCCAAAGAGAATAATGACGAGTGGCCCACGCGCGTGAACGTCAAGGGGTACCAGGATTCCCTGAATGCCGACGCGCGCAAGCCGCTATTCCTGCTTGCCGGAGTCGTCTTAGGCATCTGGGCGCTCGCGTGCATGAACGTCACCAGCCTCATGCTCGCCCGCGCCGTCTCGCGTGTGCGCGAACAGGCGGTTCGCTCAGCATTGGGTGCCAGCCGCATGCGCTTGCTTCAGCAGTCCATTGTGGAAAGCTTGCTTCTCAGTAGCATTGGCGCGGCGGCGGGCATGCTGTTGGGACAATCCGCTATCAAATTGCTCTGGCATCAGATTGACCGAAAGCTACCCCTCACTTCCGCCATCCATGTGGATTGGCGTGTGATGGTCGCATTGGCCGGCCTGACGCTCATAACCGCCTGCATCACCGGCATCATCCCCGCATTGCGCGCCTCGCGGCGCAACGTGCAGGAGTCACTGACTGGTGTTAACAGCACCGCGTCGGCAACTCAGAATCGGACGCGTGAAGTTCTGGTGGTTGCGCAACTCGCGCTTACACTCGTTTTTCTTGTTGGAGCAGGACTGTTCCTGCGCACTATTAACGCACTGCGCCAGGTGCCGCTTGGTTTTTCGCAGCAGAATGTACTTACGGGTGGAATCATCCTCAATGGTTCGTCGGACGAGGAAGCGAATGATCCTCACATGCAGACCAACATTGTCCGCACGTCGTACCTGCCACTCATCGAGCATCTTCGCGCAATTCCCGGCGTTCAGGTGGCTGCTCTGAGTTCCGTGCTGCCACTGCGCAGTGAGATGAGCGTCAGCATTTGTTCGGGTCTCGATCATCAAGATCAAGAAGCGAAAAGAGCCTGCGCACAAGGACGCCTTGCTTCCGCCGGTTTGACCGATGCGCTCGGAATCTCCATGCTGCGCGGTCGGTTCTTTACCGAAGAGGACGCGGCTGGAGCGCCGATAGCTGTTGTAGTCAATGAGGCCTTCGCCAAACAGTTCTCACCGGACAAGGATCCAATCGGCCGGATTTATTCGATGGGCAAAACCGGACCATTCCACGACGCGCATATCGTAGGCGTCATCAGCGACACCAAGCAAACAAATGTGACCGACGCAACCCGGCCGGAGGTCTACTTCTGCCTGGCGCAGGTTGAGCCGGGTACACCGCTCTACGGAATCGCTATCGCCTTCATGCAGGTGGCAATCCGCGCCCAGATTCCTGCCAACTCCCTGCGCGCACAGTTCGACAAGGTGCTGCACCAGGTAGCTCCCGACGCAACCACCACTGAGGTGAAAACCATTCACGAGGCAGTTGAGGATTCTTTCGGCAGTCAGAAGCTTATCAGCTATCTGCTTGAAAGCTTCGCTGGACTCGCGCTGATGATCGCATCCGTCGGGCTCTACGGTCTGTTGTCATTCACCGTGGCCCAGCGCACGCGCGAAATCGGGGTACGCATTGCGCTCGGTGCTCCGCTGGCCAACATTCTTTCGCTCGTACTTCGGCGTGCATCGCTGCTGGTCGCGGCTGGATTGGGCGTCGGCAGCATACTGGCATGGTTTGCCGTCCGTTTCACCAGCGGCTATATCTATGGAGTAGAGGCCCACGACACACTCACGTTTACGGCAGTCATTGTTGTTCTCGGTGCTGCCTCCTTCCTGGCCGCATGGCTGCCGGCGCGACGCGCCGCGGCTATCGAGCCAACAATCGCTTTGAGATCGGAGTAACTACATGATCGAACTGAAAAACGTAGAACGCAGTTACAAGACTGGCCACACGGAAACCTGGGTGCTGCGCCGCATCGGGCTCACCATTAAAGAGGGCGAGTTTGTCACCGTCATGGGACCATCCGGGGCAGGGAAGTCGTCGCTCCTCAATGTCCTCGCTTTGCTTGATGACAGCTGGCTCGGCGAGTACTGGTTCGGCGAAACGCCTGCGCACAAGCTGAATCGCAAGCAGCGCGCCGACCTGGCCCGCCAGCGCATCGGCATGGTCTTCCAGAGTTATCACTTGCTCGATGATCTCACTGTGGCCGAGAACATCGATTTGCCGCTCTCTTACAAGAACCTGCCCGCAAAGGAACGTCAGGCCATGGTGGCCGACATTCTCGACCGCTTTCAGATAGTTGCGAAGAAGGACCTGTTTCCTTCGCAGCTCTCTGGCGGCCAGCAGCAACTGGTCGGCATTGCGCGCGCTGTGGTCCACGCGCCTGAGCTTTTGCTGGCAGACGAGCCAACCGGCAACCTGCACTCCACGCAAGCCCGCGAGATCATGGAACTGTTCTGCCAGCTCAACAGCCAGGGCACCACTATCGTGCAGGTTACGCACTCTGAAGAAAACGCACGTTACGGCAAGCGCATCCTCGAACTGCGCGACGGCTGGCTGACGCGCGATGAGTTACTTGAGCCAAAGGCAACGGAGGTCGGCGCACAGTGAATCAATTCAAGTCCAATTCGGCTCGCGGCACGAAGATCGCAGCGGCCATTCTTCTTTTGCAGGTGAACCTGGTGCTGGCTACTACATCGGCTGCCGCGCAGCAGCCGGCTCAACCCGCGTCCGGAGATCCGTCCCAGGCTCAAGCGCAAAATCCGGGACGGAGTCCGCAGTTTCAGACCACGACGCCCACACAAACTACGCCAGAGGCTCCGACGCCCGCAGCGAGCATTACCGCGACAGCGCCACCGACTCTGGCGCAGCAGGCCCAGCAGGCGCAGCAGCAGTCGTTTGCTCCGGCGCGACCGTTTGATGTGCCAATGCCCCACTCGCATAACCCGCTTTTCCCCTATAAGCCCAGCACCGCGCCTGAGCTGGACCTCAGCAACTCACCGCGCCTGGGAAATCTAATCCGCGATGGAAAGATCTATGTTTCACTGCATGACGCGATCGCAGTGGCCATCGAGAACAACCTCGATCTGGCTTACTTCCGCTATAACTTCCCCATCGCTCAGACCGATATCCTGCGGACCAAATCGGGCGCCACTGCCAACGGCGTCAATGCTGTAGTCACTCAATCCACCCAGGGTGGTTTCAGCTCTTCCGCCTCCGGCGCGGGTGGAGGAGGCAGCTCGGGTGGGTCCGCCGCCGCGGGCAATGGCGGAATCGTCACTTCGACCCTCGGCGCCGGTACCAGCGTTTCGTCGTTCGACCCTTACCTCACATTCAACGGTCACGTCGATCACACTACCACCCCGGAAGTCAACCAATTTCAGGTCGGTACTCCGCTTTTTAAAACCAACACGATCGAGGTGCTGTCGAACTTTTCCCAATCGTTTCCTATCGGGACAAATATCTCGGCTACCTATCAGGGAGAACGGCTTGCGGTCAACTCCCCGGACTTCAGCATCAATCCTGAGCTTTTTTCCAATTTTGGGTTGCAAATCACCCAGCCCCTTCTGTCAGGCTTCGGGCTCTCGACCAATGAGCGTTTCATCCGCATCGCTAAGCGCAACGCTCAGATCACCGACCTTGTTTTCAAACAACAGGTCATCGCTACCGTGACACAGGTGGAGAACATTTACTGGGATCTTGTGAATGCCTACGACAGCGAGCAGATCAGTGAGCGGTCTCTCGGTTTCGCCAACAAGAATCTCTCCGACGATCAAAAGCAGCTCGAACTCCAGGCCATCCCTGCGATGCAGGTGATGACAGATCAGTCTGCCGTGGCAACCGCCGAAGGCAACCTCACGGTGGCGCGTGCCAGTCTGCGGCTGAACGAGCTATTGATGAAGAACATTCTCACCAAGGTCGACGATCCCGCGATCGATGAGATGCCGGTCATTCCCCTCGACCTGAAGGCAGATCCCGACCCGAATGCCGACAAAGCTATGGACGATCTCATTGCCGAGGCTGAGAAGAAGCGGCCCGAGGTTGCCATCTACCAGATGTCGGCCGAGGTGCAGAAGCAGTCATTGAAAGACATCAATAGCGAGCTTTTGCCGACTCTTAACGTGTACGGCCTCATAGCCGGACAAGGCGTCGCTGGCCCGAAGAGCCCCAATTGCGACCTCGGCCCGCAGGATTGCTCTACCAATCTGCCCACGGGTTTCCCCGGCATGTTCGTGAACACCTTCAACTACTCGGCTCCGGAATACCAGGTTGGGATGACGTTATCCATCAATCTGCGCAACCGCCAGTTCAAAGCCGATCAATTCCGCGCTGTGTTAACGTACCGCCAGAGCCAGATCGCCTCAGTGCAGCAGCAGAAAAACATTCTCTTCGACGTACGTAACTCGAAGTTTGCTCTTGAACAGGCTCAGGCCCAGGTTGATGCGGCCCAGAAAGCGTGCGACCTGGCGCAGAAGACATTCGACATCGTCAAGCAGGAGCAGGTGCTTGGCGCGAAATCGGGCTTAGATACGCTGAACGCAGACATCGTGCTGGCCCAGGCCGAGTCCGCTTTGGATGCGGCGCAAACAAACTACGAGAAGAAGAAGGTAGATATCGATCGCGCCACCGGTGACACACTGGAGCGGACGGGCGTCTCGATCGACGACGCAAAAACGGGGGTCGTATCACGTGTGCCATAAAATCGCATTAGTACCTAGGAGCGTCCTTAGCGCTGGGAGCACAGAACTGAGCGACGCACTGAGTGCAGGACAATCCTCACGATGACCGACTCTCGCAAACAGGAGAATATTCGTGTTCTGGTTGCCGACGACCAGCCTCCCATCCTAGAAGCTGTCGAACTGCTCCTCGGTCCTCAGGGTATCTCGGTCGATTGCGTCCGTTCTCCCCGCCTGTTGCTTGAGGCGATGGGCCAGAACGACTACGATGTCTTGCTCATTGACCTCAACTACACCCGTGACACCACCTCAGGCCAAGAGGGTCTGGATCTGCTGGCCCGCATCCAGGAGATGGACCCCCGCATCCCGGTGATTGTCATGACCGCATGGGGAAACATTGATCTCGCGGTCGAGTCAATCAAGCGAGGCGCGAGAGACTTTGTGCAAAAGCCATGGGAGAACGAGCGTCTTGTTTCCCTCGTCCGCGTCCACGCCGAGCTTCATCATGCATTGCGCCGCGCGCGACAGCTTGAACTGGAGAACCGTCTGCTTCGTGCCGAGGGCATGCCGGAATTCATTGCCAGTGCACCCGCTATGCGCCCGGTCCTTGAACTCATTGCGCAGGTCGGACCCTCCGATGCCAACGTACTGATAACCGGCGAACACGGAACCGGCAAGGAGATCGTGGCCAAGCTCCTCCACGCCGCCTCGCCGCGTTCCCGCATGGCTCTTGTCGCCGTGAACGCCGGCGGTCTTCCTGAAGGCACCTTTGAGAGCGAGATATTCGGCCATGTGAAGGGCGCATTCACTGATGCCCGCACTGATCGCATCGGTCGCTTCGAGCTTGCAAACGGCGGGACGCTCTTTCTCGACGAAATTGCCAATGTCCCCATGCGACAGCAAGCCAAACTGCTGCGCGTGCTGGAGACCGGTGAATTGGAGCGCGTGGGTTCGTCGCAGACACGCCGCGTGGACGTACGCGTTCTTTCCGCAACCAATGCGCAACTTCCTGAAGAGGCCAAGGCCGGCAACTTCCGCGAAGACCTTCTTTTCCGCATCAACACCGTGGAGATTCATCTGCCCGCGTTGCGTGACCGCCGCGAAGATATACCGCTGTTGGCTGCTCACTTTCTGGCTCGCAACAGGACGCGTTATCGCAAGCAGGTCGCTGACTTTTCTGCCGCTGCTATGCGGCAGATGATCCAGTATCCCTGGCCAGGCAATGTGCGCGAACTGGAGCACACTGTTGAGCGCGCTGTGCTGCTGTGCCGCGGAGATGAGATTGAGCCGTCGAACCTCATCATCGCTGGCGCGCGTTCGGCTCCCGAATCTTTTGAGAACATGAGCATCGATGAAGTGGAGGCGCTGCTCATACGCAAGGTCATGCGTCGATGCGACGGCAACATCTCGCAGGCCGCGGAGTCTCTCGGACTCAGCCGCGCCGCGCTTTATCGCCGCATCGAAAAATATGGACTCTAGAAAGCTTGCCCGGAGACGCCGCCGCTCGGCTGTCCGCCGGGCGTGGCTTTACTGCTTGTTCCTGGCGGCGCCCGCGTTGCTGCTTGCCGCCGTCTTTCTTTACCAGCGTGAAGTGACTCTCGCACCGTCGATCCTGATCTTCGGTTGCCTGCTGATCTACTTTGCACTGATCTCCGCCGCGCTGATTGAAGGCATGGTGCGACCCCTGCAGACGCTCTCAAACGTGGTGTCGTCGCTGCGCGAGGGAGATTACTCCTTCCGCGCCCGTGGAGCTGCAGCTCCCGACGCAATTGGGGAGTTGGCGGCGGAGGTCAATGCACTCGCTGATCTCTTGCAGAAACAGCGTGTCCGATCGCTCGAGGCTACCGCTCTGCTGGGTCGCATCCTTGAGGTTATGCACGCGCCTCTGTTCGCCTTTGACCGCGAGAACCTGCTTCAGCTGGTCAACAACGCCGGCCTGAAATTATTGGGCCTGCCTCATGCGCGTTGTTTCGGGCGCACTGCCCGCGAACTTGCCCTGGAGGACCTGCTCAAGGCGCCCGATCAATCCGTCCACTCTTTCAGCTCACGGTCAACTAGATGGCTATTGCGCAAAGCATATTTCCGCCAGGACGGAGCTCCTCACACATTGCTGTTGCTGGCAGATGTGAGCCTACCGCTTCAAGAGGAGGAACAGATTGCCTGGAAGCGTTTGATTCGCGTTCTGGGCCACGAACTGTCGAACTCCCTAGCGCCAATTAAGTCCATTGCGGGAAGCCTTCTCGCGCGTGTTGAGAAAATGGAGGGTCAGGATGATGCCACTCTGCACGACTTTCGCCGTGGCCTCGGTGTTGTAGAAAGTCGCGCCGACTCTCTGCACCGCTTCGTCCAGTCATACCGCCTGCTGGCGCAGTTACCTCCGCCGCACTTGAAGCCGGTGCTGTTTGGGGCTCTGCTTGAGCGCGTTGCTCATCTGGAGCAGCGGCTGCCCGTTGAACTCGAACCCGGCCCTTCCGTCACTCTCAACGCCGATCCCGATCAATTGGAACAGATGTTGATCAATCTGGTGGCCAATGCAGTCGATGCTTCGCTTGCGAATGGTTTGCACCCAGTGCGGGCCACATGGCAGGTCGCCGATGGCAGCCTGCTGGTGATCATTGAAGATCGCGGCCTCGGCATTGCCAACACAGAAAACCTCTTTGTTCCGTTCTATACCACTAAGCCCGCTGGAAGCGGCGTCGGCCTGGCTCTTGCGCAACAGATCGCCCGCGCTCACGGCGGCGAGATCAGGCTACTGAACCGCGACGACGGGGAGGGTGCACGCGCCACTATCCGCCTGCCGCTTTAGCGATCACTCCTCTGTCTCTGCGGGCCACCACTCACTAACAGCGGCTCAATCTCCATGGCGACTACGCAGTTCCGCCCGCTGTTCTTCGCGCGATAGAGCGCTGCGTCAGCGGCCTGGACAATGGCATCGTGGTCCGGTGGAAAGCCGGATGCGACGCCAAAGCTCGCGGTGAGTTGGATTGCTGTTTCTCCATGCAGAATGCGCGCAGACTGTACCGCCATGCGGAGCTGCTCTGAGCGGAGCCGCGCGCCAACAAAGCTCGAGCCGGGCAGAATCAACATGAATTCTTCGCCGCCGTAGCGGCCCACCGAGTCGTAGTTGCGCACCGATCGCTGGAAGATATTGCCGATTTCCTTCAGTACGGCGTCTCCGGCCGGGTGTCCGAAGGTGTCATTGACCTCTTTGAAGTGATCCAGATCCACCAGGATCACGGTCAGCGGCGATCGGTCGCGCTGTGATCGGTCTACCTCCTGGCGCAACCTTTCGATGATAATGCGATGATTCCAAAGTCCAGTCAGGTCGTCGCGCTCGGCAAATCGGCGCATCTTCTCCTGGGTGCGCAGCAGTTCAGTCTTTTCCTGTTCCAGGGCAAGCGTGCGGGTCTGAATCGCCTTCTCCAATTGGCGCTTTTGCCCCATCAGCAGTTGAATGCGCCCACGCCAAATGAGCATGACGCCAATGCCGGCCAGCAGCGCCAGCGCGAGCCTCAAAACACTAGTCTGCCACCAGCGTGGTGTGATTCGAAAAGCGATCTCGCTCACCGGGCTGACCAAATCTCCCGAGCCATCCATCGTCTCGGCCTGGAAAAGGTAGTTCCCCGGGGCAAGCCGCGGGTACCGCACTTTGCTCTCCGCTGTCTCCACCCACTCCGATTCCAAACCCACGAGTCGGTAGCGGATGTGGCTATGACGCGCATCGCGAAAGCTCAGTGATGCTATCGAAATGGTGAGAGGGTCGGTTCTCCACGGCAAAGCTTCTCCGTTGGCGATGATTGTGCCGCCAAATGCCGCCAGGGAGAAAACCGGGGCCTGCGGCACAACGGCCGCGTCCGTCTGCGGATTTAGAAAATGCGCCAGTCCACCTGACGTGCCAATCCATAAGCTTCCGTCCGGATCCTCGGCAAGCGCATAGGCGTCCAGGTCATTCCAAACTAAGCCGTCGTCCTGCGTGTAGCTTCGCCAGTGTTGTCCATCGAAGACGGACAAACCGGTGTCCTGGCCAGCCCAAAGCCAGCCACGCTTGTCGACCGTCAGCGAAACTACCTGGTCCGACAGAAGGTGCGCGCGAGGGATATGCTCCGAATTCAGAATTCGATTATCGACAATACGCAGCCGCGTCAGCCCCGCAAGAGCACCCGTCGCCCAGAGGTTTCCCGCCGGATCGGCCACAATATGAAATGGGTTTATGCTCGAAAGTCCTGGGTCAATGCTGTGCCAGCCACTGTCGTCCAGCCGGAAGAGTCCCCCGTCGGATGCTGCCCAGAGATGCTTCGCGGCATCGAGGCACAAGTCAGTAAAGCGCTTCGCTGGATCAATGAATGCTTTGTCTCGCACCAGGCTCGGAGTATGGTCGCCCGATTCTGTATTCACCAGGTAAAGCCCACCGTCTGTCGCCACCCAAAGAAGACTCCCGCCGTCACTGAGAATGCGGTAGACCTCGGGAATTTTCCATTGCCTGCCTGACAGTGTCTTGGGGTCGATCCGAACCAGGTTGCCGGCTGCAGAGCCCATCCAGATGCCACCGTCCGGGGTCTCCGCCAGCGAGTCCGCTCGCACTGTCTCAATGCCGGCCCCCTGCCATTCCTTCGCGCTCTGCTCGCCGGCGGGAATGTAGTCGAGGCCCGATTCAGTGCCTACCCAAAGCCTACCGCTGCGGTCCCGCAACGTGGCCCACACAATGTCGTCGCTCAATCCGCTCTCGACTGTATAAGCCTCCCAGCGGTCCTGTCCCACCCAGCGTTTCAGCCCGTGGCCCACCAGCCCAATCCAGGTGGAACCCTCCCGATCGACAAAAAGTGCGGAAATGTCATAGCGCGATAGTCCATTGGCGGCCGTGACCATTTGCCAACGGTCATTCTCGAATAGCCCGAAGGAAGGACCCTGCGAGGCCACGATTCGGCCCTGTGCATCTTGAGCCAGCGAAACATAAGGTGCATAGTTCGAGTGGCCGGGGAGGTTGTGAAGTTCGAGTCGGTTCTCAGCAGGAATCAATTCACCAAGGTCCGTTGCATTGCGCATCCATAGGTGCCCGTCGCGCGCAAGCAACAGATGATGCCAGGGCCCCTCTGGGAGATGCAGCGCGGCGCCCAGATGTGTTGTCTTGCCGCCTGCTAGCTGGCAAAGGTCTTTGTCGCAACCGAACCAAAGGACCCCTCCGGGGCCAGACTGCACGCTCCAAATCGCCGAGCCCTCCAGGTGCATCGCCTCCGCAGCCCACTGGCCGGGAGCCACACGCCGCAGCCTGAATGTGCCGCTTCGGTCGGCCGCAATTACCTCGTCTGCTGACACCGCGGTGAAGACGGTTCCGATCCTCAACGAAAACTGAGTATACGGAGCCGGTGCATTCACCGTCGCAAAACTGCCGTTGGGAAGACTGAAGTAAATGCCGGCCGTGGTTCCCACCCACAAGGTGCCATCCGGTCCCGTAAACAAGCTTTGGATGGCGTGTTCCTTTACCCCTTCGCCTTCGCCGTAACGCCGAAACTGCCGCCCATCGTAGCGATACAAGCCGTTTTCAGTACCAACCCAGAGGTAGCCGGAGCGGTCCTGGACAATGCTGTTTACGTTCAGGTCGCCCAGGCCGTCGTTCGCCTCGCTGAAGCTGAATTGCTGGCAAAGGGCCCAAGGCGCGGCAAAGCCGAGTACGGCAAGGCCGCACGTCAGGGCCCTCGTGATGCATTTCACGTTCCGCACCGGAGTTGGCAACGACTTACCCTTCAAACGGATTGAGTCCAATATATACCCGGCTTGCGCGCAGGAAGGAAAGCGCCCAGGCAGACACAACCGAGTTGTCTAAGGCTCGACGTAATGTGCCTCAGTCGCAGATAAGGGCGGCCTCGGGAAAGCATTGCACCTCATCTTCAAGGCTCAGATCGACGCTCAGTTCGGCCGGCGCATTCTCTGAAGCTCGACTCGCAAAGAAGGATTCCACTTCACCGAGCACTTCAGCCCCAGTTCGCGCATGGTAGATGGCCGCCCTCAACTTCGCCCCGCCAGGGACGCCATGAGTGAACCAGGTGGCAAACTGCTTCATCTTGCCCGCTGTCTCGCCTATGCGGCCGTCGCGCGGCAAGTCTCTCGTAGCTTCAGCCTCATCCAGCAACATTTGAAAATAGGCGTGGATCATCCGGTAGCGATCCTCCACAGATGCCCGCTCGTATCTACCGGTCGCCGTATACTGCGCAATCTGCCTGAAAATCCATGGATTCGCAGGCGCCGCTCGCCCAATCATCACGGCGTCGCAGCTTGTCTGCGCCACCATCGCGGCCGCGTCTTCCGGCGTGCGGATGTCCCCGTTTCCGATCACCGGGATTTTCACCGCCTGCTTGACTGCGGCAATCCACTCCCACTGCGCCTGGCCGCTATAGCCCTGTTCCCGCGTCCGCGCATGCAATGCTAGGGCGTTCAGGCCTTCGGCTTCGGCCATCCGTGCCAGATCCATGCACACAATCTGCTTCTCATTCCACCCCAAGCGAAACTTCACGGTGAAGGGAATCGAGACTGCCTTGCGCACGGCACGAAAGATCTCGCCGATCTTTGGAAGGTCGCGCAGAAGTCCAGAGCCGCCGTTGCATCCAACCACGCGCTTGGCCGGGCAGCCCAGATTCAAATCGACAGTGTCGAAACCGGTCTCCTCCACAATGCGTGCGGCTTCGGCGAGCGTCCCTGCATTCGAGCCGAATAGCTGTGCTCCGATTGGATGCTCGTCGTCATAAAACGTCAGGTAACGCCGACGCTTCGATTCGCGCATCCGTGCCAACCCGTCGGCTGACGTGAACTCTGTCATCAACAGCCCGCAACCGGATTGAGAATTGGTTACCGCTGCCTCGACTCCAGATCCATCAGCGTCAGCGGCAGACGTGGTTGTGCTGAATAAACTGGCATGCCGGATAAACCGCCGAAAGACCGTATCCGTGACGCCAGCCATGGGCGCCAGTACAGTTGCCGGAGACACCAGCACCGTCCCCACGCGCACTTCAGCCGGTACCCTCGTCTCCGGGGGCATCGCGTGCTCCTTCGGGTTGTCCCAATCCTTCTTCACGGTAAAGCCTTTGCCTGCCATAATTTTCACCTGAACGAAGTTGGGCCTCCGCCGTGGCGGAGGCCCAATCGTCCATTCCGAATGGTCTCGGCGACGGTTACTTGGCCGCGGAAACCTCGCCGGCCTTGGCGTACTTGCGACGGAACCGTTCCACGCGGCCCGCTGTGTCTACCAGGCGCTGCTTGCCGGTAAAGAACGGGTGGCAAGCCGAGCAGATTTCCACGTGAATGTCGCCCTTGTGGGTCGAGCGGGTCTCAAAGTTGTTCCCGCAGGCGCACAACACCCGCACTGCGGAGTAATTGGGATGAATCTTTTCCTTGGGCATCTACAAAACCTTTCCTGCAATCATTCTATTGTATGGGGATTTGAGTGGTTTAGCAATCCACGCCAGTTCAGGTGGTAGCCCTGATGCCACACTACACACATTCCAGCCTCCGCCGCCCCAAGGTTGGTGGGTCTCATCACAACCAATTGGTTTCGAAATCATTTAGACTCGTTCGGTTCGCGCGGACTGATGTTATTGGCTCCCTGCAATTTGCGGCCCTGCCTAATCCGCCCGCGCGTCCATGGGAAGGGTCAAAATGGGTAAGCGCTTAGCAGTTCTTGCAACCAGCCTCGCGATAGTGTGGATCGGAGGGTGCGGTAGCGGCAGCGGGGGTGGTGGAGGAAATAGCACGCCACCGGCGCAACAAGCCGCGACTCCCACCTTCAGCCCGGCTGCTGGGGCCTACACCTCTGCGCAGACGGTCACTCTGGCCGACACCACCACCGGGGCGACCATCTACTACACAACCAATGGATCTGCGCCAACCGAAACTTCGTCTGTCTATTCAACGCCGATTGCGGTATCGTCCACCACCACTGTCAATGCAATTGCCGCCAATCCCCCGAGCTATTTGAACAGCAGCGTCGCCACGGCCATCTACACCATCAACATTCCCGCCGCGGCGACGCCTACATTTTCTCCAGCCCCTGGAACGTACACCGCCGCGCAGAGTGTGACACTCTCCGACACAACCACCGGAGCCGCGATCTATTACACGACCGATGGATCGACTCCGACCGCCGCATCAACCCTATATTCGCCGTCGACCCCAATTGCTGTTTCATCCACAACGACCATCAATGCCATCGCAGTCGCCTCAGGCTATATAACCAGCGCGGTCGCAACCGGAACTTACACCATCAATATCCCTGTCGTCGCAACTCCGACCTTCACACCGGCTCCCGGTTCATTCACGAGTCCCCAGTCCGTAACTCTCTCCGATGCAACGGCCGGAGCATCGATCTACTACACAACCAACGGTTCTGCGCCAACCACTTCGTCGACCCTTTATTCTCCGTCAAGCCCGATCGCTGTCCCGTCCGCAGCCATCACTATTAAAGCCATTGCCGTTGCTGCGGGCTATACCAACAGTGCCGTTGCTACAGGCACCTACACGATCATTGGGCCATCCGTATCCATAGTCCTGAGCACCGACGATGAGACGCAGCTTATGGCCGCGCAGCCCACCGTCAATTTCCTCACCGGCAGCACAACCGATGCGACCACCAGCACCGTGGTTGTCGATCCCACGCAGCAGTATCAATCCATCGAGGGCTTCGGTGCGGCCTTTACCGACTCAGCCGCCTATCTGCTCATGCAGGTTGAGCCATCGGCATCCCTCCCCGGCACTCTCAACGACCTGTTCACGCGCAATGGAAATGGCATCGGCCTCAGTTTCATGCGCATCCCTATGGGCGCATCGGATATCGCGCAGTCCGTGTATTCCTACGACGACGTGCCCGTGGGCCAAACCGATCCAACCCTGGCCAACTTCTCAATTGCTCATGATCAGGCCTACATCCTGCCTCTCATCCAGCAAGCGAAGGCGCTGAATCCCCAAATGAAGCTTATGGCCAATCCCTGGAGCCCGCCCGGATGGATGAAAGATCCTGCATCGATGAGTCCAGTTTCCATGCTGGGCGGAACGCTCCTGATGACCACGACCGACGAGACAGCCTTCGCCAACTACTTCGTCAAGTACATTCAGGCGTACCAGGCGGCAGGCGTGCCCATCGATTACATCTCGCTTCAGAATGAGCCGCTCAATATCACCACGTCCTATCCGAGTATGGGCATGAGCGATACCGTGCAGTTGTCTTTGCTGCAGAACTACGTGCTTCCTGCGCTCGCGTCCAACAGCATCTCCACAAAGGTCTTCGTCTACGACCACAATTGGGATACTCCGTCATATCCCCAATTTGTTCTCTCCAGTCTGAGCGCCCCGCAACTTGCTCAGGTTGCCGGTACCGCATGGCACGGCTACGGCGGCGCACCCGGAGCACAGCAGCTTTTACAGAACCAGTTTCCAACTCTCGGCAACTGGGAGACTGAACACTCCGGCGGGACATGGGTCTCCGACCAATTCGCCTCTGACATGCTTGAGATCACCGAGGTGCTGCGCAACTCCGCCAAGTCCTACGTCAAGTGGAGCCTCGCACTGAATCAGAACCTTGGGCCCGATCTCACGCAGAACGACCCTCCACTGACCGGATGCAACACCTGCACGCCTATCGTCACCGTCAACAGCTCAACAGGCGCAGTCACCAAGGACATCGAGTTCTACACCCTCGGTCATTACAGCAAATACTTATTGCCGGGCGCTGTACGCGTCTACTCCAGCAACACGCCCGCCATTGCCAGCGTCGCGTTCCAGAATCCGGATGGTTCAATGGCTTTGATCGCTTACAACAGCACCACGACCACCCAGACCTTCCAGGTGCAATGGGGCACTGAGTCGTTCTCTTACACTCTGCCTGCCACCGCCGCCGCTACCTTCACGTGGAGCGGGACAATCGCCGGTAGAACGCCGCCCGTTGTCGCCACCGCGCAGATCCAGGGCTCCAGTTTCTCCAGTGAATCGGGCCTCGAAACAGAGGCCACCGGCGACTCAACTGGCGAGTACGACCTTGGCTACATTTCGCAGGGTGCCTACACGGTCTACGAGAACGTTGACTTTGGCGCATCGGTCTCCAAGGTCAACCTGCGCACAGCCAGTGCCGGCAATGGTGGCACTGCAACTTTTTATCTGGACAGCATGACGAGTGCACCGATTGCCACCGTCACGTTGCCGGTAACCGGAGGATGGCAAACCTGGACGACCGTGAGTGGTGTGCCTGTCAGCGGCGCGTCCGGTGTGCACACCCTCTACGTTGTCTTTAACGGAACAACGACAAGCATTGCCAACCTCAACTGGTTCCAGTTCCAGTAGTCCGGCGGCAGGGTGGTGGTCCTTCACTACGGTGCGCTGCGGATACTACGCAATTGCCAGCCAGGAGATCATGAAGTTTCGTCATCTTGCTGCCCTCAATGTCACCACCTCCGCAATGCTGATCACCAGCGCATAGGTTGCGAAGAGAAACGCTCCATACTTCCCGGCTGAAGCCTCTTGCATTCTCGGCATCATTGTCGAGAAATGAGAAAGCAGGATCGCTTCGCCGAACATTCCCGGAAGAGCGACGAGCAGAATTGCTGCTGCCCAGGCAGCGGCGGGGATGTGCAGCCACCTGAGAATAAGAATGCAGACTGCTGACGTGACAATCGGCATGATGGCGAAGTTGACCCAATAGCGGATCGCGCTGGTTTCAAATACGCGCGGACCTGTTCTTTCAAACCAGAGAGTACCGGCGATCCAAAAGAAAAGTCCGAACCCCAAAAGAAGACCGATATCGCGTCCTCGCATCCCGGGCTCCTTAGGAAGTAGAATTTGTACCAATCGGTACATGTTGATTTGTACCACACGGTACATGAAGAGGCAACAATGCGTAGGAAAGAAGATCAAGACCTGAATCAGCTGGTAGAAAGCTGTCTTACGGCATTCATCGCCGCAGGCACGCTGGATCTGAGTCTGGATCAGCTCTCAAGAAAAGTCGGAATCAGTAAGCGCATGCTGGTTCACTACTTCGGTAGCCGAGAAGTGCTTGAACAGAGAGCGCTTGTACTGCTGGAAAACCGGCTCCGCGACAGATTTAGCGCGGAGCGAATCCCGCCCGGCGCTTCTTTGGCGGCAGTTGTTGGAGTTCTCTGGGAACAGTCCACCGCGCCCGAATCCAAGGGAGCATTGCAAGTCATCATGGATGTTTCCCGCCGAGCTTGGAGCGGTTCAGACCGGGCAAAGGCGTTTTACGCCGAGCAGCAGCGCCTTTGGGTCGAGTTGCTGCTGAAGTATCTGCCTGACGCACAGGCAGTCGAAGAACTCCTCCAGCTCTTTCAGGGCGCGATTCTTGTCTATCTAGTCACGGGAGATCGCGCACAGGGCATACGTGTTTTAGAACGGATGATCCTGCGCGAGAACCAACAATCAAAGACCACTCTGGGTAGCTCCGCATCCGCCAAACTGCGGCGTCCAAAAAACTGATTGCTGATCACGGCTGCTTCCGTCCCAGCGCCCTTTCAATCCCTGCCTCCACCAGAGGCGTCATGATCGCGTACCCCGCAGGAAGAGGATGCACCCCATCCTTGCTCAGCGTGGCCGGTAGCCCATCGCGGTCATCCTTCATCGCCGAATGGAGATCTACGTATACGTGGCGTTTGTCCTCAGCATACGCTTTGATCCACTTGTTCAATTCCACTACCTTCGGAGCAGGGGTCATGCCCGGGCGCCAGGGAAAATCGTATGCCGGCATTACCGAGCAAAGCACCACACGAATGCGATTCGCCGTCGCCAGCTCCGCCATTGAAGCCAGGTTGTCTTCGATTTGCTCCAGCGTCTCCGGCCCAGTGTTCCCTGCGATATCGTTGATTCCCGCCAGAATTACCACTACCCTGGGTTTCAAGTCGATGACGTCCTGTCGGAAGCGCACCAGCATCTGCGGAGTGGTTTGTCCGCTGATACCTCGGTTGACGTACGGCTTTCCGGCGAACCAGCCGTCCGGCCCTTCGAAATGCCAGCCCTCGGTAATCGAGTCGCCTATGAAAACCACACGATTTTCGCCGGGCGAGGGCGGTCCAAGCACCAAATCTGCCTCCTTGAACTTCGTCAGCCATGCGAAATCGGTCAGCACCTGTCGATCGTGCGCTGTCCAGTATGCATCCTGCGGGTGCCCTGAGGGCGCCAGCCCAGGCGCAGAGTTGTTTGGCGGCGCAGTTTGCGTGGGTGCGGGCGCTTTGGTTTCCGGTACATTGCCCGGCTCCTGCGCGGTTGCCAAACAAGCCACACCAAGCGCCACTACAGTAGTCGCAACCAGAATCCTTCGGAACAAGCTTCGATTGATCAAGTCATCGCCCTTTCTGAACCGGGCAGGGAATTCTCAAAATAACCATCTCATCCGTCGTCCAAATTGTAGGAGATTGCACCCCGATCCAACCAAGTCTTTTCCACATCCGGTCCCCGGAACTCCACCGCCTTCACACCGCTCCCATTTGCGCTACGCTTGATGCAGATGAGTGCATGTCCAATCTGCGATGGAGTTGGCCTGGTCCGCGTTGTTTCAGCTTCGGGTCTCTGGGTTTCGCGGCCATGTGAGTGCCAGGAGATGGTGCGTGAGGAGCGACGGCTGGCCGCCGCGCACATTCCCGAGCGCTACCGCCATTACACCCTCGACGGCTACGAAACAGCCTTTCGCGGCGCCGACCCATCCCTGGGTCGTGCCCACCTTACCGCCCGTCGCTTCGTGGAGGCTTACCCAGTCGATACAGCGGGCAAAGGTCTGCTCTTCGCTGGCTCCATCGGCGTCGGCAAAACCCACTTGGCCGTCGGCGTTTTGCGCCGCCTGGTGCAGGAGCGCGGCGTCAAAGGCCTCTTCTGCGACTATCGGGAACTACTCAAGAACATTCAGAACAGTTACAACCCGCAGGTGAATACCACCGAGCTCGAACTGTTGAAGCCGGTCTTTGCGGCCGAAGTGCTGGTCATCGACGATCTGGGAGCTCAGAAGCCCAATGAGTGGGTCTGGGACACGGTCGCTCTCATTCTCAATACCCGCTACAACAACAAGCAGACCACCATCGTCACCACCAACTATGCTGACCTTCCGGCAGGCAACGGAGCCAAAAACGATGCCGAGCGTTCCGCCCGCGAACCTACTCTCGGTGACCGTATCGGCGACCGCATGAGGTCGCGTTTGGCTGAAATGTGTGTCCGTGTGGAAATGACCGGCGAGGACTTCCGTCAAACCGTAAAAAAAGCCCGATTCGGCTGAGAAGGCAGGTTCGCCTGGGTCTCCCTCCCGACACCTGGGATTGGGATTTAGAAAGGACTCCATGCGCAAGAACTTGGAGATCATCGGCCTTGTAATGCTGGCGATACTGTGTTGGATCACCTGGGAGGCTCTATACGGTCCGGATCGCCTCCCGGCCCGAATACCCACTCACTTCAACCTCGCCGGAACTCCTGACGGCTGGGGGCCACCGTCGACGTTGCTTTTTCTGCCCATCGTCGCAGTGGTCGTCTACAGTCTCATCACCGTCGTCTCGCTGTTTCCCTCGGCCTTCAATTATTCGGTTCGCGTCACATCGGAAAATCGTCTACGCCTTCAGGCTCTATCTCTGCAGATGGTAGCATGGCTAAAGTTCGATCTGGCCTGCCTCTTCACCTGGCTTCAATGGTCGATCATCAGTACGGTTCGGTGTGGGCACGGCAGGCTATCGCCCTTGATCGTTCCCTTTTTCCTCGTTGTGGTCTTTGGTACTTGCATCGCGCACATCGTCGCGATGTTCCGCACAGCGCGGCCCACACTTAAATCTTGAGTATTGGAATTGAGCCGAGGCCTTCTACAAGTAGCGCGGCGTGACCAGCTGCTCAGAACACCCAAAGGCTGCCCAACAGAAGAACAACCGCAACCACGGTCACGGCTTGGTAAGTCAGGTCTTCTTTTTTGCGCGAGGGCGTATCGTTTGCGCCGCTGGTGTGCACAGAGGAGGATGCCATCTGGGATGAGGTCTGCACCGGGTTCTGCCTTTCTGTGCCATTCGGCAATATCTGCGGATCAGCTCTGCGCAGAAAACACCTATATTCCCTTAGACACAACTTCTCTGCCAAAGATGCTCAACAAATGCACTTTCCTCGCATTGTGGAACTACGAGCAGAATTGTGACACTCCAATTGCATATCGGCCAATGGCCAGAAAGTATGCGTCACTTAACAAGAACGGGGGACGCCGGGATATTCATTCAGGAACGGGTGTAAAATCCGCTCGTGAGCACTCCTCCCAATCTCGAACTGATCAGGTCTCCCGAGCCGCAGGAGCGGAACTGGCTGCCCCTCGCTGTTGCCGCCGCAGTTGTCATCGTTGCAGCAGCCGTCGTGGTGCTGGTCCTTGAGCATCGCAAGCCAGCGGCGAGTGTCACTCCCATCTCCGCTGCCACCGACCCCTACGCAGCCAGTCTGCCCATAACCCATCTGGCCATGAGCGAATCGGCAAACCTAGCTGGCGGTAAGGTCACCTACCTTGATGGCCATATTGCAAACCAGGGACCCCGTGTCGTCACCAGCGTCACCGTGCAGGTGCTTTTTCGCAACTATGCCCACGAAGTTGCACAGAACGAGACCCAGCCGCTCAAGCTCATCCGCATGCGAGACCCATATATCGACGTCGAGTCCGTCTCAGCAGCCCCGCTCAAGCCCGGCGGCGAGCAGGATTTCCGTCTCATCTTCGATACCGTCTCTCCTGACTGGGACGGCGCTTACCCCGAGCTCCGCGTAGTTCATGTCGACACAAACTAGATGGACCTGTCTCGCAATGGCCGACCGCAGCTCAGGTGACCAGGTCACCGCTTCCCGACCCGGAAGCTCTCGCCTCCACCTCCAGACGAGCTCCAGACGAGCCACATTCGTCCCTTGTTTACTCTGTAGAAAGTACGCGGCTCGGAAATAATTACACTCTCACTAGCTCAAAATGCCCTTCCATTGTCTCGCAACCGAAAAAGTATGGATACTGTAAAGCAAATAATATGAAATAGATAGCTTACTTCTACCATTGGAAGCGGGGTTTGGCCCAGGCATTGCTAATCATAACGGCGAGCAGACAAGACCGCTCACCAACCGCGGACCAACCGCGAGAAGGTGAATACGAGGACCTTACTCGATGAAACCAAATCTCATAGCACCGAACTTGTTTTCTCGCCAGCTGGCTGTACTTGTGCTGGCATCTGCAGTGGGATTTCCCGTGCTCGCCCAACAGACTCAGTCGGGAACTGCTGCACAGAGCTCCCCTCCCCAGGCGACTCAACAGCCCTCCCCGTCAGCCTCATCGTCAATGAACACACCGAAAGAGGGGTTCTGGGGACGCGTCAATCCCTGGGCTCGCAAGAAATGGGTCAAGAAGCAGACCGATCCCATCAACGACCGGTTGAGCGAACTGGATGAGGTTAACGCGAAGAACGCAAAAGATATTCAGGATGTCGACTCCAGAGCGCAGGCGGGTATCCGTCAGGCGCAGTCGACAGCAGACAGCGCCAATCAGCTAGCGACCGCAGCCAACACTCAGGCTCAAAACGCCAACGGCATCGCCCAAGGTGCTTCCGGACACGTGGACAAGCTGAATAACACGGTTAACGGCTTGGACCAGTACCGTCAGGTCACGGAGGCTGAGATCAAATTCCGGGGCGGATCGCCCGTTCTTTCAGAAGATGCACGCAAACAATTGGATGACCTGGCAGCCAGCGTAACCGGCCAGCAGGGATACATTCTGGAAGTAGAAGCGCACTCGCCTCTTGGCGGCAGCGCCGGAATTCAAAGCTCCGAGCGTCTGGCTGAAGCGGTCAAGCGTTATCTGCTTACACAACATGAGATTCCCGTCTACCGCATGCACGCAGTTGCCTTAGGCAACGCCCACAGCCAGACCGACACGGATGACAAGCCGGTCAGGACGAGCAGCGTACATGTTCGGTTGATGGAAAACAGTTTGGCGGCCCAGGGAGCCACGTCACCCAATGGCGGTGCTCTCTAGACAGGCGCGGAGCGGCCTTTAATGTACCGCAGCCCCCCCTGGCTACTTTCCGCACTGACGGCTACCCCGCCGTTGGCCGCCAATTAAGCTCTCGCAACACGAGAGAACCAAGGCAACTTGGCCCCCGTCAAAGACGGGGGCCGTTTTTTGTCTGCGCCGATTCGACCCGGTCATAATGAAGTCTGATCTGCACTCCCACCAGAGCGACGCTGCTTGGTCCGCCCCGTTAAAATCACATCTATGGATTCCGCCAATCAGAACCCTGTCGTCGAAACCGCATCTGACACCATTCTCGACGGTAGCCGCTTCGTCCGCGCCTGTCTCCGTCGTCCTGTCGATCGCACTCCGGTGTGGTTTCTGCGGCAAGCGGGCCGCTATATGCAGGAGTATCGCGATGTCCGCAAACACCACACCCTGGTCGAAATCTGCAAGCAGCCAGACATCGCCGCCGAAGTCACCATCACGGCCGCAGAGAAGCTCGGTGTCGACGCCGCGATCATTTTCGCTGATCTGCTGCTCCCTCTTGAGCCAATGGGCCTGCCGTTCGAATTCCAGGCTGGCGAGGGCCCGGTCGTCCACCATCCCGTTCGCACCGCTGAAGATGTCCGCGCCCTGCGCACCGACCGCGCCGACAGCCTAGCCTACGTTGCCCGCGCCATTCAGAAGGTGGCCAACCACTTCCGCGACCGCCTCGGCATCATCGGCTTCTGCGGCGCGCCTTACACCCTGGCCAGTTACATGATTGAAGGTGGCGGCTCGAAGAATTACATCCACACCAAGACCATGATGTATCGCGATACACTGACCTGGCGTCTGCTTCTCGACAAGATCGTCAAGGTGCTCGAAGAATATTGCCGCCTGCAGGTCCTGGCCGGGGCTGACGTCATTCAGATCTTCGACAGTTGGGTAGGCTCGCTCGGCCTCGCCGACTACCGTGAGTACGCTTTCGATGCTTCCAAGCGGCTTGTCCGCTCGGTCCAGGCCATGGGTGTCCCCGTCATTTATTTCGGCGTCGAGACCGCCGGCCTGCTCTCGGAAATGGCCGCAACGGGCGCCGACGTTATCGGCCTGGACTGGCGCCAGCCCCTCGACGAAGGTTGGCGTGCCGTGGGCCATGGCCACGCAGTGCAGGGGAACCTCGACCCCATCACTCTCTTTGCGCCTCTCGAGGTTCTTGAAATCCGAGTCAAAGAGATCCTCCGTGCCGCCGCCGGCCGTCCCGGCCACATCTTCAACCTCGGCCACGGCATTGTCCCCGCAACGCCTGTCGAAAACGTGCAAGCCGTTGCGCGCATGGTTCGCGAATTCCGCCTGAATACCGACAAACCTGAGGCTGCCAATGCCTAAGCAAGCGGTCCTTTTGCTCGCTCACGGAACCCCGGCGACCGTCGAGCAGATTCCCGAGTACCTGCGCAACGTCGTCAGTGGACGGCCCATCCCGCAACACTTAGTGGATGAGATCAAGGATCGATACACCCAAATCGGCCACAGCCCGCTTACAGAAATCACGCTCCAGCAGGGCCGCCTTGTCGAAGCCGAGTTGGCAGCCTCTGGCCAGCCGGTTCCAGTCTATGTGGGAATGCGGAATTGGCGTCCATATATTCCCGACGTCGTCCGCCAGATGCGCTCGGACGGGGTGGAAGAAGCTGCTGTCATCTGCATGGCTCCGCAGAACTCGCGCACCAGCGTTGGACTTTACCGGCGCGCAGTCGAGGCGGAAGGGGGTAGCCTCCGCATCCACTTTACAGAGGCCTGGGCGCAGCACCCGCTTCTGGCCGAGGCATTTGCTGAGCGCCTCCGCTCGGCATTGAGCAAGCTCAGCTCAGAAGTGGGTGCGCCGGTTCCCGTCCTGTTTACAGCCCACAGTGTACCCACGCGCACCATTCAGCCGCCCACCTCAGTCTCCGATGGCCCGGTCGCGACCGGAGCAGACCCTTCACGTAAGACCGAACCACGCCTATGGCCTAGTGGCCAAGGCCCCGACCCTTATGCGGAAGAGGCGCGTCGCACTGCCGAACTGGTTGCGGCGCGCGTTCCTGAGATTTCTCGCTGGTGGTTTGCCTTTCAGAGCCAAGGCGCCAGTGGAGGCCCGTGGATTGGCCCCTCTGTCGAGGAGACGCTCGAATCTGTCGCGGCAGAAGGCGTGAAGGCACTCCTCCTCCAGCCAATAGGCTTCCTCTGCGATCATGTGGAAATCCTCTACGACGTCGACATCCTCTTTCGAGCATTCGCCCTCAAACTAGGCATGCGGCTAGAGCGACCAGAGTCGCTGAACACCTCGTCTATACTGGTCCGCGCAGTGACTGACCTTGCACGTACAGGACTAGCTGAACTATCTAGCGCATAACCAATCGCGAGACTGAACGTGTGCCGCGTACCCAAGCAACTCATCCGCATTCTCGGGATTACCATTGAACTAACTCCGGCGGAAAAAACTTCTTCTGCAAATCACTTCGATTCGATAAGATTTCACCATTAACCAGAGAGCACCCATCAGGTTGTTCTAGGTGTGAAAGTGGCGACAAGAACACCGCTCCGAAAAGATCCCCCCTCAGTCGAACCGTTGTACGCGGTTCGTTACTCAGATTTTAAGAGGTGTCTGTGACGCTGAAGCCGCAGTCCCGTTATGTTGCGGAAAAATCCAGTTTGAAATGTGTTCGCTGCGCCAACGACATGGGTCGGTTGGGGCGGCAAGGCTTTCTGGAAAGGAAAATCTACTCCTACTTCGGCTATTACCCTTGGGAATGTCCCATCTGCAGAGAACGGGTTTTCCTAAAGAGGAAAAACGAACACAAGCGGCGTAACATCCCAGAGACTACCGTCTACTAGGACAGTCAATAGGCTGACCCTCGCGGGCATAGATATCTCGGGCGGATGTTCCGAGGATTCGATTCACTCCCTGCCATCCTGACGAGAGAGTCTCGGGGACGCGGTTCCCGCTCTACGACCGGAAGAAATTCTTGGCCAGAAACAGCACATTTGCAGGCCGCTCGGCCAATCGTCTCATGAAATACGGGTACCATTCGCGCCCGAAGGGAATATAGACGCGCACGTTGTACCCTTCCTGAACCAGTCTTCGTTGCAGGTCGCGCCGTACCCCATACAACATCTGGAACTCGAAGCGGCTCAGATCGATTCCGTGCTGTTTTGCAAACACCTTTGCCGCGTTGATCATGACCTCATCGTGGGTGGCCAGGCCGTGATACATCGGACTGTCCAGGAGCATGCCGCTCAGCCGCAAATAATTCGCATCCACGTCCGCTTTGCTCGGAAATGCAACCTCAGCTGGTTCCTTATATGCTCCCTTACACAGCCGCACCCTGATCCCGTCGGCAAGCAGTTGTTCAATGTCCGCCTGTGACCGATAGAGATATGCCTGGATGACGATTCCAATTGCGTCGCGCAGCTCCGGCTGCGCGTGGATACGCCGCACTATATCGAGTGTGACCTTGGTTAGCGACGAGTCTTCCATATCAATGCGCAGAAAGTTGCCTGTAGCGCCTGCATGTTTGGCCAGGCTCCTGGCAATGGTCTCGGCCAGCTCGGGAGAAAGCTCCAGGCCCATCTGCGTCAGCTTCACGCTGATGTTCGCATTCAGCTTACGCGCGGCAATTTGGTCGAGGAGTTGGTGATAGATTTCTGCCGCCTGGTGTGCCTCAACCTCTGAGGAAACACTCTCGCCTAGCGAGTCCAACGTCACCGCAATTCCTTGCCGGTTGACGGCCTCGCAAACCTGCAGTGCGTCCTCAAGCTCCATGCCCGCGACGAATCGGGAACTGAGCCTCCGTCCGACGCCAGTTCGCTCGCTGAAGCGGCGCATTGCTTGATTTCGAGAGAGTGCAATAAAGGCGGAACGCAGAATAGGCATCTCAATAATCCTGCCGGCCAAAGTCTTGATGCGGCCAGTCTGCCGGACTCTCCTCAGTTTCGCACAATAGATGAGGATCAACTCTGACCCTTTTGGGGGATCATTTCAGCTTGTCCAAGCGGTTTAGGCAGGCTCCGCAAGTTAGTTCGGATGAAGTAGCCATTGCAGGCAGGGAAAACAAGTCTATGAATTCGTCGGCCAGCGATAATGCCCACTTGCGCGGTGAATGGAGAATGCTTCAATCGGGCTCTCTTCAGCTCCGCGGCCGATGTTATGCACGATCGACTTCTGCCGTCCGGTGGCTACTGCGATGCCTACATGCGGAAGGTGCGCGTCTAGCAGCCAGGTCAGAATGTCGCCTGTCTCGATTGGTTTGGGAAACTCATCACCCCGCGTCTGAAGCGGTGCAATCCACAGTCGTGCCCCGGCCCGCGTCCAATAGGTCTCAAGATTGAGCACGCGCCGGTGATCGATATTTGCGTCGGGTGCCCGAGATCCCCACGCCTTGCGAGCTGGGTACGCATCAAAAGCCTTCACCATATCCTCGTGCACCAGCTTTTGCAGATCCAGCCCCAACCCGTCTCGGGCTGCGCGAATCACCACGTCAGCGCAGACGCCCGTCGAACGCGGCACATCCCCGTTGGGATAACTCAACTTTGTCCACGTCGGGTCGTAACCCGTGGTCACACCTAACTGCGCCCGCGCCGCATCCGCAAGCCGCTGGGCATTATTCGCGGTGGCAGATACAAGACGCGAAGAAGTGATCGAGATAGCAGCTAATCCGCAAAGCACGTCGCGTCGATTCACAGTCGCAATCCCCGAGCAGAAACGGCTTAGTGCACCTGGTAGAGCGCGCTGCCGTGTGCAGGCAGAGTTACGCTGATTTCCTTCGATTCCTTAGCAGTGTGATCTGTATAGAGGTCCTGGGCCTGATGCTTCGCACCGTCCAATCCAAGTTGCTTCCAGGTCATTCGCAGCGTGACAGATTTCTCGTCGAGGTTGAAAAATGCAAAAAACTCGGCGTAGTTTCTCGCCCCGGGACTGTCGATTGTCCCTTGCCAAATCCGCAAATTCTCAGAGCCTCCCGGAATGCTTGATACATCCAGTGGATGGCTGTAACTAATGTTCTGATTCATGAACGTGATTTCCTGGTTGGTCATCAACGACTGGGTGAAATCATCGAGCTTGGTCAGATTCCCTCCATAAATCAGAGGCGATCGCGCAATCGCCCATAGCGTGAACTCAGTCCGCTGCTCGTCCTGCGTCAGCTGCGACTGTCTCGGCTTGCCCCATCCCGGATGCGGCGTCAACGACCCGTCCGGCAGCATATCCGCGTCCGGCCAATTCCCTGGTCGGACATAAGGAACCCACTTCGCCAACCGGTCGAATTCGTCCCGCACACCGAATGGAAACTCTCCGTCTCCCGGCTTGTGCGGAAACGTCCATCCGTCCCAGTGGTCATCCGCAATGCGCCACATCTGCGAATACTCGGCCACTTCCGCCGCATGTTCCAGTTTTGTCGGTCCCGGCGACAAGCTCAGCACGATTGGCCGCCGTGTCTTCCGGATTGCCTCGGCAATCTGCTTGATCTCCGTCGGCCGGTACGGGTGGTCGCTAATACAGTCCACTTTGATGTAGTCGAGCCCCCAACCGGCATATAACTTCAGCATCCCATCGTAATAAGCCTGTCCTGCAGCGTTATCCTTGACTCCCCAATTCCCTTCATCCCACGGACAGGTATCAGAAGGGTCGGCCGCGTCCAACGCATGAAAGCTCGACCCCGCGATCGGCAAATTCTCCTTCACCACCTGGCGCGGAATCCCTCGTACGATGTGAATCCCAAACTTCAATCCGCGCGCATGAACCCAATCGGCCAGCAGCTTGAACCCAGTCCCGCCCGCGGATGAAGGGAACCGGCTTGGCACCGGAACTAAGTACCCATTTCCATTCCACAGATATTTCCTCTCCACCAGGTTCGCTCCGAAGGGGTTCTCCATATACCATCCCTCGTCGATTACCGCGTAAGTCCATCCAAATTGCTTCATTCCAGCCAGTACCTTGGCATTCGCTTTGAAGTCGGTTTCATCGATCGTAAGGCCGTACGCGTCCCAGCTATTCCACCCCATCGGCGGCGTAGGAGCGACATTCTGTGCATGCGACCGGGCTGTATCGGAAATGACGAAGGCAAGAGCAGCAAAAATAGCGACGAGAAAAAAACTGCGACGAGTCATGCGAGAACGTATACCACAACGGCCGTGACTCCCGCATTCGACGCCTGAGGCGAAGACCTATTTGAAGACATATTGCGGAATGTTCCGCAATATTGCGTTAAACGATCTAGTCACGATACCCCGTGGCCTCGAGACCTCTCTATAACAAATCAGGAGGATGGAATTGAATTGGGTCGATCTCAAGAACGAAATTACGTTGAAAGTTACGCTCGCGCTGGCTATCATTACCCGCTTGGCGATCTGAGTTAGAATCTGGTACCGCACATCGCCCGCGTCTCCTAGCAAGGCGGCCGGATCTCGCTTGACGTTCCACCCGCTGCGGGAATGTAGCACTTCTGCGTGTAATCCATCACCATGCGGTCCGCATTGAAACGCCAGCCTAGCGTGCGGATAGTCCGCTTCATGCGCTTGATCCATCCGCGCGGCAGTCCGTCACGATCGCGATGGTAGTAGAGCGGGATCACCTCGTCGCGCAGAACGCGGTACAGGTCCTCGCCGTCGCGGCTGTCGTGCACATCCATATTTGAATGGGTTCGTCCTGTACCAATGGCGAAACCGTTCAGTCCGTCGTAAGCCTCAGCCCACCAGCCGTCGAGCACTGAAAGATTCAAACCTCCGTTCAGCACAACCTTCTGTCCACTGGTTCCTGAAGCCTCCAGCGGACGCCGCGGATTGTTGAGCCACACATCCACACCCTGCACCAGGTACCGGCCGACATTGATGTCGTAGTCCTCGATGAACAGAAACTTATCCGCGTATTTTGAGTCGCGCATCATCTGCGCAATCTGTTGTAGCACTTTCTTGCCTGGTTCATCGTGTGGGTGCGCCTTGCCGGCAAAGAGAAACTGAACGGGCCGTTTGGGATCGTTGACCATCGATGCCAGTCTCTGCATATCGGCGAGTACCAAGTTTGCGCGCTTGTAAGTAGCGAACCGTCGTGCAAACCCGATGGTCAACGCATCGGGCGATAGAACCTTGCCCAACGCGTTCAACATCTCCAGCGGCTCGCTGCGGCGCTCCGCTTGTTCCCGGGCCCGGCGCCGCGCAAAATCGAGGAGTTGCGACTTCAAGCTCAAATGAGTCTCCCAAAGCTCGCCGTCGTCCACATTTTCAATTTCCTCCCAGGTGCGCGCCGATCCGCTGTTGTTTTGCCAGTCGACTCCGAGATGGCGATCATAAAGACGGCACATTTGTGGCGCCAGCCACGACGGAACATGAACTCCATTCGTGATGTGGCCGATAGGCACAGAGTCTTCCGGCTTGCCCGGATAGAGACACTTCCACATTGCCCGCGACACTTCGCCGTGCAACGAAGAGACCGCATTCGCTCGCCGCGACAGCTTCAGTCCCAGTACTGTCATGCAGAACGGCTCCCCGTGGTCCGTGGGATATTCGCGGCCAAAGCCCATCAGGTTCTCCTGCGAAATTCCAAGCTGCTCACGCAGGGGCCCTAGGTGCTCCTCTATCAGTTCGGCATTAAACCGGTCGTGCCCGGCGGGTACCGGCGTGTGCGTGGTGAATATGACCTCCCTCGGAATCTGGCTCGCCGCAGCGTTGAAGTCGAGACCTTCCTCCTCCATGCGGCTGCGAATAGCCTCAAATACCGCAAAGCCACTGTGCCCCTCGTTGAGGTGCAGAACTCCCGGCGAGATGCCCATCGCCTTCAGTGCGCGAAATCCGCCAACTCCCAGCAGCAGCTCTTGGCGAATACGCGTGCGTGCATCTCCACCGTATAACCGCGAAGTGAGTTCGAGGTCCTCTGGTGCATTTCCTGTCACATTCGAGTCGAGCAGCAGAAGGTCGATGCGTCCTACCTTCAATCGCCACACTTTGGCTCGGATCGACCCGCCTCGTGTATGAATCTCAATGACAACCGGCTCGCCGTTATGTCCAATAGCTGGCTGCATGGGTAACCGATTTACGTCCGTTTCCAAGTATTCTTCTCGTTGCCATCCACTTTGATCCAGCCGCTGCAAGAAATACCCTTGCCCATAAAACAAGCCGATCCCGACGAGCGGAATATCCAGATCCGATGAGCTCTTGATATGGTCTCCCGACAGTACACCCAATCCGCCGGAATAGATTGGCACTGACTCGTGCAGCCCGAACTCGGCGGAAAAATAGGCCACCGGGCGGGGCCGCAGCACTCCCGCATTGGCTGCGCCCCAGGTGCGGTCCTGATGCAGATACTCCTGCTGGCGGCGGTAACAGTAGTTAATGCGGCTATGCAAAACCAGTTCGGTCGCGCGCCGATCGATCTCGCCCAACGGCATCTCGCTGAGCAGGGAGATCGGGTTCTGATTCAATTCGCGCCAGCGTGTCGGATTCAGATCGCGAAACAGGCTGATGCTGGAGCGATCCCAGCTCCACCATAGGTTTCGGGCCAGCGACCAAAGGCGCTCCTGCGCTGGTCCGATGAATCTGTCGAGCGTGCGAGCCTCGCTGACCACCGGCGCCACCTGATTGGCAGCTTCCATCAGCATGCGAATCTCATCCTCGCGAAAGATTCGCGAATCCTTGGTTTGAACCACAAGAACACCCTGAAGAAGACCGCGATCGATCAGGGGTACGCCCAGAAACGAGTGGTACTCTTCTTCTCCGGAATCCTTGAAGTACTTGAATCGCGGATGCTTCCTGGCGTCTTCGACGGCCACCGGCAAGACCTGTTCTGCAACCAACCCGGCGAGCCCCTCGTGAAGTGGCATGCGTAACCTGCCGATGCATTTCGGATGCAGGCCAAGGCTGGCCGCCAGCACCAGGTTCGACCGGTCCGGCTCCAGTAGATATGCCGAGCAAACATCTGTCCTGAAACGCGTGGCAATCAGAGCGACCACGTTCATCAGGGTATCGGCGGGCTTTCCGCCCTCCTCAGTCAGGTTAGTGATCTCATCGAGCGTCAAAACGTGATTGAACTCGGTTACCTCGTAAGACTCGGTCATCAGGTTGCCCTCGCCTTTCCATCTGTTTCAAAGGAAACGCATCCCATATGTCTGCCAGGCCCGCATATCATCTGAAAGCGTGCATCTGTTCGAAATTCGGAATATGAAACGTCTTTTCGCTGTCTGGATGCGGCCGCTGAGCGGCTCCTGTCGTGTGTTGGTGCAGGATGAATTTGACAATACCATTATTCTGTCTGCGGGCCAAAAGCCTGATGCGGTGGCGTGGTGTAATTTTGAAAAGCTCTAGGCTTCAAACTGTTGCGTTAAGCTGATGCGGGGGTATTTTCGATGCGTCTTCGCGTTTTCGGCCGCCTGATTCTTGCCTCGCTTGGGTTGACCTGTGCGCTCGTCCTGCCTGCACAACAGCCGGCCGCCTTTACGGGTCAGAATCCAGCTCTACCGCTTGCCCATGTCGATAACGGGCCCAACTCACCCAAAGCACAGAGCCAGCACTATGTTGTGCTGGTCTCGCTCGACGGTTTCCGGTGGGATTACGCCAAGCGGGACGGCGCCACTCATCTGTTGGCCATCGGCAAGCAAGGCGTCTGGGCACCTGAAGGCATGCTGCCGAGCTATCCCTCCCTCACCTTCCCCAACCATTTCACTATCGTCACCGGACTTTATCCCGAACACCATGGACTCGTCGCCAACAGCTTCTACGATGAGACAAAGGACGCCCGCTATGGCATTTCCGACGCGGCGGCGGTCACTGACGGAAGCTGGTATACCGGCACTCCGCTTTGGAGCCTGGCGGAGAGCCAGGGTATGCGCTCGGCGTGCCTCTTCTGGCCGGGTTCCGAGGCCCAAATTGCCGGCTTTCGTCCCACCTGGTATGCCCGCTTCGATTCGAAAACTGAAGCCACAGACGCGGTTCAGCGGGCGCGCATCGACAACGCAGTCGCCCTTCTCAAACTCCCGGAAGCAGATCGCCCTCATTTCATCACCATCTACTACTCCGAACCCGACCATGAAGGCCACGAGTTCGGCCCTGATGCTCCCGAAACCAAAGCTGCCGCGCTCAAGATGGACGGAATGGTTGGCAAGCTGAAAGCAGCGCTTGACGCAACCGGACTGCCCATTGACCTGGTTGTCGTCAGTGATCACGGGATGGCCAAGGAAGAAGGCAACTGGATTACCCTCGACCAGCTCGCTGATTTGACTGGATTCGATGCCGTTGGTCCGCTCCTCTATGGCAAAACTGAGGAGGATCGCGTCCGCGTTTACAACCAACTCAAAAAGGCCTCGTCGCAGTTCGTCGTCTATCGGCGCAAAGACGTCCCCGCCGGCCTCAACTACAACCAGAATTCGCGCGAGGGCGATCCGGTCGTTGTCGCCACGGGCCCTTACGCCATTCGCGCCCACGCGCCTCCTGCCGGCAGGGAAGATCGGCCGCCAACCATCGGCATGCACGGTTTAGATCCCCGTCAGGTGCCGCAGATGAAGGCCAGTTTTTTTGCCGTCGGCCCAGACATTCTTCCCGGCAAGACAGTGGCGCCGTTTGAAAATGTGAACCTCTATCCATGGCTGGCCCACCTGCTCGGACTAACTCCCCCAAAGTCCGACGGAGACCTGAACGTGCTGGCCGGAACCTTGCGGGTCGGCGTCGCCGATTCCGAAGACTAACGCTGGGTGCCCCCATCCTCGCCTCGCCTTCGTCTTTGTGGCTAGGGTGGGATAGCTCGATACAAGAATGAATCAGGGGCAGGCAAGAAATGAACGTTGTTCTGGGAATTGATGGCGGGGGTACTAAGACTCGCGGATCTATTGTTAACGGCGAAACAGTCCTGGCTCATGCGGAGAGCGGTTCCATCAAGCGACTGCGCGTGGGCACAGAAGTTGCGGAGGCCAACCTCCGTGCACTGTTGAAAGATATGTATCAGCAGGCCGGCATTTCCGCCGTCCAGGCAGCTTCAGTCGGGGTGGCCAGTGCCAGTTTGCCCGGCACAGTAGAGTGGATCACCGCGGTCCTCAAGGACTTTCACGTCCCGCGCTCTGAAGTGGTCGGCGACGAGGTTATCGCCTTGGACGCAGCATTCAAAGGCGGTCCAGGCATCCTGCAGATAGCGGGAACCGGCTCCAATACTATTGGCCGTGCTCCCGATGGAAGCCGCGAGTGCGCCGGAGGCTACAGTTCACGTCTCGGTGACGAGGGCTCTGGCTACTGGATTGGGTTGCATGCCGTGCGCCGCGCACTGAATGCACATGATCGCGAGCAGCCTACACACGTTCTGCAAACGGTGGGCCGCATCTGGGGCACAACAACAATCGAGCAGTTAGTGAGCCTGGGCGACAGCTCACCAGGTCCGGACTTTGCAGCACTTGCTCCGGCCATCAGTGAACTCGCGGAGGCAGGCGACCCGGTTGCTTTGGGAGTCCTGCGGCAGGCATCGGCCGACCTTGTGGACTTCGTGCTCCTGGTGCGCGCCAAGCTGCGCCGCAAACACTGTCTGCAGCAAGAAGTCTCCTTGGCGTGGATCGGCAGCGTCATCGGCAAAGCTCGCCTCGTCCGCGAGGCGTTCTTTGCGGGCCTGCACGCAGCCGCCCCTGACATGCTGGTTGGGCAACATGAGGTCTCCGGCATTGAGGGAGCTCTGTGGCGTGCAAAGCGTCTAGCCGAAACAGCCGGTTAGAGGGCCAATTGTTTATGCAACCGGCTGCCCGTTCACAATCGAGGCGGTCAATCTTCCCGTTCCATCTACGGCAACCAAGTTGGCCGCATGACCCACCGACAGCGATCCGACCCGATCCGCGAGACCGGTCATAGCAGCAGGATTGGTGGTGAGTAGTAGCAACGCTTGTTCCAACGGAGCGCCCGTGAAGCCAAGAAAATTGGTCAGTGCCCGGTCGAGCGTGAGCACGCTGCCGGCTAAAACGCCGCGTGCCGTAGCCTTCCCATTCGCTACCTGCACCGCAAATCCACCCAGTTGATACTCACCATCAGGCATGCCTGCCGCGCTCATCGCATCCGTCACTAGAATCGCGCGTTCCGGCCCTTTGCTGCGCCACCAGATTTTCACCATTTCAGGAGCCGTGTGGATCCCATCGCAAATCAGCTCTGCAAAGAGAGAGTCGGTCGTCAGCACCGTTCCCAGAATTCCAGGCTCGCGATGATCCAGCGGACGCATGGCGTTGAAGGTGTGCGTCGCGCTCGCGGCGCCTGCGGTGATGGCGGCCTGCGTTTCGGCGGAAGTAGCATCCGAGTGACCAAGTGAGACACGCACGCCGCGCGCAGTGGCGTGCGCGGCCAGTTCGATCGCTCCAGGTAATTCGGGAGCCAGCGTCATCAGTCGGATGTGCCCCTCGGCGGCCTCGAAGAACCTGTCGAATACGACGGTGTCGGGCGCCAGCAGATGTTCCGGCGGTTGCACGCCGCGCTTTGCATGAGAAAGAAAAGGGCCTTCAAGATGAATGCCAATGGGTCGAGCGGTCCCTTTTTCCTCGGTGGGCGTTTCCAGTAGCTTGGCCAGCCCTGAAAGTGCGCGCAGAGTAACGTCCATCGACGCAGTCACTGTCGTGGCTAGAAAACTGCCCGTCCCATGAGCAGCAAGGAACCGGCCAATCGCGTTCAGAGCCTCCGGCGTCGCTTCCATTACGTCGTGCCCGGCCGCGCCGTGGATATGCACGTCTAGAAAGGCCGGAGCCAAGGTTGCGCCGGGGTAGTCGAGTACCCGATCGTGGCTGCCCAACTCGCCGGTCTCTTGCGTGCCGATGGAAACGATCTGCCCGTCTTCGATTGCGACCACTGGATGCGGGATCAGACTGGTCCCATTCCAAAGCTTCTCTGCCGTCAATACGGTGCGCATAACCAACCGATTATTGCAGGTCCACCGCACACCCGTCCTTGCGCTGATCAGTTTCCGGCGGGCAAGTCGAGGGTGGATCTAGTGGACAAGCGTGTTGCCATCCTGCTTGCGAATGTCACCCTGCGTTCGTACCGCTTTCAGCACTTCGTGCACGATGGCCAACTCCGCGCGGCAGGCGGTAAGCTGGGCGGCGAGCTGAGCAAACTGCGAATCCAGGTGGGTCCGCAATTCGGTCAACACCAGCTCCAGCCGATCGTTTGCGGCAATCTGCTCGGCCTGGCTCGCTTGCACGACTTTGAGGTTGGGGAAAATAACATCGGCGAGTAGCCGGGTGAGAGAATCATCGGGCTCATTCATAAAAAGATTCTAAGCGCAAATCCACACTACCGCCTGATTACGATTGGCGGTGCCATGGTAACGCACGTCGTCTGGACCCAGTCCTCTGTAATGGCCTGTTAACGCGGGCAACAAGGCACATTTGCTAAGGTTTTCAAATGCGAATTAAGCTCCTGCTGACGGCGTTCGGTACGGCTCTTTTCCTCTTAACCCAGACCTTTGCTGCACAGACCATTGACCTGCCAACCAGCAAACAAATGATCGGCGAGATACCGGGGCATCCGCAGAGATTGAACAGCCTGCCCATGTCGATGACCGTTTCTCCCAACGGCCGATACGTGGTCACGGTCAACGCCGGTTACGGTACGTTTGAGTCGAAATATGAGCAATCGTTGGCGGTGCTGGATACGCAGACCGGCACCGTGAATGACTTTCCGGACGCCCGCACACTGGCCCAACTCGCCAAGCAGACGCTCTACTCCGGGCTGGCATTCAGCCGGGACGGAAAGCACGTCTACGCGAGCATGGGCTCAATTACGGACCCGGCCGGAGATGGGAAAGACGATACCGGCGGCGGCGTCGTGGTGTACAGCTTCAATGACGGCAGAGTCGCGCCAGAACGTCTGATCCATTTGCCTCCTGAGCAGCTGGCCCCAGGGAGAAAGACGAGGCTGATTGGCGAGACGGAAGGCAACAAAGGAGTCCCGTTTCCGGCTGCAATCGCAGTTGTAGTGCGTGCAGGGGCGGAGAAATTGCTTGTTGCAGGCAATTTGTCGGATGATGTTCTGCTTCTCGATCCAGCTAGTGGCTCAATCGAAAAAAGATTCGATCTCTCTGAGAGCGATGCCGTACCGGCGACATACCCCATCGCGCTCGCGGTTTCAAAGGATGGCGAAAGAGCTTTTGTGGCACTTTGGAATGCTTCGGAGATCGCGGAACTTGATTTGTCGAAAGGAACCGTGCTGCGAAAGCTCACCCTGTTGAAGCCTCCCAGCGCAATAGCTCCTGGGACACATCCTTGCGCGCTGGAGTTTTCGCCCGATGGAAAGATCTTGTATGTGGCGTTGGCCAATCGCGATGCTGTCGCGGCAGTGAACGTCGGGGCGGGGGAGTTCTCCGTCAAGGGCTACTTTGATACGCGCCTGCCGCAGCAGAGTTATTTTGGCGCGGAACCTGAGGCGTTGGCCGTGAACGCGGACGGCAGCCGCCTTTACGTGGCGAATTCAGCCAGCGATTCTGTTGCTGTCATCGATACCAGGAAACTGAGCATGAAGACAGCAAAACAGGGTATGGTCGAGCCCATCGGCTTTGTCCCCACTGAGTGGTTCCCCATGTCGATGGCGTTTATTCCGTCGACCTCCGGTGGAAAGCTTTATGTTGCTACTGCGAAGGGCAAGGGAACCGGGCCCAACAATGTTCCTCAGCCGCAAACCGAGGAGTTGAAATCGAGGCGATTCCACAGACCGACAACCTACATCGGCACGCTGCTCTATGGCTCCTTGGCTACGCTTGATATGGCCGAGGTCGAAAAGGATCTGCCGCGCTGGACTTCCGTTGTGATCGATTCAAACCGTATGAAGGCGGCCGCGGAAAAGATCGCCTTTTCCGATGGATCGCAGAACAAGATCAAGCACGTGATTTACATCATCAAGGAAAACCGCACCTACGATCAGATACTCGGTGATCTGAAAAAGGACGGAAAGGCGGTGGGCAACGGCGACCCCAGCCTGACCATGTACGGCGAGGCTGTTACGCCGAACGAGCATAAGCTGGCCCTGCAATTTGGGGTGCTCGACAACTTCTTTGACTCGGGCGAGGTCTCGGGCGATGGACACGTCTGGTCGACCGCGGCCATCGGCACGGACTACCTGGAGAAGACCTGGCAACAGTCCTATCGCGGCAGCCAGAGAACCTACGACTTCGAAGGTGCCGTTGCGATGGGATATCCGCTGCTCCAGAAGATTCCCGATGTCAACGAGCCGGCAAGCGGCTATTTGTGGGGCGATCTCGCGGCCCACGGCAAGAGCTACTACCACTTCGGCGAATTCATCTCGACCACTTTTTGCAATGAGAAGCGCGTCGCGGATCCTCAGATGGGACCGCTGATGCAGGGACGCGACTGCACGCACAAGGCTGTGGCCCCCGGGGAGCCTCTCCCTGCGGAGTGGGGTGGTGGTGTCAACAAATGGCCGTGGGCTATTCCGCTGATCGCTGCCAACGTCGCTACCAAGCCGGAACTCGTGGGTCACTTTGCCCCGGAAGCGCCTGACTTTGAACTCTCGGTGCCCGACCAGGTTCGCGTGGATATCTTCATGAAGCACCTGAAGGGGTGGGTCGCCGATAAGGAGCAGGGCAAAGACACCATGCCTAACTTTGTACTGCTTCGGCTGGGCAACGACCATACCGCAGGGACTCGGCCAGGTGGCCCCACGCCCAAGGCTTCGGTCGCGGATAACGACCTCGCGGTTGGCCGAGCAATCGAGGCTATTTCGCATTCGCCGTTCTGGGACGATACTGCGTTCTTCATCCTCGAAGACGATGCGCAGGATGGCGGCGACCACGTGGACGCACATCGCAGCGTGGCCCTCGTCGTCAGCAAATATGCGCCGCATACCGTGAATAATGCTCCGTTTGTCGATAGCCGCTTCTACTCGACTGTAAGCGTGATCCGGACCATGGAGACTCTGCTTGGTCTGCCGCCAATGAACAACAACGACGCGTTCAGCTCGCTGATTTCTACTCTGTTCACCGGTCCCGGTGATCAGCCGCCGTATGAAACGGACTACTCGAATCGCGATAACAATCTCATCTACACCGCCAACGAAAAGACCGCTCCCGGCGCTAAGGAGAGCATGAAAATGGACTTCCGCCACGCCGATCACGCCGATCCGCAAAAGCTGAACGTGATTTTGTGGAAGGACGCGAAAGGCGACGCTCCCGTGCCCGTGATGCTGAAGCAACGATCGAAGAAGTCCGCCAAGGATGACGACGATTAGCGGTTTCTGGGATTATTGGGAGTTAGGGAAAGGCTGTCAGGTCTTGATTCGCTCAAGAAGGCCCTCTGAAATGAGTGAGTCGATGAATTTGCCTGTCATCGCACCGCCGAAAAAAAGCACTCAGGATGAAAACGGTCGTAAGCTCCGAATTCGAGTCGGCCATCTTTCTCAATCAGGATGTGCAGGACACTTTTTGGAATCGTTCCCCCAATCTTCGAAAATACTGCAGATACCGTGGAGCGTTCTAGGGGCGCAATAACGAATTCTTGGCGTGGGAAAAGAGTGTATCGTTTGAGAACCGAGTTCTCGATTTGTGATGCACCTGGAAGGTCGGCCAATCCCAGGATCTTCGAGTCTCCCTCGAATGAAATGTGCGCATCTCCTGCGAGTTCGATCATGACGGCCATCAAAAAGCGATTCCTATATCGGACTTTCCAGAATTGGCGGACTGACTCCATTTGCTATTTCTACTACGTGCGGGCTGGACGGGAAACTTAAAGTCGAGACAATTCCGACTGCCGGTTTGAGCAGCTAGACTGTTCCCATGGTCAAAACGGTCAAGCGCATCGGGATCCATTTGGGCACGGCGGGCGGCGCCTCGAACGCCGTCGAGCGCGCACGTGAGATAGGCGCCAACACTTTTCAGATTTTTTCGTCGAGCCCGCGCATGTGGCGCGCCCCCAAAGTCGACCCCAAACAGGCCGCGCGCATGAAAGAGTTGCGAGCCAAGCTCGATGTGGGCCCGCTGGTGATTCATACGAGCTACCTGGTGAATGTCTGCAGTCAGTTCGACGAGGTGCGCCAGAAGAGTATTGACGCCTTTCGCGGCGAAATCGAGCGTGCCCTTACCTTCGGCGCCGAGTACCTGGTGCTGCATCCGGGCTCCTGGAAGGGCCTGACGCGCGACGAAGGCCTCAAGCTGGCTGCCGACTCCATCACCCGCGCTATCGATGGCCTCGCGTGGCCGGGAACCGGCTTCCACATCCTGATTGAGAACACTGCCGGGGCAGAGTTTTCGCTCGGCGGCAGCTTTGAACAGGTAGCAGAACTGGTTGATCGGCTCAAACTTACCGCCCCCGTCGCAGTCTGCCTGGACACCTGCCATACCCACGTGGCCGGCTACGACTTGGTCAGCGCCGATGGCTACGCGGAAACGATGGCGCAGGTCGCGAAGACGGTCACGTTCGACGCGGTTCGCGTGTGGCATTGCAATGACGCCAAGGCTGCACGCGGCTCCAAGCTTGACCGCCATGAGCACATCGGCCAGGGCAACATGGGTGTGGAACCGTTCCGCCGATTGCTCAACGACCCCCGCTTTACCCACACGGCCTTCGTCGCGGAAACGCCCGTGGATGAACCCGGCGACGAGGAACGCAATGTGCGGGTGCTGAAGAGCCTGGTGGAGTGAAGATCCAGGCGTTTGGTCACAATGATTCAGTGTTTTGTGGAAATGGTCAAGTCCGGACAGCACTCTTTCGGCTAAACTTCTCGCACGGTACCGAAGGAGATGAGCCCATGAAAATCCTTGCCAAGGCACTGACGATTGTTGCCGTCGGGCTTGCTGTGCAGGCCGCCGCCCAGAATGCTCCAAACCCCGCCCCCAAGCCGCCGGACAGCCCGTCGAAAGTGCTGCTGGATAACTGGAACGATGTTGGGCACAAACTAATCGCCATGGCGGAAGATTTTCCCGAGGACAAGTACGACTTCAAACCGAATCCTGTGCAGCGGAGTTTTGCCGAGCAGCTTTTGCATGCTGCGGGTGGAAACTATTACTTCATTAACCCTGCAAAGGGTCTGAAGGGTCCAACCGGCGACCCGAAACGGGCCGATTACGCGACCAAAGCCGCGGTAATTGCGTTCGTCAAGAAATCCTTTGCGGAGGGTGCGGAGCTGATCAAGAGCAAGGGGGACGGCGGGATGAACGACCTTTGCCTGGATCCATTCGCCAACCAGCAGGACCGGTTCTCCGACCTGGCATGGGGTTTCGTGGAACACTCCGGCGAGCACTACGGACAGCTGGTGGTCTACTACCGCGTCGCTGGACTCGTGCCACCGGAGTCGCGTCCGAAGAAGTAACCGCGAAAATAAAGCCGAAATTGCTGCTTGCCGTGCCGTCGGCATCGCGTCAGAATGTGTGTGTCGCAATGTCGAACGTTGGGGGGAGATATGCGCGTGCGAATTTGCGGAGGATTGATTTTGGCGGTGGTAGGCGGGATAACGCTCTCTGCTGCTGGGCAGGTTGATGGAGTTCGGACGACTGGTTCAGCGGGAAGAGTGGCCCGCCCGGCGCGGTTGCCCTATACGGCGGAGTTCAAGACAACGCACGTTCAGACGCTGGCGAATGGAAGCACCATTACTCGCGAGACGACGGAAGTGCTGGCGCGGGACTCGCAGGGGCGGACGTTGAATTCATCGACGAGCACTCCTCAGGCCGAAGGCCAGGCGGTGCACACCGATGTGAATATCAACGATCCTGTGGCTCATACACATACGTATTGGTCAACGCTGGCTAAGCGGGTTACGGTAAGGATTTTGCAGGACCCGGGGGCGCAGCAGAGTTCGACTTGCGCGTCGAGCATTGTTACTCCCGTGGTGCAGTCCGAGACGGTCCAGCGTCAGAATCCAACGATGGAAGACCTCGGGAAGCAAACGTTTCTGGGGGTGGAGGCGAAAGGACATCGAAGCACTTGGACGACTCCGGCAGGGGAAATTGGTAACAGCGAGCCGCTGGTGCGGGTGAATGAAGTGTGGTTCTCGACCACGCCGGGCCTTCCCGGAATCAATGTGCGCCAGATGGTCGATGATCCTCGAACTGGGAAAACGACCAGGGAGCTTGTGAAGTTCACCCCGGGCGAGCCCGATGCGACTCTGTTTCAACCGCCGCAGGAATTTGAAGTTGTGACCCAGGAAGAGCATGACGAGGTTCGGTGTCCGCAATAGGATGGGCCGCGCAATCGCAGTGAGGCCATTTAAACTAAAGTCTTATGGCGGAAGAGAACGAACTGCGTTACGACCCGGCGACAATTGAACCCAAGTGGCAGCAGCGGTGGGCGGCCGATCCCACCCTCTATGCGGCCGAGCCCGTAAATTGTGGCAAGCCCAAGTTTTATGTGCTGGAGATGCTCCCGTACCCTAGCGGCGCGCTGCACATGGGCCATGTGCGTAACTACTCCATCGGAGACGCGCTGGCCAGGTATATGTGGATGCGCGGCTACAACGTGCTCCACCCCATGGGCTGGGATGCGTTCGGACTGCCTGCGGAGAATGCCGCGCTCAAAAACCATACGCCCCCGCGCGAGTGGACGCTCGGCAACATCGCCGCCATGAAGCGACAGTTTGAGCGCCTGGGCATGGGATTTGACTGGGCCACTGAGGTCACCACCTGCCTTCCGGACTACTACCGTTGGAACCAGTGGTTCTTCCTGCGGATGTATGAGAAGGGCCTGGCGTATCGCAAAAAGAGCAAGGTGAACTGGTGCCCGGAGTGCTGCACGGTGCTGGCCAACGAGCAGGTGATCGACGGGCGCTGCTGGCGCCATGAAGACACAATTGTGGAACAGCGCGACCTGGTGCAGTGGTTCTTCCGCATCACGGCTTATGCGCAGGAGTTGCTGGACGGCCTGGACAAGCTGGACGGCTGGCCCGAAAAGGTACGCACCATGCAGCGCAACTGGATCGGCCGCAGTGAGGGCACGGAGGTAGATTTTGCGGTCGTCGACAGCGGCAATAAGATTCGTGTCTTCACCACGCGCGTCGACACCATCTTTGGCGCGACCAGCGTTCAGTTGGCGCCCCAGCACAAGTTGGTCGCGGCTTTCACGGCGGTCAATCCTGAGCTGAAGGCGCAGGTCGATGAGCTGATCGACCAACAGAAGAAGGCACGTGAAGCGGGCGACCTGGGAGCGATCGAGAAGCACGGCGTTCCCACTGGACACTTCGCCATCAACCCCTACAGCGGCGAGCGCGTGCCCATCTGGATTGCCAACTACATCCTCGCCGACTACGGTACCGGCGCCATCATGAGCGTACCGGCGCATGACGAGCGCGATTACGAATTCGCGACGAAATACGATTTGCCCATCGTGCAGGTGATCCGACCGGGGAACGAGAACCTGGCTGTGGTGCTGCCCTTCGTGTCTGAAGATGGCGTTCTGGTTAACTCTGACAAATATGACGGGCTGACCTGCACTGAAGCGCAGAGACTCCTCCAAATGGTTGCGGCCACCAAGAAAATCGGCGAGCCCAAGGTTACCTTTCGCCTGAAGGACTGGGGAGTGAGCCGCCAGCGCTACTGGGGCACTCCCATTCCCATGATTCACTGTCAACGCGATGGCGTTGTTCCAGTGCCCGACGACCAGTTGCCCGTGTTGCTGCCCGAGCAGATCGAGATCACACAGCAGGGCGGATCGCCTTTGGCTCGCATGCCGGAGTTTGTGGACGTGACCTGTCCCAAATGCGGCGGTCCCGCGAAACGCGAGACCGACACCATGGACACGTTTGTCGATTCGAGCTGGTACTTCTATCGCTACACCGACGCGAAGAATACAAACGCGCCCTTCGATCCGGCCATAGTGAAGTATTGGTTCCCCATTGACCAGTACATCGGCGGCGTGGAGCACGCCATTCTGCACCTCATCTACTCGCGCTTCTGGACTCGAGTGATGCGTGATTTGGGTATGGTCACCGACGACGAACCGGTGCGGCGGCAATTCTCGCAGGGCATGGTCATTAAAGACGGCGCGAAGATGTCCAAGTCCAAGGGCAATGTGGTTTCGCCTGACGACATGGTGGCTCGCTACGGAGCAGATGCAACTCGTATGTATTCGCTGTTTGCCGCGCCGCCGGATCGCGACCTCGACTGGCAGGAGGATGGTGTCGCCGGGGTGAGCCGGTTCCTCACGCGCGCCCATCGTCTCGGTATGAAGTATGCGCCGGTGGCTCGTTCCGCTGCGCAGAGCCCGACCGAAACTCAACCGAGCGGAGTCGCATTAAAGCTGCTGCGCAAGCTCCACCAGACCATCGCCAAAATCACGGCGGACTTTGAAGGTCGCTGGCACTTCAACACTGATGTCTCGGCCATCATGGAGCTGGTCAACGAGATTCAGGCGGCAGACTCACAAATCGCGGCGGGCGAAGTCCCCGCTTCGGTGGTGCGAGAGCTGTTCCGCTCGCTGGCGCAGCTGCTAGCCCCGTTCGCACCCTATCTTGCCGCGGAGTTGTGGCAGGAGCTTGGTGGCCAAGGCGACCTGCTGCGCGCCCCTTGGCCCACAAGCGATCCGGTCCTGGCCAAGGAAGACGAACTGGAAATCCCGGTGCAGATCAATGGAAAGCTCGTGACGGTGATTCGTGTTGCCGTCGATGCGAGCCCCAAAGAGATCGAAGCGGCGGCATTGTCCGATGCGAAAGTGCAGTCGCGGATCGCCAGCCAGGCCGTGGTCAAAGTCATTGTGGTGCCAGGAAAGCTCGTGAATCTGGTGGTGAAGTAGTGACTCTGGGAGAGAAGTAAGTGCCGACGCCACTCCGCGGAACTCAGTCGTTGGTCAATCAGATGGGTTGGGTCTTCTCACGACCATCGCTCACTACATTCGAGATCGCGTGGCGCTGGATCTTTGGTATTCCGTTCCTTGCTGTTTGCTGGGTTCAGGCGCAGAAGATTCTCGCCGCCCTCACTCCAGAATCCGCCGGGCTTTCGAGTGTCGATCCGCAAAATCCATGGGTGGCGGCTACGCAGCTTGCCCACACGTGGGCGCTTTATCAGCCGCGCGTTGACGCGGTCTTTCGCTGGTTGGCGCCGATAGCTGCGCTGGCATGGGTAGTCCTCTCTGGCCTAGGCCGAAGCCTTGTTTTGCGGCAAATTGATCCGATTCCTGCCAACCGCCTGCCATTCCGCCCCTTGCCGATGATTGCATTGCAAGCCGTATGGTTGGTTCTAATGGGTGCGACCTTCTGGGGCTGGTTTCGCTTGGTGGGCTGGGTTGCAGCCACGCACATTACATCCGGCGGTGAACCGGACCTGATCGGCTTTTCAATCTGGCTGATTTTTCTGTCGCTCGGGCTCTTTACAGCTTGGGCATTGGTGAGCTGGCCATTGGCGATCGCGCCAATCCTCATGCTCGCAGAGAATCGCTCGGCACTCTCATCTCTTGGTCAGAGTCTGAAGCTGGGAAAGGTCTTCACTGGCAAACTGGTAGAGATCAACCTGGTCATGGGCATTGTGAAATTGGCGGTCATGGTACTGGCCATGGTATTCTCCGCCGCGCCTCTGCCTTTCAGCGATCAGTTAGGAGGCGACGCGTTGCACATAGTTTGGGCCGCGTCCATCGTCTTCTTTTTCGTGGCCAACGATTATTTTCAGGTAGTGCGGCTCAAGAGCTCCCTGCAGTTCTGGCGGACATTTCGTGAGGGCAAGCCAGCGACTCAGTAGTTAGAACCGCATCACCGATTTCGGAAAAATAGCGAACTGTTTGCAGAAAATTAAGTGTCCTCGATAAGTAATTGCAATTAAGTTGAGCTTTGCCCCGCATGGCAAGGTCGAGGACCATCCGCAGTCAATACGCAGATCCGGGAAGCTGCGCAAAGGCACTCGGCGAATGAGTGTGAGCGGCTTCGTGAATTGGGCCAGGAGTTTCCCGTCCACACACAAACAGTGCGGCTTAACCCTCGGCCGTCTAGAATCTGCAAATAACTCTTGTCGAAGCAAGAATTGCGGCACACCGTCTTGTTTAAGATGCTGAAAATAATTAATTTATTTCAGAAACTGAGTGGGGGTGGGTGGCTCCCAAATGCACCGAGCAATCACCCCAGCTGCCCGTGCTCTCTCGCCAGCGCGGACCCACGATTCTCACGCCGGCACTGCCCGCAAGTTCCTTGACGGGCTCCTAAAACAGCTTCAACCGAATCACGAAGTACTTCTTAGGATCCTCACGGATGGCCTTCACCAATTTCTGCGATTGGTCCAGCATCTGATCGGCATGGTCATACACTGAGCGATTCTGAAGCAGCTGACCAATTGTCCCCTTGCCTTCATCCACGCTCGTGAGGATGCCATCCAGATGGGCGACTGTGTCGTCCAGCTTCTGCGCGAAGGCAGGGTCTTTGGCAAGCTTGCCGATCGCTCCCTTGCCCGCGTTGACATCGGCTAACAGCTGATTGGCATTGGAGACGGCGCTGTTCAGGTTGTTGTAGAGCGAGTCATCCTTCAGGAACTTGCCCGCGGTGCCCTTGCCATCGTCTAGATCGGTGGCGATTTTGTTCAGCCGGTCGAGAGTCGAGTTGAGACGCGTATAAAGAGTGTCATCTGAGATCAGCTTGCCGATGGAGCCCTGGCCGTCGGAGATTTTACCGGTAATGGCCTGCAGATCGCCGGCAATTCTGTCGAACTTTTTGTACAGGTCTGGATCGTTGATCAGTTCGCCCGCGGTGCCCTTTTTGCTGTTGAGCGTATCTACCAGGATTTCGATTTTTTTCGTCAGCACGGTAATTTGCTGAATGGATCCTTCGCTGGTGCTGATCACCTGCTGAATACCAGGCGCGGCAGTACCTCTTAGTTCAGCGTTATTTGCTGGCGGCGGCCCCGTAGCGCTGACAGAGGTGATATCCACAAAGCTGTCGCCCAGGACTCCGGCCTGGCTGATCGACGCTGTCGAATCAGTATGCAGTTTCTCGCGGAATTCATCCCCCACCTGCATGGTCACTTCTACGGGAGTGGGGTTCCGTTCAGGTTTCACTCGAACATGAATCACGTTGCCAATCGTCACGCCCTCAAGTGTCACCGGGGCGCCGTCTTTCAATCCAGCAGCATTGACAAAATACGACCGGAGCATCAGCTTGCGGGCAAACAACCCACCTGTGGTGTTGGACATGAGAAAGATCAGCCCGATCAACACGGCCAGCGCGACCAGAACCAAGGCCCCCACTCTCAATTGTGACCACTGAATCTCTTTGCGGCTAGGCACACAACTCCCCTTATTGAAATCAGGCGCGTTGGTAACGCCTTGAGAATAGCAGAAACTGCTGGGTTTAGCGTTTGTCTTCGAGCACTACACTGGCCATGGCGAGAGTTGCGGTGTGGGTAATTGAGAGCGCCGCATTCACCACCCCCATTCGTTCGGCAATCTGCGCTGCACGTCCGTGAAACCGGATCGCCGGCCTTCCGCCGGGCTCGCGGACCACCTCGATTTCCAGCCAGTGGACTCCTCGGCTGATGCCTGTCCCAAGGGCCTTGGCGCCCGCTTCCTTGGCTGCAAAACGTGCAGCAAGACTCTCGGCGGCATTGCGTCTCGGCAGGCAGTACGCCTGCTCGCCGGCGGTGTAAATTCTGTCAAGGAAGCGCTTGCCATAGCGATCCGTGGAGTGCTGAATTCGCTCGACCTCTGCTAGGTCAATACCGGAGCCGATAATCATCCTGCTTAACAAGCTACATGATCTATCCTTTGATGCGCCGGTTAGCTCCTCGATTCGCTCTCTTTTCTCGGAAACCGCTTCGTGACGGACAGCCGCAGCCGAGCCTCCAATTACCATCGGAGAGAACAGTCTGACTCCCGGATGACGTGGATGTTTCAAACCTGGTCAAGCTCCGTTCGACTCCGCAACAGCTTTCAAGCCACCGTGTCCTTCTCCGATAACTTAGTTGTGAAGATGAAGATGCCGGCACATTTCGAAGGGCAAGCAACACATGTCCCCTGGGCCATGCAGATGAAGGCCATCTCCAGCGAAGATCCTGCAGGCCTGGCTCGGATCCTCACTGGTGCGATTCTTGGTTGCGGTGGTTGGGTTCTGAGCCGCGGCGCCAACGACACGGGAACGGTCACCATGCTCTTCGAGTTCGAACGTCAGGCCTGTCTCGATATCTACAGCGTATTGGTCGCGGTCGGGCTCGAATTGAGTCAGTCCGGCCATATTCGCCTTACCGAACTCTGCCAATGCACGCGCATTCACCAGTCGGATTGCGGCACCGAGGTTGCCAGCATCGATCTCGAGATTCAAACCTTCCCAGTGGAGATGACACGTAGTTCGGTCTCCTCTGAAGTGGTCTGAACTGGCTCACCAGCTCCGAACTGAAGAACCGGAAACATGCAGCGCTTCTCAGCCTGCCTCCACCAATCCATACCGCCTTTGCCATGCGTCTTTGAGTCGGGCCCACACACGTGTCCGTTCTGCCTCGGTTCCCTCCGCTGGGGTGGCCCCGTTGCTCCCGGATGCGCTGGCAAAGCGAGCGGCTTCCAACTTTGCCAACTCCAGCAACTGCCGGTCGCGCACCAGGTCAGCCACGCGAAAATCCGGCAAACCGGCTTGGCGCGTCCCGAAAAACTCACCTGGACCGCGTAGTGCAAGGTCCAGCTCTGCCAACTCGAATCCATCCTGCGTGCGGACCATGGCGTTCAGCCGCTCCTCGCCGTGAGAAGAAACGCGCCCGCCGGTAATCAGAATGCAGTAGCTCTTGGCCCCGCCTCGTCCCACGCGGCCGCGCAACTGGTGAAGCTGGGCCAGTCCAAATCGCTCCGCATGTTCCACCACCATGACCGTGGCGTTTGGAACATCCACTCCGACTTCGATCACCGTGGTTGCTACCAAAACGTCGATCTCGCCGCGCTGAAACCGACGCATGATGACTTCTTTTTCATCGGAGTCCAGGCGCCCATGCAACAATCCCACGCGCAGGCCTGCCAGCGATCCAGTGCGCAGTTTTTCGTGCATTTCAACCGCCGACTTCAGCCCCGACTTCATGCCTCCGTTGGCCTCCTGCGCAATCTTAGGAAATAGCTGCGCCGACTTTCCCTTTTTGGGGGACTTGCGAATCGGTGCCGGCGTCTCAACGTCGCCCTGCACGTCATCGCGGCTGAAATCGAGCTCAGGTTGGTCGTCCTTTGGCCCTTCAATCACTGGGTAGACGATGTATGCCTGACGCCCCTGTGCAACCTGTTTCCGCACGAAGTCCCACACTTCGGGCGTTCGCTCACTTTCCACGCGCCGGGTGACAATCGGCGTGCGTCCTGGCGGTAATTCGTCCAGCACGCTCACGTCCAGGTCGCCGTAGAGGGAGAGCGCCAGGGTGCGCGGAATCGGCGTC
>JBEKPF010000025.1:0-104312 GCA_049521035.1 Occallatibacter sp. | reverse complement strand
CGATATCGGCGCCTTGATGGTGATTGCCAATCAACGGCTGGTCGGCATACTGTCGGAGCGCGACTACACCCGCAAAGGGATCCTGATGGGGCATCCATCGAGAGAAACTCGGGTGGGCCAGATCATGACGACTCCGGTTATGACAGTGACCCCGCAGCATACTGTGGATGAATGCATGGCGATGATGACAGAACATCGGATTCGTCATCTGCCGGTGTTACAGGGTGAGACCGTGGTGGGGATGATCTCCATCGGCGACTTGGTGAAGTGGGTGATTACCGGGCACGAGGAAACCATTCAGGCGCTGCAGGGGTACATTACGGGCGGCTATCCGGTGTAGCAGTGTGCGTGTGTTACTTCGCCGCAGATTGCGCTGACTCAAATTGAAAAATGTGCCATTGCTGGCCATCTTTTTCCAGATGGACAGGGTTGATGGCTGTGCCGAGGAAGCCTGTGATGGCTCGCTGCCAGAATTTCAGGGCACTGCGATTTGATTCCATTACACGAACTTCCCATCTGCCCGGAAATCGCTCCCACACTTTGTGCGCAGCTTTGGTCCCGACTCCTCGCCTTCGATAGGCACGGACGATGAAGAACTCCGTTACGTCCCATACAGCCTCGCTCTGGGCGACGCCATGGTCATTCTTGATCAGCGCCAATCCTGCCAGCTTGCCATTCACCTTGATGAGAAATGGATAGCGGTCGGGTTGACTCCAATACAAAGATAGGTGTTGGTATCCGAAGCGGCCGTCAGCGCCTAATTCAAGGGGATAGAATTCGCTGAAATCGTGGGCGTACAACTCAAGCAGATTGGCGATGACCGATTCCTGGTCTGGCGATGCGGGAACAAGATCAAGATGCGCCAACTGCTTATCGGGAGTTGCCGGCATGGTTCTCCAATCGGTTGCCAGGGGCGAGTCTGGGCGATCTTGAGCTGCGAATTCTGACTTACTGGCGCGCTGCCTTCACTGCGTCAGTGAGCGCGGGAACTACTTCGAAGAGGTCGCCGACGATACCGTAATCGGCTACTTCAAAGATGGGCGCGTCGGGGTCTTTGTTGATGGCGACGATGCACTGCGAGCCCTTCATGCCGACCAGATGCTGGATAGCGCCGGAGATTCCGACGGCGAGGTACAGCTTGGGAGAAACGGTTTGACCCGAGCTGCCGACCTGATGATCCATGGAGAGCCAGCCGTTGTCGCAGATGGGGCGCGAGGCGGCCAGTTCCGCGCCGAGTACGGTGGCGAGTTGCCGGACGAGCGGAATATTCTCAGCGTCCTTGATGCCGCGGCCTACGCTGACAATGAATTGCGCAGATCCGAGATCGACTGTTTGCGAGGAGCCGCGGAAGGGCTCGCCGGGCTTGGTGCGGATCTGGGCCGGGTCGATGGTGGGAGTGAACACTTCGATGGGGGATGAAGGTGCTTCGGCTGTTTGAGCGCGAAAAGCTCCGGCTTGCACGGAGACAAAACACGGCCCGGCACCTGTCGCGCGATAGTCGCCATTGAGGCGTCCCTGCATGAGCTGGCGTGTGAAGACCAAGCTTGCGTTTTCAGTCGCGGCGATGGCGACGACGTCACTGATGAGTGTTTGACCGAGGCGCGCAGCCAGCGCGGGGGCGTAGTCACGGACCTGGTAGGTGTGGGGGAGGATCAGGTGCGAGGGTTGTTCCTTATGGATGAGTTGCTCGAGGGCCAGGGTGAAACCGTCGGCGGTGTAGTGAGCGAGCAGCGGGTGCTCAACGCGGATGACCTTGTTTACTCCGCGCGCGGCGATTTCAGCCGCGAACGATTCTGTCTGCGCTCCGAGGAGGGCCGCGTTGATGGGAGCCTGGGAGTGCGCGGCCAACTGCTTTGCCGCTGCAATGGCTTCAAAACTGATGTTTGCGATGCGGTCTTGCCGCTGTTCCATCACTACCAAGATGCTCATAGGATGCGCGCCTCGAACTTTAGCTTTTCAACAAGGGCCGCCGCGGCTTCTTTCGGCGAGCCCGAGAGAATCTGCGTGGACTTCTGTTTGTGGGGCAAGGTGACGCGGTCGAGAACCACGACGGGTGCGCCATCGACGGCAAGTTCAGCGGCGGTGACACGGCGCATTTCCTTGGTCTTGGCGCGCTTGATGCCCATCAGGGTGGCGTAGCGGAGCTTGTTGCCACCGGATTGGATGGTGAGCACGGCGGGGAGAGGCAGCTCGATGGTCTGGAACCAGCCTTCCTCCAGCTCTCGCTTTACTGTTAGTCCGGATTCGGTTTTCTCGATGTGCAAGATCAGCGTGGAGTGGGGCAGCCCAAGGAGTTCGGCCACGATGACGCCGGTTTGTCCGAGGCCCAGGTCTTCAGACTGGAGGCCGGTGAGGATGAGGTCGGGATTCTCCTGTTTGGCGGCAGCGGCCAGAAGGCGGGCGATGCCGAGAGCGTCGCGGGTCCCGAGGTCGTCGCAGTCGATATGGATGGCGCGGTCGGCGCCTTTGGCCAGGGCTTCACGGATGGTTTGGCCTACGCGCTCGGGGCCGGCGGAGAGGACGATGACTTCGCCGCCATGTTTCTCCTTGAGCTGCAGCGCTTCTTCAAGAGCGTAGGCGTCGGGCTCGTTGAGTGCGTATTGGAGGTTGGACTCTTCAATCCATTTGCCGGCAGAGTCGATGCGGACTTGGGCATCGCGTTCGGGAACTTGTTTGATGGCGACGATGATCTTCATGATGAAAAGCTCTCGTACATCCTAACCGACGCAAGGGAGCGCAGGTTGGGAATACCAGTAAGGCGAGTAGTCGCAGGTTTCAAGGATATGACCAGTTACATCCGCTACGTAGCCGCATTTTCCGCTAGACAGAACTGGAAAACTGTGAGCCAATAAGAGAGGTATCCATCTGTCCATTAGTAGGCCAGAAGATGTTACAGTGCATGCACTTTATAATCGATTGCTTACGAAACTGATAGAACTCGCAAACTAATTGGTTCTAAAGAACATTATTTCTACTCTTGACAGTCGCTGGATATACATTACTCAAGGATAAGTCAATGACTGAATTTGATGAAAAGGAATTAGCCATCCTTCTAGAAATTATCCGGTCGAAAGTAGAAAGCGGAAAATCCGGGTTCAAATGGGAACGTACCAGCCCCAACAATGACCTAACGCAATCTGTGCAGCTGCGTTCCTGTGCCGCGGAAATCAATAAGAGAAAGGGGCGGGTTCGCTTCAGTCGGCCGGAACGGCGAGACAACATCTCCGGCGGGCCACCGATATTAGACCGGCATTTGCAAACAATAGTAAAGGGGAGCCAATCTCTCTGGTATGTGGTTGAATTGGGTCAAGAGAGAACTTATACGGCGGAGGAGCTCGCCCAATGGATTCTTGATCAACTCGAAACTTATTGCAAACAATACGAAGTCAGATTAGACCGCGATTGGGATGGATAACCACGTCTCGTTTTTCTGACATAGAAAGAATAACTCCTAACTTGATCCTTTCTCCGGTAAGCCGCGCGCGGCGATCTGGGCGATGTCGAGTAATTGTGGCGCTGGTTCTCCGGTGGCTGCGAGGGCATCGCGGAACATGGTGTTGCAGAAGGGGCAGGCGGCGGCGATGGTGGTTGCGCCGGTGGCTACTAACTCCGCAACGCGATTATGGCTGACGCGTTCGCCCGTTTCTTCGCCAAGGAAGGCGAGGCCGCCGCCAGCTCCGCAACAGAAGCTGCGTTCGCGGTGGCGTGGAGCTTCAACGAGCGTGCCGGCAAGGGCGGCGATGGCGCGCGGTTCGTTGTAGACGTTGCGATAGCGGCCGAGATAACACGGGTCGTGGAAGACGATTGTTTCGTGGTTGGGAGCTTTGGCCGCAGGGGCTAAAGCCCCCTCTGAATTTGGGCCACTTTCGGCATGACTGAAGTCATGCCCTGATACAAAGCTCTCGGGATTGGAGGTGGTTGCGCCCGAAGAACTTCCCTCAGGGGCTAAAGCCCCGGGTGCGTTAGCGGACCGATCGGCACGACTGAAGTCGTGCCCTTTCAAAGCTTGTCGATTCAAAGCTTGTCCATGCAAAGCTTGTCCTTGGGGAAGGCGGTCGACAAAGCGAGCCATAAATTCACTATGATGCTCAATTTCGGGGGGCGTGCCGTATGCCTTCCAGTCTTCCTGAACGGTGCGGACGCAATGCGGACAAATTGACACGATCTTCTTGACCTTGTTCTGCGCGAGGGTTTCGAGGTTGGCTTCGGCCAATTGCTGAAAGACCAGGTCGTTGCCGAGTCGGCGGACGGGGTCGCCGGTGCATTTCTCCTTGCGCAGGACGCCGTAGCTGGTGCCGAGGTAGTTCATGACGCGGGCAAAGTCGGCGACGATTTCGCGGCCCTTGGGATCGTAGCCGCCCATGCAGCCTAGCCAGAGGCAGTACTCCTGTGTCCCGTCGAAGATGGGGAACCCCTGCTTCTCAATGAATTTGTCGCGATCAGAGGTGGGCATGCCGAGAGCATTGCTGCCGCGCTCGAGGGCCAGGAAGAGCTTGCTGCCGTGGCTGTCTTCCCATGCGCCGGTGTTGACCGCGCCACGGCGCAGTCCAACGAGGATGGGCACGTGCTCGATGCCGACCGGGCACTGGAACTCGCAGGCGCCGCAGGTGGTGCATTGGAAGACGGCTTCCTGCGCGTTGTACTTGCCGAGAAGGGGCTGGTCTGAAGCAGGGCCGAGGTCGTTGAGATAGGCGCGGACGCCGAGGATGATTTCTTTGGGGTTGAGGAGCTTGCCGGTATTGGCGGCGGGGCAATGCTCGGTGCAGCGTCCGCACTCGACGCAGGAGTAGGCCTGGAGGCTGACGAGCTGGGTGAGATCTGTGCCGGCAACGAGGCCGAAGTCTTCATCGCCGGAGAGTGGGGGGATCTGCGCGAAGCTGCCACGGGAGAGAAAGATGGCGGCGGGGCTGAGGATCAGGTGCAGGTGCTTGGTGTGGGGAATTAGAGGCAGAAAAACGAGCAGTGTGAGGGTGTGAATCCACCAGAGTGTGCGCGCGGCGGGACTTGTTTCTGCGACGTAAAACGAGGCCAGGTAGGTGGCCATGAGGACGAAGATCAGCCCCGCGATGACGCCTGATTCCCAAGAGAGCTTTTCGCCGAGCCACCTGGGACGGACGAGGAAGCGGCGGATGAAAAGGCCGAGGATGCCGACAGCGCAAAACAGGGCGAAGAGGGCGGCGAAATAGAAGTAGAAGCGGCCGATGGCGCCGTCAGGCGAGAGAAAGCCGATGCCGAAGGCTACCGCGCAATGGTTGAGCGTGACGACGGCGAAGGCGCAGAAGGCCCAGAAGACGAAGGCGTGGGCCAGGCCGGGAAGCGGGCGCTCGCGGACGACCTTGGCCTGGCACAGGACTTCCCAGAAGAAGTCCCAGATGCGCTTGCCGATGGGGAAGAGGTGGAAGCTGGAGTCTTTTTTCGATTTGAGGATCTTTTTGACGATGGGGCCGAAGCGGCGCCAGAAGGCTGCGGCCGATGCGATGACCAACACGGCAAAAAGCAACTTCTCAATGAGAGAGAAGTGCTGGGGTTCGGAGAGAGTTGGGAGAGAAAGAAGCATAAGCGTACGTAGCCGAACACTCTGAAAAACAATACATTATGGGCCGCGAGATTGTCGTGGGTCAGGCGGCCCATTGGAAACAGATGCCGAATCCGTCGGGGTCGTTGAGATAGAGCTGCTTCATGCCGTAGTGGGTGACTTTTGGCTCCTGGAGTTTGAGGCCTTTGGCGACGAGGTGGCGGTAGGCCTCTTCTACGTTGGGGCAGCCGAAGTAGAGGATGGTGTCTTTGTGGGCGTAGACGTGAGCGGGGTCGGGAGCCGGCGGGCGGTCTTCAATCTCATATGCGGTATTGAGCATCAGCTCTGTGCCGTGGCTGCGCTTGAGCCAGCACCAGTCGAAATCGTCGCGGGTGCGGGGCTGCGAGGTGCGAGAGACTTCGAAGCCGAGGATGTCGCGGTAGAAGCGGACCGCCGTGGGCATATCGAAGACCTGCAGGAGCGGGCAGATGCCTTGGGTTTCGAGGGGCATGGGGTTCTCCGTTTCGTTTCGATTTTAAGACGGCGGGCGATATAGGCAGCGAATCGCTGTGGCCTTGTATTCTATGCGGTGCGGTGATGACCTCAAGGGGGCATTCTACCGACTGCGATTCAGATGGATGGGAGCAGATTTTGGGCAAGTATCTTGTGACGGGAGTTGCCGGGTTTATCGGGCGGTCGATTGCAGCAGCGCTGCTGGCCCGGGGTGAGTCGGTTCGTGGAATCGATAACTTTATTACCGGGCGGCGGGGCAACCTGATTGGGCTGGAGGGGATGGAGTTTGTCGAAGGCGACCTGGCTGATCCGGCTACCTGCGCCAAGGCTTGCGCGGGGGTGGAGATTGTTTTCCACGAGGCGGCACTGGCTTCTGTTCCGCGCTCGGTGGCTGATCCGGTGGCGACCAACGTGAATTGCGTGGATGCAACGCTGAACCTGCTGGTAGCGGCCCGTGCGGCCGGGGTGAGGCGCGTGATTTATGCAGGATCTTCGTCGGCATACGGGGATACTCCTACCCTTCCCAAACATGAGGGGATGGCGCCAAACCCGATTTCTCCGTACGCGGTTGCCAAGCTGGCGGGCGAGCACTACATGCGCGTATTTGCCCGGGTTTATGGGCTGGAGACGGTGGTTCTGCGGTATTTCAACGTGTTTGGTCCTTACCAGGATCCGACATCGCACTACTCCGGGGTGCTGGCGATTTTTTGCCGTCGGATGCTGGCAGGTGAACAGCCCACGATTTTTGGCGACGGCGAGCAGAGCCGCGACTTTACTTACATTGATAACGTGGTTCACGCTAACCTGCTGGCCGCTGCAGCGCCGGCGGCGAAGGTCTCAGGAAAGGTGATGAATACCGCTACCGGGAAGCGGATCACCTTGATTCAGACATTTGAGCTCCTGTGCGAACTGACCGGATATAACGGAAAACCAGGGTATGCGGCAGGGCGCGCCGGGGACATTCGCGACTCGCTGGCCGATATTCGGCTGGCAGGGGAACTGCTGGGATATCAGCCGATTGTCGATTTCCGCGAAGGATTAAGGCGGACGGTGGAATGGTATCGGGCCAGCGAGGCGGCTGATGGTTCCCAGTAAACTGCGACGGCTTTTCGTTGCGATTTGACGTGTGATGTTACTCACTCGCAATTTGGTTCAGGTCTGACACACTGCGAGAGATTGCCTAAGCGGTGGATTCTCGGTTGAAAGGGGCTGAAAAATGCCCTGCGCGAGGGCGATAGACAGAGATTACCCCCTTGCCGGAGTTGACCGAACGCCAGACCGAATCGCCGCATGAAACCGCAATGCGGCCGAGAGCAGTCGTCAGTCGGCAGAGTTCGTCGACTTCTTTGCGCGCGCTGTGGGAAGTTCTGGTCCGTCGTCGCAGTCTGGTCGGTTTGACGGTCGGCGGACTTTTACTGGCGTGCCTTCTGTATTGCCTGATCGCCCCCAAACAATATGAAGCGACAGCCAAGGTGGCATTGCGCACGTCACCGGCTTCTTCGCTGAGTCTCGACGGTGGGGAACAGACCGATTCGGCATCGGTCTTCTCAGGGCCGCTGCAACAGGAGACACTGGCGAATGTTTTTCGCAGCGATCAACTGGCGTGGAGAGTAATTGGGGAACTGAAGCTCTACCAGGCACCGGCGTTCATGGGAAATCTTGCGTCTCGATTTCCGGAGTTTCACCCGGTGTTTCCGGTTGCAAGCGCTGCCGCACGTTCAGGCGCGTTGGGTGATCCTGGTTCAGCAGCGAATGCTGAAGGTGAGGCATGGCTGCTGGAACGGTTCCACAGACGGCTCAGCGTGCAGACCATGCCGCGCACGATACTGATTCAGATTCGGTTTCGCAGCAGGGATGCAGCGTTGTCGGCTGCGGTGGTGAACGCACTGATCCGCGCGTATGGCGAACAGGAGAGCGAGTCGCGGGTACAGGCAACAGGACAGGCATCGGACTGGCTTGGAGGACAGCTCAAAGAGTTGAAGGCCCGTGTAGATCAAGACGAGGAAGGGCTGTCTGAATTCCAACGAACGCATGATCTGCTCAGCACGCCGGAAACGCTGGCGAATGGGCAGACGGGCGAAAACCAGCACACAGCGGTCTTGTTGGAAGTTGACGAGTTGAGCCGTCAGTTGGTGGCTACCACCACCGATCGTATTCTACGCGAGGCGGAGTATCGTTCGGCTTCGCAGGGCGACCCAGAGTTGGTGGTCGCCAGCGATCCGAGGCTACAAGGCGAGGGTGGCATTCTTGCGACTGCATTGCTGGAGCAGATTCACACACGCCGCAGCCTACTGGAGCAGGAACTGGCTCAGTACAGCACGGAATACGGCCCGAGTTTTCCACGTGTGGTGGAGATTCGCGGCGAATTGCAGGATCTGGACCGACAGAAACAGGCGGAAGACGTGAAGCTGGTGGAGCGGTTCAGGAGCGCTTGGCAGACGGCCATCGATCGCGAGCAACTGGTTCGCAAGAATCTGGACGAGCGTACCGCGGAAGGAATGAAGCTGAACCGGGCTGCCATTGAATACGCGGTAATGCGTCAGGAAGCCAACGCCAGCCACGAACTGTACACGCGGGTGAAGGAGAAGGTGGATGAAGCGGGGCTCGCTTCGGGCATCCACCGCCCGAACATCGCGGTGGTGGACTATGCGCGCCAGCCAGTAAAACCGGTTGCACCGGACCTGTCGCTCTACATGGCGATTACGCTATTTGCCGGAGTTTGGGTGGCAGTTGGAGGCGCTCTCTTGCTTGAAACGCTTGGTACTCCAGATGCGCGTGTTTTGGTAGCGCTGCTGGCTTTGGTCTTGGCAGGCGAAGTGACGCATGGACAGGCGCCGACCCCGAGCACTTCTGGCTTGCCTACGGGTGTGGCGCACATTCCACAGACTGTGGAAACACGGGAGCAGCCCAATGTCAAAGATGCTCCGCCGGTGTGGAACAGCGCAGGCGGTGCGCAGCCGGTTGGGACAAGTCAGGCTGGGGTGCAGACTGGAACTTCGCAGACCGAGGTTGTCATGCCCGCGCCCATTGGTCCGGGCGATTTTCTTGAGATTGCCGAATACCGCACGCCGGAGTTTCATTCGATGGTGCGCGTTTCATCGACGGGAACGGTGACGCTGCCGATGATTGGCGAAGTGAGCCTGGAAGGGCTTGATGAACTGGCAGCAAGGCACGCGATTGAAGCTGCGCTGGTGACCAAAGGGATGCTGCGTCATCCGGAGGTCTCGGTATTGGTGTTGGCGTACGCCGGACAGGATATAAGCGTTCTGGGCGAGGTTGCACGGCCGGGCGTATATGCCTATGCGGTGCACCACCGCCTGCTGGATGCCATCTCGCAAGCGTCGGGCATTGCACCGGGCGCGGGCCGACTTGTGAACATCATCCACCGCAGCGACCCCAATACACCGCAACGGGTTACGCTAGATCCGAATGGCAGCGATCCTGGCACAGATCATAATCCGGAGCTCAGTCCGGGAGATACCGTTGAAGTGAGCCGGGCGGGACTGGTGTACGTGGTGGGCGACGTGATGCGGCCAGGAGGATTCGCGGTGGACCCAGTGCAGGGGCTTACCGTTCTGCAGGCGGTCTCGCTGGCCTGGGGGCCGACACAAAATGCGGCCACAGGCAAAGCGATCTTGATTCGCGAACAGAAGGGCGGCCGGACGCTGACCACGCTGAACCTGAAACGCATTTTGCGCGGACAGGATCCAGATCAGATGGTCCACGACCGCGACATTTTGTTTGTGCCCGATTCGATGGCCAAGAACCTGATAAACAGGACGATGGAGTCAGCGATTCAGTCAGCGATTGGCGTCAGCATTTACTCGGGTCTGGTTTACTCGCAGAGGTATTGAGGGATGCGGAAAATTGCCTGGTGGCTGTTGCTGCTCTTCGCCTTTGCGATTCCGTGGGAATACTCCCTGGACCTGGGCGAGCCGCTTGGTAACGTTGCACGCATCGCCGGTTTGCTGGCGCTGCTGACGGCGATTCCGGCCATTCTGCAAGCTGGGCGATTGCGCACTCCAGGGTTGATGCAATGGCTTGTGCTGGCACTCTATTTGTGGTTCTGCTGCTCGTATTTCTGGACTATTGAACCGCTGGCTACGCTCGAGAGGATGCGCGGCTTTTTTCAGGAGATGATGATCGTCTGGCTGGTTTGGGAGTTTGCCGTAAGCCCTCAGGATCTGCGCGCTCTGCTGCGGGCCTATGTGGCTGGATCGTGGGTGCTGGCCGTGCTTACCTTGATCAACTTCAGATCACTGGAGGCAATCGCCTCGGGTCAGATTCGATTTGCGGCTACCGGGCAGGATCCGAACGACGTGGCACGATTTCTGGATCTTGGATTTCCGTTAGCTGCTCTTCTGTTAGGTGGCGAGCGACACTGGGTTGGCAAGTTGTTGGCGCTTGGGTTTCTGCCGCTGGGTCTGGTTGCCGTGTTGCTTACGGCTTCTCGGGGCGGATTCCTCGCGGCGCTGGTTGCGATGGCTGGCTGCGGGGTGTTGCTGGCCAAGAGCAATGCGAAGGCTGTGATCGCTGGTGCATTTGCAATGCCGGCGATTGCGGCGGTTCTCTGGTTCAGCGTTCCACACGAGACGTTTGAACGCCTCGCTACCATTCCGGAACAGATCCAGAGAGGCGATCTGAATCAGCGGTTAAATATCTGGAGCGCGGGCTGGGACGCCATTGAGCACGCACCGTTATTCGGCACGGGAGCTGGCTCGTTTGTGAGCGCGGCGGGATTGAATCCGCTGGATACGGCTCACAATACTGTGCTTTCCATCGTGGTGAGCGGGGGATTGTGCGCTTTCTTTCTTGCCGTGGCTATCGTGATTGCGGTAGTGCGGGCGGCCATGCAGACGCACGGTACGATCAGGCTGGCGTTGATTACCGCGCTGCTGGTTTGGGTGGTCACTTCTCTAGTTGCAACAGTTGAAGAGAGCCGGACTACGTGGCTGCTGCTGGGGATGATTGCGCTAGCGGGGCGGCTTGCGATCGACGATCCGAGACGGCTTGCGCTCTGTTTCTGCAGTGAAGAGCAAGGTCCAGTGTTTGAAACGGTCCAGCCTTTGCCATTGGCTGAAGGTTGAGATGGCATCCATATCTCAATTCGATCGACCTTCAATACGCGCAAGCGTCAATCAAAGCATTTTCCGCGCTGCTGCTTCTGTGGCTGCGGCTGGGATTCTGGTCAAGGTAATTGCAACCTTCAAGGAGGTGGTGGTTGCCGGCATCTATGGACGATCCGACGCCATGGATGCGTTTCTGATGGCCGCATTGATTCCCGGATTGCTCATCAATCTAATTTCGGAGTCGATGAACCAGGCGCTTGTGCCCACACTAATCCGGGTGAGGGAACAGGAGGGCCAGACCGAGGCGCAGAAGCTACTTTCGAGTTCGATGTTGTGGATGTGCGTGCTGCTGGGGATCGCATGTGCAGCAATGGCGGTGACGGCGCGCGGTTTCTTCCCGTTGATTGCGTCCCATTTCGCCGCTGCCAAGCTGGACCTTTCCGTGCGGCTCTTTTACGCTCTGCTGCCGGTGGTGCTGCTGACGGGAATTGCGACCAGTTGCACCGCGGTACTGAACACATTCGACCGCTTCGCCTTGCCGGCGCTGACATCCATGGCTGTTCCAGTGAGCATTCTTGCCGGGGCCTGGCTGTTGGGCAGCAGGCTGGGCATTTGGGCTGTGGTCTACGCGTACCTGGCGGGCGCGCTGGTACAGGTTGTCGTGGTGACGTGGATGATGGACGCGCACGGATACCGCTTTCGGTTGTACTGGCACGGAATGAATGAGGCGACACGCGAGGTGGCGCACCAGTACGGCCCGGTTCTGCTGAGCGGCGCGGTGGCGTCGGGCGGCCTGCTTGTGGACCAGTCGATGGCCGCCATGCTGCCTGCGGGAAGCGTCTCTGCGCTGGCGTTTGCGAATCGGTTTGTCAGCGTGATTCTGACGTTGCTGGCGGGCGCGGTTTCAACGGCTGTCATGCCTTACTTTTCCCAGATGATCGCCCTTAAAGATTGGGCCGGATGCCGGCACACGCTGCGCACATGGCTGAGGATTACCGCGCTGGTTTCTGTGCCGCTGGCGGTGGCGGTGATCGGCGGGTCGCACATGCTGATCCGCGTCATTTTTCAGCATGGAGTTTTTGGCACACATGATACCGCGGTGGTGACGCCGGTGCTGATGATGTATGCGATTCAGATTCCATTCTTCGTTTGCAGCCGGGTCTTCTATCGCTTTTTGGTGGCTATGCGGCGTACCGATCTGATTTTGTATTGCGGGATGATCAACCTGGGGTTGGATATTGTCCTGAATCTAATTCTGATGCGCTGGTTCGGTGTGGCCGGCATTGCACTGGCCACTTCATTGTGGACCGTGAGCACTTTCCTCTTTCTGTGGTATTGGACGAGAAAGCTGATTCCACAGGCGGCGGAAATATGAATCACGAGCAAGCGCAATATCTTTTGCGATTCGACGATCTTTGTCCGACGATGGCGCGGGAACGATGGGAGCGATTTTTGCCTCTTATTGCCGAGTTTGGAATTCAGCCAATTCTTGCCGTGGTTCCGGATAACCGCGATCACGAACTGGATTTTTCAGTTCCGGATCCAGACTTCTGGGCGCATATGCGTGCGATGGAGGCTTCAGGAGCTGCGATCGGCCTGCATGGTTACACGCATCTTTGCGTCAGCCAGGGGCGGAGCCTGGTGCCGCTGCATCGGAAGACTGAGTTCGCCGGTGAGGCTGAGGAGAATCAGCAAAGATGGATTCGGGCGGGGCTTGCGATTCTCCGCGAGCATGGGCTGACTCCACAGATCTGGGTTGCACCGTGCCACGGCTCCGACCATGCGACGTTGCGGGTGTTGTGCAATGAAGGAATCAATTTAGTCTCGGACGGTTTTGCACGCGGCCCATTCAAGCGGGACGGTCTGACCTGGATTCCACAACAGCTTTGGGAGCCGCTGGAGAAACCGAATGGGCTTTGGACCGTCTGCGTACACAGTAATACTGCTCCTGACTCGCTAATCGAAAAATTGCGGGTGTTTCTGGGTCAACATGCGGCGCAGTTTACCTCGGTGGATCGAGTGGTTGCTGAGTTCACGGTGCATGAATTCGGTTTCGGTGAGCGGCTGTGCGGCGCGCTTGCATTGGTGCGCATTCGGGGTTCCCGACTCAGGGCAAGAATATCGCGCTGGCGCACGAAGATTGGGAAGAGATAAAACATTCAAACGCACTTAGAAGTGCGTGACTTTTGAAGCACGGCATTCAAAATGGAGTACCTGCCTGATGGCCATGACGCCTCGGGACTGGATTGCGTAAGAGAAGTTCGCGATAGAAGGTTTCCCAGCGATACAGCACGGTGCCGAGGCTGAACGAGTCGATCACATTTTGCCGAGCGCGCTGTCCCATGGCTTTGCGTACCTCCGGCGAGGCTTCCATCAGCACGGACATGGACTCCGCGAGTTTGACGGGATTGACCGCGGGAGCGAGCAAGCCCGTCTTTCCGTCCTGCACCAGTTCGCGCGTCCCCAGAACCTCGGTGGCAACGGCGGGCAGAGCGCAGGCAGCAGCTTCGAGCAGAGCCATCGGCAGTCCTTCCCATAGCGATGTGGCCACGAATCCGTCAGCGGACTGCATCCAGCGGCGGACGTCGGGTTCAAAACCGAGGAAGCGCACACGATCATCGATGCCGAGCGACTTCGAAAGCGAACGCAAGTCGCTTTCGAGCGGCCCAGAACCGGCGATTACAAGCCGGGTTGCCTGCGGAATCTGTGCCATGGCTGCGAGCAGGGTGGAGTAATCCTTGACCGGGTCCAGACGGCCTGCGGCGAACCAGAGGAATTCGTGACTGAGGTTGAATTCGCGGCGAACCATTGCGCGGACCTGCGGGTCTGGCCGCCATTCTTCCACATCCACGCCGTTGGGAATGACCGTGATTTGTGATGCCATTCCGGCGGACAAATGCACGTTGGCGACGGCCCGGCTTACGGCGGTGACGCCATCCGCAAGCCAGTCGCTGCAACGATAACCGAGATGCCGGCCGATGGTGCCTGTCGAGGGACTGTGCAGCGTATCCACCATCACCCGCACCGGCGCAGCGAGCCGCGACCAGCGGCATAGCCAGGCCGCGTGGGGCAGGTGAGCCTGAAGGACGTCGGGAGATTTGCGTTTGAGCCAGTGGTTGAAACGAAGCCATCCGCGTGGATCTGCCAGTCCTTTGCGCATCTCTAGTGTGAAGAAGTTGATGCCGGCGGAGATTAGACCGGTTGCTGCTTCTCCCCCAGCACCGGAGAGCGCTACTACGCTGACCCGCCAGCCACGTTTGCGGAAGCCTTTAGCGAGCAAGATGGCCTGACGCTCCGCGCCTCCAATGCGGTCGATGGTGGGTATGACAAAGGCCAGGTGGTTCACTGCCCGCGCTCCCTGAGGGATGAGTCAATCAGATCCTCATAGGCGCAGATTGCGCGGTTGAGACTGAACTGCTCGACGAATGGGTGCGGAAAGCGCTGTCCTGGAGACAGAGTATTGAGGGCTGCGATCAGGGACGAGGCGAGCGCGTTGGCAGTGATCTCGTCGGCAAGCCAGACCCCATCCTGAGCACGAAGAAGATCAGACAGGCCTTTTGAAGCAGGCGTGGCAACAAGCGGCAGGCCACCCGCAGCAGCTTCCAACAGGGCGTTGGGCAAGCCTTCGTGACGGGAGGAGAGCACAAAAAGAGAAGCGCCGGGAAAGAATGCCGAGGGATGGTCAACGTAGCCGGGGAAATGCACTGCGGATTCCAAGCCGAGTTTGCAAGACAAAGACTTCAACGCGGCTTCTTCCAGGCCTGCGCCTGCAATTACCAGATCAGCCTGGGGGAACTGCTCGCGCACGGCGACCAGCGCGTGAATCAGTAGATCGAAGCCCTTCTCTCGCGAGAGGCGGCCCACGGCAAGCAGATGAGGGCCTAACGTACCAGATCCAAGGCTGGCCCATGGGTTTGAAGTGTCCTCATTCCTGGTTCGGATGGCTTCAACCGCGATGGGATTCGGCAGCACCGCCAGCCGTTGTTCCGGAACCCCAACCTCCGCGGTGAACTCTCTGGCCATTGCGGGAGACTGGCAGATCACGCGGTCAGCTCGGGAATACAACAGGCGATAGAGCATGCGGGTGCGGCGAGGAGCGTCATCCGATGCTAGCGCGGCGGAGACTGTTGCGTTCTGCCGGACGAGCACGCATGTTTCTCGAGGAAGAAGCGGGCGCAGTAGCAGGAGAAGAAAGTTAAGGTGCGCCATGCCGGACAAGATCAGGTCCGGTTTGAGATGGCGGATCAAACGAAGCAAACGGAAAGCACTGAAACGCACGCGAGATGCGCCCAAAACGTGGACGCCAACTCTCCAGGGCAGTTCTTTCGTGTCAAGGTCTTTCTGCGTGATGAGCGCCAGATGCAGCTCGTATTTCCGGCGAGAGAGGCCCTGCGCAAGCAGCGCGGCGACTTGTTCCGCGCCTCCGCCACCTAGATGCGGGATGAGCAGAAGAATTCTGGGCCGGGACTTCATAGGTTCCACGGAGAGCATAGGTTTACCGCGAGTAAAAAGAATAAGAGGAGCGATCACGTTGAAGCCGTGTTTTAGCTCACAGTCATTCATCGTCGATGGGTGGTAACTTTTCTCTGACTTCTCCAAGCATCAACCTAGAGACGACTCATGTTGCAGGTTCGCACGATGCCGGTTGCCGATGCGTCTCAAAACGCCAATGAGTTGCCTGGATGTGCAGTACCTCGCCGAATCGTGGTGGGGATTACGGATCCGCAGACCTGCCTGACGCTTACGGGGAGACTACGAGCACTGAGTGACGCGGGTTTTCAAATCACGCTGGTCTCAAGCCCTGGGGAACTGGTGGATCGCATAGCGGTCAATGAGGGTGTGGAAGCAGTTGCTATTCCAATGCGGCGAGACATCGCACCGCTAGCGGATCTGCTGGCCCTGGTGCGTCTTTGGCTGCTCCTGCTCACGCTCAAACCGGATCTGACAGAATTCAGCACTCCAAAGGCAGGGCTCCTGGGCAATCTGGCGGCCATGCTTGCGGGCGTACCGGTGCGTGTCTACATGCTGCGCGGTTTGAAACTTGAACGGTCCACAGGTTTCAAGCGATGGTTGCTTTTAGTTGCAGAGCGTGTGGCTGCTGGATGCGCTCATGTTGTGCTTTGTAACAGCGCGAGCTTGCGTGCAGAAGCGCTGGCGCTCAACATCGCTCCAATTGCGAAGTTACACCTGCTGGGTGCGGGCAGCACCAACGGGGTAGATGTGGAGCGCTTCTCACCGGGGCCGAGCGAGGTGCGAGCGCATTTTGGGATAGCTCGAGACGCCGCGGTGGTGGGGTTCGCGGGACGATTGACGCGCGACAAGGGAGTTCCAGAGCTGATTGATGCCTTTGACCTGATCTTGAAGGCGTTGCCGGATGTTCGGTTGCTGCTTGTCGGGTGGTTCGATGCTGCTGAGGACGCATTGGATGACGGATTGCGGGCCAGGATCGTGAATCATCCGCAGATCCACCTGACGGGCTTTGTGGAAGACGCGGCGCCCTATTACCGAGCTATGGATGTGATGGTTTTGCCCACTTGGCGCGAGGGATTTCCCAACGTAGTGCTGGAAGCCGCGGCCACGGGGATTCCGGTGGTAACGACTATTGCTACGGGATCGCGCGATTCCGTGGTGCCGGAGGTTACGGGGCTGCTGATTCCACCCGGCTACCCGAAGGCAATCAGCGAAGCCGTGCTGGGTTTGCTGCGCAACCCGGACCGACGCAAGGGAATGGGACTGGCAGCACGAGTTTGGGTTCAAGAGCATTTCGCAGACGACCAGGTACTTGGATTGGCGCAGGCTTACTACAGGCGACTCCTGGATGAGCGAATGTCCGAAGTGGATTAGTGCGGCGGAGCCAGGGCGCGGGACGCGATGCCGGCATTATCCAGAGGGGCGCTTGACTCCACGGGAGGAGCTTGCAGAGTGTGCGCGCCTCCCTCAGCAGCGCGTAGCACTTTATTGGGCACAATACCCATGACCAGCGAGGCGGCGACCGCGAAAAGAAGAGCCGCTCCCACTGCAATGCCAATGGGCGGCCGTGGGAAGGCCATTGCGCTCTGCTTGTCGTCAGGGACTTGTACAGAGACCAGTGCAAGGCGGAGATAGTAAGCCGCGGCCAGTCCCGAGTTGAGGAGACCAATAATTGCCAGCCAAACTCCACCCCCGCCGACGGCCACCGAGAAGGAGTAGAACTTGCCGAAGAATCCACCAGTGAACGGGATTCCTACCAGTGAAATTAAGAAGAAGATCAGCGCACTGCCGAGCAAAGGCGCGCGATAGATGAGGCCGCGAAAATCCTGTATGAAGGGGAGTTCTTCGTCGTAGCCACTAACCAGAGTGACGACAACAAAGATGCCGGCGTTCATGGCCCCATAGGCTGCGATATAGAAGCTGACGGCGGCAATGCCACCGGCTCCAAACCCCTTAGGGTCGGTGGCGCAGCCGAAGGCGGCCAATATGTAGCCAGCGTGTGCGATGGAAGAGTAGGCCAACATCCGTTTGACGTTCTGCTGGCGTAACGCAGCCAAGTTGCCTACGGTCATGGAAAGCACGGCAACGGCCCAGAGCATCGGCATCCAGATGGAATGGAGCGAGGGGAAGATTTCAAAGGCTACGCGCAGGAGGACTGCAAAGGCCGCGGCCTTGGGAGCGGTCGAGAGCAAAGCCACGACCGGTGCGGGCGCACCTTCATAGACGTCGGGTGTCCAGACGTGGAAGGGCGCGGCAGAAACCTTAAACAAGATGCCCACCAGCATGAGCGCCATGGCGGCTAGCACAAGAGAGTGATTAGGGGTTGAGGATGTTAGGTGCGCAGCAATCTCGTAAATCTGCGTGGTTCCTGTGGCCCCGAAGATCATGGCTATGCCATAGAGCAGGAAGGCGGTGGCAAAGGAGCCAAGGAGAAAATACTTGATGGCCGCTTCAGGGCTGCGGCCTGAGTTCTTGCGGTAGCCGGCCAGAACGTACGTGGAGATGGATGATATTTCGAGCGCGATGAACACGACCAGCAATTCGATAGCACCGGTCATCAGGCACATTCCAACCGCGCCGAAGACAACGAGCGCATAGTACTCGCCCTGGTGATGGCTGTCTTCGGGCAGAGTATCGAGCGAAGCCAGCAAGGCCACCAGCACGATACCGCAGATGACGACATGGAAGAAGATAGTGAAGGCTCTGGTTTCGACGGTGGAATAGAAACCGGTTCCCTGGGGTAAAGATAGCTGCAAAATGCTGGCCCACAGTGCCAGTGTGGTTCCGAATGCGGCTATCCAGCCGAGGAAACGGCGCGGAAATCCCGAGGGGAGCGTTGCGTCAATCAGCATGATGAAAACGCCGGTCAACGTGAGGACGAGTTCAGGAAGGATGCGGTAGATGTCGAGCACTGGATTCACCGCTGGACCTCCCCGGTCATTCGGCATTGAGAAGCAAGCTCAGACGTTTCAACCATCGCGGCCCTGCAACTAACCAGGAAGATGCGACGTTGCGTTGTCACGGCTTTCTGCGATTGTGGCAGAGGATGCACGCCGGATTCGATGGCATTGAGCCATATTGAGGGTGCCAGCCCCATGACCAGCATCAATACAGCGAGCGGGGCAAGAACGGCGAGTTCACGGAAGTGAAGATCGTTTTCGGGGCCGGGCCTGGATGTGGCTAGCGCGCTTTGCGGTCCGTAGAAGAGGCGCTGGACGAGCGATAGCATGTAAGTCGCTCCAAGGATGACGCCCACGGCGGCGGCAACGGCCCAACCGCGACTCACGCCGATGAACGTGCTGGAGAGAACCAGGAACTCGCCCACAAAGTTGCTCAGCATCGGCAAGCCGATCATGGCGAGAGTCGTGATAACGAAGAGCGTGGCCATGCGCGGTAGATTGCTGGCCACGCCGCCATAGGCACTGATCTGGCTGGTTGCGTAGCGATCGTAGAGAGCGCCGAGGAGCAGGAAAAGTGCTCCATCGACCACGCCGTGGCTGAGGATCTGGTAGATCGCGCCGGCAGAACCCGTGGATGTGAATCCATAGATTCCCAGGACGATCATGCTGAGATGGCTGAGCGCGGCAAAGGCCAGGAGTCGCCAGAAATCGCGTTGGACCAATGCTAGGCACGCGCCATAGAGAATGCCGATAACCGCGAGGGCAACGAGATAAGGGGCGAGCGCGCGAGCCTGCATCGGGAAGAGACCGATGTGAAAGCGGAGCATGGAGTAAAGGCCAAGCTTGCCAGCCACCACCATGGAGAGCGCGACAGGAGCCTCACTGTAGGTATCGGCGATCCAGCCGTGCAGCGGGAAGACAGGGACCTTGACTGCAAAGGCGAAGAGGAACGCGAAGGCGGCCCAGCACAGTGGACCGGCGGGAAGCGCACCGCTGGCGATCCAATACTGAAGTGTAGCGAAGTCGAAGCTGCGGGTCTGGGCGTAGATCCATAAGATTGCAACCAGCAGCGGGGCCGAGGGAATGAAGGTGAAAAGGAAGAACTTGAGTGCGGCTTTGGGTCCGTCCTTGCGTCCATACATGGCGATGAGGATGGCCATGGGCACCAGCGAAAGCTCCCAGAAGCCGTAGTACAACATCAGGTCGAGCGAGATGAAGACGCCAAACATGGCTGTCTGTTGAACCAGGAAAAGCGCGAAGTAGATTTTGCGGCGCTCGGTGATGGCGTTCCAACTGGTGACAATGCCGATGGGAGCGAGCAGGCCAGTGAGGACGACAAGCCAAAGGCTCAGTCCGTCGACGCCGACGTGATAGAAGATGGCAGGATTCTCGATCCATGCGCGGTTGATGGCAAACTGAAATCCGCCGCGCGCGCTGTCGTAGTGATAGGGCAGATGGAGGGCCAGACCGAAGCTGACTAGCGTGGTGAGAAGTGCGATCCAGTTGGGCAGTTTGGCGCGGTCCGGAACGAGCGTGACCAGCACTGCGCCGGCTAGCGGGGCCAGGATAATCCACGTGAGAATCGAGTTGTTGATTTCGTTCATTCTCAGTGGCCCGCCATAGTGAGATGAATTCCGAAGTTTGCCAGCACAGAAGTCCAGGGAACCACGACGAAGAGTAGCAATGCACCGGCTCCCGCAGCCAGCCATGCAGCATAGGAGCGCAGATTCCCCGACTGCCAGCGCTGCAACAGGGCTCCTGAGAACGTGGCGATGCCGCCGAGCAGCCATGCGGCGCCGCCGAGAATTGCTTTATCCACGAACCAGCCCAACAGATATGTGGAGATAGCGAGAAGCGGCTTGACCACGGTCGCGCCATAGAACTCGTCGCCATACCACTTGTTGGAGAGGAACTTGTAACCGCCGGGAAGCGCTGCGGCCAATTCTGCGGGCTGCTGAGGCCTCTGCTTGTAAAAAAGGTGCGCGATATACCAGCCGATAAGAGCCACAATGACGGCGACGATACTAAGGGTCAGCTCAAGCGAAGAATCGCCTGCCTCTGTCGTGGTCGCGCCCAGCGCGGGTGCCAGAAAGCTGCCGAATTTTCCAACCCCAGCCCATGTGCCGCTAATCCAGCCGCCGCAGATTGAGAGGAGAGCGAGAATCACCAGCGGCACCAACATGGACCATGGGGTTGCATGGTGATGATGGGCGGTCTCGCTGCGCGGTTCGCCGAGGAATGTCAGATACCACAGACGGAACATGTAGAACGCGGTGAGCAGTGCGGTGAGCAGACCGACAAACCAAAGGGCTTTGCCGGTAGTGCCTTGCGTGAATGCGGCGTAGAGTATTGCGTCTTTTGAAAAGAAGCCGGCGAAAGGCGGGATTCCCGCGATGGCGATGACGCCCGCGGTCATACACAAGAAAGTGACAGGGAGCTTCTTACGCAGGCCGCCCATTTTGCGCATGTCCTGCTCGCCGCCGATGGAGTGGATCACCGCACCCGCAGATAGGAAAAGCAGCGCCTTGAAGAATGCGTGCGTCACCAGGTGGAAGATGGAGGCCGAATAAGCAGCGACGCCGCAGCCGAGGAACATGTAGCCGAGCTGCGAGATGGTGGAGTAGGCCAGCACGCGCTTAATGTCGTTTTGCACCAGGGCGATGGTGGCCGCGAAGAAGGCCGTGGCTGCGCCGATGACGGCTACTACGCTGAGCGCGAAGGGCGCGTGGTCGAAGAGGACATGTATGCGGGCGATCATGTAGACGCCGGCGGTGACCATGGTGGCCGCGTGAATGAGCGCGGAGACGGGTGTGGGGCCTTCCATTGCATCCGGTAGCCAGATATAGAGCGGAAGTTGAGCGCTTTTTCCAGTGGCGCCGAGCACGAGGCAGAGAGCGGTAGCGGTGAGTACGCCGCCCATCCAGCCGGGGTTGGCAGCGAGCTTTGCGACGATCTCAGAGAACGTGAGCGTGCCGAAGTTAGCAAGAAGCAGAAAGATTCCGATAAGGAAGCCGAAGTCCCCGATGCGATTGACGACAAAGGCTTTCTTGCCGGCATCAACTGCGGATTGTTTCGTGAAGTAGTAGCCGATAAGCAGATAGGATGCGAGGCCCACGCCCTCCCAGCCGACGAACATCAACAGGACATTGCCGGCGAGGACCAGGACGGTCATGAAGAAGAGGAAAAGATTGAGGTAGCTGAAGTAGCGCCAGTAGCCGTCTTCCTCGTACATGTAACCGACGGAGTAGAGGTGAATCAGGAAGCCGACGCCGGTGATGATGAGCAGCATAACGAGCGAGAGCTGATCGAGAACGAAGCTGAAGTCGACGTGAAGGGTGCCGATGTTGAGCCATGGACCGAATGTCTCGATGAAAGAAGTGGGGGCGGCGTGACCCAAATAGGCCGAGCTGAATGGGAGAAAGAGGGGGAGTCCAGCATAGAGCACCACGGCAAACGCGCCCAACGATGCAAGCAAGGCGACCGCTGTAACGAGCCACTTCGGCAGATGCTTGCCAAGCAGCCCGTTGATGAGAAATCCCGCGAAGGGCAGCAGCGGAATCAGCCAGAGATGGAGTGATCCGTTCATAGTTTCATCAGGTCGATGCGGTCGACGGCCAGGGTTGCGCGGGCGCGGAAGACGGCAATGATGATGGCTAAGCCGACTGCAGCTTCGGCCGCAGCTACCATCATCACAAAGAAGACAAAAATCTGGCCCTTCACCGCATGGGGCTGTGCCGCCAGACATCCTTGCACGACCGCATCGCAGTACTGCCATTGATGCGCGAAGGTGACGAAGGAAAGATTGACCGCGTTGAGCATGAGCTCAATGGACATGAACATTGTGATCAGGTTGCGCTTAATGAGGAAGCCGATGATGCCCAGCGAAAAGAGAATTGCGCTCAGGAGCAGGTACCAGGAAAGCGGGACGGGCTGCGAAAAAAGCGGACTCATTTGCTGGCCGTCCTTTCCAGGTTCCCGTGGGGTTCTCCGTTGCCATGCGGATCGCCCGCGCCATGGCGGGCAAGTGCAACAGCTCCCAGAATCGCAATCAGGATGAGCACGGAGGTGACTTCAAAGGGAAGCAGCAGTTCGGTGAAAAGCACCTTGCTCAATTCTTCAGTCGATGTGATGCCCTGGCTCAGCCCGGCCACGCCCAGGCCTTGTGCCCGGACTATTACTGTGGCGATAACCGCGAAGATGGTGGCAACAGCGGGAAAGCCCACGGCGCGCCAGGTGCGGCTACCCATGGTTCGCTCTTCTCGTCCTGCGTTGAGCAGCATGACTACGAAGGTAAACAACACCATGATGGCGCCTGCATAAACGATGACCTGTGCGGCGGCCAGGAACTCGGCGCCCAGCAGAAGGTAAAGCACGGCGAGCGAGGTCATCACCACAATCAGCGAGAGCGCGCTGTTAATGGGATGGGTCTGGAGCAGGAGGTTGATGGCTCCAGCCAGGCATAATCCGGCAAAGACGAAGAAAAAGATCAGATGCATTACGCCGCTCGTAATGGATTCAACAACTTACGGTATCCACTCCCGTAGTTGGCTGAGAAATGCATAAATCGCGTTCTTTCCCCTGGTGAAGAAACTCCCAGGTTTTCGCTACGACGACTGCCGGCATCTTTACTATGCCGCTTTGCAGGGTGCCTCGAGAGGAAATCCCGAGAAACATATTGACGACGTTAAGCCGCACGCGGCTGCCAAGAAAGCCAAGAATATCATGGCAAAGGCGGCATGTGGCCGATGGCAATTTCTCATTGCAAATTTGAACCTTACGAACTGTGAATCTTCAGCAATGCTGAACCTGATGGACGGGAAGTTCCCCGTCACCAATTGCTTGACAAGCGCTTTGACCTCAAAGTAGGTTGCGTCATCATGTTCACCGGATCCCAAAAGTTCTTCACGAGAAGGAGCGTGCTCAATGCGCCACGCCTTGATTGCTCTGATTCTTGTCAGCCTCCACGGTTTCTTTTCCTTCTCACAAACTGCAGACGAATTGATCGCCAAAAATATCGAGGCTCGGGGCGGGTTGGAAAGATTAAAGCCGTTAAGACTGTCCGGATCACCATCAAGGTCGCGGGTGGTGACGATTTCGCCATTGCCGCTGGCCAGGAGAATCACCGCCCTCACTTGGTCCGGGAGACGTATTCGTTGCAAGAAATGACGGCGGTGCAGGCCGAGGAGGACCGGCAGAAGAAAGCGGCGAAGTGTTCACTGGCTGCCGGAGCGGCAATGCGAGCCGAAGAGGATCGCGCGCGGGAGAGAGATTGAGATACGAGTTGTGCTGAGCTGGCTGGATCATTCTGCTTGCTGGGTGTCAACCGCCGGTTGAGAGCTAACTCAACTGGCTGAAATTGACAGGAAGCGTTTCAAAGTCGACGGTACCGAGGCCCTTGGCGGCGGCCATTTGCAAATACGGCAGATGCTCGGGGTCGAGATTCCACCAGGCCTTGGCAGCGTAGGCGTCAAGGGCAACGGGGTCCGTGCCAGCTACCATAGTTTTCTTGAGAACCACGTCTTCGAGATTCCCGCCGGTGGGGCCGTTGCGGATCAGAATGCGGTAGCCGTCGAGAAGCGTGACGGTCGGCAGCATGAAGTTGGCCAGGTCAGCAAGACTCTGGTGAATCTGCTGATGAAGACGGTTGCGCTGGCCGCCGAGGATGCCGTACCAGTTCTTCATGCCGAGAGTGACGCCGACCAGGCCGTGGTGTTTGGCGATGGGGAGATTGATGATCTTGTCCGCTTCAAGGAATGGCGTGAAGACGGGCCAGCTCTTGAGGACGACGCCGCCGAGATCAACTTCGCGATAGAGCTCTGGATCGGGGAGCAGGACCTCAGCGCCTTCGGCGCGAGCTGCGGCCTGAATGCCGGAACGCTGAAAACAGCGGCGAGGCTCATTGCAACTGACGTCGGTGACGATGACGCGCTTGGCGCCGGCTTGCCAACACTGTCGAACGACTTCAGCGACGACCTCAGGATTGGTGTTGGCAGCCTGCTCTGGTGTACGGTCCCAAGCAATGTTGGGCTTGAGAACGACCACATCCTGACGGCCGACAAAGCGGTGTATGCCACCGAGGTCTTCAAGGGCCCGCTGGACGAGGGCGCGCGGTTCGCCGCCCTGGACGACGGTGAGGTGCGGAGATTGCGGGGGGTTACCGCTTTGGCTCGATGAGATGCGATGATCGCGACGTACGTGTTCAGCCATGGCAGGGACCGGGCGGACGCTGTGCTCGCTGAGCCAGACAGCAGCCACGGATGCACCCGCAGCTACCCCACCGACGCGGAGTAATTGGAGCATGGCTTCGCGTCTCGTCATGAGCGAAAGCTGCGGGATCGGATTGGTTTCGCAGGCCATGGTTCTTCTCCCGGTCAGATTTCCATCAGATGAATACGCTGAGGATCGTCGACGCCTAATTTGTGTTCAACGTCGGCGGCAGTGGCAATGTAACGCGGCGGACGGCCAGCAGCCTCGAATGTGGGCATGCCTTCCTCGGCGCGCTTGCGTTCAAGCATTTGCCACGCGGTGTGATCGAGGGCTACGCGATCTTCGCCAACGATGAGAGCGTTCGGTTGCCAGAGATGTTCAGGATGAAAACCGGGACCGCCATCGTAAACCGAGGAGATAGCGTCGCCGATGGTGAAGCGGACTTTCTGACGAACTACCGGTATGCAATTCAAATCAGCCACGCAGGGATTGCAGCCACCGGCGTGGAGTTCCTGCGGATGCTGGACTACACCGTACATATTCTTCATCGCGAAGGTAACGCCAGCCATGCTGTGGTCTTTGAGAATGGGCAGGCCGATGACCATGTCGCACTCGCGGGTAAGGATTTTGGAGAGCTTGACATTGACGGCGGAGCCAAACGTCACGGGCTCGTCTTCGAATCCGGAGACGTCTGAGCCGAAACAGCGAACTCGGCTGGGGTCAGAGTTGATGGTGAGGCCGCAGGCTTCGAGGTCGCGGGCGTTGCGATCCCAGACAATGATTTCGCCGGGCTTGACGCCTGCCTGCTGAAGACGCTCGCACACGGCCAGAACGAGAGCGAGATGGGTTGAGATTCCCTTGCCACCGAGGCCGTTGGTCTTGAGGCCGATGATCTTGCCCGGCCCCTGGGGCAGGATATGCTTCCAGGCTTCGACAGGGTGCTCGCGGCCAGTGTAGGCGGCCATGGCGCGATCGAGGAGAACCAGGACGCGCTTTTCATCAATTTGGCCGTCGGGTCCGTGGAGCGCAGGATCACGAGCGACGACGACTTTGGATTTGGTGTCCCGGTCAAGAACTGCGGCCAGGCCGAGGCGGCTCTGCGCACCTAGCAGGAAAGCTCCCGTGGCTGTAGTTTTGAGAAACTCGCGGCGGTTATTCATAGCGACCCTCACCTTTGATCTTTCTGTTTCCACGCTCGCAGGGGCGAGAGCGGGAACCCGATTTCGGAAATGATTTAGAGTTTCGCTTCCACGCCGTGCGCTAGAGCCAAAAGGGCATCCTGCGTGCGGGGCGTGGATTCGTAGGCAACAATGCGAACTAGACTAGGGCCTTTGCGGAAGATGATGCTCTGCGCGTAAGCCACACCGGCATCGCCCAGGGTTACAGTTTTAGCGTCTTTGGTTTGGCCGGTGGCGAGGATTTTGGATGCGCCCGCCGTATCGCTCATGGTGTACACGTCGACGACGGCTTCCAATTGGCCCTGGTACTTGTAATCGGAGGTTGACGTGGAGACGACTCCTGCGGAGATGTATTGCTCGGCGTCTCCGTCAATGTATTGCCAGAGATTCTTAGCGGCAAAGACGCGGGTGTCGCTGGTTTTGTCCCAACCGGAGATTGCGCCGGAAGCAGGAAACGGATTGATTGAGGCCTTTTTGCAGCCGACTACGGCAGTCAGAAGCGCGATGGCAGCGATGGCCAGCGTGAGGTTTTTCAGGTGAGAGGTGCAAGGAACGCAGGACATCAGAGGAGGTCTCCTTCTATTTGCGGTTGAGGAGGATCTGGCTGGCGGGCGAGCGGCTTTCGCCGATGCTAGTCACGTAGACCGCCGGATGCTCCTGAAGCGGACAGGCGTATTCGCATGCGCCGCAGCCGACGCAGCGGCTGGGATCGATGCGCGGCTGCTTGAGGGTTTTTGTGTTGCCGGCGGAGTCGATTACTTCCGCCTCCTGGACATAGATTGCCTTGGGCGAGACAGGGCACCACTCCTCGCAGACGATGCAATCGGTGGCCATGGCCCAAGGCAGGCAGCGGCCACGGTCATAGAAGGCCGTGCCCAGGCGAACAGGACGGTCCTGCTGGCCGACACCGACTACCCATCCTTTTTCTTTGGGAGTGATTTGCCAAATTGCGCCGGTCGGGCAGACTTCAGAACAGAGCGTGCAACTGGGTTCGCAATAGCCGATGCGCGGGACAACCGTGGGAGACCAGAGTCCTTCGATCCCGGCTTCTTCAAGGGTAGGATGGAGAGCGTTGTTCGGGCATACCTTCATGCACTCGCCGCAACGGATGCAGCGGGAGAGAAAATCGGACTCATCGAGAGAGCCGGGTGGACGGAGCAGGCGCTCATGGCGGTCTTTTCCGAGAGCGGTGTTGGCGCGCATGAGGGGAACAATGGCTGCGCCGGCGACGAGCCCCGTGACGGTGCGGCGACGGCCCAGGTCCGGTGAGACGACTTCATGTTCATTGCGAAAGAGGCGGAAGGTGAGGCTGTCATGCGGACAGGAGCCGACGCAGTTCATGCACATGAGGCACTCAGACTTGCGCCACGGTGCGCCGCCGATGGGGTCGTCGCCACCTTGGCAATGGAGCAGGCACCGGTTGCACTTATCGCAGGCTGACGGATCTTTGTGCAAGCCGAGTATTGACCAGCGGGAGACCGCGCCCAGCAGGGCACCGAGTGGGCAGAGGCCACGGCACCAGAGGCGGGTGATGTGGAAACTGGCCAGAACAATGGCGAGAAAGAGGACGCCGAGGATGAGGCTTTGGGCGAAATGGGGTTGTCGGAAATCGAGGACCGTGGCCTGGAGTACGGAGTGAAGGGTTTCTCCGGTGGCTTTGACGGCCGCGATGTGGTTGTGCTCAAGAGGAGAAAGAACCGCGCGGACTGCTACGTTAAATGCTGGAAGCAGAGAGAGACCGATGGAGCGAACGAGGAGGCTGAAGGGGTCGAGCCAACCGATGGCTGCCGAGCCGAAGCAGGCGGCTATGAGGCCTGCGATGAGAACGACATATTTGCCGGTTTGCCAGCGCTTGTAGCGGTTGGATTCGATACGCTGCTTGCCGTGTTTGGCTTCAGAGGGCAGGTTGCCGACGAAATGCTGGAGGGTGCCCATGGGGCAGATCCAGCCGCAGAAAAAACGGCCGAGAAAGAGAGTGGGGACCAGAATGACCAGGGAGAGCAGCAGGCCACGATAAAGGGCATGCCCGGCAAGGGCGTTGGCAATGGCGATCAGGGGATCGAGCTCGAAGAAGAGTCGAACCGGGGCGCGCATGTGGATGTCGCCCACAGCTCCAGGAACCGGGCGCAGCGATGTAAAGATCAACAGTGCAACGAACACGAGCAAGAAGAAGATTTGCGATATTCTTCGCAACAGCGGCAACCGGGAACGGGCCACAGGACTCCTCTGCGAGATGGCGTTAGCCATTCTGGGAGAATGATCTTCGCCTGCAGCGGGGGAGTGCGGTGACCCTCATCACGGATTGGAGATGCCGACCGCGCCGGGGCACAAAAATGACAGTGCTGTCGAGCCGGAAATGCGGCTGGAGCACGCAAAGCGGCCAGCCCGAGGGCTGGCCGCTTCTTTCTGCTGTGGGAGAGGGTCTATTTCCTCTGATGGGTGCGGCCCAGGGAGATGACTTCGAGTTTCACTGGAGCCAAGCCGGACTTCGTAATGTTCAATTCCTCGGCGGCGGCATAGGAAAGGTCGATTATGCGTCCCTCGGAAAGGATGCCGCGATCGTTGATCCGTACAACGACAGATTTGTTCGTTTTGAGGTCGACCACCTTCACCTTTGTCCCAAAGGGCAAAGTTGGGTGACAGGCCGTCATGGCATACATATCAAACCGCTCGCCGCTGGCTGTGCGGTGACCGTTTCGCACCTCACCGTACCAGGAAGCGATGCCTCTCAGGATATCCTTCCTCCCAAAGGCTGCAGTTTTCGGCGCCAGAGGGGCTGGCGTCGGGCTCAAGGCCGGAGCACCCGGGGGAGCCATAGAAGCGGGGTTGGAAAGCCGCGCATCTGCCTGCACTGAGGGAGTGGCGAAGAATACCACCGCACCGGCCAGCGCAACGGATGAAGCCCCTGCCATGAGACAAATCCCAAGCGGATTCTTCAAGGTCGTATTGCGTGTCTTCCTTCGAATTACCATCCGCCCATTTTACCAACTCGATACTGATTTCCCCTACATGTTGGCGAGAAATATACGTGCAAATCTGCTCTTCAGAAGGGGGGATCAGAGGGGGGGTATCGAGCCTTTCCGGTTAACTTCTTGATTTCATGATGGTTAAAACCTAGGCTGGGGGATGCAATATGAAGTAATTCAACCTGCGAAGGCCGGAGACAGAGCGAAAACTCCACGGCATTGCAAGACCAATTCATGTAGATTCAGCATTTTGCCAATGGGTTGCCCCGAGCGCCCGAATCCGTGCTCCCGTATCCCAGCTCAGTCGAGGTAATTGCGGCTCGTGACCCATAACTCACTCTCGCTCGCCTGGGTTGAACCTCTAGTATAGATAGACAAGTTGATTAAGTGTGTTCCTGCAATGAGTTTCTTCACCTCGGGTCAATTTCCCGAGGCGCGTGAAGCTTCACGATTATCCATGACAGGGCAGTGCTTGCAGCGCGTGCCCTGAATAGAGAATTGAGTCTGGAATCTTTCCATGCTGGTCAGTGCGGCTCCTTTTTTTGTCTTTCTCAGCGCGGTTTGCCTGCTTTACTGGATCGCTACCGGGTCTCGCCGGCTCCAACTGGCGGTGCTGGTAGCCGCAAACCTGTTTTTCCTTGCGCGATTCAGCCTGATCTACCTGGTGCTGCCGCTGGCGGCATGCACAGACTACTTTATTGGTCTTGGATTAGGACAGTCGGAACGCCCAGCGGTTCGTAAGGCCCTGCTTGGAGCCTCGCTGGCGATCAATTTGGGGCTGCTTGTGGGGTTGAAACTGGTTCCCCTGCTCACATCTGGGCGCTTTGCCTGGCTGTTCACCCTGAGCCTCTCGTTTTATTGCTTTCAATCGCTTACCTACACCATCGATCTCTATCTGGGCGAAATGCAGCCGACGCAGACCTGCCTGACGTATCTAGCTTCCGCGCTGTTTTTCCCGTCTATAACGGCGGGGCCCATTCCACGACAGGGCAAGCTGCTCGCGCAGTTCTCCAAGCCCTTTGCCTTGAGAGCCGAAGACGGCGGGCGAGCACTGCTATTGATAGCCATTGGCCTAGTGAAAAAGCTGCTGATTGCAGACTACCTGGCCAACAACCTGGTGGGCCGCGTCTTCGATACCCCGGCGCTCTACTCGAGCGTGGAGACGCTGGTAGGTGTTTACGGCTACGCGCTGCAGCTCTTTTTCGATTTTTCCGGCTACACGGATATTGCCATGGGCGCGGCTCTGCTGCTCGGGATCCGGCTGCCGGAGAACTTCCGCCAACCGTACCTTGCGGTCAATGTGGCTGAATTCTGGCGCCGGTGGCACATCACATTTTCTGAGTGGCTGCGTGACTACGTCTTCGACCCGCTTCCCAAGCGGCGTAAACATCCACTGATTTCGTATAGCTACGCCTTCCTGATCACCTTTACTCTGGGCGGGCTGTGGCATGGGATTTCCTGGAACTTTTTGATTTGGGGTATGTTGCACGGGCTTGCGCTGGGGGTGGTGTTTGCCTGGAAGCTGCGGCGCAAGATCCCGACTCCTTACTGGTGGGCCAAAGGTCTGGGAATTCTGTTGACCTTCCACTTTGTCTGCTTCACTTGGATTTTCTTCCGGGCCAGTTCTCTTGAAAATGCACTGGCCATCCTCCGCAGCCTGGGGGCGCTGACCTGGTCGACGGAGAATCTGACACCGCTGGTGCTGGGCGTACTGGCGATTGCCGCGGTCATACATTGCTTTCCGCCGCGCTGGTACGAGATTTCGGCAGGTGTGGCGGCTCGCACACCTTTCTGGGTGCAGGGACTAGCCATGGCGGCCCTGATTCTGATGATTCAAACGCTGGCGGGCCGCGGTTCCGCTCCCTTTGTGTATGGCAATTTTTGATTTTTCCGAACAGGCCGCGCAGCAACCCAGCCCTCGCCAGGCCGAGGGCGTCGCGCGTTTTCCGTCTAAGACGGCATTTGCCCTGCTGGTGATTGTGGCTGCGCTGGCAGGTTGGCGCCAAGGCGTGGACCACAGAAAGGGACTCGCCCCGGCTATTTTGGCAGAGACGTTTCGGCTGCGCTGGCCTCAGCCGCCTGCTCCGGTGATTCCAACTGCGCCAAAGGTTCAACACAACGAGAAGCTCCCGCCGATTTCTCCGGTGTTTGCGGACGACACCAACAGTCTGGATCCGTTTTTCGCTGCGCTTTGGAAACTGGAACAAGGTAAAGGGAGCGGCGTGGTGACGGTGTTGCATTATGGCGACTCGCCTACCACTGCCGACTTGATTACCGGCGACGTGCGCGCCCAATTGCAGAGCCGGTTTGGAGACGCGGGACGCGGCTACACATTGATCGCCAAGCCGTGGGCCTGGTACGGCCATCGCGGCGTCGAGATCAGCGACCACGGCTGGAAGATGCGCACCGGAGTCGGCCTGATGCGTGAGGGAGTCTACGGGTTGGGTGGAGCAGCCTTTGAGGGACAATCCGGTGCTTGGAGCAAATTCAAGCTGACTGAAGCGCAGCAGACAGTGGTGGATGTCGAGTACCTGACCAAGCCCGGCGGTGGCTCGTTTTCCGTGGAGGCGGACGACCAGCGGATTGTGGAGCAGACAACCGCCTCAGACACGCAGGCTACAGGCTCGGTTCAAGTGGATTTGCCTGCCGGAACGAAAGTGGTTTCAATTCGGCCCACCTCGGGAACGATCACGCTGTTCGGGGCGAGTTTTCGTCGTGGGGAGAGCGGCTTGCTTTACGACAGCCTAGGGCTGAACGGGGCAACCACTTCCGTGTTGGCCCGCGTTTTGCAGCCGGTTCTGTGGAAGCAGGAACTCGACCGTGCCGCACCGGCGCTGGTGGTCATCAATTACGGCTCGAACGAAAGCAGTTTCGGTGCATTCGTTCACAAACAATACCCGGCGGAATTGCGTCTGGCTGTACAGCGCGTGCGTCAAGCCGCTCCCGGTGTGCCGATACTGATCATGAGCCCGATGGATCGCGGGGAACGCAGCGGACTGAACGACATTGAAACCATGAGCACGATTCCCGAGATCGTTGCCATTCAACGCCAGGTGGCCGCCGAGTCGCACTGCGCCTTCTTTGATACGTATGATGCGATGGGCGGCGATGGCACGATGGCACGTTGGTATGTGGCCAGCCCGCGGTTGGTGACGGCGGATTTCCTGCATCCAACGCCGCAGGGTGCCACCATTGTGGCCAGCCTCTTCGTGGAGCAATTGGGGCTGGGATACAATCGATGGAAGATGCAACACGGAATTGGCCTGCCAGCCGTAAATCCCGCACCGACGCTGAAGGCGGCCGCAGCTCAAGCATCGCCACCCTCCAGACATGCCACAAAGCAAGCCGGCAGGAAGGCCAGGACGAAATGATTCTGCGCTTTCCTATTCGGCTCAGTGCGTCCATTCTTACCGTGTTGCTGCTTGCGGTGGGGAGCGCATATTTGTTGTCAGGCGCGACAGCGAAAAAGAAACACCACGCTCCGGCGAACAGCCAGTCGAGTGCAAAACCGCATGGGACCGCATCGGCGGCGAAGGGAAGAGCTGCGGCCGGAAGGGTATCGCATTCCCGCATGCGAGCCCGCGTGCACTACTACGTTGGTGCGCGCCTAGACTCTGCACACAGGGCTGCGCTGATTGAGGAAATCAGCACCGAGCTGAAGGAGCCGGCGCCGCAGGCGTTTGCTTACACGTCGCAACTTGATGGGTTCTATGCGCAATTGGAATCCCATGAATCGGGGATGAAAGAACCGGGGGCGCAATCCAGCACAGTGCGCGTGTTGCAGTTTGGCGACTCGCACACTGCGGCGGACATGTTTACGGGCGAAGCCCGGCACGTTTTCCAGCAGCAGTTTGGCGACGGAGGTATTGGTTACTCTTACGCGGGGCATCCGTTTGCGGGGTATAGGATTCTGGGTTCAAGCCGGTCGCAGTCGACAGGATGGAAGACGCAGGGAAACAAGTTTCTGCAACTCGGCAGCGGTGAGACGGGTCTAGGCGGTATCAGCATCTCAAGCGAACGCGCGGGAGAGTGGGTGACCCTGGATGCACCTTGCTCCACACTCGAACTACAGTATCTGGAACAGCCCGGCGGTGGCAGCCTCCGCTTCACTGACAATGGTGGCGACCCGGTGGAGATCGAGACGGATGCACCGGCCACAGCTCCCGGCACCTTCAGCTATATCTGCCCGGCAGGCGACCACCACTTCGAAGTGACTACGGAACAGAGCGCGCCAGTAACACTTTTGGGATGGGTTGCGACTCAGCCTGGAGTTACATGGGAATCGCTCGGCATTAATGGTGCCGAGGCCCCGCTGATTCTCAAATGGGATCAGACGCTTTTCTCGCGCTATCTTAAAGATAACTCCCCGGCCTTGATCGTACTGGCCTACGGAACCAATGAGGCCGCAAGCTCGTTCTGGGACGAGGAGACTTATCAGCAGACCTTTGCCTCGATTATCGACACGATTCATCAGTATGTGCCAGAGTCATCGATCCTCGTGGTGGGCCCTCCGGACCGCTCCGTGGCGCAGCACCGTGCGTGGCACCCCTACCCGGGCACGGAGCGGATTGTTCAGGCACAGCGCGCCGTTTGCCGTACCCACGGATGTGCTTACTGGGACCAACGCGAGCGCATGGGCGGACTGGGGGCGATGCAGCAATGGGTCTATGCCGGCTGGGCGCAACCGGACCATACGCACTTTACGGGCGAAGGGTACCGGGCGCTGGCCGATGCACTGGTGGCAGACCTGATGACCGGCTATCAGGCCTTCAAGGAAAAGAACTCAGCCGGCAATGAGACAGGACAAGGAGCGAAAGATGGAGCCACAGGCTCGAATCCTTAAAGTTCTCAAGCAAGTTACTGGGAAAGATATTAATCCCGATCCGGATGAGTCGCTGTTTGTTTCGGGTTTGTTGGACTCCTTCGCACTTACTGACTTTGTTACCGGCCTGGAAGAGGAGTTCGGAGTCACCATTCCTGACTCCGACTTATCGGCACGTAAGTTCGATACCATCGGCAAGGTCCAAACCTACCTTGCTTGCAAGGTATAACTCATGGCCTATCTCCGCGGCTTTGGGTCGTGGCTTCCGCAGCGCCGCGTCAGCAATGACGAGATCGCGTCGCTCGTGAATGCGACGCCAGAGTGGATTCTTGAGGTTTCCGGCATTCAAGAGCGACGGTACGCGTCCGATTCGGACACGGTAGCCGGAATCGGGTTGCTAGCTGCGGAGGATTGCCTCGAGAAAGCGGGCATAACTTCGGCGGATCTTGGAATGATTCTGGTCGCGAGTGGGTCGAGCGAGCGGTTCTGTCCTGGACCAGCCTGCGAGATCGCTTCTGGACTCGGCCTCAGCGCAACGCCTGCACTCGACATTCCTGTTTCGTCAGCCGGGTCGTTAATCGGACTGATTCTCGCTGCGGAGCTTGCGTCGAAGTTCGGTCGCGTGCTGGTGGTGGGTACGGAGATCATGTCTCGCCGGATTGCGCTTAATCCAGACGACAAGAATTCGGCGATTCTATTTGGCGACGGGGCGGGGGCGGCATTGATCGATGCCGAATCTGGCTTTGCGCGCATTACGGACTCCTGCCTGTTCACTGACGGCGCTTCATCGGAGACGATCTTCGTACGGGACGGGCAGTTTCGCATGGATGGCCAGGCTGTAATCATGCAGGCCTCACGCAAGATTCCGCGAGCCATCAACGAGCTGCTCTCGCGTAATCAGGTCGCCGCTTCTGACGTCGAAGCGTTCCTATTGCATCAGGCAAACCTGAATCTGATTAAACGTGTTGTGCAGTCAGTGAAAGCGCCGCTGGAGCGCTTCTTCACCAATATTGAAAACTATGGAAACACCTCTTCGGCGTCGCTGCTGATTGCCGCGGATGAATGGCATCGCGGACATGCAGCAATTTCAGGTCCGCTTGTCTTTTCTGCGTTTGGTTCGGGACTAAACTGGGGTGCGCTGCTGGCCGTTCCGAGCTAGCAACGCTTCAGAGCGCCATCGACCAATTTCAATCGCAAATCTGTTGCCTCAGCGATAGGCGAGCCAGAGGCTTGTTCCCACGATGTTCAAAATAGCCAGTGGCATTAGGACGCGCCAACCGAAGTTCATCAACTGGTCGTAGCGGAAGCGGGGCAGTGTGCCGCGCACCCATACATAGAGAAACAGGAAACAGAAGACCTTAAGCACGAACCAGAAGATGGGAAACAGCGCATGGGCAATGATGTTCTGCGGTGCGGGCATCAGGTCGCCCAACGGACTGGTCCATCCGCCGAGGAAGAGTAGCGTGGCGACGCAGCCTACAGTAATCATGTTTGCGTATTCAGCCATGAAGAACATGGCGAACTTCATGGAACTGTATTCGGTGTGATAGCCCGCAGTGAGTTCGCTTTCAGCCTCAGGCAAGTCGAACGGCGAGCGATTGGTCTCTGCATAGGCAGCCATCAGGTAGATAAAGAATGCGAGAAACTGAAACCCGCCGAAGACGTTCCATGAGGCAATGCCCTTCGCCGCTTGGCTCTCGACAATGACCCTTAGATTCAGCGATCCAGCGCGCATCACAACGCCTACCAACGAAAGCCCAAGCGCCAACTCATAGCTGATTAACTGCGCGGACGAGCGTAGCGAGCCCATCAGCGAATACTTGTTGTTCGAGGACCACCCGGCCAGCGCGATGCCGTAGACACCGATGGAAGTAATGCCCAGAATGACCAGCAGCCCAATGTTCACGTCGGCAATTTCAAACAGATGCATACCGGCGGGTCCGACGTTTGGCTCGCCGAAAGGAACTACGCCGACGGAGATGAGCGCACATCCCAGTGCGATGATGGGCGCGAGTAGATACAGCGGACGGTAGACGTCCGTGGGAATCATGTCTTCCTTCAAGAAGAGCTTGGCACCGTCCATCAGCGGCTGCAGCATGCCGAATGGTCCCACGCGGCTTGGTCCCCAGCGGTTCTGGATGCGGCCGACCAGCTTCCGTTCAAGGAGCACGGTGTAGGCAACGCTCATGAGCGTCACCACCGTGACCACGGCCACTTTGAGCAGACTCCACAGGAAGAATTGTAAGATCGTCACTTGCTTTCTCCTGAGCGAAGCGTAGCGAGTCGAAGGACCTGCGGTTGCTTTTCGCTCACCTAGTTAAAACTGACTTAAAAAACTATTAGTCTGCCGCAGACTCTGCCAGTTCGTGCGCCTGATGCTGTTCGAGTTCTTTTAGCGCCGGGCTGTACCGACCGAGGGTGCCTGAGGTAAACAGGCCATCATGCGCGGGTGCGACGCGTGCGGGTTGCACTACTGCCAGATTTGAAACGGGCACAAAACCCGGCTCGGTGCGAACATCGTTGCCGCCGAAAAGATTGAGCCGGTCGAGTGTATAGCCGGAGACCAATCGCTCGATCTCATCGAGGGTGGCGAGGGGGTCGAAGGGGCTGAGCTTTGGTTCGAGGTTGTTGGCTGCAAGCCAGACGGCGTGGCGATCTGCCTCACCCGACTGTACGCCGCGCGATTGACCCAGGTCGGCTGTTACGCTGCCTTTGCCGAAGGGGACGAGCGTCTTGACATCCACGCCCATGCCGCCCGCGAGCCGCACAAGGATTTCGAAGTCGGGCTTGACGCCTGCGCGGTCGGCTGCCTTTTTCGCAAGCTGTACATCGCCGAAGGCGTTGGTCACCGTGCCTGTCTTCTCATAGAGACTGGCGGCCGGAAACACTACGTCGGCCAAGGCCGCGGTCTCGGTGAGGAAGATGTCCTGCGCTACGACGAAAGTGCTCTTCAGGATAGTGGGATCGACACCAAGAGTTGATACTGGATTCGCGCCGACCACGAGCAGTGCGCCCAACTCACCTTTACCCGCTGCATCAAACATGGCTGTCAGAGATTTGCCCGGCGTATTCGGCAGGCCGGGATACTCGGCAAAGGCGCCGGGAGCGGAAACCGGTATGTATCCAGGAAGCAGATCAGGGAAGAGCCCCATATCAGCGGCTCCGTGCGAGTTTGCGTGGTCGCCGAGATAGGCAAAGCGAACATTGCCGCGCTTCAATCCCCAGGCGACGAGGGTTTCAATGGCTGGGCCGCGATACTCCTGACCAAAGATGACGATGAGCGATTCTTCAGCCAACACTGCTTTGCTGAAGTCGGTATTGCTGGTGTCGAGAAACGCGGGGAGATTGTCGTAACCGCTCGAGCGCGGTTCAGGCGGACGTTGGTGCGCAATTCCCATGCCAGTAGCGGATGCTCATCGGTGGGATTGCCGCCAATCAGCAGGATCGCCGGGGCCGACGCAATACCGCGTAGGCTGACTGTTTTATCTTTGTGGCCAGCAATCGCGCGGGCAAAGGATGCGTAATCCGTGGTGCGCTCGTGATCGATGTTGTTGGTGTTCAGAACCGTGCGCGCAAACTTCTGCAACAGATAGTTTTCTTCATTGGTGGTCTGATTGGAACCAATGACGCCGATGGACGCGCCGCCCTTTGTATCGCGGATTTCCTTAAGCTTGCCGGCTGCGAAACGCAATGCATGCTCCCATGTGGCGGGTTCCAGCTTGCCCTCAGCGTTGCGCACCAGAGGCTTGGAGAGCCGCTCGGGGCTTTCTACAAAATCGAAACCGAAGCGGCCTTTGGCGCAAAGAAAGTCCCCGTTGATACCGCTCTTGTCGCGATTATCGGCACGCACAATCTCAGAACCATCGTTCGCCTGTCGCACACCGAGCGTGACTTTGCAGCCGTCGGCGCAATGTGTGCACACCGTCGACACATGGTTCATTTCCCAAGGGCGGGTCTTATAGCGGTAGCTGCCGCTGGTGAGCGCGCCGACGGGGCAAACATCGATGCACATGCCGCACTGCTCGCAGTCGAGCTGGTCGCCACCGTTAGGTGCAATCACCGAGCGCACGCCGCGATTCTGTACGCCAAGCGCCCACACATCCATGCCTTCGCCGCACATGCGGACGCAGCGATAACAGAGGATGCAACGCGGCCGATCATAGAAGACGGCAGGAGACCATTGCTGCTCTTCGCGGTGCTGCTTGGCCTCGGCGTAGAGGCTTTCGCCCGCGCCGTACTTGAAGGTCATGTCCTGCAGTTCGCACTCGCCACCGGCATCGCAGACGGGACAGTCGAGGGGATGGTTGCCGAGAAGCAGCTCAATGGTAGCTTTGCGCGCCTGAACGATCTCTGCGGATTCAGTAACGAAGACCTGGCCCTCGGCGACCGTGGTGGTGCAGGCCGTTTGCAGCTTGGGAACCTTTTCCTGACGCACAACGCACATGCGACAGGCTGCCTGCAGGCTGAGGCCGGGGTAGTAGCAGAAGGCCGGAACCTCGATGCCCGCTTTGCGGCAGGCTTCAATCAGCAGCGTCCCCGCGGGAGCCGTCAGCTTCTTTCCATCGACTGTGAAGGTTACGTCTGCCATTCTTCTCCAACGCCCTTAAATCACGGCCATTTCTGCGTGTTTGGCGAACGGGCAGGGCTTGCCGTTCAGGTGGTCCTCAAATTCTTTGCGAAACTTCTTTACAAAGGCTATCGTCGGCATCGCCGCTGCGTCGCCCAACGGGCAGAAGGTGCGGCCCATCATGTTTTCGGCAAGGTATTGAATGTTGTCAATGTCCTTGGCAACACCGAAGCCTGCGTGAAAGCGGGTGAGAGATTTCTTGAGCCAGTCTGTACCTTCGCGGCATGGGATGCACCAGCCGCAACTCTCGTGTTGATAAAAACTGATGGTGCGCAGCGCGAATTCCACGATGCAGGTTTGGTCGTCGATAACTACAACACCGCCCGAGCCGAGCATGGAGCCCGCTTTGCCGACCTGGTCGAAGTCCATGCCGAGATCCTCAATCTCGGACGGCAGGAGGACTGGAGTCGAAGAGCCGCCGGGAACCACGGCCTTCAACTTGCGTCCGCCACGAACGCCCCCGCCAACTTCGTAGATCATCTTTTTCAGGTTGTAGCCCATAGGCAGTTCGTAGATTCCGGGGCGCTCGACGTGCCCGCTAAGACCGAAGAGACGCGTTCCGCCGTTGCGTTCCGAACCGACAGCCGCATAGGCCGCCCCGCCCATATCAATGATGTGCGGAACAGAGGCGATGGTCTCAGCGTTATTGATGACGGTGGGACCACCGTAAAGGCCAACGACGGCAGGAAATGGCGGCTTGATTCGCGGAACGCCACGCTTGCCCTCGAGCGACTCCATCAGTGCCGATTCTTCGCCGACTTCATAGGCACCAGCGCCGGTCTGAGTAATGACCTCGAATTCCGTGTCGGAGCCGAAGATGTTCTTGCCCAAAAAACCCTTTGCGTAGGCGTCGGCGACAGCTTTCTCCATAATTTCCAGAAGATATCGGTACTCGCCGCGCAAGTAAATGAAACCTAACTTGGCCCCAATCGCGAGGCCGGCGATGATGGTGCCTTCGATGATTGCGTGCGGATCATGCAAGAAGATCAAGTGATCCTTGCAGGTTGCAGGCTCGCTCTCATCGCCGTTAACGAGCACGTACTTTGGTTTGGGATTCTGCTTGGGAACAAAGGACCACTTGAGACCGGTTGGAAAACCCGCACCTCCGCGTCCGCGCAGGCCCGAAGCCTTCATCTCGGTGATGATCCAGTCGGGGCCCTGCGCCAGGCACTTTCTTGCAGCTTCATAGCCGCCAAGTTCGAGATAACGCTCGATCTTTGCCGCACCTTTGCCGAAGCGACTGGTGACGATCTTCACTTCATCGGGATGGGAGACGAGTCTAGGCATTGGTATTCGTCCCTTCCGTTTTCCGCGCCAGCGGCGAAGACCCATTGCTGGAGGCCAAGGCCTTCGCTTTACCACGATATCCGGCCAGGATTCCCGGCACATGGTCAGGGCTCAGCTCGTCGTGGAAGTCGTAGTTGACCTGAATGGCCGGAGCCCAGCAACAGACACCGATGCATTCGACTTCTTCGAGGGAGAAGACGCCGTCAGCTGTGACGCCTTTGTCGCCGATGCCAAGCTCCTCTTGGAAGCGTTCGTAGAGTTCGTAGCCGCCGCGCAACATACAACTGATGTTGGTGCAGACCTGCACGTTGTATTTGCCGATCGGTTTGAAGCGCAGCATGGAGTAGTAGCTGGCCACGTCGCGGACGTCGAGCTGGGTGATGCCAATGCGGTGGGCCACTTCGGCGATGACAGCGTCGGAGAGATAACCGATCTCATCCTGAGCGTAGAGCAGCATGGGGACCAGCGCGGAACGCTTGACCGGATACTTCTGGACCAGTGCGTCAAAGCGGGCTGCCAACGTGGGCGAAAACAGCGTCATGGTTTCAGGGCTCATCGCTTCAACTCCTGCGGCAACTCTCGCATCAGGTCCCGCGCCCATCTTTCGGCTGCCATATCCATTTCTTCCTCGCCTGCTTCGCCACGCAACGTTCCAGCTTCAGTCAATTCCAACATTCCCGTCTTTCCATCTTCGCGCTGCCAATTCACCTTGGCGTCATTGCGGGTTAATTCAAGCCAATCGTCGCCGTGCCGCACCAGAATTCGTTCTTCACCCAGCTCCACCGTCGCCTGCCGGTTGCCGTGCAGTCCGTGCGCCGCGGTGTAGCTTCGGAGCAAGGAGGCAAGTGAAACCCAAAATTCGACATACGCCTGCTCGAGAGTGTGAACCGGCGGAGAACTCAACGGTCAATTTCTCCCAACACAATATCGATGGAGCCGATGATCGCTACCACGTCGGCCAACATGCGGCCCTTGCACATGGTTTCAAGCGCCTGCAAAGTGGCGAACGATGGATAGCGCATGTGGACACGGTAAGGTTTCGCCGTGCCGTCGGAAACCACATAGTAGCCGGTCTGACCGTGTCCCGCTTCAATACCCTGGTAGACTTCGCCGGCTGGAACTTCAAAGCCCTCGGTGACGATCTTGAAATGATGGATCAGGGCTTCCATCTGGGTCTTCATTTTCTCGCGGTCGGGCAGGACGATTTTCGGTGCATCGGCCTTGACGGGCCCTTCGGGCATTCCGTCCAACGCCTGCTGAATAATCTTCACGCTCTCGCGCATCTCGACCAAGCGAACTTCATACCGCGCCCAGCAATCGCAACCGGTGGAAATGGGAACGTTGAACTGGAATTTCTCATAGCCGGAGTAAGGCATGTCACGGCGCAGATCGAAATCAACTCCAGAGGCGCGCATAGGCGGGCCGGTAACTCCCAGTGCGATGGCATCGGCCGCAGAGAGATGGCCTACGCCTATCAAACGGTTCCTGAAGATTGGGTTGCCGGTGAGCAGGTTGGCGTACTCGTCAATCTTTTCCGGGAAGGTTCTGATAAAGGCCTGCACGCGGTCAAGGAAATCCAGAGGCGGCTCCATCGAAAGGCCGCCGATGCGGAAATAACTGGTCATCATCCTCTGGCCTGCGACGGCCTCAAAGAGACGGAGAATATCTTCGCGCTCGCGAAAAGTATAGAGAAAGACTGTCAGGGCGCCAATGTCCATGGCGTGCGTGCCAAGCCAAATCAGATGCGAGTTGATTCGGCTCAACTCCACCAGCAGCACGCGAAGCCACTGGGCTTTCTCCGGAGCTTCAAGGCCAAGCAGCTTTTCCACGGCCAGGCAATAACAGAGATTGTTGGAGAGGGGGTCAAGGTAGTTGATACGGTCGGTCATCGGGACGACCTGCTGATAGAACTTCGCTTCACAGGTTTTCTCGATGCCGGTATGCAGGTAGCCGATTTCCGGGTATAGCCGGACGATAATCTCGCCGTCGATCTCCAGCACCAGGCGCAGCACGCCATGCGTTGCCGGGTGCTGCGGCCCCATGTTGATGACCATGTGCTGATCTTTTGCGCCTTCGGCCAACGGAGCTTCCAGGATGGGCGTGCCACTCGAAATGGTCATTAGCGATACCCCTCCACTGGATAGTCCTTGCGTAGTGGATGTCCCGTCCAGTCGTCTGGCATCAGGATGCGGCGCAAATTTGGATGCTCATCAAAACGAATGCCGAAGAGGTCGAAGACTTCGCGTTCATAGTAGTTGGCGGAAGGCCACACGGGCGTGATGGAGGCGACTGAGGGGCTCTCTCCATCGACCAGTACGCGCAGGCGGATGTGCTCTTTATACGCGTGGGACAAGATGTGATAGCTCAACTGAAAACGCGGAGATGACGGGAACCAGTCGACTGCTGTCATGTCCTCGAAGAAGTTGTAACCAGCAGTTTGCATCGTGGCAGCCGCAGCGCGAATCTCTTCGGGGCGGAAAGTCAGCGTCAGCTCATTGCGGTCGAATTTGGCGTCGGTAAGGGCTTCTGGCTTCCAGGCTAGAACGGCCTTGACGGCTGGATGCTCGGGCAGAGCTTCAGCGACGGCTGCTTTGCCGATAATTGTGGATGTTTCGGTCATCCTATAAATCCGCCTTGTCCTGGCTCCAGTTCAGGATGCCCTTGCGCACAATGTAATAGAGTCCGACGGCTACGAAGCCGAGGTAGACCAGCATCTCCCAGAAGCCGAAAAACTTCGACACGTGGGCAAGCTCGGGGAGGCGGCGGTAGACAACCGCCCACGGCATCATGAAGACCGCTTCCACGTCGAACAGGATGAAGAGCACAGCCACCATGTAGAAGCGGACGCTGAATCGTCCTCGCGCGTCGCCGACCGCCTCGATTCCGCACTCATAAGCCGCCAGCTTGGTTTTCGAGTTACGATGCCGACCGATAAACCAGGAGGCTCCCACCATGCCCAGGCAAAGCCCAAAGGCGGCAAGAATCTGCATCAACAGCGGAAGATACTGCCAGTGGTAAGGAATCATCGCCGCCCAGTCTGAAGAACTCCGTGAAAATTCGATTCGCGGGGCCGGAACTGAAAAGCGATTCCGGCCAAAGAGATACTGGTTTGAGATTAGGTTTTCAGGCTCATCCCGTCAAGGTGAGTTCTGGCGTCTCTCTATATTGAGATTTCTGAGGATGGAGAAGGTTTCATGTGTGGCCGGTATCTTCATTTCCCGAAAATGCACTTCACAATCCAGAGTTCGTTTTTGGAACACGGCACCTCTGTCATCTGAAAAAGCAGATGCAACGGTCGAAGAGCAGAGTAAGGATGAACACCATGGCAGCTTCGACCACGACCTGCAATCTCATTCCCTCCGAGAAGGAGAGCGCGTTGCTTCCTGCTTCGAGTGCGCCCCGGGTGCGCTCAAAGCGGCCTCGGTACATCGCTCCGCAGGCGGGGCGTGCTCTGGAGATCTTGGGCCACGCGATTGAATACCTGACTGACGAATTTGTCCATGAGAGCGGATCGCTTTTTGCGAACGACGGCCGCATCAAGGCAGTTCAGTTGCTGATGGGGCTTAACCGCCAGGTGTATTTCGAGTGCCCTGAAGAACCAACTTTCGGCGAACGATGCCGGTCAATCCTGCATCCTAACCAAGCCTGGGCGGGGCTGGCGACTAGGCTTCTACTTTCCGTAATCAATCGGACAATTGATGATGAGTGGCGGGGGGGCTCGTCACTGACCAAGAGCCAGCACGGCCCAAAGCGCGAGCCACGCCAAACCCATGAAGTGCCAGAACCAAGCCGTGGTGTCGATGGCGATCTGGCGGTACTCGACGCGGCGGAGCAAGCCGAGTCCAACGAGGCAGAAGACCAGAGCGGCTAAGCAACCAACCACGTGTGCGGCGTGCCCAAAGGTGATTAGGTAGAAAAAGTAACTTGCGGGCGTTGCATTTTTGTCGAAAGCAAAGCCTTGCGCGGTCAACTGCCTCCAGGCCGTCCATTGGCCTGCGAGGAACAGGAAACCGAGGAAAAGCGTCGCGCCAACCCAGGGGAGAGTACGGCGCATCGCGGGTCGACCTAGTCCCAACCACTCCTCAAGCACGTCGATTTCGTGGAAGATACTCCGCCGGGCCCATTCCATCGTCAGGCTGCTCAGCAACAGAGCCGCAGAGTTGAGGAACAGTATGGGGGGTAGTTGCACGGGATGCCAGTCGCCGATCAACTCGTGAGAGCGGACATCCATGTGCAGACCCACCTGCCGTGCATAGAAGACCATCACGAGAACCGCAAAAAAGACCATTTCGACCGCGAGGAAGGAGAAGACAAAGAAACGAATGCGGTGAAGAAGCTCGCGCGGACCACGGCGCTGGTTCTTCCACTCGTCATCTCCGCCCCCGCCCCCACCGGTTGGGCGTCGGTCTAACGGCGGTTTTCCGCCAATTCCCGGCTCTTTTCGCTCGATCTCTGGTGGGCTGGGCGTAAAAATGGACGGCATGGGAAGCCTCTGTGGGAATCAGATTACTCTCACAGTGGTTTGGACGCATAGAGATTCAAAGTGGATGGCCTGAATATTTTTGGAAGCAATGGAAGGGATGCAGGATTTGTGGCGTGTATCCGTGCTTGCCGCATCAGTTTTTACGCGCGGACTTGACCAACTGAACAAAATGACGGTGAACCCGGCGGTCGTCGGAGAGTTCCGGGTGAAAGGTGGCAGCCATCACGGTACCCTGGCGCACCAGCACCGGATCGTCGCTACGACGCGCCAGCACCTCAACACCGGCGCCAGTTTCCACAATGCGTGGAGCGCGGATGAATACCATTTCCAGTGGTCCGCCGGGAAGCGCGGTTTCGGCAGTCAGGATGATTGAATCAATCTGCCGGCCATAGGCGTTGCGCTCCACGGTGGCATCGAGCAGGCCAAGGCTGCGCTGCGCAGGATTCAGGACCTTACGCGCCAGGAGAATGGCTCCGGCGCACGTACCAAAGACCGGATGGGTTGCACAGAACTCTTCCAAAGTTTCGAAAAAATGGTGCTTCTCGAGGAAGCGGAGGATGGTGGTTGATTCGCCACCGGGAAGAATGAGGCCGTCGATGCCAGAGAGTTGGTCGGGCTTGCGCACTTCAACCGGCTCTGCGCCCGATTCAGCCAGCGCGTCGGCGTGTGCTGCGTAGTCACCCTGAATGGCCAGTACCCCGATGCGTGGCAGCGTGCTTTCTTCCGTCAACCCCGGTTCTCCTTTTTCAGATCGAGCCAGTCGTCGGCGATAGATTGCTCCGCTTCTGGCGCACTAGATGCACCGCCCGTAAGTTTCTTTTGGCTTTGGTGAGACGAGCGAATAGCGAGCGGCCCACCGCAGCTTGTTCACCAGCCGCGAGTTTGGAGGAGCTGCGATTCTTCGATGGCGGCGGCCGCGAGACCTTTCATGGTACCGGTGACCTGCTCGCTGACTTCGGCCAGAATCTTGGGGTCGTTGAAGTGAGTAGTGGCGATAACGATGGCTTTGGCTCGTGAAACAGCCTCTTCGCGCTCCTTTGGATCATTCTCGACGTCAAGCGGTGTGGCGCGCTCCTTCATGAAGATGCCTGAGCCAACAAAGATGGCCTCGGCGCCCAGTTGCATCATCAACGCAGCGTCGGCCGGGGTGGCGATGCCGCCGGCCGAGAAGTTGGGAACTGGCAGCTTGCCGGTCTTCGCGACCATGCGGATCAGTTCATAGGGAGCCTGGTGGTCCTTGGCCGCTTTGTAAAGCTCCTGCTCGGAGAGGACAGTCAGCGCGCGCATCTCGCTGGTGATCTGGCGCATATGTTGCACGGCATGAACCACGTCGCCGGTTCCTGCTTCGCCCTTGGTGCGGATCATGGCCGCGCCCTCGGCGATGCGCCGCAGGGCTTCGCCCAGGTTGCGCGCGCCGCAGACAAAGGGCGTGGTGAAGGCATGCTTATCAATATGATGCGCCTCGTCGGCGGGAGTGAGGACCTCACTCTCATCAATGAAGTCTACTCCCAGCTCCTGCAAAATCTGCGCCTCGGCAAAGTGGCCGATACGTGCCTTAGCCATCACGGGAATTGAGACGGCCTGAATAATCTGCTTGATCAGGCTGGGCTTAGCCATGCGGGCTACGCCGCCTTCGGCGCGGATCATGGCGGGAACGCGTTCCAGGGCCATCACCGAAGTGGCGCCTGCCTCTTCGGCAATGCGGGCCTGTTCCACGTTCATCACGTCCATGATGACGCCACCCTTGAGCATCTCTGCCAAGCCAATCTTCAAACGCAGGCTGGTCCCGGTAAAGTTGTTGCTTTCGTTATCTTTTGGCATATTCTTCGACCTCGGTTCGACGTAGTTTCCGGTCCCGCTCAGGCGTTGAAATCGGAAAGACCACAGTTGGGTATCAACTTCCAGTGTAGCAGCGATGTGAATGAAAGGCTGCTAGGTATGGGAAGCTGACTTCGCACTTATTAAGCCATTCCAATCTTTCTCCCTTCTCTCTGGCGACGTTTCTGCATGAATTCTCAGCATATGGCCACCTCCACTCCAGTGCAGCCGGCAGCAGGCGAGCAGCCACGCGGGGCGCAGTTAACCCCCACCGAGCAGGCACCCGGTGAAAGCGCGTTGGTACCTACTCCGCGTCACCCAAGCGAGCAAGAGTCAACTTCTCTCAGCGCCCCCTTGGCCCGATTACCTGTTGAGCTCGAGGTTGCGATTCCGTTACGGGAGTTTCGGGTTCGGAATCTTCTAAACCTCGCGACCGAGCAGGTGATCGAGACGCAGTGGGCACCCGATGAGGACATGCCTCTGGCAGCGGGAGAAGTGCAGTTGGCCTGGAGCGAGTTCGAGGTCATCGATTCAAACCTGGCGGTGCGGATAACTCGGCTAGTCTGAGCCGCCGCGTCTGCGTTCAGTTTTTGAACGAAGCCGAATCGGAAGAAATGGAAAAGGACAGTCGCAATGGAAGAAGGGAAATTCAAGGACAAGACACCGGGAGCAGGACTGGCGGGGTGGCTCCTCGGCCGGTTGCGCGGCTCCGAGCATTCGCGACCGCGCCTCGAGATGCTCGAACGCATCGCTTTGGCGCCACGGCAATCGCTGGCCCTGGTGGAGGCCGAGGGCCGGCGATTTCTGGTGGCCACCTCGGCGGAAGGCGCGGCTGCTTTTTATGCGCTCGATGGGCAGGGCGATCCGGGAAAGCCTATGCGCGGTCGGACCCCGCCTGTGGCGAGGGTCTCATGGTAGCCATGATGTTTTTTGCGCGAGCCGCGGCGGCAGCGCCTGCGCCTCTGCTGCCCGATCTGAATGCACGCTTTCATCCCGCGGACTCGACTCCGTGGACGATTCTCTTTGTTCTGACGCTGATTACGCTATTGCCCGCGATTCTGATGGCCATGACTCCGCTGGTGCGGCTGATGGTGGTCTTTCATTTTTTGCGCCAGGCTTTGGGGACGCAGACCGCGCCCTCCAATCCAACGCTGATGGGACTCGCCCTGATGATGACCTGGTTCCTGATGACGCCGGTGCTGAACCAGGTGGACCAGCAGGCCGTGGAACCGTACCGTGCGGGCCAGATCACCGGCATGCAGGCGATCGACCTCGGTGCCCAGCCGGTGAAGCACTTTCTGCTGCACTATGCCCGTGAAAAGGACTTGGCCCTGTTTACTGCCGCGGGACAGATTCCGCGTCCTCAAAAGCCAGACGATCTGCCCATGCGAGCGGTGGTCCCCGCCTACATTCTTTCCGAATTGAAGGCCGGGTTTTCGATTGGTGCAGTCCTCTTTCTGCCCTTCCTGCTGATCGACATGGTCACCGCCTCGATCACTACCTCGATCGGCATGTTCCAGTTGCCGCCCGTGGTGATCTCGACGCCCTTGAAGATTCTGCTGTTTGTGATGGTGGATGGCTGGAACCTGTTGGCCAGTTCGCTCTTGAAGAGTTTTTGATCCGCAGTTGAAGTGCTCGAGAAAGGATGCCCAATGACCCCCGACATGGTTGCCGAACTGTTGCGCCAGCTGATGAAGGAAGCCATGATTCTGGCCGCGCCAGTGCTGATTGCCGCGGCCCTCTTGAGCTTCCTGTTGAGCCTGGTGCAGACCCTGACCAGCTTGCAGGAGCAGTCGCTGACGAGCGTGCCTCGCCTCGCCGCCGTGGCGCTGATTCTGCTGGTGGGAATGCCGTGGTTTTTGAGCCGCATGGCAGCCTACACGCGTTTGTTGCTGACCGATTTACATCGGTACCTCGGATAGGTATCGGGAAGAAGGAAGCCGATGCCGCAAGGGAACGAGCTGCAGTGGACGAATTTTTTGATCGCGATGACGCTGGTCCTGGTGCGCGTAAGCGGAATGGTGGCTTTCGCTCCGTTCTTTTCGTCGACCGCTCTCACCTTGCGCACCAAGGCGGTCTTTGTGGGAGCGGTGGCCTGGCTGCTGGCTCCGCTGGTGGCCACGCTACCCAACGCCCACGTGTCCCTCGGCTTTTCGTCCTTGCTGGGTGAACTGGCGGTGGGCCTGGTCTACGGACTTACGCTGACGCTCCTGAACGAGATGTTGCTGTTTGCCGGACAGATTGTAGGCGTGCAGTTCAGCTTCTCGATGGTGAACCTGCTCGACCCGACCTCATCGATCCAGACCCCGTTGCTGGGTGACGCGTTTCAACTTATGGGCACATTGGTCCTGATTGGCGCGGGCCTCGACCGCATCCTGCTGGCCTCAATGGTGCGTAGTTTCCATACGGCTCCCCTGGGGACATTTACGCTGCTTCCTGTAACCGCGCTGGCCATCGTGCGAGCCGCCGGGGGCATTTTCCTCGCTGCTCTTGAACTGGCCGCGCCTGTGCTGGCCGCGACCATGCTGGTGGAGATTGCGGTATCCCTGCTGGGCAAACTGAGCCCGCAACTCCCGGTGATGAACCTTACGGTGCCGCTCAAGACGCTGACCGGATTTGCTCTTCTGACCGGCTCGTTGGCGCTTTGGCCGCGCTTCATCGAGGCCCGCTTCGCCGGACTGCTGGACATGGCTGAAAAGCTGATCGCCCCGGCGAGCAGCAGCGCTGCCGCGATGGCGCAACGGCTGGGAGGATAGCCGATGCCCGGAGACCGCACCGAACAGGCAACGCAACGTCGCCGCGAACAGGCTCGCAAAGAAGGGGACGTACTTCACAGCCGCGAACTCTCGGCTGCGGCCGGAACCCTGGCCGGTGTGCTGGTGCTGGGTGCGCTGGGGAAGAGTGTTCTTCTGGCCTGGCGAAGCACGTTCACCGGGTTTCTCGATCTGGGCGCACCCGCAAATTGGGAACCGGCGGAGATTCAACCCACTCTCTACGCTATCCGACGCTTGTCTCTGGCCATTCTGAGCCCGTCGGCCGTTGTGATGGGGGCGGTGGCCGCTGCCGCCTTGGGCGCGGGGATTCTGCAGACCGGCGGAATCAGTTTCTTTGCCGGGGCGGTTGGTTTCAAACCGGACCGCATCAATCCGGTGTCGAACATCAAGAACCTGTTCTCTCTGCGCGCTGCATCGCGTCTCGCGAAATCGCTCGTTCCCGCCGCCTTTCTGGCCGTCTTTGCCGTGCAGCGCATTGGCAGGCAGTTAATGTTGCCGCCGTTCTCGACAGTGCGCCTGGAGCTCCTGGGCGGCGATGCGTACGGTTTGCTTCTCGCGGCCGCATGGCTGCTCTTCGGATGGTCGGCGATTGACTATGTTGTCGAATGGCAGAGCCGCGAGTCGCGCCTCAAGATGAGCCGACAGGATATGCGCGAAGAGATGAAAGAAACCGAGGGCAATCCACAGATTCGTGGCCGCATCCGCAATTTGCAGCGGCAGATGCGTCGGCGCCGGGTGAAGGCCGATGTCTCGAAGGCCGCCGTGGTGCTCACCAATCCCACGCATTATGCGGTAGCCCTTAGTTTCGATTTTGCCACCATGGAAGCCCCCAAGGTGTTGGCCAAGGGCCGCAACCTGCTTGCCGAGGAGATCAAGGCCGAGGCGCGTTGGGCTGGTGTGCCGATTCTCGAGAATCCGCCGCTGGCGCGTTCGCTTTACAAATCAGTCGAGGTGGGCCAGACAATTCCGGTCGATCTCTACGCCGCGGTTGCCTCGATTCTGGCATGGCTCTATCGCCAGCGGGTTGAGGCCGAACTCCGCGAACGTCGTGCGCGCCAAGCGGCCCAAAAAGGGACACAGTCCAATCCGCCCGGCCGGGTCCTGCCTTCGGCATCAGGTCCAACACCATCTAGAGGAGCTAAACCATGAGCACCACCGCGCTTACCCTCGGTCCTGCCCCCGCGCAGTCCATCTTGCAGAGACTGCGTGAGGTTGTGCTGCCGTTGGCTGCTATCAGCGTCGTCTTCGTGATGCTGGTGCCGCTGCCGGCCTGGGCTCTGGACTTCCTGCTGGCCATTTCGATGGCAGCCTCCATCATTGTTCTCCTTTCGGCAGTGCAGATCAGGCGCGCCGTGGAACTGAGTGTATTTCCCACACTCCTGTTGTTGCTGACGCTCTTCCGCCTGGCGCTGAACATCGCCTCCAGCCGCCGCATTCTGCTGCACGGGTCAGAAGGGACGGCCGCCGCCGGAAAGGTGATTGAGGCTTTCGGTCAATTCGTGGTGGGTGGCAATTATGTGGTCGGCTTTGTCCTCTTCCTCGCTCTGATCGCTATTCAATTCTTAGTGGTTTCTCATGGGGCCGTACGTACTGCCGAGGTCACGGCGCGCTTCACTCTGGATGCGCTGCCGGGCAAACAGATGGCCATCGACGCCGACATGAACGCGGGGCTGATCGACGAGGCTGAGGCTCGGCGGCGCCGGCAGGCAATTGCGCGAGAGGCTGAGTTCTACGGTGCCATGGACGGTGCAGCCCGTTTCAATCAGCGCGATTCGCTGGCCACTATTCTGATTACCGCTATCAACATCGTCGCGGGGCTGCTGATCGGAACATTGCAGCAGGGTATTGAGCTGGGCGAGGCGGCACGCACCTATACCGTGCTCACGGTGGGCGACGGTCTGGTCACGCTGATTCCCTCACTGCTGGTGTCCATTGCAGGTGGAATCACGCTGACCCGAGCCAACTCAGCCGGGTTGCTGGGCGGCGAGATTCGCGAGCAGTTACTCGCAAAGCCGACAACGCTCTATCTGGCCAGCCTGGTCTCGGCGGCCATGTGCCTGATTCCCGGACTCCCCAAGCTGGCCTTTCTGGCCGTGGCGGCGGGGCTCTATTGGGGTGGGCGGCGCGTCTCGGCGCAGCCTGCGGTTACGGTCCCGGCGGAAATCGTGAAAGGAGACAAGAAGAAGGCCGAACAGGTGCAGAGCGCCGATCTGGCTTCGCTCCTGCGTCTGGAAGACCTGACTTTGGAGATCGGTTTCCAGCTGATCCCGCTGGTCGACGAGAAACAGGGCGGTCAATTGTTGAACCGTGTGCGAGCTCTTCGCCGTCATCTCTCATCTGAGATGGGTTTCTTGGTGCCGCCAGTGCATATCTCGGACAATTTGCGTCTTCGACCGCGGGAATACCTGTTTTCGCTTCGAGGTTTGGAGATCGGCCGCTGGCAGACGGAAGGAACGCAACTGCTGGCCGTCTCTGCCGACCCGGACCGACGGCCTTTGGCAGGTAAAGAGGCGCGCGAACCGGCCTTCGGAGTGCCGGCCATCTGGATCGCTCCAGCGCTGGAAGACCAAGCCATCGCGGCGGGCTACTCGGTAGTTGATCCGGTCACGGTGATCACCACCCATCTGGGAGAGCTTATTCGCCAGCACGCCTGGGAGCTGCTCGGCCGCTCGGAAACCAAGCGGCTGATGGACTCCTTGAACGAGAGCCATCCCAAGCTGATCGAGGAATTGGTGCCAAAACTCCTATCGCTGGGCGAAGTGGGCCGCGTCCTCGAACAACTGTTGCGGGAACGCGTTTCGATTCGTGACCTTGGCACAGTTCTCGAATCGCTGCTTGAAACTGCGCCGGTGAACAAGAATCTGGTTGCGTTGGTCGAGGCCGCGCGCCAAATGCTAGGCCGGCGCCTGATCCGTCCGCTGCTGGACAGCGGAGGGCAGCTTCCGGTCCTGCTGCTCGATGCTGCGCTTGAAGAGGAGATTCTCACCACGCTGGCGCCGGAGACCAGTCAGCGCTTGCTGCCTTCATCGGTAGCTGTCGTGGGGACTCCGCTGGTCCGGCGTCTGGCCGATTCTGTGAGACAACTTATCGGCTCGACTTCCGCTGCGGCCCTTCCGGTGCTTCTAGTCCCAAGTCCGGCCCGCTATTACGTCAAGCGGTGGCTGGAGCCAGTTATGCCTCGTCTGGCGGTGGTTTCAGCCGGTGAGGTCCCACCTGAGATCCGTTTACGTCCGGTGGGAACGGTGCGTTAAGGAGGATAAGCGATGGGGATGGAAGCTGCGAGTACGGCGGGGAACCAGACCGGGAACCAAGCGGGCAACCAGCGTGGAAACCAGCGCGGATCGCGCGCGGTTGTGGGATATGGGTATCCCCCTCCCGCTTCGGCGGTTCCGGTGCTCACGGGAGAGCAGGAGAGAGTACTTCTGGAACATCTTCCCATCGTGCGCTTTCTTGCACGTCGTATTCATGAACGGCTTCCGCAGCACGTGGACATCGAGGACCTGGTCTCGGCTGGCGTGGTGGGGCTGATGGACGCTTTCGCCAAGTTCGATCCGGAGAAGAAGGTGCAATTCCGCAGTTATGCGCAGTTCCGCATACGGGGCGCAATCCTGGACAGTTTGAGAACCCTGGACTGGAGTCCGCGCGAGTTGCGTCGCAAGGGCCGGGCAGTCGAAGAGGCAATCCGATCGGTCACGGCCCGGGTGGGCCGTGCACCGGGTGAGCACGAGGTGGCAGCTGAGATGGGGCTGAGCCTGGATGAGTATCAGCAGCTGCTGGGAGATCTGAAAGGCTTGGAGGTCGGCACGCTCCACATGGAGCGAAACGAAGATTCCGGCGAGGAAGAGTTGGCCTACATTCCGGGACGTCCGGAGGAAGATCCACTTTTTCGCTGCCTTCGGGGCGAGCTCGAGGGGCGTCTGGCCGACGCGATCACGGAGCTTCCTGACCGGGAGCGGTTGGTGATGACGCTCTATTACTACGAGGAGATGACCATGAGGGAAATCGGTCTGGCACTGGGTGTGGTTGAGTCGCGCGTCTCGCAGGTGCATGCCTCCGCAGTCGTACATCTCCGCACCATGCTCAAGGATCTGGCTGCGCGCGGGGCATTTGAAAAGACACGGACGTCAAAGGTGTCACGGAGCGCGAAAGGGTAAGCACTGATGGAAAAGATCCTGAAGCAGGACGAGATCGACGCGCTGTTCAATGCGGCGCGCACCACAGACACGGATGCTGCTGGCGCGGAGACACGTCCGCGGGTGGTTCCTTACAACTTTTCTTCGGCGGGCCAGATATCGAACGAGCAGCTGCGCGCCATCAGCATGTTGAACGATCTGTTCGCGCGCAATCTGACGCATAACCTGGCCGCCTGGCTCCGCACCCGCTTTCAAGTCAACCTGGTCTCAGCCGAGCAGATTCAGTTCAACGAGTTTGTGATGCGGATTCCAGAGATCAGTTATGTGGCATCGGTGCGCCTGGAGCCCCTGGGAGCTTTGTCGGTGCTGCAGTTCGATTTGGCCCTTGCCCCTCCCATCATCGATCTGTTGCTGGGCGGAGGAGGCAAAGGAGGGCCGCTGCGCGAGATCACTGATATCGAGGAGTCGATAGTGGCCAGCGTGGTCGAGATCGTCTGCCGTGAGTTGACTGCGGCCTGGCAGCCGGTAGGCCTGAGTTTCAACTTCGAGCGGCGCCAGATGCAGACCCAGGTGGCGCGCATCATGTCGGTCAATGAAAAGACCCTCTGCCTGAGTTTCGAAATTCGGATGCCGGAGAGCTCGGGTCTGCTCAACCTGGCCTTTCCGGCGGTAGTGGCCAACACCGTTCTGCGACGGCTGACCTCCGACCGGGGAGGACGCCGCCGTCACGCAGACGAGACACGGATGCGGATGGAGACCATGGCCCGCCGGATTCGTTTTGGAGGCTCTCTGCAGTTGCCTTCAGTGCGCCTTGCCGCCAGCACGCTTGAAAACCTGGAGCCGGGTTCAATTCTTCGTCTTGACCTGGCGGCCAACACGCTTCCTGTGTGGCAGGTCGGTGGTCAGCCGCTCTCGCAGGCGCAGGCCATTCGCCAGGGTCCACACCGCGCTGCCCGGTTGGAACGCTCTTTCAATGAGGTGGGAGTATGAAGACCTATCTCGATTGTTGGATCGGAGTTGCTGAGGCGCTCTTCTCCCAGGCTCTGGCCGGAGAGCCGGTGTTGGAAGAGTCGCTCCCCAAGCCGCTGCCGGAAGGCTCCTTCGGATTTGCCGCGACCGTCACCGGGGACCAGGAAGGGCGTTTCGCGGTCGTCCTCGACGCGCGGATACTCGAGTCTCCCCTGGTCGGCGAGGGCGTGGATCAGAAGGCCGGCTGGGCTGAGCTGTTGCGCGAAGTGGCAGACGCAGCCCTGGGTGAACTACTTGCAAAGACCGGGAGCAAATGCCGCATCGAGAAATTCGAAGCGAGTTCCGGGGAGAGCAAGGTATCACGCGCGTTTCAATTGAAGTCGGGAGATCGCGCCTGGACGGTTCTGGTCCGCGACGAAGTGCGCGTTCCCAAAGCAGCGGTGAAGCCGGAAACGGGCAAATCGACCTCATCCGCGCCGCCTGCGGCGGTGAATGCAGCCCAGGCCCTGTATCAAGGCGTGAATCCGGGTCAAAACCCTGGTCTGAACCCGGGCATGGAATTGCTGTTCGATGTCGAACTCGAGGCTACGCTGCGCTTTGGCTGTCGTGAACTGCCGCTGGGCGAGATTCTCGATCTGGGACCGGGGGACGTGGTGCAGCTGGACCGTCATGTATCGGACCCTGTGGATCTGGTCGTCGGTGACAAGATCGTGGCGCGCGGCGAGGTGGTGTTGGTCAACGGCAATTTCGGCCTGCGTGTAACCGAGGTGGCAGCGCCGCGCAAGCGGTTGGAGAGCATACGATGCCTTTTTTAAGACCGCCTCTAATAAGGGCTGGAGTTGGCAATGAGGGAAACCGGCGGGCTAATGAATCGCTGCTTGAGCGCTCTGGCCTGGATCAAAGTACACTCTCGTGGCCTGATAAGACAAGGCCGGACAGTAACGGACAGCGTCACTCGCCGCCCGCCGGCATCTTCGCGACCTGCGCCCATCCCGGATGCCGCTCTGGCTGGCTCCATCTTCTGCGCAGCCGTGTTGCGCCTGTTTTTGAAGGTGGTTGGAACTGTTCTGCGGAGTGCACGGTGGCGCGGGTCGCGTTGGCGGTTCGGCGCGAGCTGAACGGACGAGGCTCCGGGTTAGAGAGTCATCGCCACCGCATTCCGCTGGGCCTGGTGATGCTCGAACAGGGATGGATCACATCGAGCCAGTTGCGCCAGGCGCTGGATGCTCAAAGATCGGCTGGAGCCGGGCGGCTGGGCGCCTGGCTGGTCCGCCAGCAGGGTGTTGAGGAGCAACTGGTCACCAGGGCGTTGGGGCTGCAGTGGAGCTGCCCGGTGCTGCCCCTCGAGTTTCACGACGCCGAAGGGTTGACCGCGCTGGTTCCGCGTCTGTTTGTGGATGCTTTTGGAGCGCTACCCCTCAGGGTGGCTGCGGGCAAGCTGCTGTACCTGGGGTTCGAGGACCGTCTCGATTCAGTGCTGGCGTTAGCGATCCAGAGAATCACGGGGTTGCGCGTGGAGAGCGGGTTGGTGCAGGAGTCGCTGTTTCGCCCCGCACACGCACGCATGCTGAGCGCGAAGTTCCCCCCGGTGGAACTGATTGAGGCGGCGAGTGAGGCGGCGCTGGTCAATGCGCTTGCGAAGGCAATTGAGCGAGTGCGTCCCATCGAGTCTCGCGTAGTTAGAGTTCACGACTGCCTCTGGTTGAGGATGTGGCTCAGCCCCCGCGGGGCACTAGTGTCCGGGAACGCGTCGACCAAGGACGTGATTGGCTCCGTAGAGGTGCATTGAACTCACCGAAGACAGGGCTGGTGGCACCTCCACTCATGGAATGCTTGTACGCGCCGATACAGATGAAAGCGGAGGAACCTGGAATGAGTGAGATTCGAATTTTGATTGTGGACGATTCCTCGGTGATGCGGAAGATTGTCGAGCGATCTCTTCGGCAGGCCGGCCTGGAAATTATGAAGGTGCACGAGGCCGGCAGCGGCACGGAGGGGTTGGATGTGCTGAAGGTCAGTCAGGTAGACCTGATTCTCTCCGACATCAACATGCCGTCGATGGATGGTCTTGAATTCCTGCGCCAGCTTCGCGCACAAAATCTGGCTGCCGGTGTTCCGGTAGTGATGATTACCACCGAGTCGAGCGAAGAGCATGTGAAGCAGGCGATTCTGGCCGGGGCGCAGGGATACATCCGCAAGCCGTTTACAGCCGAGCAGGTGAAGGAACGGGTGCTGCCGCTGGTGTGTGCGGCCTGACCCGGAAGGGATCAACATGCTTTTGAATGGTGTGCGCAAAGCCGCTATCGCGCGAGCCCAAGGAGGCGGCACAACCGAAATGGAGCATACGATGGCGGTCTCGCTGCGTGAATCCGTGCAACTGGTTTCCGATCCGCGAAACCTGGATGCGAGCATCGAAGAGATCTTTCAACTGATGTTAGGGGTGAACTGCGAGCGCACCAGTGAACCGCTGGCCAAAGAGCCGGAGTCGGTCACTGCGGTGGTGGGCTTTGGCGGCCTGTTGAGCGGGGCCTGTGTCTTTTCCTGCGGGAGCAGCGCAGCCATGAAGATCGCCGCGCATATGACGGGCATGGATTTCGACGAGGTCGATGATACGGTGAAGGACGGCATTGGGGAGATCTGCAATATGCTGGCAGGTGCTTGGAAGGGCAAGGTCCCGGATCTGGCCGCCAACTGCGGATTGTCGGTTCCGGCTGTCATCACTGGCCGCGACTACAACCTGCGCGTGCAAGCGCCGGAGTTCCAGCTGAAACATGCCTACCGATTCGAGGATGCGGGTTTCGCAGTCACCATTGTCTGCGACGGGCTGCAGTAATTCCTCGCGACCGGTCCAGCGAGATGAGAGCTTTCCTCATTTGTTGGGAGAGGATTGGCCTCGCGGCGTTCGTAAAAGTAAAAGGTTCGCTTGGTTTATGCATGTTCTTCCGACCACCCTTTCCTTAGGCGCCGTGGCGACCCCGGTATCTCATTTCTCCGGCATATCGCCGGCCCAGTAACCCACGCAACCAAACATCATTCATAGAGGCGATCCAAGTTTTCTCTAATCCTTCTGCTTCCTCTCCGGTCCTTCGACTGCACTTCTCTCTAACCAACGAGGAGATGCGCTCATGGACAGTGGATACTATGCGGCGATGACCGGCTTGATCGCGCGCACGCAGGCGCTCGACATTGCGGCCACCAATCTGGCCAACGCGCAAACTCCCGGCTATCGCGCAGAGCAGGAGTTCTTTCGTTCCGTGCTGCTGGGTCCCGACGCTTCCGACTCACAGCTGGGACAGACCGTGAACAACTACGGCCTCCTGGGCGGTGACCGGCTCAACCTGGGACAGGGGCCGCTGCAGCAGACCGGCAATCCCCTCGATCTGGCCGTCGAAGGCGAGGGGTTCTTTCAAGTCCAAACACTGCACGGCCTTCGCTATACCCGCGACGGCGGATTCCACCGTTCCACCGATGGACGGCTGGTGACTGCGGCAGGCGAGCCGGTGCTGTCAGCAACCGGCCAACCGATTCCCATTCCTCCCGGAGAAGTGTCTGTGGGCGCAGACGGAGCGCTCTCGGTGGCGGGCGGCGTTGTGGCCGTGGTGGGGGTCTTCACCTTTCCTCACGGGACACAACTGATTCCGGAAGGCGCCAACCGCTATGTCGCTCCCGATAAGACGCCGGTCTCCATTTCGCAGAACGGATCGGTGCACCAGGGAGCCATCGAGTCCGCCAACCAGGGTTCCATCCCCGGTTCGTTGAACCTGATGCTGATTCAGCGTGAGGCGGAGATGATGCAGAAGGCGCTGACCGTCTTCCACACCGAGTTCAACAAGTTTGCAACCGAAGATCTGCCACGGGTGTAGCGGCAAAACCTTCATTCATGACGAGGGGAAAAGATGATTCGAGCCTTGTATACAGCAGCAAGTGGGATGAGCGCGCAGGAGTTGAACCTGGACACGATTGCCAACAATCTGGCCAACTCGTCGACTACTGGTTTTCGCCAGCTGCGCCTCGAATTTCAGGACATGGTCTATCAGAACCTGGTGACACCGGGCGCGGCGCAGAGCCAGTCCACCGTGTCTGCGGGATTGCAGGTGGGACTGGGCACCAAATCGGCGGCCACCGAAGTGATCATGACCCAGGGTTCGCTGAACCAGACATCTAATCCGCTGGATGTGGCCATTGAGGGCAGTGGATTCTTCCAGGTGCAACGGCCAGATGGAAGCATCGCCTACACCCGTGCCGGCCAGTTTCAGCTGAACAGCCAGGGAACGCTCTGCACCACTGACGGCGACCCGGTGATCCCGACCATTACCATTCCCGCCAACGCCACGGCGATCACCATTACCCAATATGGAGTGGTGAATGCCACCTTGCCGGGGCAGACAAATCCATCTCAACTGGGCCAGCTTCAATTGGCCACGTTTCCCAATCCCGGGGGCCTCGAGAGCATGGGTTCTAACCTGCTTCAGGCGACCCTCAACTCCGGCAACCCCGTCACCGGCAACCCCGGAGGAACAGAGGGATTGGGGACACTGCAACAGGGATACCTGGAAAACTCAAACGTCGACGTGGTCACCATGTTTGTGCAAATGGTGCTGGCGCAGCGGGCTTACGAATCAAATTCAAAGGTGATCAAAGCGGCCGACGACATGTACTCCCAGGTCAATAACATGACTCGTTGAAATGTGTGTCTTGCGTGAAGGGTTTGGAACGCAGTGAATTGAGCGGCGGTGAAGCGATGAAAATGAAACCAAAAGCGCAGTGGGGCATCTCGATGCTGACTCTGGCAATATTACCGTGGAGCCTGGGCCAAGCGGCGAAGCCTGACGAGGTAGCTCGGCGCGGGCTTGTTTCCTCACCGCGGTCAGCTCTAATCCCCGTCGCGGTTCAGGTTGTGGCCTCGCCCAATCCAGCGTTCTTCCGCGAGATCGACGACCCAAGGGACGGAGCACGCTGGCTTCTTTCGCGCGATGTGCAACGCCCGGGTGGACCCGGAGTTCTGACCCGTGCCGACAGGGCGCCCAGCCCGTCGCAATTTCCCAAACCAGGAGCCCGACAAGGTGAGACAGCACCTGTGCCAGTCATCCGCGCGGGCGACCGGCTCATTCTGGAAGAGCATTCCGCGGTTATCGATGCACGCCTTGAGGCCATTGCACTGGCTCCAGCAGCTGTGGGTTTCGAACTCCAAGCGCGGCTGAGCATTGAGGGCAAGGTTGTGCGGGCACGTGCTTTGGCGCCGGGTCGCGCGGTTCTCGAGCCGGAGAAGGATGGACAGCCATGAAATTGAAAAGATTCAGAGCAATCGTCTTTCTGGGAGCCTTCGTATTGTGGGGTGCACTGGTGCCTGCGGTTTCCGCCCGCGCCGCGGACAAGCATATACCGTTCCTCCCGGCTGCCAAGCCGACACCCCCCGAGGAGGCTCTACACGCCTACATCGAGCGTGTGCGGGCCCAGCAGGCGGCGGAGGTGCGAACGGTCGGATCGATCTGGAGCCCGGAAGGCCGATTGGTGCGGTTGGGCACGGATGCCAAAGCGGCCCGGTTACACGACGTGGTATCGATTGTGGTCACCGAGAGCCTGGCGGCCTCGACGGATGGCCAAGTGAAGAACTCAAGAGCCTCCAATGCGAACTCCGGGCTGACTTCGCTGTTTGGCCTTCTTAAGAGTTCCAACGCCTTACAGAACCTGGTTGGCATGACCGCGAGTTCCGGACTGACGGCGCAGGGGCAGAGCACGACTAACTCCAGCCTGGCGACCACCTTTGGCGGCGAAGTGGTGGACGTGCTGCCCAACGGAATGCTGGTGGTGCAAGCCACTCGGCAACTCACATTTTCGCAGCAGACGCAATTGATCAAGCTGCGCGGGCTGGTGCGCCCGGAAGATGTGAGTTCACAGAACCAGGTCATGTCGACGGCCATGACAGACCTTGAGTTGGAAGTAACTGGCAAAGGTATTGTCAACGACTCAACATATCGGCAGAATCCATTCGTTCGCCTTCTTGAAAAGCTGCTGATTTTCTAAGGAAACGGTCAAGAATCGGGAATCAAGAGCGCCGATATGCAATCTAGATGCTGTGTCAGAGCCGAAGGAGAAGTCGATGCTGAGGCAATTTGAGAGAGTCTTTTGCGGTCTGACTGTTGTTTCAATGTTGCTCGGCCCGCAACGTTCTGATGCCGAGACGCGGTCGCAGATGGCACGAATCAAAGATGTGGCAACGATCGAAGGAATACGCGACAACCAGTTGGTGGGTTATGGGCTGGTCGTGGGATTGCATGGAAGCGGGGACAGTTCGCAGACGGTATTTCCGGCGCAGACTTTGATCTCCGCGCTGGAGCGCATGGGTATCACCGTGCCGCAAACGGGATCGAACAGCGCGAGCAACATGCAGGTCAAGAACATGGCCGGAGTCTTTGTCGTAGCCACGTTGCCTCCCTTCAGCCGGCCGGGCTACAAGATGGACATCACTGTCTCCTCTGCCGGGGACGCGCGTACGCTTGAGGGCGGCATCCTGCTGATGACGCCGCTCTATGGGCCAGACGGACAGGTCTACGCGCAGGCGCAGGGAGCCCTGGTACTAGGCGGATATATGGCGACCTCGGGAGGCAACAGCAAACAAGTCAACCACCCAACTACGGCGCGGATTCCGGGAGGAGCGTTGGTGGAACGGCCCGCACCCTTCGAACTGAAGCAGATGCATTCCGTCAACGTGGTGCTGAACGATGCCGACTTCCATACCGCTGAGCGGATGGCGGCGGCCATCAATCGGGAGTTGGACAAGCCGTGCGCGCATGCGATTGACAGCCGGCGAGTCGAAGTCACCGTAGCTCCGGAAGAAGACATGGCAGCGTTACTGGACCGCGTGGAAGCCGTCGAGGTGGAGGTTTTCCCGCGTGCGCGCGTGGTGGTCAACGAGCGCACTGGGACGGTCGTCATCGGCGGCACGGTGCGCCTGCAGCCGGTCTCAATTCTGCATGGAGGTCTTTCGGTGAATGTGATCAGCGAAACCCGGGTTTCGCAGCCCAATTCGGGTGCCGCGGGGACCACCGAGGTAGTGCAGCAGACCACTGTGCAGGCCGAGGACAAGCCTGTGAACCGGATCGAATTGAAACAAGGGGCTACGGTTGAGGATCTGGTCCAGGAATTGCAGCGCACCGGGGCTGGGGCGCGGGATGTGATCTCGATCCTTCAGGCAATGAAGGAGGCCGGCGCACTGGAAGCCGACTTGGAAGTACTGTGAAGGAAGTTTCGTGACCGGAGGGACAGGCATGCAATTGGTATCGGGAACAGCGGCGACGGATCCTAGAGAGGCCTCGACGCCGTCACCGCGCCTAGTGCGTGCGGCGCATGAGTTCGAGGCGCAGATGATGAATGAGTTGATGAAGCCATTGACGCAATGCAATTCGTTAACCGGCGAAGACGGCGACTCAGTTTCCGGCTCCAGCGGGGCACTGGGATCGTTTGCCACCGAGGCGTTGGGGCGAGGGTTAAGCGAGCGGGGTGGATTCGGAATAGCTCGGAGCGTTTTGGCGGATCTCTCCCATTCCGGGCATCAGAGCTCAAACGGGAAGGTTAACGGAAATCCGCAAAGAAATACCGGGATAAAGGCTTCTGAATGACTACAGTGATTAGCAAGCGTGCCGATAGACCCGGTAAGGAGCAATGCGCATGGATATTCGCAGCAGTTTGGATGGATTGAAATCTCTTTTGGGAGTGACTCCGCCAGTCTCGGGCGCGCCGCAACGCAGTAACGCGACGGGCACCGGCAGCGGGCTGGGCAGCGACCGGGCAACGTTGAGCGATGCGGGAAGCGAAGTATCGCTGGCGGCGGCCGACTCCGGGGTTCGCACGGACAAGGTGGCCTCAATTCAGGCGGCGCTGAAGACGGGAAGCTACGATGTTCCAGCATCGGCAGTGGCGTCGAAGATGGTGGATGCGATGCTGGGTGGCGAACAATAATCAGGCGTTCGGCCCAAAAGTCCCAGGCGGGCGCGGAGGATGAAGTGCAAACGAAACTGCCGGAGCTGAGAGAACTGGTGGCGGAGGCCTCGCAGGCGCTGGCTCGTCTGGACGCGAACCGGCTGGAGGAGTTGGCCTTATCGTGCCAGGTGTTGAACCGCGATTTTTCACCCGCGAGCGCGGAGGATCGCACGGCGATGACTCGCCAGATCCGAGAGGCTTCGGGCGAGATGGCTGTGTTTGCGAGGGTACTGGAGGCTACTCGGTCCAACCTGAATGTGATGAAGCGCCTCCGCGAACTGAGGAACGGGCGGATCGAATACGGCGAATCGCAAGCCCGGGGATGGGGGCAGACGGAGAGCGGGCATGGGAACAATTAGCTCCGCATTCAGCCTGATGTCGGGAGCACTGAACGCTGACCAGTCAGCGCTGAGTATTGTTGCCAACAACGTGGCCAACGCCAACACTCCCGGCTACACAACGGAGACCCCGAACTGGCAGGAAAATCAGCCGATTTCAATCAATGGGGTCTCTTACGGTGACGGGGTTACGGAAACGGGCGCTACCTCTTTGAGGGATCGTGTGTTGGAAGAGCGGCTTGACCAGCAGCAACAACTGGCTTCTTCTTCGGGTGCGCGCTTGTCGGCATTGAATTCGGTCCAAGCGCTCTTTACACCGGACTCGGGTTCGAGCGCGTCGGCGGCGGGAGATCTTGGCAGCGACATCACCAGCTTTTTCGGCTCATTTTCATCGCTGGCGAACAGTGGCGATCCTACCAATAATGCACTGCGCGAAAATGTTCTATCCGCCGCATCCACTTTGGCCGGCGACATCTCCGGAGCGGCAGCCAACCTGAACACGCAGCGAGCAGCGCTGGATCAGGAGGCATCCGGGGTAAACAGCCAGGTGAATGCGCTGACGGCCTCAATCGCACAATTGAATCAGCAGATTCAGTGCACCTCACCCAACGCCGATGCCGGCACGCTCGAAGACCAGCGCCAGGAAGATCTAAGTCAGCTTTCTCAACTGATTGGGATCAACCAGGTCACAACCGAGAATAACGGGCTCGCCGTAACCACCACTTCGGGACAGTTGCTCGTCTCCGAGAACTCGAACTTCAAGTTGACCAGTGGATCGGTGGGCGGAGTCACACATTTTTATGTGGGGACAACAGACATCACCTCGCAGTTGGCCTCGGGGGGCGGCGAGTTGGGAGGCGATCTGACGGCGCGCGATCAGGACATTCCCAGCGCGCTCAACTCGCTCGACCAGCTTGCCTACGGCATCTCTACATCGGTAAATCAACTGAATAACGCGGGTACGGATTTGGATGGGAACGCGGGCACCAGCACGAATCCGCTCTACATCTTCAATGAACCAACGCAGGTGGCGGGTAGCGCGTCGGCGATGACCGTCGTCATGACAGCCCCCAACCAGATTGCTGCTGCAGGGGCGGGGATGGGAACCGGCGACAACTCAAACGCCTTAGCGATGGCGAATCTCGCCATCGAATCGCTGATGCAGCCGCTTGCGACGACGAACTTCATCGTGAACCAGACCCTCAATACAGCAGCTCCTACAGCAACCAGCAGTTTGCAACTTTTTGACTCGCTGGGAAAAAGCTACAGCGCTACCGTGGCATATTCCAATCAAGGTGGCAATACGTGGGGATACAGTGTCTCGGTACCCGATGTATTGACTGCGAACTCGAGTGTTCCCGGTTCTGTTAGTTATACCTTCGGAGCCGGGGAGACGGTGAATCCTGGAACGAATCTGACTATCACCGGAAACATTGCAGGAGGTGGCACGGCTACCATTACCGCGCCCGTCGTGACTGCCGGCGAGGCTGTTGGGAACGCGGGGCCACCGGCCACTGGCTACGTGGCTGCACTTGACGCACAAATTCAGGCGGTAGGAATCACGGGCGTAACCGTTACAAACACAGGCGGCGTATTGTCCATCACCGGCGCCACTGCTACTGCGGGCAACGTAATCGCGGATCCGGTCTCCTCAGCAAATGCGACAGGAACACTCACCTTCAATGCAGGCGGCATGCTGGCGACCCCCGCCGTGAATGTGAGTGGCATGACATTTGCCGGGCTTTCCGACGGCGCGGCGACACTGAATCTTAACTGGGGTCTCTATGCCGCCAACGGTGCCAGCACCGTCACACAGACAGCTGCCGCCTCGTTGCAATCTGGCGCAACCCAGAATGGCTCTGCGGGGATAAGCAATGGCCAAACGCCGACCGACTTCTATTCAAACTTCGTTTCCACGCTGGGTGCCACTGTCTCCGGCGTGCAGGCTCAGAATACTGCGCAGAATGCCTCGGTCACTCAGTTGCAAACGCAGAACAACGCGCTTTCTCAGGTTAATCTCAACGACGAAGCCGCGGCCATGTCCACACTGGAAAGCAGTTACCAGGCGGCTTCGCAGGTGTTTACGATGCTTAATACGATCATGGCGTCGGCCTTGAATCTCGGTGAGCAGGCCACAGTTTCCTGATAAGTCAGGGGATTTATAGGCATGCAAATCTGCGGAATTAAAGAAGCGCGGTAGACGCGCACTTCTCGCGAAGGAAGGAATGAAATGCGAGTGGATCCGAGTTATGTTTCGAACCTGGTGGGCTCGCTGGATCAGAGTCAACTCAACGAGCAGCAATTGACTGCTGAGTTGTCGAGCGGGGTAAGTATCTCGTCCCTAAGCCAAAATCCGGTGGCATCAGGAGAGAACGTGCTGCTTCTGAATCAGATTCAGCAAGATGACTCGTTTACGCAATCGTCGAGCCTGACTACCGGCCAGCTGCAGGTGGCCGACTCAACCTTGGGTTCCGTGGTCTCCCAGCTTACCCAGGCGGTTTCACTTGCGATCAGCGCCAATAACGGGACCATGAATGCGAGCGATGTTAAATCCATTGGAAACCAGATTTCCGGCATTCTCGATGAAGTACAATCGCTGGCGAACACTAACTATCAGGGGCAGTATATCTTTGCCGGCGGCGCCACTTCCACGACCCCATTCACCACCTCGACTACGGCCACTCCGGGAGTCACAACCTATAACGGAGATCAGGACGTGAACTATATCGAGACTCCCGACGGCCAGAAAATCCAATTGAATGTATCGGGGAGCCAGATATTCACGACCGGCGGCAGGAGCAGCGTCTTTGGCGCCTTGAATAACCTGGTGGCCGACTATGCAACCGGCACGGTGAATACCTCGCAGGCAGTAAGCGACACGGAGGCTCTCGGCACGGCGTTGAATTATGTCTCGCAGCAGCGCGTGACTGTAGATAACTCCATAACTCAACTCACGGCCGCTTCTGACGCCGTGACTAGCCAGCAAACCCAGCTTACAGGCGCTCAGACTAACTTGATGCAGGCGGATGTGGCGCAAGTCTCCACGCAGCTTTCTCTCTCCGAGACACAGCAGACGGCGCTTGAGGATGTGATCGCTCAACTCGATTCGGCTTCGAATAGTCTTTTCAGTAAGCTGCAATAGCTTTACCCGCTGCATTGAGAAGTCCGTGAGCGGAGGTTCGTCAATCTCGACATGCGAGTCCTTCCGCGCTCTGGGCGCGCGTCTATACTCGATACGGAAGGTTCACACCTTGTTTGCTCCGATTCGTTTCATCTGGAATGCAACCCGCGGCCATCGGCTGGCTCCTTGGCGGAGCGAGTATCTGCGCTGGCGTGTGGAGACCTATTCTGGCCAACGGGCTGAAACTTTGACCGCCAGAAAGATCTTTGGTTTTATGTGGAGTTCTCGTTGGGAACTTCTAAGTTTTCTCGCATGGACGGGCCGGCTGGAGAAGGAAGTTCACAAGCGTGGGTGATCCAGACCAATGTGATCCCGAGATGGCCGAGTCGCAACGGAACTGGCTCGCGAAGAACAGAGAGCACGACGCTTGAACGGATTGACAGGCAGAGGGGCGAATGACCGACACAGGGAAATCCCGCTTCACGAGAAGGCAGTTCTGTGGGAACTCTGCGATCTTGGGCTGCCTTGGCGCGTTGACTGGCAGGCTTGGGGCCTGGGCCGTCGATTCGCCGTCCGCAATCAGCACGAACGGCGCCGGTTCATTGCGTGCCCACGCGGCTGCCCGGGGACTTCTGTATGGAACCGCGGTAATGCCACAATTATTGGACATTGACGGATTTGCGGCGGGCAAGACCGCCGACCCGTATACGCAGTTAATAGCCAAGCAGGCCAACATCCTGGTGGCAGAAACTTCCATGAAATGGGGGCCGTTGAGGCCAACGCCGGACACCTTCGACTTTACGCAGGCAGATCGCATGATGCGCTTCGCCAGTCTCGCGGATCAGCGTGTGCGCGGGCACAACCTGTGTTGGCATGAAAATGTTCCGGGATGGCTCACGGCTACGGCAAACAAGGACAACGCCCGGCAGATCCTCACCCATCATATCGAGGTTGTGGCGGCACATTTTCGTGGGAAATTGCACAGCTGGGACGTGGTGAATGAAGCAATCAAGCCTACAGATGGATTACCCGATGGATTGCGAAAAACCATCTGGTTTGACCTGATTGGTCCGGATTATCTTGAACTGGCGTTCCGCACCGCGGCCGCGGCCGATCCCCAGGCGAAACTCACATACAACGATTACGGCATCGAACTGGATACTCCGGCGCAGAGCGAAAAGCGCGCTAAGGTGCTTGTGCTTCTGCGGCGCTTCAAGGCCAAAGGTGTACCTATTCACGCGGTGGGTGTGCAGAGCCACCTGGACGCCACTGGACCACAGCCTGGCCGGGGGCTGCGGGAATTTATCCGCGAAGCCGCGAAGATGGACCTCGAGGTCTACATAACTGAGATGGATGTGAACACCCATGCCGTGGTCGGCGGCCCGGATGCGCAAGACGCCGCAGTAGCCGCAGTGTATCTGGACTATCTCCGCCTGGTTTTGGCGGAGCCAAATGTGCCGATTGCCCTGACCTGGGGAATCACCAGTGCAAATAGCTGGCTAAATAAACTGCATGGCAGCCAAAGCACGCGTGCTGACGGCGCGCGGGAAAGGCCATTGCCGTTTGACGACGACCTGAAGCCAACGTCGGCGTTTGTGGCATTGCGCGAGGCCATCGATGCGACCCACACGGTGATGACGGGCGTGGCCAAATCGTAAATTCCGCTTGCTTCCACAGGACCTTGGTAGGAGAAGGGAAGTCAAATCCTTATTTGAGCGTCCGGTCGTAGTGCCGGCCAGCGGACGCTCATCTTGATTCCCGTATCATCGATCATGGAGTTGTTTTTTCGGAGTTGATTCGCGCATGAAGTTCGGATTCCCCGCGATTGCTCATGTTGGATTCTTGCTGTACCTCGCAATGGCTGCGCTCACTGCGGTAGCGCAGCAACTGCCTCCAGCCGAGCCCCCTTTACCACTTCCGGATGCGCACCCTGATGCTCCGACGCTGCGGGTCACCACACAGGAAGTGCTAGTGCCCACGCTGGTGGAAAAGCCACATGGCGGAATCGTCTATGGCCTTAAACCAAACGACTTTGTTCTGGAAGACAACGGCGTACCGCAAAAGATTCGGGTGCAGGAGGAGATGGACACTGCGCCGGTGTCTCTTGTAATAGCCGTCGAAGAGGGGGGAGTGAGTGTACTGGAGTTCGACAAGATCGCGAAACTTGGGCCCCTGCTCGACACCTTCCTTTCCGACGGCCAGAGCCAGGCGGCTCTGGTGGGTTTCGATTCGGAACCGCATCTCATTCGCGACTTTGGCCATTCCAGCGACAACCTAAACCAGGCTCTCAAGCATATGGAGCCGGGAGACGGCGGAGATGCAATTTTGGACACCGTCAGCTACGGCGTGGATCTGCTTGAAACGCAGCCCAAGGAGTATCGCCGCGTTCTGTTGCTGATCAGTGAAGAGCGCGACCACGGCAGCAAACAGACCAAGACGGAGCAATTGATTGAGAAGATTGGCCGGTCTGACGTCCTGGTGTTGAGCGTATCGTTTTCCCCCGCGCGCGCCGAGTTTCTTCACGATGTGCAGGACTCAGGTGAGGAGCGCACCATGAACATGATGTCGCCACTCATCATGCTCATTCAGGCGTTCAAAAAGAACGTGTCAAAAGAAGTTGCGCACATGAGTGGTGGGGAGTACACGACGTTCACGGGGGATAAAGGATTCGAAGCACGGGTGCTGGATGCGGCCAAACATGCGCGCAACCGATACCTGCTCAGCTTCAGCCCATCGAATCCGACCCTCGGCTTACATACGCTCAAAGTCCGCACTGCGCAGGACTACGGTGCGCAAGTCGTAGCTCGCGCAAATTATTGGCTGGAGGCACAGCCGTAAGACTCCTCCCAGTAACAGTTCAACTAGGTATTCAGATCACCAGCTGTCTATCTATCCGCAGTTTTATCGATCAGGGGTCGCATTCGGAGTAGAATCTGGAATCAATCCAGTGAATCTATTGCATTCAGATCTCGGGCAATATGCGGATACCTCGGCAATGGATCGCTTTAGTCATTCTATCGACGGTTTTCGGTGGATCGATCGTTCTTCGCGACCGGTGGCTACAACCGGACATGAGATCCATGCCAGGACACTTTGCCCTATTAGCGGGCGTAGTGATGGCTGGGGCACTCGTGACCCTGTACGGACAACGTTGGAAACGATTTGAAACGATTGGGATGTTGTTTCTTGACGTTGGCCTATTGATCTGCGGGATTGGTACGTGGTTCGAGAAAGAGCACGTGCTTGGTTTGCTCGTTTCGATCCTTGGTGGTAGCGACGCTTTCGTACAGATCGAAAAGTTTGTAAAGAGGAAGTCGCTTGTAGCGGGGGAGAGGACAGTCTGCTCAAACCGTGATGATGGCTAGGGCGATCCTCTGTCGGGCAAGAGTTCCCCATCACCCGCTCATTCATGGTAATCTCACAATAGACACTTTGAGAGTGGATCTGAGAAGACAAGAGGAGTAATACACGCCGTGCTGGCGACTGCTAAGAAAACAACCCTGATCGAACGCTTCCGCACCCACGATTCGGACACCGGTTCTCCGGAAGTCCAGATTGCGATTCTGAGTGAGCGGATTGGCGAACTGACTGAACATTTCAAAACGCATAAGAAAGACCACGCTTCTCGTCGTGGATTGCTTATGCTGGTCAGCAAACGCCGCCGGCTGCTGGATTACCTGAAGACGCACGATTCCGATCGTTATCGCGACGTGATCGGCAAACTCGGTATCCGCAAGTAATCAGAAAGCAAACTTTGACCCGGAAGCGCCCAGACCGGAATTTGGTCACGGCTCCCGTTCTACCCAGAATCTGGGGCCATGGTGCACCTGGCGAACTTCAACCGCTGCCAGGGGCTGCGCACAGCTATCGTCTGCGCGCAGCCCATGCGCACAAAACCGGCACGCAGGCCGGGGGAGTACTTTCCCTCACGCAACGCTTTCACTCTTGCGCTCGCCCTGCAGATTGCCGTGTTGTCGTCCGTCATTCCTACCCCTTCCGGTGCCATCCCCTTAAGAATTTCCCAAACGCAAAAAATGAAACGAGGACTCTATGTCTACCAAGCATGAAGTAGCTGTCGAGCTTGCCGGCGGCAAACGGCTGGTCTTTGAGACCGGCCGGATGGCCAAGCAAGCCTCTGGCGCCGCATTGGTGACCACCGGCGAAACCGTCGTTCTGGCAACCGCGGTTGCATCCCCAGATCCGCGGGAGGGAATTGACTTCTTCCCGCTCACCGTGGACTACCGTGAATACACCTATGCCGGTGGCCGCATTCCCGGAGGCTTTATCAAGCGCGAAGGCCGGCCGAGTGAAAAGGAAGTGCTCACCTGCCGTCAGATCGATCGCCCCATCCGTCCGCTCTTCCCGGACGGCTTCCGCAATGAGACGCAGGTAATTGCGCTGGTCTTCTCCGCCGACAAGGAAAACGACCCTGACGTGATCGGCATCAACGCTGCCGCTGCTGCCCTGGCTCTTTCCGATATTCCATTCAGCGCCACGGTGGGAGCTGTTCGGGTTGGCCGCGTAAATGGCGAATTCGTCATCAACCCCACTTATACCGAGCGCGCTGAGACCACGATCAACATCATGGTTGTCGGGCACAAAGACGGCATCGTGATGATCGAGTCGGGAGCCAAGGAAGAGACGGAAGAAGTCATTCTGGCGGCTATCGAGTTTGCTCATACAGAGATCAAGAAGATTGTTGCCGCAATCGATGAATTGGTTGCTCTTGCTGGCAAGCCGAAGCGAGCATTCACGGCGCCTGTGACGGATGAAGCCTATTACGAAGAGTTGAAGGCCAAGATCGGCGACCGCGTGAAAGACGCGCTTGACACCAAAAAGTACGCCAAGACCGAAAGCTATGCGTTGGTAAAGCAGATCAAGGACGAGCTTGCTGCCGCGCTACCCGTAGATGATCCAGCAGCCAAGAAGAAGCTATCCACTTACTATGAATTGCTGCGTGAGCGGGCCTTCCGTGAGCAGGTGACCAAGGAGCGCATTCGCCCAGATCGCCGCGCTTTCGACGAGATTCGCGAAATCACCATCGAAACCAGCGTTCTGCCCCGAACCCACGGCTCGGCACTGTTCACGCGCGGCGAAACTCAGGCTTTGGTCACCGCCACTCTGGGAACGCAGGACGACGGACAGCGGTTGGAGAGCTATGAAGGCGAGAAGAAGAAGCCCTTCATGCTCCACTACAACTTCCCGCCGTTCAGCGTTGGCGAGACCGGACGCATGACAGGAACAGGCCGTCGCGAGATTGGCCACGGAGCACTCGCGGAGCGCGCCATCGCCGCGGTTCTTCCCAGCGCGGAAGACTCGCCTTACACCATCCGCATCGTGTCAGACATTCTGGAATCGAATGGCTCTTCGTCCATGGCTTCAGTTTGCGGTGCGAGCCTTGCGCTTTATGACTCCGGTATTGCGCTCAAGGGCGCGGTTGCCGGCGTGGCTATGGGGTTGGTCAAGGAGGGCGACGACTACGCCATTCTTACCGACATTGCCGGAGCAGAAGATCACTACGGCGACATGGACTTCAAGGTAGCGGGAACCCGCAAGGGCATCACCGCGCTCCAGATGGACATCAAGATCGGTGGACTGACGCGCGAGATCCTTCAGCAAGCCATGGAGCAGGCGAAGCGCGGCCGGCTCTTCCTGCTGGACAAGATGGACGCCGTGCTGGACGGGCCGCGAGTGGAGCGTTCGCAGTATGCGCCCCGCATTGAGACCCTCATGATTCCCACCGACAAGATCCGCGATCTGATCGGCAAGGGTGGCGCGACCATCCGCGGCATCATCGAAGCAACCGGCGCCAAGATTGATGTGGACGATACAGGCCGCGTCAGCGTGGCATCGAGCGACAGAGACGGGCTGAAGAAGGCGCTCGAGATGATCGGCAATATTACCGCTGTCCCCGAGATCGGCAAGGTCTATCTGGGTAAGGTTGTACGTCTCGCCGAGTTCGGCGCGTTTGTCGAGTTGTTCCCTGGCACGGACGGCCTGTTGCACATCTCCGAGATCGCTGAACATCGCGTGAAGGAAGTGAAGGACGAACTGCGCGAGGGCGACCAGGTGATGGTGAAGGTTTTGGCCATCGAAGGCAACCGCATCAAGCTCAGCCGCAAGGCGCTCATTAAGGAGCAGAAAGCCAAACTGGCCCAATCGGAACCTGCTGAGACCGACGAGGCGGAAGGTGCCGCCCCCGCCGCTCCAGTCGCGGCCGCTCCTCCATTCCGGCCACGCAACGAATTCGACGAGCGCCAACCGAAGTCGAATCAGAGCACTATCCTCATCGAGGGTGGTGACGACTTCGACGAGGAAGCAGGCGAGGAATTCGACGAGGAGAGCGAGCCGAACTTCAACCGTGTTGAAGGCGCGCCAGTCCCGGTCGGTCAAGCAGTCGGCGCAGGCCGTCCGCCAGCCAATAACAACAATCGTCGTCGTCGGCGGCGCCGTCCGGGTGGCGGCGGCGGTGGACGCGGTCCCGGCAACGGTGGCGGTGGACAGGGCTGATTGCTAGTTTGACCCAGAATAACTCGAAGGCCCGGACGTTGAGTCCGGGCCTTCTTTCTGTTCTGAATGGTTTATGATTCCGTCGCCGGTCCAGCGAGCTTAGAGTTTGCCGCGCACCACTCCGAATTGATCTGCGACGGTGACTGGCCTATGCGATTGCGGCTTGAACGCCGCGAGTGGGGTGGGCCCGACAAATACTTCTTTGACGATGGGTTCCTCCGAGTCGTGCTTGAAGGCGTACATGCGCCTGTCTGCTGCAATGCAAAGAGATTCCATGTCATGTGCGTCTTCAGGGAAGATCGCGACGCCCACGCTGGCGCCAATGCACGCGGATTGATCGGGATTCACTTTCAGCGGTTCGTTCAGAAGCTGCATGAGAGACATACCGACGACCACGGCCTGTTCGCGACTGGTGGGCTCTTCAAGAATCACGGAGAATTCGTCGCCACCGGTTCGCGCAACAGTGTCGGAGCGGCGGACACGCGCGGAGAACTTGGCGGCGACCTGTTGCAACACCAGATCCCCCGCGTGGTGGCCAAAGGTGTCGTTCACCTGTTTGAATCGATCCAGGTCGACGATCAACAACGCGGTCCGTGTCTCAGTGCGGCGCGCGCGCTCCAAAGCGCTGGCCAAACGATCCTGAAAGAGCCGGCGGTTCGGTAGGCCCGTCAAGTGGTCGTGGAGAGCCAGGTGCCGATTGTATTCAATCTGGTCTTCAAGCAGCAGCAGGATCATACCTACGGCCACAACATATTTCGGCAAATTCCAAACTTCGCTCTCGATGTGAACGGCCGGGAAATGAATCTCCATGATCGGCGCAGCCACGAATACGAGAGACCAAGCAAGGAATCCGGCGATGGTGATAAATGCGCCGGTCGTTCCGCGTCGATAGCCGTACCAGAAATGAAGACAGCAGCCAAAATAGACCGTGAACAGGACAGCATTCAAGGCCAGTTCGGGGCCATCCGCCGCCCTATGCTGAATGAGAAGAACAAAGATTGAAAGAGCGGCGTACAGAGAAACCACAAGCCAGCGCAGTCGGCGATTGAACTTTCTCACCACCCAGAGCGCAACCAAAAGCGGTGAGGCGCCAAGAAATATAGCTGCCGGGGTCAATGCCCAGGATGCCACTGGATTGATGGATGAGATTGCGACGTAAAGTGTATTCGAGGTTGCCAATACCCCAAACATCCAGCGGCTGGAATTCTCACTGCGGTAGGGAACTGCGGCCCACATGAACAGGAAGCCAGCCCAGATAAGAGCAGACAATCCAATGATCGCTGCGAAGGTTCCTGAAACGCCAGGAAGGGTCAGGAAGAGGAAGGAGCCAAAGTGCAGTACGATCATTAGCCAGCCGGTGAGCCAGATGCCAGATACAGGTGTGGGGCTGCGCCGGGAAACCGATGCAAAGGCACACGCAAGCAGCGTAACAGCCGTAAGATCCGGGAGTTCGCTCCAGTTCACCAGGCACACCTCAAGCCAACAAAACTACATTTCTAGAATCGTCTAATCAATCGTGATTTCCATAACTCTTTCGTATCAGACCCGAAACTTCCGGGTAAACGGCGGTAATCCCGTGAACTCAGGACGTTCAAATACCTTCGGGGATCCTTGCTGGTAATTGATCGGATTACCGCTTGCAAGTTTATCAGGGGGCTGGCCGCTCACTCCACTAGACTCAGAACGATGGCCGCGAGCTTGTACATCGTCGTTGAGGGTGAAGATCCGGGTTTCGACATCTTCGTGAATGGCCACGCTCTGGCCCGGAACGAGGACGCGCTGGAGAAGCTGGCAGAGGGGCTTAAAGTGAATCCGCTCCTGGAGTTCTTCTCAACCGATCAGAATTCGATGGCGCTGCTGCTGGAGCAGGGTGTCGGCAATCCAGAATGGACTCGCCATCTACCCGAACCGCAATGGTTTAGTGCGCCCGATGGCTTGGTGACCATTCGCGCACTGATCCGCTTGCTGGCGACTGCGCCCGCGACCCTAGGCTCTGAAACACCACCGGTATTGGCAGAGCTGCGGGAGTATGAACGCGTGCTGGAGAAGACGGCACAGCGGAGTTTGCGCTGGCATCTCGCCGTAAGTTGGCGTTGAGCCGCCGGCTGACTCGCCTATCTTCCAATCAGTCGGCCGCCGACTCCACTTCTTTTGTATTGAAAACATTCCCCATTCGACGAATCTGCGCACCCACACTGCGCAGCTTTTCTTCGAAGCGCTCGTATCCGCGATCCATGTGATATACACGATCCAGGATGGATTCGCCGTCGGCCACCAGCGCTGCAAGCACAAGCGACGCCGAAGCGCGAAGGTCGGAGCACATCACAGCAGCCGCTGAAAGCTTGGCCGCTCCGCGGACAGTCGCCGTGTTTCCATCCACCTTGATATTGGCGCCCATGCGGACCAACTCCTGCACATGCATGAACCGGTTCTCGAAGATGTTTTCCTTGATTTGGCTTACGCCGTCAGCCTGCGTTGCCAGCGCCATGTACTGCGCCTGCATGTCGGTGGGAAAGCCTGGATATTCTTCGGTGGAAATATCGGCTGCCCGTAGTTGGCCGTCGGAACGCACGCGAACCGTGTCGGGACCGAGGGTATCCACGCGCGCTCCCGTCTCCTGCAACTTGGCGATAATGGCGCCCAGGTGGGACGCGTTGCAGTTGGCCACAATCAGATCGCCGGATGTGATGGCACCGGCTACCAGAAATGTCCCGGCCTCAATGCGGTCTGGGTTGATGCGGTAGCGCGCGCCGTAAAGTCGGGTCACTCCCTGCACTCGGATGGTCGAAGTGCCGGCGCCCTCGATCTTTGCGCCCATAGCGGTGAGCAGCGCAGCCAGATCTGTCACCTCGGGTTCCCGCGCACAGTTCTCCATCAGAGTTTCACCGTCCGCCAGCACCGCAGCCATCAAAAGATCCTCTGTACCGGTGACCGTAATCTTGTCGAAGATCAGGTGCGCGCCCTTCAGCCTTTCAGCGCGGGCCTCAAGATAGCCGTGCTCCTGAATGATGACGGCACCCATTTTCTCCAGGCCTTTGATGTGCAGGTCGATCGGTCTTCCACCGATGGCGCAGCCTCCGGGCATGGCCACTCGTGCCATCCCCGCGCGCGCGATAAGCGGCCCAAGCACAAGAGAGCTGGCCCGCATGGTTTTGACGATTTCGTATTTAGCTACGGGATCGGAGAGATTGCGGCAACTGATGGTGGTGCGATGTTGTGCCCGACCGTATCCCAGCTCGACCTCAGCGCCCATTGATGCCAGCAGCTTGCGCTCAGTCTCAATGTCTCGTACCTGGGGAATATTCTCGAGTGTAACTTCGTCCTCGGTCAGAATTGCCGCGGCCATACAGGGCAGCGCCGAGTTCTTGGCACCGGAGATGCGCACGGTACCCACCAGCGGATTGCCGCCGCGAATTACAAATTTATCCATGAAGATCCTGGAGCCCCCAAGCCTTCAGTGTAAATCCGCGTGGGGATGCAGAAGATGGGGTTACCTGCCGCAGCAATAGGATTGAAGTCCCCGGCGGTTGAAACCCGCTAGAGTTCCAGCACGTTGTCTTCAATAGCCAGGCGTACGTTGCCGTCAGATTTGGCGAGGCGGCGTACCGCTTCCGGCTTGTCGACCTTGGCCTTCAGCATCACCAGCGCTACCGGCACGCTACGACCGGCACTCTTGATGGTATCAACAGCAGTGGCTCGATCGATTTTGCAAGCGCTCATCAGGATGCGGATGCCGCGCTCCACCAGCTTGGAGTTCTGCATGTGCACGTTGACCATCAGGTTTTCGTACACATAGCCCAGCCGGGTCATGGCGCCGGTGGTGATCATGTTCAGCACCATCTTCTGGGCGCTGCCGGCCTTCATGCGCGTCGAACCGGAGATGACCTCGGGACCGACTTCGGCAACGATGGCAATATCGGCTGCTCCTGCAAGGGGCGTGTCGTGATTACAGGTGACAGCGGCGGTATTCGCTCCGCGAGCGCGGGCATAGGCAACTGCCGCAACCACGTAGGGAGTTCGACCGGAAGCAGATACTCCAATCACAACGTCTTTGCGGGTGGGTCGACGTCGAGCGATGTCGCGCTGGCCCAGTTCTTCGGAGTCTTCATTGACCTCGACCGCCGAAGCCAGAGCCTTGGGACCACCGGCCATAATGTATTGCACCTGGCCCGGAGCTGTGGAGTAGGTAGGTGGACACTCGGAGGAATCGAGCGCCGCGATGCGACCGCTGGAGCCAGCACCAACATAGATGAGCCGGCCTCCGTCGCGCAGGCTGCGAGCCACCTGGTCGATGACTTGAGCGATCTCCGGAATTGCCTTTTTGACCGCTGCTGCGATCTTGGCATCCTCATGATTGATGATGCGAGCAATATCGAGAGCGGATTTGGTGTCAAAGCCTTGAGAAGCCTCGTTCTGGCTCTCGGTAGTCAAATCTTGAAGCAGTGCGGCCTGGCTTTTCTTGGTGTCGCTTACTTGGGCGCCGGCCGTCTCCTGAATCGTCGAACTGGTTAGCATGCGTATGTCCCCAATTCTTGATTGTATCTGGAATTCGCGCAACCCTGGAGAGAATTCTGGAAGCTCGGGTTGACACAAAGGAGGCACACCGCGCATTCACCTCAGAGGGCTTCGCGAAGAGCATCGTGGAATGCCGGTCTGACCTCGCGGATCAGCTGCGCGGTAGTCGCCTGCCTGTCGGGCCAGGTCCGGTTGGTCAGCAATGCAACCGCAACCCGAGCTTCCAGATCAATCCATAACGAGCAGCCGCTATAGCCCAGGTGTCCGATTGAGCGCATCGAAAAGTGATGTCCCGACGACGAATTGGACGAAGGCGTATCCCAACCCAGAGCACGCGAACTGCCTTCGGGGCCTTGCCGCTGGGCAAAGAGCTCGACGGTTGCCTGAGTGAACAGCCCGGAGTGGTCAGATGCTTGCGCGGCTCCAGATGATGCCTTGAGAATCTCAGCTGCAAAACGCAATAGGTTGGGGATGTTCGAGAACAGGCCCGCGTGACCGGCCGCTCCCTTGAGCAGCCATGCATTCTCATCCTGGACTTCACCCTGAATGCGGCGACGGCGCAGAGGAGTGTCTTCCTCGGTAGGGGGAATCGCCGGTCTGGCGCTGGGCGGCGGACAAAAACCGGTGTTGTTCAATCCGATCGGATTGAAGATTTCATGTCGCACCCAGGGCGCGAGATACTCACCGGTACACACTTCGAGGGCCTTACCGAGCAAAATGAAGCCGGGATCGGAATACTCCGCGCGGGCACCCGGATCGGCCTCAAGCGGTAGTTCAAGGCAGGCCCGAAAGAGGGCGGCGGGTGTGGTCGCGGTGCGGAAGAACTCCACGTAGCCGGGAAGACCGGAGTTGTGAGCGAGCAGATGGCGCAACTTTACATGGCGAGCCAGATCACCTTTCTCCCGGCCCACCACAAAGCCGGGTAGAAACTCGCCCAGTGGCGCATCGAGATCAAGTACTCCTCGTTGATGGAGCAGCATTGCCTGCGCCGTTGTGGCAACCACTTTGGTCAGACTGGCAAGGTCATAGACGGTCTCGGGCGTAACAGCCGGCGCGTCTTCGTCATAAGTCAAATGTCCCCGCGCGCCTTGAAGCGCTACCCGGCTCTCGGTGAGAACGCCAAAAGCGCAGCCGGGGAATGCATGGGCGGCGATTGCATCGTCCAATACGCGGTGAACGACGTCGAACCGGGTCTGCGGCTCGCCGGTGATGATTTCGGATGAGATGATCTGGTGCTCCATCGCTGCTTTGCATCGTAGCGCGAATCGAACCGCGCCGCAGCATCAGGTCCATTTTTTGCTCTCGATTTTTAATTGAGACATGCAATTAAGGCTATCCTTGAATGCGAACAGGAAGTCTATCGGAAGACGGGAACCAGACGGAGGTTTTGATGCGGCTATTGCGCGGGACTTTGAGAATTGCCATCGCACTTGGCTTGATGGCTGCAGCATCCGATTCGGCGATCGCCCAGACGCAGCCACAGACGGATGCCGGCACCGGCTCACCTGGAGCAGCGCTTTCGTCGTCCCCGACCCAGTTGCCTGAATCTTCCTCCACCGCGCCAGCGGGCTCTGTACAAACTGCTCCATCCAAGGCCACCTACACTGTCCCGGCAGGCACCAAGGTTCTGCTCCAACTGCGCAGCGGTATTAACACCCGGAGCGCCAAAGCGGGAGATGGGGTCTACCTGGCCTCGACATTTCCTGTAGTTGTCGGGAACAAGGTGATGATTCCATCCGGAGTTTACGTGCAGGGGGTGGTTGACCGCGTTGTGCGCGCGGGTCATGTGAAGGGTAGGGCACAGTTGGACATGCATTTCACATCGATGATCTTCCCCAACGGCACAGTCGTTGAAATTCCAGGGCTCGTTAACAGCCTGCCCGGGGCGAGAAAGCAGTCAGTGAAAGACGACGGCGAGGGAACCATTGAGCAAGATGGGGACAAGGGGCGCAACGCAGGCAAAGCTGCGGAAATTGCCATCCCGACAGGCGGGACGGTCGGCTCAATCGGAGGATTGGCCGGGGGGCATCCAGTCGAGGGAGGTCTTGTCGGCATTGGGGCCGGACTTGCCACGGTTGGGCTTGTCTCGCTTTTCACCCGCGGCGCCGACGTGAATATTGATAGCGGAACTCAGGTGGAGATGGTTCTGCAAAGACCTCTTCTCCTAGAAGATGCGAACCTGACCGGTACAGCACCCTCGTTGGTGCCCGCGACAAACCAGCCCAAGCCCATGGATAAGCCGAACCGTGCACGTGTGCTCTGTCCCCCAGGAGGGCTTGGTTGCGAGTAATCTAGAAGAGAGATGCAAACGGCTCCAGATCTTTCCACCCCAACATCAAATCCGGCCACCGGTTCAGCGGCAGGCCCGGGTCAATCGCAACCGGCCCAGGCGCCGCCTGCTCACAATGCTGGTGGCATAGGACTATGGGTTCGCGATCTGCTGATCTCCGCACTAGCTTCAGTGTTGATCATTACGTTTCTTTACCAACCGGTCCGCGTAGAGGGAACCAGCATGTTGCCGCGTCTCGAGGACCGGGACCGGCTCTTCATCAACAAGTTCGTCTATCACCTCTCGGCCATTGAGCGCGGCGATGTCGTGGTCTTCCACTATCCACGTGACCCGGAGAAGAGTTACATCAAGCGGGTGATCGCGCTCCCGGGAGACCGGCTCTGGATCGATCACGGTGTTGTGTGGCTGAACGGCAAACGGCAAATCGAGCGATACGTCCCTGAAGAATACCGGGACAGCCGCTCGATGGAGGAAATGGTGGTGCCTGAAGGGACATATTTCATGATGGGTGACCACCGGTCTATCTCCTCAGACAGCCGCGAATTCGGCCCCGTCGAGCGCGGTTTGATTTACGGCAAGGCCGTCTTTGTTTACTGGCCCGCGCGCGATGCGGGGGTAGTGCAGTAGGCCAGCTGGATATCTCCCTGAATTCCACCGCAAAACCTGCTAGAATCGATTGAATCCACTCCTCGGAGAGGCAATGCAGGCAATTCTGGCGCTCGAAGACGGGCGCATTTTCCGTGGCCAAGGCTATGGCGCACCTGGTGAATGCCAGGGCGAAGTTGTTTTCAATACTTCCCTCACCGGTTATCAGGAAATCGCAACTGATCCCTCCTATGCCGGGCAAATCGTAGTTCTCACCAATCCTCAAATCGGCAATTACGGCACCAACCAGGCAGACAACGAGTCGGCTAGACCCTATATCGAGGGCCTGATCGTTCGCGAGTTCTCGGCCGTCAGCTCCAATTGGCGCTCGGAACAGGTGACCGACGAGTACATGGAGCGGTATTCCGTCCCAGTGCTGGCTGAAATCGACACGCGCGCCCTGGTTCGTCATCTGCGCACACACGGCGTAATGCGCGGAGTCATTTCGACGGATGACTCCAATCCTGTGGCGCTGGTCGAAAAGGCCAGAAAGATGCGCAAGATGGATGGAACCGACCTGGCGCGCGTGGTCTCGACCAAGTCACTCTACACTTTCGACGAAGACGATAGTCGGAACCAGTCAGGTGACCCCCTCTTGTCAAATTCACAAGTCCAAGACGCAAAACAGCGCAAGCTGCATGTGGTGGCTTATGACTTTGGGATCAAGCAGAACATTCTGAGGATGCTTACGCGCGAGGGTTGCCGTGTCACTGTAGTTCCGGCTGAGACCACCGCGGAAGATGTATTGGAACTGAAGCCGGATGGAGTATTTCTCTCGAATGGCCCCGGTGACCCGGAGCCGGTGGAGTATGCGGTCAAGGCCATCCGCGACATGATGGGACGCGTGCCGGTCTTTGGCATCTGCCTTGGCCATCAGCTTTGCGGGCTGGCTCTGGGCGGCAAGACCTACAAGTTGAAATTCGGCCACCACGGCGGCAATCACCCGGTGCGCAACAACGCAACCGGCAAGGTAGAGATCACGGCCCACAACCACAACTTCGCCGTCGATCCTGACTCGATCAATGCCAATGAAGTCGAACTGACCCACGTCGACCTGAACGATCAGACACTCGAAGGCCTGCGGCACAAAACGCTGCCACTATTCAGTGTGCAGTACCACCCCGAGGCCGCACCTGGCCCACACGACTCGCACTACCTGTTCCATGACTTCCGTCGGATGATGGAGGAGTGGAAGGGATGACCGAGAGGGTGCAAGAGAGATTGGGCAGTTCCAGACAGCGGGGCTTTTGGCTCCGCTGTTTTTTGGGCAAAGGAAACTCGATGAAGAGGCTTCTTTTAATCGTTCTCATTGCCGCATTCATGAAGCCTGAGGCATTGCTCTCCCAATGGGTTTGCATGGGGAACGATGGGGAGCCTTGCACGGACGCCGAAGTGTTTGAAATGGTATGCAAGCCTGAAAAAGCATCTGCAAACCTTTCCGTTGCGCATCCTGTCCGCTTGGTCGGAACCTTTCTAGATCCGACCGGAGCACCACTCAACTTCGATGTGTTGAGGCCCGATCATCGGACCATCGTCCAGATCAAGAGTCTCGCCTCCGACCAGATATTGTATGCAGTCCCCCTGCGCGCAAATGGAGAGTTCGAATTTGAGTCCGTTCCAGCGGGCGACTATCGGCTTATCGTCTGGATGAAAGACGGCAAGTTCAACCGTCTACCCCTAGCAGACCAGCCGAAGGGACTTTACTGCTCCGACCCTAAGGAATGCAGGATCAGAGCAACAATCACCTTTCATGGCACTGACAATCCGGTGGATTGGTGCCCCCCAAAGTAAAGGTCAACAAGACAATGCCACGCAGAGATGACATACAGAAGATCCTGGTGATCGGCTCAGGTCCGATCGTGATCGGTCAATCGGCCGAGTTCGACTACTCCGGCACGCAGGCCTGCAAGGCGCTCCGTCAGGAGGGCTATGAGGTGGTGCTGGTGAATTCGAACCCGGCCACCATCATGACTGATCCAGAACTGGCCGACCGTACCTATATAGAGCCGCTCACCCGCGAATACGTCGAGGAGATCATCCGCATTGAATCGGCGATGCTCACGTCCAATCCGAAATCCGGAAAATTTGCGCTCCTCCCGACGGTCGGCGGGCAGACAGCCCTCAATCTCGCCGTAGATCTGGCGGACGCGGGCATTCTCGACCGCTATAACGTCGAGCTGATCGGCGCCAAGCTCGAAGCCATCAAGAAGGCCGAGGACCGGCTTCTCTTTAAGGATGCAATGCTGCGCATCGGTCTTGAGGTTTCCAAGTCGGCGCTGGTCAACAATCTGCGCGACGGTCTCGACTTTGCCGGCAAGCTCGGCTTTCCCGTCCTGATTCGTCCCAGCTTCACACTGGGCGGCTCCGGAGGCGGTATCGCCTACAACCGCGAGGAGCTAATGGAAATTCTCGCCCGCGGCCTCGACCTTTCACCCGTCCACGAGTGCCTGATTGAAGAGAGCGTGCTCGGCTGGAAGGAATACGAGCTTGAGGTGATGCGGGACCTGGCGGACAACGTCATCATCATCTGTTCCATTGAGAATTTCGATCCCATGGGCGTGCACACCGGCGACTCCATCACCGTGGCGCCGGCGCAAACGCTCACCGATCGCGAATACCAGAAAATGCGCGACGCCGCGATCGCCGTGATTCGTGAAATTGGAGTGGAGACGGGCGGCTCCAACGTACAGTTTGCGGTCAATCCCCTCGACGGGCGCATGACCGTGATCGAAATGAATCCGCGCGTCTCGCGTTCGTCCGCACTGGCTTCAAAAGCCACCGGGTTCCCAATCGCGAAAATCGCTGCCAAGCTAGCAGTGGGCTACACACTCGATGAGATTCCAAACGATATCACGCGCAAGACTCCCGCCTGTTTCGAGCCGACCATCGATTACGTTGTCGTCAAGATTCCCAAGTGGCAGTTCGAGAAATTTCCTGGCTCCGACGAAACACTCGGCCCGCAAATGAAGTCGGTAGGCGAAGTGATGGCCATCGGCCGCACCTTCAAAGAATCGCTGATGAAGGCCTGGCGTGCTCTCGAAACCGGCAAGAAGACGGGCGCCGAAGTCCTTGAGCCGCGGCGCCTGACACAGATGTTGGTGACTCCGCGTCCTGAGCGGCTGGGCTACATTCGCTTTGCCTTTGAGCGTGGGATGAGCGTGCGAGAAGTAGCTCGTTTCACCGGCATGGATCCCTGGTTTCTGCACCAGATTCGCGAGATCACTATCGAGCAAATGGCCATCGCGAATACCTCTCCTGAGAGAATAAGCGAGGAGCATCTGCGCAAGCTGAAGCGTCTCGGCCTCAGCGATGAGCGCATCGCCACCGAGTGGAAGCTGGAAGGTCACGCGGGAACGCAACAGGTAAGGGAGCTGCGCGAAGCGAAAGGAGTTCGCCCGGTCTTCAAGCTTGTCGACACTTGCGCTGCCGAATTCGAATCCATGACGCCTTACCTCTATTCAACATACGACGAAGAGGATGAGGCGCCACCAACCCAGACCCGCAAGATCATCATTCTCGGATCGGGTCCGAACCGCATCGGTCAGGGCATCGAGTTCGACTACTGCTGTTGTCACGCGGCCTTCGCCCTCAAAGACGACGGCTACGAGACCATCATGGTCAACTGCAATCCGGAGACCGTCTCCACTGACTACGACACCAGCGACCGTCTCTACTTTGAGCCGCTCGTGCTGGAAGACGTTCTCGCCGTCTACGACCACGAGGCGCAGTCCGGCGCAAAAATCGGCATGATCGTGCAGTTCGGCGGCCAGACTCCGCTCAATCTGGCGCAGCGCCTGCGCGCAGCCGGTGTGCCCATCATTGGCACCTCTCCTGAGTCCATTGATCTGGCGGAAGATCGCAAACGTTTTGGCAAGCTTCTCGATGAACTCGAGATTCCGCAACCGGCCGGCGGCACCGCGACCAGCGTGGAAGAGGCGCTGGCAGTCGGCGAACGTATCGGATATCCCGTGCTGGTGCGGCCCAGCTATGTGCTCGGCGGCCGGGCCATGGTCATCGCATACGACGCGGAAGCGGTGGCTCAGTACATGGCGCAAGCGGTTGAATATTCCCAGGAGCGGCCGGTGCTGGTCGATCATTTCCTTGAGAGTGCAATCGAAGTAGACGTCGACGCGCTCTGCGATTCGGAAGATGTGATTATCGCCGGCATCATGCAACATATTGAAGAAGCCGGCATTCATTCGGGCGACTCGTCCTGCGTCTTGCCCGCAGTGAGCATTCGGCCTGAGACGCTGGATACGCTTCGCGCTTATACGCGCAAACTCGCGCTTGCCCTTAAAGTAGTTGGTCTCGTCAATTTGCAATTCGCCATTCAGCGTGATACTGAAGGGCAGGACCACGTCTATGTTATTGAAGTGAACCCCCGTGCCTCCCGCACGGTTCCGTATGTTTCAAAGGCGACCGGGATACCACTGGCAAAGATCGCAGCGCGTCTCATGACTGGACGCAAGCTGAGTGAACTGCTGCCAGAACAACTTGCCGCGAACAGCGATCTGGAAACCGGGACGCACTTCTACGTTAAGTCGCCGGTTTTCCCCTGGTCCAAATTCGCGGGCGTCGACACGGTGCTCGGCCCGGAAATGAGGTCTACCGGCGAAGTGATGGGAGTCGCTGCCACATTTGGCGAGGCCTTCGCCAAGGCGCAACTCTCCGCCGGACAGGTACTGCCCACCGGCGGCACGGTCTTCTTCAGCGTCAATGATCACGACAAGTCGGCAGCCGTCGACCTGGCCCGCCGCTACGTCGAACTTGGCTTCCGAATCGTAGCCACAGAGGGCACCGCAAACGTACTTGAGAAGTCCGGACTCATCGTCGAGCGGGTCTTCAAAGTGAAAGAAGGCCGGCCGAATGTGGTGGACCTCATCAAGGGCGACCGCATCCAGCTCATCATCAACACGCCGCGCGGTCAGGACACTTTCTTTGACGAGAAGGCCATTCGCCGGGCAGCGGTGCTGGCACGGGTCCCCACCATTACCACCATCGCCGCGGCACAGGCAGCGGTGGAAGGAATTGCCGCCACCCAGACCCATCGCACCACGGTATACGCGTTGCAGCAATTGCATGCGCAGACTGGCGTTTAAGTTCGATACCTTGCCGGATGAAGTCGAACGCAGACGCCATCATGGCGGATTTGGATTTTGTACAGGAACTGGCGCGAAAGTAGTAGAAAATATCACGAAGCAATTATGAATATTGTGTTACATTCTAAAAATCAACAGTGGACGGAAGTGGAATTCGTCGGTGCCTTCGAGGCACAGGAAGAAGCCGCTTTCACAACGACACGAACCTGCAACCCCGGCGCGCAATACGCAATGGGATCGGAAGTTACGGATGATACCGGTAGACCGATGCAGCACTGGTGGCCCCAGTTTCTTTGGGACCGAGTGGCGTAGTGAGCAACTCCCGGATTTGAACTTCTAAGTTCGATCCATTCTTGTTCGCCGCGCCGGGAAATTGAACCCGAGTGGCTGAGAGCGAGAATGCATCAGGGCCTGCAACCTGCGAGGTCTTGGTAATTTCAATTCGTTTTCCCGTCTCTTATCCATCTTTGAAGATGAAAGCAACCGCGATTCGCGGTGCGCAGTGGCGTTTTTACTGAACGCTCACCGCACTCCGTGATTTCGGCCGCCACGAGTTTCAAAGATGCACAGCATTGAAGTGGCCAATCAAGGTCAGAAAGGGGGAGCGATGCGTACAGCAGAGCAAATTGTCATTCGTCCCCTCGAATGCGTTTGGAGGGTTTCAGGCGACAGGCTCATTTGTGTCTGGGTGGAGCGGACCATATTGCAGGCGGCAGGGAATTGCAAGCAGGAAGAAGAGCAGGACCGTAGTCGCAGAGTCGCCTGACACGGCGGTCGAGAAGCTGGTCTTATTGCCGTTCTCCGGGTTCTAGAACCTGAAGGCTCTACAATAAGACCATGCTGATTGAGGGCATTTTCGCCGCTGTTCCCACCCCGTTTTACCCGGATGAGCAAGTTTATTTCCGTAAACTAGAAGCCAACATTGCACGGTATTCACGCGGCCTTTTGACCGGGATGGTCGTCCTCGGCTCCACCGGCGAGGCGCCCATGCTGTCGGACGACGAATCGGCGGACGTCCTGCGCGTGGCTGCGGAAGCAGCCGCTCCTGAGAAGGTGCTCATCGCCGGCGTAGGCCGCGAGAGCTCTAAGGCCACCGTAACCATGGCCGAAGCGGCAGCAAGATTTGGCTACGACGCGGTTCTGGTGCGCACACCCACCTACTATGCATCGCAAATGTCCACAGCGGCGGTTCTTCACTATTTCCGCAGTGTCGCGGACCGCTCGCCACTGCCGGTCCTGCTCTACAATATCCCGAAATGTGTTCCATACGACATTCCGGTCGAGCTAATCTCCGAGTTGGCGCAGCACCCGAACATTGCCGGGATTAAGGACTCCAGCGGCAACACGCCTCGACTTCGTGCCATTGTCGATGCTACCCAGAGCGCCCCTCGCCGTTCTGTCACAGTGACTCCCATCTTTGAAGCGGTCACCGGACGCATGACAGCCGCCAAGACAGATCAAACTCACACGTTTGTTTCCGCCGGAGACCTGGCAGCTGGTGCGGCCGTGGCTACCGCTCCTCCAGTAACCCCGATGAAAACACGGACCAAGGAGATAGGTTTCCAGGTGCTCACCGGCTCGGCCGGTGCACTGCTGGAATCACTTGAGGCCGGGGCGTCAGGGGCGATTCTAGGATTTGCGGCCTGCGTGCCGCAAGCCTGCCAGGAGGTCTACCTTGCCTGGAAGGACCATGACCTCAAGCTCGCTCATGAGAAGCAGGAGCGAATCGCGAACCCAAACCAGCGCATTGTCGGCCAATTAGGGATCAGCGGAGTGAAGTACGCGTGCGACTTCAATGGCTACTACGGAGGCCGCGCCCGCGCACCTCTGCTTCCTGTCACTGCACACGAGAAGACCGAAATCGAGGGATTGCTTGCTGGTATTCGTAATTAGGAAGGACCCTGGATGCGCTTCAACGCCACCCAGCATTGGTGCGTCCCCGCCTTCACAGTAGCACTTTTATTGGCGACTCGTATTCCGGTCCGAGGCAAGACCCTGTACCAAGACATACTGAATTGCGGGCATCTCGGATGTCCGCTAGCTTGCCTCTGGCCGTCCCAAAACTATCTCGTTCAGGAATCTTCGTATTGGCTTCGACCAGTCGTACGACCTAGTAAGGCAAGGGACGAAGACGTCCGGATTACCTTCATTAAGATTGACGACCACCTGTAAATTGAGCTCTTCAGCGAACCACCGTCGTCTCCACCGAATCATGTGAGCCACCGATTTTTCACCGTCGATGATGCCAAGCAGAGGCGCGCCTTTATTGCACCTTGGTATTGGTTTCTGAACCGCGAGTATCGTTCAGGAATCATCTCCCAGGGGAGGGTGCGGCCCGTAATCGCGATGATATCGGCTTCGTACGGCATATGAAGGTACGAGACGATCTGTGGCGATGCACCATCGAATGATCAATGAAGATCGTGCTGCTCTTTTGAGCAAGGGTTGCTGGGCTTTGAGAGTGCCACGAAATGCGCTGAGGCTGTGCGTTCAGAAAGAACCCCTTTTGCAGCGCGTAATGTCGAGCGGAATAGTGGCAAGGAGCGAGCATGATCGAATCTTCTGAATTTCAGAACACGAGAATACCGCTCAACAATGGAAGCGGCCATATGCCCGCACTCGGCTTTGGCACCCTGATTGCCGACCGGGCCGTAGCGATTACTGCGACCAGAGCAGCGCTGGAAGCAGGATTTCGACACTTCGATTGTGCGGAGCGATACATGAACGAGCGCGAAGTGGGCGACGCTCTGCAGAAAGGTCTTGCCGCTGGGAGTATCGCGCGTGAGGACATCTTCGTCACAACAAAGTTGTGGAATACGAATCATCGGCCAGAACGGGTGGAATCGGCTTTCGATGCGAGTTTGGATAGGCTCAGGATGAGCTACTTGGATCTATACCTCATCCACACTCCCTTTGCGTTCCAACCAGGAGATGAACACGATCCGCGAGATCCAAACGGCAATATCGTCTACGATCCCGCGGTGACTTTGCTCGACACCTGGAGAGCATTGGAAATGCTCGTAGACCATGGCAAATGCCGTGCCATCGGATTATCTGACATTGGCTTAAATCAACTGGTACCCCTCTACGAAAATGCCAGAATCAAGCCAGCCGCAGTGCAAGTCGAGTCGCACCCTTACCTTCCCGAAGCAGATCTTCTCGATTTCTGCCAAGAGGAGGGAATTGTGTTTTTGGCCTTCGCGCCATTGGGGCATGGAATAAGACCAGGGCTGCTTGAAGATCCAGTCATTTTGGCGATCGCTGCACAAGTTGAAAAGACGCCCGCACAGGTGCTGCTGGCTTGGGCTGTGCAACGTGGCACAGCTTTGCTTACCACGCCCAAGACTGCGGACCGGGCAAGAGAGAGTTTCGACATCTCCGTCCTTCCGGAAGACGCCTTTGGCGAGATCAATCGCATTCAGATCAGACAGAGGCTCAATGACGTGGTGAATACCGGCAGCCCCGGTTTCATTCCACGAGTTAAATCAGCATAAAAAGTAAACAACACCTGGAGCGGCCGATGCAAGCGAAGGAACACTTGGCGTGAGATTTTTTGAAATCGCATAACTGGTAAGCTCATCCTCTCTTGAGCTTTAAGAAACAGACTGCGGAGTTAGCAAGAGGGGGCTCGATCCGCATGAACAGCATCAAACCTCGCGTTGTCGCAATCCGATTTCAGGAGTTGCAACGCGATTTAGGAGAATTCAAATGAGTCTGATCGACCGCGCGATTGCTGCAAACCGCAAGAATGCAGAGCACCATGATGCTTCACTGGCAAACAAGCCGGCTCCGAAGGTTGCAATCCTAACCTGCATGGACCCCCGCCTGAACCAACTGCTGGAATGGCTGGAAATAAAGCCCGCCGATGCGGATGTAATTCGTAACGTAGGAACGGCAGCAACCGACGATGTCGTGCGGTCTCTCATGTTCTCAATTCACGTGCTGGGCGTGCGAGAGATCATGGTCGTTGGGCACACTGGCTGCGGCATGGAGATGTTTTCGGAAGAAGACTTCGAGAAGCACCTTCACAAACAATGTGGCGTCTGGGCAGTATCCCCTGATAAATTCCACTGCTATTCCGATGTGAATGGGCAGACACAGAAGCAGGTACTTAAACTTCGATCACACCCTTGGATTCCTTCGGATATAGTGATTCGTGGATTTGTTTTTGATTTGTCGACAGGCAAGTTGAAAGAAGTAACTCCGAAGGACAACAAATAGTTGTTTGGCTGGATGAAAGATGCCAGCATGGATGCAACTCGCCTGGGCGGTGCAGTTCGGCGGACTTTTGCCACGCCACGGACTTCTGCTCGCACGAGGAGAATGTCGAAATCTCCAATCTTCTGAAAGACACCTTTGACGAGATCAATGGCAATCAGGCCGGACTTAGACGTCAATGACGTGGTGAAGACCGGCCCCCGGGCTTCATTCGACAAGTTCTATCAACATGAAAGCCGAACATTACCTGGAGGGGGAAATGCAAGAGGAGCAAATCCGTGAAGCTCTGAACGCGCATTGGCGCGCGTCTGCGGTTGGCGATGCGGACACGGAACACAGTATTTACGATGACAACAGTATCTGCGATTATCCGCAGTCTGGCGAGCGAATCTTCGGGCGAAGCAATTTGCAGGCCCTGCGGAGTCATCATCCTGGCAAGCCGGCAGGCTTCAATGTCAAACGAATTCTCGGAGAAGGTGATCTCTGGGTTACGGAATACACAATTGTCTATCAAGGTCGATCAGCATACACCGTGAGCATTATGGAGTTTCGCAACGGCAAGGTCGTGCACGAGACACAGTATTTCGCGGATCCTTTCGAGGCACCGTCCTGGCGGACCCAATGGGTTCGGCAGATAGAGTGACGCTGCAGTATGTCGAGACTGATGGAGATATGCGACAACGCCGAGTTGGATAACACCAACGATGAGCGACCCGACCAAGCGTGCTCATCGGTGCTCATGATGACTCAGTCTTACACGCGCAGCACGCAACCCCGAGGAGTGGAAGCACCATGAAAAAGGTTGCGGATGAAATCCCCGCCTACACATATGGAACGTCAATTGTCGCTCCTTCACCGGTTTCACTCGATGAGTTGGAGAAGTTGAAGGTCGCAGCAGGGTTCACCTCAGAAGACGAACGATTCCTCCGCATGGCTGGAGAAGTCCTGGCCGATCAGACGAAGCGGATAGTTGAGCACTGGCGGAGTGGGATCATCGCCAGCATCCCGAATCTAGCGCGGCATTCGCGTACCCCTGAGGGAGACCCGATCCCGGAGTACCTTACGCAAAGCAATCTTCGTTTTCAGCAGTGGATACTTGATACATGTCTTCGTCCCTATGATCAGGACTGGCTCAACTACCAGCAGGAAATTGCCTTGAGACACACGAGTCTCAAGAAGAACCATGCCGATGGAGTTCGGTCAACGACACATGTCCCTTTCCGTGACGTCGTCGCATTTGTCGCTGTACTCAATGACACTATCAAGCCATATCTCGCGGGCAAGGGGAATGCTGCGGATGAGGTGGAGGGAATGCATCGCGCGTGGTGCAGGTCTCTACAGTTGCAGGTTGCGCTTTGGGCCCGACCCTACATGGATCTCGCGAAGACGTCCTGCGAATGGTAAGTCTGATTTAGAGGAACATGATCGGGGCAGGCAGAACAGTGCAGCCTATGAACGGACGGTTCTCTTTCATGTCGGGATATGCCAGCGTGGACAGCCCGTAACCTTTATCTGGTGGGTCACCATTCAACTATTGAAGAGCGATCCGACAACCGTCTTGACTTATCGGCTGCCCGGCGCCACGGCCTGGAATAGCTCTCTATAAGAGTCTGTCAGCATGCCGATAGTGAATGCCAGGTTCAGGCCGCTCGGATTGGGTAATAGCCAGACCGCAGATCCGCCGAATGTCGTAGGCTGTAACCCCCACGAAAGGTCGCGCTGGTTCAGAAACGCTGAATACGCTGACTTACCCAGGAAGGCCAGATATCTGGGCCTGTACTTCTCAATTTTACGCTTGAAAACGGGACGGGCAGCAATGAAGTCGGCTCGGCGGAGGTCTGTTGCGCTGACCGTCGGGCGAGCGACTGCAGAGGTAATTCCACAACCATAATCGAGCAAGAGGTGTGCTTCCTCCGGTTCCAGTTGCCTGGCGGTGAAGCCTGCTAGATAAAGCACACGCCAAAAGCGATTGCTTCGGTTTGCGAAGTGCAGCCCGACGGTGGCCGACTTCATCCCCGGATTGATGCCACAAAAGACTACCTCCAGGGACGAGGAAATGACGTCAGGCAGTCCCGTTGAATGTGCTCGTAGACTAGAAGAGATCACTTGATAACCCCACAGAGTTGGCAGTTGAGACCTGTCTCATTTTGCCTATTGCTTCATGAACTGACTGCCCGGTCCGGCATGTGAGTGAAAATGGGTTGGCGATCTCTAGATCGTCACTCTCTGAGTAGTCTCTTGGGACCGCTCACGTATTCGTTGCCGCTTTCGTAGAAACGTAACAAGCGGTCAGCTCCGTGAGTCAGACCGATACGGACGCTTTTACCAATTGGGCCCGTCTTGCGCGCTGTCATAGCCAGCCACAATAAAGAACTCGTGCTGCACAAGTCCAATCCATTGTGGCTGAGGTTAACGTGCAATGCCTTGGTCAATTGCCCCGGCCCTCTTCCCGTATCGGCCCACTCTTTCTTTCGATGTGTGCTCTCCAACGTTTCGACACCGTCAAGAGGCTCAACAGCCCGTAACAAAACTCCTGCACCAACTCCAACCTTCTCGCTTGCCACATTCAATAGGAACGACACACCGTAGATGAGATAGACATAAGCGTGTCCTCGCTCAAGAAAAAGCGGAGCATTGCGTGGGGTTCTGCCCCGGAAGGCATGACCAGCTATGTCGCCAATCGGATAAGCCTCAGTTTCGACAATACGTCCACTTAGCCTTCCATCTGCTGTGTCATGAACGATGACTTTGCCGATCAAATATCGCGCTAATTCCACCGTCTTGACAGGAAGGTCTGCACGCAAAATGCGTCGTAGGTCTCCATTCGCATCGAATCGCGGCAGCATTTGTTCTGCAGAAGTCATTGCCCAGCTCAACAACCGATAGCATTGAGATTTCGGAACTACAGGTCTAACTCGATTGGTGATCCTGGTGTCGAGCAACAGATCAAAGCGTTGCCCGAAGCTGGTTGATCAAGTGGCTCCGGCGCGTACTGGAGCCAACCGTCCAGAATGCCGCACTCGCACGTATGACACACGCCTGTCCGGCAAGCCCATCTGACAGGGATATCGCATGCCTCGGCCAATTCGAGTATGCTCTTGAAACGGGTATCCCATGGCACTGACAGACCGCTTCGTGTAAACGATACGATCGGGCCGGTCCCCAGAGGAACCGGAGAATGTGGGTGCTTTACGTCCGTTTTCGTTACACCCGGCTCAATACTGTCCGCGGGGCCGAATACCTCGTGGTGTATGGCATCTTGTGGCACTCCCAAAGAGATGAGATCGCGGTTTATGTCCTTCAGAAAAGCGGGCGGCCCACACACGTAAAAGTCAGCCCCAACTGGAACGTCGAGTTTTTCCAGCTTCGCGCGGTCCCAGTGCCCTAGAATATCGAAATCCTTACCAAGCTGCTCGGTCGGCTCCGGTTTACTGTACGCGATTGCCGAATGGCTTCCGGGAATAGCGGCCAGCAGCTGCCGTGCCTCTTGGGCAAAGACATGTTCCTTCGCATTGCGCGCAGCATGGATCCACCAAACTTTCCGCGGATTCTCCGCGCTACCAGATGCGATAGAGTGAAGCATCGAAAGAACTGGAGTGACGCCAATTCCGGCGCTTAATAGAACCACTGGCCGCCGACCCTGCCGCAAAACGAATTCGCCGCGTGGCGCACTGATCTCGAGCCTGTCATCCACCTGCGTCGCGTCTACGAGGTACTGACTTCCTGAGCCTGTTCCGCGTTTCACACTGATACGATAGGTACCCAAATCCGAAGCGCCTGAAATGGAATAGCTGCGCACGACAGGTGGTGAATTCTCATTGGGGAGGCAGCGCAGCGCTAGATACTGCCCCGGAAGCGCGGACGGAAGGGGGGATCCTTCCCGGTCTCCCAAAACAACTGAGGTGATCTCGCTGGTCTCCCGATTTACTTCAACTACTCTCACCTGGCGGAAACCCTTCCAGGCAGGTTGAGGCGAAATGGATGCCGTGAGCCCCGGGTTGCCATTGTGGGTACCGCTCTCTTCTCTCTGAAGAAAGCCTTCAAATGATTTCTTCCATCCCGGACTCAGAGCGGAGAGGCGGGCCGCGATTGTGATGCGCTTGAGATCATGATTCGCCGAGTAGAGCAGGGAATCGATTTCAGCGATAGAGATCCTGTCAGGTCCGTCCGCGATCTTCCCAATTTCGTCCCCTGCACCAACTTCGCCTTCCGTGATGACACGGCAATAGAACCCTGGCTTTTTGTGCGATACAAGCAGGGCCGCCATCTGAGGATTGTCCATTCGAATTCCGAGCCGATAGCAAGTGACGCGGGGTTGAGTTACCTCAAAGACTGCAGCGCCAATTTGATAACGGTCCCCAATGCAAACCTCATCGTCGGCGAGACCTTCAACGGTGAAATTCTCTCCAAACTGCCCGTACTCGAAGCCATTTCGGCCAAGTTCGCGCTCCCAATACCGGTAGGTTTCGATTTGATAGACCATAACGGCACGCTGTTCACCGCCGTGGCCTTGGAGATCGGCCTGTCCATCACCGTCCAGATTGAGCCGTCGCGCAAAGACACGCCCGGAGACAGGGCGTTTCCAGATCGCTGTGCGGACGACTTTACCTTGCCATGCAATCTCACGTGGAAGGCCTACATTAACGGACAGAAGTTTCGGCATGGGCTCCTCCAATAAAAGCAGTGCCGATTTCAGTAACGACAGCGAGAGACAGAAGGATCAACAATTGGATCTATCGGATGTGCGTGGGCATCCCGTCTGTTGGGTCGCCTTGATGTACAAATATCTCTCCGGGCCGAAGTGAGACCTCTTGTAGATGGCCCAGAAACCTGTCGATCTGGTCACCCGGTACATCCGAGAATGCTGCGACGCCCCGTAATTCGATTGAACTGATCATTCGTTAAGCCTTCCTGCGAATACGCAAACTCAGTTGTGCAGCCGGAAAGAGACTTCCCAATCTGCAGTGAGGTTCGCGCACTCGGTGTGGATCGCCAATGTCCAGCACTCATGAGAGCCACAACTTCAGCTTCCTGGATATAGGAGAGGAACTCTGATGGTATTGGAGCGGTTGGCCGATGCCACGATCTACACCGACACCTCCGCAGCATCATCCCGTCAATTCGGCGGGTGTTCTGCACTCGATCACAGCAGAATCTCCGGAGCAGAGCAATTGGACGATGGTATTGGTGCCAATGGTTCGCTTGTGTGCTTCACAGAACAGCACCGGCAGCGCTCCAGAGTTGTGCTTTGCGAGATAGTAATCCCACGATTGGCAAGCCCGAGCGGTGTGCCTTGATACGTAGGTATCGATCAATACCTTCGTTCAATGGATTAAGCTCAGTGCCTCTGGCCTAATACGAGAACGGGCCATACACGATGCGATCGTGCGCTTGGTCTTTTGAGCCAGCGATTCCGCTCGCATAGCCATTCCTCAGGAGGGATAGCCATCACGGCGTAAGTTTCGATTCTGCTCATGGCAGGTCGCGATGGCATTGGCGGTTAAGGCAATCTCGTGGAGGATTTTCGAGAAGCCTATGTCGCAAGCACATCTTAGGGATCTAACCCGAACACAGCTCTGGGTCGAGATAGCGTTGCCTCACTCAGCACCAAATGCAGCATTCCTATGTGAGGTCTGCATTCTACGTGGATGGATCACAGGTGAGCTGTTGCGGAGAGTCTGTAGTTTCATTGAGGTTAAATTGTGAAGAGAACTCAAATGCCGTCGGCGATTCTTTTCGCCCTGTTGAGCGTAACGCTGTCGAGTGCAGCAGAACTGAAACAGAACACTCTTCAGGCCTGGGACGACTACATTCGTAACGTCAATACGAGCGTGGCAGAGCGCAACGCCGGTAGCCGACCATTCCTGTGGGTCGATGAGTCACCTGAGACCCAGCGGCGCGCGCGAAGCGGGGAATTTGTGATAACTAGCCGTGATCCGCGTAAAGTGCCTCAAGGCCTGATTCATCATTGGGTCGGCGTAATGTTCATTCCGAATGCGTCACTCGATCAGGTTATGCGAGTGTTGAACAGTTACGACCGCTACAGTGAGATGTTCAAGCCGTTGATCAGGAAGACCACTGTGGTCGAGCGGGATGGCGATACTGTCAAGCTGAATGTACTTGCAGCGCAAAAGGCCTTCTCGGTGACTGCGGCGGTGGAGACCGATGAGGAGATTCACATTGCGAGGCCCGCCTCCGATCGAGTGTGTATCACGGCAGATTCCGCTCACATACGAGAGATCGCTGACTATGGTCGTCCAAGTGAGCACGTTGTTCCAGAGGCTCGGAGGCCAGGATACGTCTGGCGCGCATTGATTCTACAGCGGCTCGAACAGCGTGACGGTGGAGTGTACGTAGAGTTGGAAACGATCTCATTGAGTCGCGGTATACCGCTGGAGGTGCGTTGGCTGATCAAGCCGCTGACAGACGATTTACCGCGAAAGATGTTGGCCGACTTACTCGAAGAGACGAAGGCCGCGGTGCAGCAATCCGTATCTGGTGAATAAGTTGGCTTCGTCAGTGGGTTAGGTGCAAAGTATCGCAACCTAATGACCGTGGATGCACGGTGGAAGTGTACGACGAGAAAGGTAGTCCAATTGTGTATCGTCACATTCTTGTCGGACTCAGCCAATCGAATACAGCGCACAGGGCGCTGCGACGGGCAATTGAACTTGCATCCTACCTCGACGCAAGTCTGACGGCAGTGGCTGTGGTACCGGCTCTTCCTCCGCAGGCCGCATATGCGGTAGGGCTAGGTTCCGATGCGCTGCGAACCCTCAAGGGTGACGAGCAGTCATTCTTCATCGAGCTGTTGGAGCTGGCGCAAAGAGAAGCTGCGCAGCATGCCATCCGAATTGAGACTGCGCTCAGCGAGGGGCCCGTCGTGGTCTCCCTGATTGAGGCAGTACAGAAGAACCAAGTCGATCTTCTGGTGCTAGGAATACATCACGATAAGGGTCTGCTGGAATGGTTGTATGGCAACACTACTCACGAACTTGCTCAAAGAGCTATATGCGACATTCTCGGAGTACATTGAGGTTTTGCAATATCCAATCGCCTTCCTGAGCCGAACTGCCATTTGTTCCGCGGAGGGTTGCATTCTCACTCGTTCCACGCAGCTACTCGCTGGTCTTCAGAGCCCCCGGAATCTCCAGTGGAACTAGGAAATTGCTGGCGAGAACATAGTCGTAAAGGTGACCGAGCGGGAGTGGAGGATGAAGTTGGCGGGCTGAAACCCATCCGTTCGTATCGGTCCATTGCCAGTCGGTGGCTGACATACTTTGAACCGCATCCTGAAGGTCCCTTGAGCTCATCGGATGAGCGTAGATGCGGACGTTTTGCGGCAAAAGGCGAGACAAAGCTTCAAGGAAGCTTCCGGGGAGCTTATTGTAGCGATACTCCCATATGCGAACCAGCAGAGACAGGCCCAAAACGAAACGGATGGGCTCCTTGGTATAGCGACTAACAAAAGTGGTCATTCCGTAGAGTTCGCGTTCACGGAACAGCAAGACATCGCCGCAATGCGCGTGAAGCACATCAATCCGTTCCATCAGGTCAGTGATGCGCGGGGGAGGATCTTCTTCCCTGAGAGGCATAGCAGAAAAGCCAAAGAATCCGATAGGGCCGGAATCTTTTCCTGCCAGTTCCCCGCGGAGTTGCTGAATCCCGGAGGCCAGCAGTTGATTATGAATTGCTGCATGAGCGGGGTCTACGTGTTCGAACGATCCGGGTGCGAGCACTGCAGCTTTCTTGTGGAGAACTTCGATAGGCGGCACAGGCGGACCACTGCACGGAAAACAGACGGCCTCAGCAAGACCTGCGCATACCAGTTGCGTCAAAATCGCGCGCTGATTCCACCCTTCGAAAGCGGTGCCGCGCACTTCCGCATAGTCGATTTCAATACGTTTCTCGACGTCCTGAGCAATATTCTCAAAGAAGGATTCCCTTGTCTTCAATTGGTAGAAGACAGCATAGATAAGGTTCACGCCCAGGATGCCGACAGCCTCTTGCTCAAGTGGGTTAGAAAGATCCCGCAGGTTGACATGGACGATTATGTCGTTTGGTTGGCCGCCAGGTTGCAGTTGGAACCGTAGACCGATCCAACCGTGAGGCTCATTTGATCCGGCGTAATTGCGGGCGGAAATGGTATCAACAAAGGCAAAGAAGCGGGTGTTCGATCCGCGGCTTTTGTTCAATTGGGTGATGAGTTGGGACCACTCGCTATCGAGCATCGCTTGGAGGCGTTCTCCAGATACGTAGCGCGCACCAGAACCGTACAAGTCGTCGCTGACTTCTTTGTCGTATGCAGAAATTGATTTGGCAACAGTCCCGGAGGCTCCTCCTACAACCATGAACCATCGCACGACTTCCTGGCCGGCGCCAATCTCGGCAAAGGAGCCGAAGCTTGTCAGATCGAGGTTGATGTGGAGCGCTTTCTGATGAGTGTTGAGCTTCTCTGTGGGTGACATAAAATGCTCTCCCTATTTCTTGAGTGATTGTCATTTCGATATTTGCCGTAAGGACGCGTCGCGGAGATCGAGAACTCATCTCATCGGCCATCAATGGATCAACATCGCCTCATCTCAAGCTCGCACCCCGCCAGTAATCAATCAGCATGCCTAGCAAGCTCGGATTGTCCGATGCAGAGATTGTCCGGAAGGTGCGAATGAATTGCGCTGTGGTGTCGTTCCGACTTAAGGCGGCCTTTGATGAGAATACAATCTTGCTGATGGTTCGCCCGCTTTCCGCTTCCTTTGGATCCATTAGTCGGACTCATCTCTAAAGGTCGCCAAATTTGGCGTGCATTAAGCGCTGGGCGATGGTGAAGATCATCGCCGTGGATACACCAAACATCAACGCTCCATCAGCCGCTTCCAACGGCCCCAAAAGCTTCCACGAGGGTGACATGATCAAATCGCCATAACCCAGAGTCGTGTAGTTGACGGCTGAGTGATAGTACGCGAGACTGAGGGATTTGAATTCGCCGCAAATCACGAACAAGGCAGCCCACAATGAGATCTCGATCAAGTGTGCCACAAAGACGAATGACATCGCGAGTACAAATATTCCTAGATTGACCCAGACCCGTGATCCTACTAGCCCCAGCTTCCTCTCGTGGCGAAATAAACGCACGGAAGCCCCCAATGCCACGGAGTGAATCAGGATGGTACAGAGAGTAGCGATTGAGCCGGCCACCATGGGAAGCAAAACGGCGACTTGATCGTTGCGCATCATCTTATGGTTAATCGATCAAATCAGAAACTGAAACCCGAAACAATTGGACGATGGTATTAAAGCCCGAGCAGCGGATACTTCCGCCCAACTGTCACAAATCGTTCGCTTCGATTTTCTCGGTCACCAGACCGATACAAAAGTAGCGACCGATACCTTCGTCTAATGGCGCGTTCGGGGGCTTCGAAGCACACTAGCACCATGTTGAGGACCTAAGGCATCCGCGTCGCTAAGGAACGTAAAGTACTACAGGACGTCCGTGAGTTCCAGCCTCAAGATCTAGCTATGGCCTTATGAAACGAACACAAGAGCAAGCAATCGCGGGATTGTCTCCAGCAGGCTGCGGAACCAGCGAACGAGCGAACCAGAGAATCGAAGTCGAAGCGCCGCCGGCGGCGATGCGAAGTGTAGGAATGCCAAGTGAGGAGCTGACATGCAGTTTCGACCCTGGGCGATAGCGATGTTGCTTGGCGCCCCGTTGTTTGGCGGACTGATCGCGCCCGCGCAGTACAGCGCACCCGCTACGCCCTCGCCGTACAACCCCATCGCTCTGGCCGAAGTAACCGGGACCCCGCGAACAGCCGTTCAAGCAGGACAGAGTAATTATCAAGCCTTGTCGCAGAATCCGTACCTGGGGGGAGTTCCTTCGGGAAAGCTTAGCGCAGCCCCACTGACGCTTTCCCTCGAAGACGCCGTCGCCCTTGGGCTAAAACAAAACCTGGGTGGAGTTTTGGCCTCGGATCTCGTTACCGACGCGCGCGGGGAGCGTTGGCAGGCGCTGAGCGAGCTGCTTCCCAATGTTGTTACCGATACGGGTTTCGGGCTTCATCAAGTCAATATTAAGGCGGCCTTTGGCCTGTCCATCCATGGAGTGCCTCCGATCGTCGGACCATTTGGGTATTTCGACTCGCGGGCTTACCTCACGCAGTCTGTTTTCGATTGGTCATCAATCGAGCGAGCGCGTTCGTCACAGGCGCAACTAAAGTCGGCAGAGTTCAGTTCCAAAGATGCTCGCGAGCTTGTCGTGCTTGTGATTGTCTCCAATTATTTGCTCGTTATCGCGGACCAATCTGAGGTTGAGTCCGCCACTTCACAACGCGACACCGCCAAGACACTTTTGCAACAGGCATCCGACCAGAAGGCTGCGGGCCTCGCCTCCGCCGTGGACGTCCTGCGTTCGCAGGTGCAACTGCAATCGCGCGAGCAGAAGCTGATTACCGCTCAGAACAACCTGGCGAAGCAGAAATTGGTTTTGGAACGTGCTATTGGACTTCCTCTGGCACAACAGTTCGAGACGACCACCCGCGTCCCTTATCAGGAATTAACGTCTTCGAGTCTCGATGAGGCGATCCAAAGCGCCTACAAGGCGCGCCCTGACTTTCAGAGTGAGGTGAACCGCCTCCGGTCCGCTGAGTTCGCAAGAAAAGCCGCTTCGGCCGAACGGTATCCATCGATAGGCGCAGAAACCGACTACGGTCTATCTGGAGTCAATCCAGGCTCATCACACGGCACCGTTGATGCGGCTGCCACACTCCGCATCCCGATTTTTCAAGGTGGCAGAGTGCACGGAGATGTTCTCAGGGCCGACGCCTCGCTGACAGAGGAAAGACAGCGACTGGAAGACTTACGCGCCAAAATTGATCAGGAAGTCCGCGACGTCTATCTCGATCTGGAAGCAGATGCGCAAGAAGTCTCGGTTGAGAAGAGCGCGATAACCCTGGCCACTCAGACCCTGGAACAATCTCGCGATCGGTTCAGTTCAGGAGTTACGGACAACGTTGAAGTCGTTCAAGCTCAAGATGCGCTTGCGATCGCCAATGATGCCTACATTGCAAGTCTCTACAACTACAACCTGGCCAAGGTTTCTCTTGCCAAGGCGACCGGTGTTGCGGAGTCCGAGTATTCACATTATCTGAAGGGGAATTGAGTATGTCTGAAAAAAGTGAAGCAACGAATCCGCCCTCGGTGCCCCCGTCAGCGCGAAACACCGCAGGAGACAATGCAGGCCCAGCTGACCCGTTAGCTTCGGCTTATCCAAGGAGACGCTCCTATAAACGCTGGATCCTCCTTGCCTCGCTTGTTGTTCTAGCTGTAGCAGGTGCCTTCCTCTGGCATTATCTTTCCGGCTTCGAATCCACTGACGATGCGCAAGTAGACGTCCACCTCTACCCTGTCAGCGCGCGCATTTCCGGATATGTTCAGAAGGTCGACGTCGGTGATAACCAATGGGTAGAAGCAGGATCCACACTTGTGGAAATCGATCCGGAAGACTATGAAGTCGCTTTGGCAAGAGCCCAGGCAACACTCGAGACTTCTAAGGCCGCTGCGAACAGTTCGAATATCGATGTGCCGGTATCTTCGGTGGACACCTCAAGCCAATTGAAATTTACGTCCTCTGATATCGAGAATGCTGAGGCGGCAATCGCGGCAGCGGAAAAGCAAGCCGCTGCCGCGCACGCCCGAGTTTTGGAGGCCCAAGCCGAAAATGTGAAGGCTCAAGATGACGTCACGCGGTATCGCTTGCTGCTCACGAAGGAGGAGGTGCCGAAGCAAGTCTACGATCATGCTTATGCCGCCGCAGCGACAGATGTCGCCGCCATAGCTGCAGCAGAAGCAGACGAGGCCGCGGCTCATCAGGCCGTTCAAGAAGCCCACAGCCGCCTTATTGAGGCTCAGGCGCGCTACGAAGATGCGCAAGCTGGTCCGCAACGTGTTGCCTCAACGAGAGCGAAGGCGCTTTCCGCCGCAGCCGATGTCCACCAGAAAGAAGCTGCTCTCGAACAGGCGCGGCTTAATTTGGGATACACGAAAATACCTGCACCCGTGACTGGTGAGGTCACGAAGAAGGTTGTCGTTGGATTAAATGTCGACCCTGGAGAGCAGTTACTCACTGTGGTTCCCCTCGACCAGGTGTGGATTACCGCGAATTTCAAAGAGACCCAACTAAAACATATGCGTGTTGGCCAGAAAGCGAGCATTGAGCTCGACTCGAACGGCCGCACATATAACGGTCATGTCGACAGCATTGCGGGAGCAACGGGCCCCATCTTCAGCTTGCTGCCGCCCGAAAACGCAACAGGGAACTATGTCAAGATTGTGCAGCGGGTTCCGGTCAAGATCGTGCTGGAGCCGGGCGAGAATCGCGATCACCAGCTTCGGCCAGGTATGAACATTGAAGCGAAGGTGTACTTGCGATGAGCGCTACAACGCTGACTCTTCCTCCGGAGCAAGCCGTCTGGCGCCCTAAAGTAAATCCCTGGGCGATTGCCGCCACTGTGTCGATGGCGGCCTTTGTTGAGGTCCTGGACACGAGCGTTGCCAACGTTGCGCTGCCTTACGTCGCCGGTGGCCTGGGAGCCAGCTACGACGACAGCACTTGGGTACTCACGTCGTACCTTGCTGCGAACGCGATCGTCCTACCGATCAGCGGTTGGCTCGCAGAATTGATCGGTCGCAAGCGTTACTTCATGATGTCGCTTGCCGTTTTCACTGTGAGTTCACTGCTTTGCGGCTTAGCGCCCAACCTGCCCCTATTGCTGTTATTTCGAGCTGTGCAAGGCATCGGTGGCGGCGGATTGCAACCGATGGCACAAGCGATTCTCAACGATACGTTTCCTCCGGAGCAGCGCGGCTCCGCGTTTGCTGTCTATGGCATTACTGCAGTTCTCGCCCCTACAGTCGGGCCGATGCTTGGAGGCTGGATTACTGACAACTATTCCTGGCGCTGGATATTCTTCATCACGCTACCTCCGGTTCTTCTCGCTCTCTATTTGACGCACGTCCTGGTCGAAGACCCGCCGTTCCTCCGCCGCCTAAGGCGCGGGGGGATTCGTGTGGACTACATTGGCATATCGATGTTGACGCTGGGAGTGGGTTCGCTGCAGGTGGTTCTGGACAAGGGACAGGAAGACGACTGGTTCGGCTCGCATTTCATCACGACTCTGGCAATAACGGCAACGGTTTGTCTCTTATCGTTGGTTATCTGGGAATGGGTGCGCAAAGAGCCGATCATTGATGTCCACATGTTCAAGAGCTTCAACTTCGCGGCAGCGAACTTGATGATGTTCATGATGGGCTTCATGCTCTTCAGCACTCTGGTCTTGATTCCAGAGTTTCTGCAGACACTCATGGGTTACACGGCAGAGCTCGCTGGGCTCGTCCTTTCCGGCGGCGGAGTTGTCCTGCTGGTAATGATGCCCATCGTCGGCCGGCTTACATCCAAGATTCAAGCCAGATGGCTCATCGCGACAGGCTGGTTGTGCCTCGCCATTGGACTGTTCTATTGCGCGAACCAGATTGACTTGTTCGTCAGCTTCAAATTTGCGATGTGGTTGCGTGTCGCCCAAGTGGTGGGCATAGGGTTCTTATTTGTCCCCATCACGGCGGCGGGTTACATCGGAGTTCCTCCAGAGAAGGGCAATAGCGTCTCCGGCATGATCAACTTTATGCGCAATATCGGCGGCAGCATTGGAACTTCGGTCGTGACTACGATGATCGCCCGGCGGGCTCAATATCACCAGCAAATCCTTGTCGGGCACATCACTCCCGATACCCCTGCATACCGATCGGCACTCCATGCACTTGGCTCGAAGATCGCGCACTCGGGGCTTCGGGCCACTGACGCCAACGATCAGGCGATTGCGAGATTCTACGAATTGGTGCATCAACAAGGCGGCGCGCTGTCCTATATGGACATCTTCTGGGTCTTGGGCGCGCTCTGCTCCATTATGTTCGTTCTAGCATTTTTCCTGAAGAAGAATGATCCGGGAGCGGGTGGAGATGTTGCGGTAGGGTGAGGAAACATTAATGGTTCAAGCTGTCACAATTGAGCGGGAATTCGGCTGCGGAGCGTCCGAAATTGCCAGTTTGGTCGCCAGCCGCCTTGGATGGAATCTGTGGGACGAAAAGTTGACGCAGGAAATCGCGCGACTGACGGACAGTACACCAGAGGCGGTAGAGCGGAGAGAATGGAGAAGTGATCCGGCGGTATACAGGGTTTTCAAAGATTTTCTTCGAGGCGCATTTGAAGGAGGTTTGCCACCCACCGACCGATTGCACGTGCTGGATGCGCGCCGGATCGCTGCCGTTTCAGAAACAGCGGTCAAGACCGCTTTCTCCAGTGGCCCGTCGGTGATTGTCGGCCGGGGTGCGCAGTATTTCCTGCGCAGTCGCAAGGATGTCTTCCATGTTTTTCTTTATGCATCTCGCGACTATAAGATCCGGAGACTGATCTCAATGGGCGCAACTGAGAACAAAGCAATCGAAGAGGTCGACACAACGGACGAGGCTCGCGCTGCGTTCGTCCGGCAGTATCTCGGGCTCAAGTGGCCGGAACCTCACCTTTACAACGCAATGTTCAGTGCCGAGATGGGGGAGTCTCGTACGGCCGGTATGCTGATTCAGTGCGTTCAGGAGTTTGAGAACGGTCGAAGAGATTCCGCTCAACCTTCGTAGACGGGAAGAGGAGAGGGCTATGCGCGTATTTGTGGCCGGAGCGAGCGGAGCGATTGGCGAACCATTGATCACAGAATTACTACAGCGGGGACATTCTGTGGTAGGTATGACGACGAACGAGGCGGGGGCGAAGAATCTGGAACGCCAGGGGGCCGAACCGGCGATTGTCAACGCGTTCGATGCCACGGCGGTGGAGGATGCGCTTCGAAGATCAAGAGCGGAAGTAGTCATCGATGAGCTGACGTCGCTGCCGAAGGAACAAAGCGATATGCCTAGGTATGCGGCCGGTGATCGAAAACTGAGGATCGAGGGGGGAGGGAATCTGTTTCGTGCGGCAATAGCCTGCGGAGCAAAGCGGTATTTACAGCAGTCAAGCGGCTTCTTTTTGAAAGCGGCGGAAGGGTTGCTGGCAGACGAGTCATCTCCGTTGGATGTGAACGCGAGCCCGAGCGTAGCGGCAAGCGCGCGGACATATACAGAACTGGAGGCTCGGCTATTCGGTTCGAATGCAATTGAAAGCGTTGCACTGCGTTATGGATTCTTTTATGGCCCAAAGACGTGGTACCACCCCGGCGGGGCAGCAGCGAACATGGTAGCTAGGCGACAGAATCCCGTCGTGGGTAAGGGACAGGGAGTGTCGTCGTTTGTACATATCGACGATGCGGCGGTTGGAACGGTATTGGCAATAGCGGCAGAGCCTGGCGTGTACAACCTGGTCGACGATAATCCTTCGCCTCAGGCAGTGTGGCTTCCGGCGTTCGCGAAGTTCGTGGGTGCTCCAGAGCCCCCTCATATGAGCGAGGCGGACGTAAAAGAAATTGCCGGGGAAGACGTCGTGTACTATGCGACGAAATTGAGTGGCGCATCCAACGCAAAGGCGAAGCGCGTTCTTGGGTGGAAACCGCGACGATTGGAATGGCTGCAAGCGTAAATAGCCGTATTGGGAAGTATCAGAATGTCTGATAACAGATATTCTGTATACTTGAAGCTAGGGATGAAAAATCGAGACAACTCCAGCAATTAATCCAGCAATGCCCTGTTAGCAAATTCGGTAATTGAGCGAAACGCTGAACCTCTGACCTCTCCAACCGGAGAGAGGTTTCCTCGCGCTCAGTCTCCAATCCCCCGGATACGGATCTCTCTGAAGGGACAGATCGCTACATCTTATAGCGACCCAAAT